>NZ_JBFRHH010000007.1:0-738023 GCF_052115765.1 Paenibacillus sp. 2KB_20 | reverse complement strand
CAGCCGTACAGAATATGAAGAAGATGGCGATCCACCTGGATCGCCTGGAAAACAGGGGGTAATCCCCTATTTTCCCTTTTGATGTGACCACTTGATATGTAAGAAACCCTGTACTTTGAAAAAAGTACAGGGTTTCTCGACAATCTGAGACGTCCGAGTAATCGGACGTCTTTTGCCTTACACCGAGCTTTTACGAATCGAGCGGTAGCTGACGAGTGCGAGGATAACCGAGATGGGAATGAGCCACAGGGACAATTCAAAGGCAGTATGTTTGATAACCCAGTCAATCACTTGCCCCCACCAGCCGTATTGGGTAACCAGAACGCTGGCCCCCGACAATATAATGAAATAGGCCGCAAACATGACAAAAGTCTTAATGCCGCGATGACGAAGATAGAACACGCCGATTCCTATCCCGATAAAGGCAAATGTAAGAAGCAATATGAAATAAATGATGAATTGTTCAAATAACGTGCCGTCATTCAAATACGGCAGTTTGAAGAACGATATCCGGTCTCCCCAAGAACTCGTAAAGCGTTCAATTTCGGCTAATGCCAATAATATAATCGACGTTATGACGCTGTACGCTACCACCATCAGAACAGAGCCCAGATAGAAGTCCGTTCTTCGAATGCTGAATCCGAGGGAAAAGGGAAACAGCTGCAGCACCGATACAAGAGCCGCGATAAACACATAGATAAAGATTGTTGCCAATCCCCCGGCATAGAACGCTTCACCATTAACCAACACGCTGATAATGTAGTTGATCAGAAAGCTGAATGCCGTGATGGCCCAGGGCAAATAAAACCAGGATAGTTTCTGTCTCGAATAAATATGGATTACGCCAGGAATTCCGTTCATGGTTGGATCCCCACCTTTTCGCGCTTAGTTAAATATACGATCAATTGTTGAAGGGAAACGGGGGTTGTTTCTAAGCCCAATTCCTCCGCCTCTTTATGCAACTTCGTTGTCGCGCTGCCCATCACCGTGACGGATAACATGGAAGCGAACGACTCCCGATGTATCACTTCCAGCCCTTGGATAAACGATTCAACCGTTCCGGAGGGACCGACGATCTTAAACGCACGTCCCCGCAAGTCATCCGTAGCATCGTCAAGTAAAATTCGGCCGGAATCAATGACGATAATATGCTCCAGCAATCTGCTAACCTCATCAATCAAATGCGTGGACAGAATAATCGTGCGCGGATGATTGGTGTAATCCTCGATCAGATGATCATAGAACAGCTCTCTGGCCACGGCGTCGAGTCCGAGGTAAGGCTCATCAAAGATCGTGATCGGTGCTCGGCTGGCGAGTCCGACAATGATGCCTACCGATGAGAGCATGCCGCGGGACAATCTCTTTACGAGTCGTTTCATAGGCAGCCGGAATACCTCGATCAGTTTGTTTGCATATGCCGCATCCCAATTCGGATAAACGTTAGCGGCAATTCCCATAACGTCCTTGACCGTAAAGATATCCGGATATTTCTGGCCTTCCTTAATGAAGCATACCTGCCGGATCACCTTCTGATTTTCGTATGGATGCTCTCCGAATACGCGAATCTCCCCTTGGCTTGGGAACAGCTGCGCCGTTATCATCTGCATGATGGTCGTTTTGCCCGCGCCGTTCCTGCCAAGCAATCCATAGATCTTATTCGCCTCAATGGTAAAGCTCACATTATCGACAGCCGTCGCATCCTTGTATGCCTTGCTCAAATTCTTGACTTCGATCACGGTTTGGCTCATCAGTCTTGCTCCCCTCTGCGGATCATTTCCGATAATTGATCTTTGGTAATCCCAAGTTTGGCCGCTTCCTTAACCATGGCGACCACGTACTGTTCATAAAACTCCGTCTTGCGCTTCTCCATCAGCAGTTCACGAGCTCCAGAAGCTACAAACATGCCAATCCCCCGTTTCTTGTACAAAATCCCTTGATCCACCAGCAGATTTACGCCTTTGGCAGCCGTTGCCGGATTGATCTGGTAAAAGGCTGCAAACTGATTCGTTGATGGAACCTGTGTCTCCTCAGGCAGCCGGGCTTCGATGATGTCGTCTTCAATTTTGTCGGCAATTTGCATGAATATCGGTCTGCTGTCATCAATCTGAAATGCCATTTACCTCACCAACTTTCATTTATAACCTTCATTGCATCATTGGTTAGTTACTCATGTAATTAACCATATAAGAGATGGGGTTCATTGTCAATGGGTTATCGGAATTTATTTACAAAAACAAGACAGGAATTGGACTTTTGTCCTAAATAAATAGTCCTTATCTTCCGATAAAGTATAGGCACAAATCCTGCGTTGCCCAATACAGATAAAGAGAAGAGGAGCTTGAGAGGAAACATGAAAAGAATTATTGCAATCGTTGTACTAGCCATGCTGACGGTAATAACGCCGCTGTATGCCGCATCCGCACCCAAGAATTTGGCTTATGTGGATAAGAACAGCCAATCCTATATTTCGATTGGGGTACTCAAGACCTATGACGGCGTAAAGGTGGCGTATACAGCCGCTGAAAAAAAACTCACTATTACTCGCGAAGATACAGCTCTCACGCTATACCTGGGCAGCCTCAATGCCTATGTAAATGGCAAGAAGGTTCAGGCTAAAGCAGCCCCGTTCTCCGAGAACGGCTCCACCTATGTACCGCTGCAATTTGTCAGCCAGCATCTGGGCTTGCAGCTATCCTGGAGCCATAATAGATCTACCCTGAACATCACGGATGGGAATGTAGCAAACACGCTCCCTGTTCTATCGGGAACATTAATATCCAGCCAAACCAAGCCCGTTACGACGGTTAGGAAAACCTTCAAGGTGGGCTCCCGTTCCTTCAGTGCACAGGTGGTTACCGTTTCACTTCTCCATCCGAAGGTGGAACTGGACGTCGTTCTGGCAGGCAATAAAGCAGGGAAGGTCGAGGATTTGCGCAGTATAGCCAAGCGTAGTAACGCCGTAGTGGCTATAAACGGTACGTTCTTTGATGCCTACACTTCCGGCGCATACAAAGCGCCTTACGGCTATTTGGTCAGCAAAGGCAATATTTTGCACAAGGCCTCGGGGGATAATCGGACGATCTTCACCTATGACAGCAACAATCTGGCCACCATGATTCCTGGACTTGATTTCAGATCCATATATGATGCCGGACATTTGGAAGGGGCACTTCAAGGTGGCCCGCGTCTACTGACTGACGGCAAGGTAACCCTGGATGTCAAGAAGGAAGGCTTCAAAGATCCAAAGATTCTAACAGGCGGCGGCGCACGAAGCGCGCTCGGTATCACGAAGGATCATAAGCTGATTTTGTTAACGACAGGCGGGGCAACCATTCCACAGCTTGCTGAAATTATGAAACAAGCTGGGGCCTACCAAGCGATGAATCTGGATGGTGGTGCCTCCAGCGGCTTGTATTATAATGGATCTTACTTAACGGCCCCTGGGCGTCAGGTCAGTAATGCCATCGTCGTAAAATATAAATAGTTACCTCCTCTCCCCTGGTTATCCGGATATTCTGCCGGCTAATCAGGGGGTTTCTTTTTAGGCAGCACTACCTCTGCTTGGAGCCGCATATGCTGATCAAGAAAATGTTTCACGAAGAGGACCCATTGTGTAAATATATAGCAAACTGTCTTTTGTGAACGTTCTAAGCTAATGGTTCATTCAGCGGGGGGTGGATTCCATTACATCGTCTATTGCGGTCATTCGGACGAGAATTAGAGACACGGTGGAGGGGATATATCGGGTTTGGAGGGAATGGATTGGGAGATACCCTTTCATTGCCAAAGTGTATCACTTATTTTCCTGGCTTTCCCTGCTGGTGCTCGTTTTAAGTCTGATTCTGATTGAAGAATCGCGGACCATGCTTGTTCAATATTTGTGGTCTTTCTACGTACTGCTGCAATTTTGGCTGCTTAGCCGAAGCAAAACCGTTACCTGGAAGCAGGTCAGCTTGTTTGTTTTCTCAGGGATTCTTTTGGTCATTCCCTTGACCAATGGGACCATGCAGGGACTTCATTTGATTTTTGGAGGACGTACTAACGACACATGGTCATTCGCCGTCATGACCCCAGTCGTTGAGGAAGTCTACAAGCTATTGCCGCTGGGACTGTATTTATTTTTTTCAAGAAGAGCTACTTCGTTAAGTCTGAGCGATTATGTTGTATTAGGGGCTGCTCCCGGCATTGGCTTTCAATTTATGGAGGAGCTGTCGAGGCGCTTAGTCCAAAGCAATTACGGGGTGTCTTTTCTAGGCGGCAAAACGCTCCATTGGGAGTTCTTCGATTTATTTCCGGGCTACTTCGAGGAAAGTTTTATTCCGACCATGATGAATGTTACGCATCCTGTACATAGTGCTATGATCGCACTCGGAATTGGCATCGCTTTCCGGTACGCCAAACGCCTCTCACGCTGGGCCTATGCATTTCCGGCTTTCCTTCTGCTATGGGCTATCCTGAATCATGCAGCCTGGAATGGACAGAACCGGCTGCCGGAGTGGGTGCTGACTATTCATGAATGGACCGGTGAGGGCTACCGAACCGAAGGCTTCTTCCTGGTCCTGCTGGTTGCAGGGTTGTTCATCGACTATTTCGATCTGCATCGAATCCGTGACCGTCTTCCCGTTCTGAAGGGTGAGGCCCTCATCAACCCATTAACGGAGTGTTGGCAGATGACGCGGGCTCTCTTTACGGATAGGAAACGCCTCGGTTACTTGATTGGATTCTACCGAGAACGACGCGAGCTCGGATACTCGATATTGTATGGCAATCTCGAAGCAGCAGGCCAAAGGGATCAGGTCCAGGAAAATGTAAGAAAGTATACTGCCGTTCTGGGAGCCATCGGCATTCTCATGCTTGCTGCCGGGATTCTGTCCAGTATCGGCGCTTCGATGACAGCTGGCGACTCCTCTTGTTTCGCGTGCTTGTTCGACTCACTCCAGAACTGGTGGGACCGGCTTAGCGGCTGGGAACAAGCGGGTATGATATTGGGAGCCTTTGCCCTTTCCCTGCTGTTTGTGAGCTTCTGGCCCGCTCTTGGTATTGCCATGACCGGTGCAGGCATTGCCGGTGGCGGACACGAAATTGCCGGATACATCCGCGACCCGAAGAAACTGCTATCCCCACAAAATGCGGCCGCTGCCGTGATAGCCGTTATCCTCAGCCGGATTCCGATAGGTAAAGGGGTATCTTGGCTGTCCAATAAGCTGGGTCCCCGTGCAAGAAGGTGGCTGGATACGCTTTCCGAGAAAGTCGGTTTGAAAACGCGCGATGAGCCGGATACTCCCTCTGGCCGATCTCGCGATGATCGAAAGCCTGACGGTACCAATGAACAACCGGAAGAGAATCCGCGGAAGCCAGATGATGACCATGAGAATAAACCTGATGAAGATAAGCCGAATCCAGATAAGCCTGACACCGAAAAGCCGGATGAAGATAAACCTAAAGACAAACCCGATGAAGATAAACCTGACGAAGCTGAAGGAACACCGCAAGAGGTGCCGAGATATTCCGGAGAGCTGCAGAAGGTTAACAAGCCGGATGCTGCCGCGGATGCGCTTGCGGAGCGACTTGGCGGAGAATCGAGAATGAAGTTTGATTCCGACCCGATCGGGCGGGAATTCGACGCGGTTAGCGATGAATATATTGCTCAGACCAAGCCAGCCCTGCAGCAGGTTAACAAAAAAGTCCGTGATCAAATGAAAGCGACCTTTGAAGCAGCGGAGCAAACCGGAAGGAAGGTCTATTATCATTTTGAAGGGGAGCCTGTCCAATCGGTTATTGACAAATTACATGAATACAGCCAAAGATATGGAATAGAAGTCCACATTGATACCGATCCATTATAACGACAAGGAGTGAGCATTCATGTATGAATTTCACGGCTGGGCTACTATCCAGGAAAATCCTGCGGAAGCGGATGCCGGGCAGCTCGACATGATTATTCAGAAAATACAGCTTAAGATGACCGAATTTGCATGGGGCAGCGGCTTGCTATCCTTAAATGCGGCTAACGGCTTCTATTACCTTCATGTCGGAGGTTTTACGAACCGCAAGGGAGCCGAAGCTGCCGAGATCGTGGCGCTGTACCAATTGATTGGCGAAATCGCTCCCGGTTCATACGGTCTCCTGTATACCAGAGATGATGAGAATCTGGAGGGTTATGATAACGAGTTCCGGGTTCAGGTGCTGGCACGCGGACAATTACGGGAACAACACGATCCGTTTCTCTCCCCTTGCGTCCCGGTAATCGAAGATGCAGTCGATTAATGACATGATGTATAGAGTTAGAAAATAAAAAAAGATCCCGTTACTCGCTATGTCATGATGTTCTCATGGATGGCGGGTTACGGGATTTATTGTTTGTTAATCATGTATTCGATCATGTATCTACAACTCATTGCGTAAGGGCTGAGCGACCGTGACTTAAGCTCGTCCGTTCAATTCATCCATCGTGGCCTGTACGATGATGCGCAGGCCTTTCAACATCGTTTCATGGGATAAAGTCGGCAAGGACGGCTTCTCCACGGCCATCTCTATCGAAGCCGGAAAATGCACAAATCCGCCAATGGCAGATTTTTGCTTAAGGCGAATATCGTTCAAAATCGCATACATCGTATTATTGCAGATATACGTTCCGGCTGTATTGGATACCGTAGCTGGAATTCCCGCTTCCTTCAACCGGTTGACCATCAAACGGATGGGAAGGGTTGAAAACAGTCCGTCCGGTCCGTCAGCGTCTATGGGCTCGTCTTGAGGTCTTACACCCCGATTATCCGAAATCGTCGATTCCGGCGGTATATCCTTGATATTAATGGCGATCCGCTCCGGTGTAATGGCGGTCCGTCCACCCGCTACGCCGCAGGCAATGACCGCATCGGGCTCGTATGCCTTCATCTGTTGCAGCAGTATTTCCGCACACTCATCGTAATGTACGGGAAGCAGCAGCGTTCTGATCTCTGCACCGGGGAAGGATTCGTGCTTGATCTCCTCAACCAGTCTCTCCGTTGGATTGATAGAGCTTCCGCCAAATGGTTCAAAGCCTGAAATTAATATTTTTAGCATATATCATATCTCCTGTACTCGTTTATGTAAGCTGCCGGGTCACGAAAATAGCATCCTAACTTTTATTATAGCAGCGCTTGAACGCTTACGCCTTCTGCTTCAAGCCGTGAACGCAAGGTGCTGGCGAATAACGATGCATTCGCGCCATCTCCATGAATGCAGACGGTATCTGCCGTAATGGGAATCACCTTGCCGCTCAGAGAAACTACCACTCTGTCTTTCACCATCCGTACGACTTGCGTAACCGCAGCTTCGGGATCCGTTATCATGGCATCCGGCAGATGTCTCGGCGTGAGGGTGCCGTCATCCTGGTAGGTACGATCCGCAAACACTTCGCTTGCTGTGCGAAGCCCTGCCCTTTCCCCCGCCGCGATTAACTCGCTGCCCGCCAACCCATACAGAATGAGTGTCGGATCGATATGCTTGATCGCCGATGCAATCGCATCCGCAAGGGGTCTGGAGATTGCTGCCATATTATACAGGGCACCGTGAGGTTTTACATGCTGCAGCCCAGACCCTTCCTGTATCGCAAAAGCCATCAGGGCTCCAATCTGATAGGTTACCATGTCATAAGCTTCGGCAGGCGTTATCTCCATTCTTCTTCTTCCGAAGCCAGCCAGATCGGGCAAGCCAGGGTGCGCACCGATTGCGGCACCGCTCTCAATCGCTTGACGGACCGTTGCCCTCATGACCGCCGGATCACCTGCATGAAATCCGCAAGCAATGTTTGCCGAAGTTATACAGCGAAGAAGCTCCGTATCATGGCCTAACTTGTAAGCACCGTAGCTCTCTCCCATATCGCAGTTCAGGTCCACTCGAACCATGCTGACTCACCACTCCTTTAATTTAAACTTGATCATGGCCTCCAACATTCGAAACTCTCGAACGTGAGCCGTATAAAGCTGTTCTGCTTCTGCCAACGAAATACCCGCAAAACGAATTGCTGCCCCAGGAGACAGCTGAGCGATCAGCGAAATATCAACGGTCGCCACTTGCGCAATTTTGGGATAACCTCCAAGCGTCTGCCGATCCGCCATTAGAATGATGGGCCGGCCATCTGCGGGTACCTGTACCGTTCCAAGGGCTACCGGCTCGGATATATATTCCTTTGCGTAACTCAATTGAAGCTGCGGACCGGACAACCTGTAACCCATACGGTCCGATTGCGGAGTTACGGTGAACTGTTCTTCGAACAGCGCCTGCTTGCTGATGGCGTCAAAGTCATCATATTGACGCCCTTTCAGCACGCGTATCACCGCCTCCTGCCCTGAACCAGGATACCCTTCAGCAGAGACGGCCCAATTCACGGTGAGGAAACCGCCGTAATCATCAAGGTAGCGTTCAGACATGACCAGAGGAAGCTGAGAAGGATGAGCAAATAGTGTATCTCCTTTCTTCAACGGCCTCCCTTCATATCCTCCGATTCCGGCCCTTAAATACGTACTCCTGCTGCTCATTACCTGGCAGACATCAAATCCGCCCGATACAGCCATATAAGCGCGGCAACCCGTTACCGGCTGTTGAAAGCTCAGAACACGGCCCGCTTTGATCAGCACGGGACGCCACATTGGAACTTTCACACCTTCAATCGAGGGTGATAGATCCCCGCCTGTAATGGCAACCCACCGATCGCTATGAAATTCAACCGCGAATCCTGACCATGTAATTTCCAGAACGGCCTGTTCATTCTCATTGCCAACTAGTCGATTGGCGATCCGATAAGCGGAATTATCCATTGCTCCTGCCGTGATAATCCCGTATCTGCCGTAACCCCGTCTTCCCGCATCCTGAAGAGTAACAAGAAGTCCCGACTTTAGTACGGTTATACTCATTGGCCCACTTCCCTTAACCGTTCAAATTCCTCAACTTGAATAGGCCGAAACCGGATATATTGCCCGCTCTTCAACAGCGTTGGCGGCTCGGCTTCGGGACGAAATAAAACGAGCGGCGTCCGGCCGATAATCTGCCACCCGCCCGGCGTTTCGATCGGATAAATGCCGGTTTGCGTGCCGGCGATTCCTACGGATCCAGCCGGGATTTGCAGCCGGGGAGTCTGTTTCCTCGGTGTCGCAATCTGCTCCGGGATACCTCCGACATAGGGGAAGCCGGGCGCGAATCCGATCGCATAGATTAAGTAATCCTGCCCGGAATGAATACGAATGACATCCCTGGGAGATAGGTGGTTCTGCTGAGCCACTTCGTCCAGATCCGGCCCATAGTCGCCCCCATAACAAACCGGAATGTCAACAACCTCATATTTCGTGATGGTCTTCTCGCAAGCTTCCGCCTCCATCCGCTGCTCCAGCATCGAACAGACGTAAGCAAACACGGTATCGAACCTCTCTGGCTTGCCGATCTTATCATAATCATAGTAAACCGCTACGCTCGTATACGAAGGGATGCATTCGATCCAGCCTGGAAAAGGGTTCTGTTCCATTCGCCTCGTCATAGCTGTGACCTGGCGATGCACCTTCTCGCTCACGATGTCTTCGAATTGAACGAGAACAGCCGAATCCCCTAAAGGGAAGAACGAATAAGACTTGCTCATAGTACATTCTCCGTTCCATATGTACTGCGGATTATCGTCAAACATTGAACGATTATTCCTATGATAGCAGAGAAACAGGCATCCGTTGAATATGAAGTTAAATATTTGACGATAGAATCAGGAACAGCTGACTCTGACGGATCTGGCCAAGCGTCAATGCTGTCTTTCTGTATAATTTTAGGGAATGGTTGGCAAAATACAGAAGACGTACTTTGATAAGGAGGTGCCGCCAACATGAGCCAACAAAACCATAACAGTAACGAACCGACAAAAGCAGAAGTTCAAACCACGAAATTGAACAAAATGCCGATTCCAGGTGAATTTGACACCGAAATCTCCGCAGAAGAAGCAGCCGAGGTATTTAAACAGCAGCAGCCAAACGCTGGTCATAGCTCCGAGAATCAACAATAATACAAGTAGAAGACCTCACGGAAGATCCGTTGTTTACAGGATCGTCTGTGAGGTCTTTTTCGCGCTCCGTTTATATTTCCGATTCATATCCCCTTGGTGCCTAACCTCTTCGCTAATTCCGCCAGATCATGCCCTTTAAGGGCGCCTTCCACCAGCTGCGGTAGAAGTGCAGGGGTGCACGCAAAGCAAGGTGTCCCGTCTCTGGACAGTAATTTGGCTACCTGCTCATCATAGAACGGCTTTCCCTCGTCGGATAATGCGAGGAGACACATCGTCTTGACTCCCGCTTCCCGCAGTTCACGCATTCGCCGGATCAGTCCGGCTTGATTGCCGCCTTCATACAGATCCGAAATGATGATAAACAGAGTCTTTTTCGGCTCTTCAATAAACTGCTCGCAGTAAGCGACCGATTTATGAATATCCGTGCCGCCGCCGAGCTGGATACCGAATAACATATCCACCGGATCATTGGCACACTGCTCCGTCAGGTCAACGACCTCCGTATCAAATACGACCACACGGGTGTCGAGCGAGGGTATGCTTGCAAATATGGATCCGATAACGGAAGCCCAGATGACGGATTCCGCCATGGAACCGCTCTGGTCGATATCCACGATAACGGTCCATTCTTTGCTCCGTCTTGCCCTGTCAAAATAATAAAAACGCTCCGGCACGATCTGCTTGCGGTCCGCATCATAATTTTTCAGATTTCGCTGTATCGTCCTCTTCCAGTCAATACCGCTGAGCGAAGGAAGCGGTGTATGCTGTCTGCGGTTCAAGGCACCTGTCACAGCCCGGCGAATATCTTCCTGCAGACGCTGGACAAGCTCATCCACAACCGCCTTCACCAGCAGGCGCGCCGTATCCTTGGTTTTCTCGGGAATCTTGCCTTTCAGGGACAGCAGAGTGCCAACCAGCTGTATATCCGGCTTGACGGTAGCCAGAACCTCCGGTTCAAACAGCAGCTGCTTCCAGCCCTTTCGTTCCATGGCATCATTCTGGATAATGGACACCACGTCTTCGGGAAAAAAGGAGCGGACATCCCCCAGCCACTGCGCAAGCCGGGGAGCCGACTTTCCTTGCCCGGCTGCCCGCTGCCCCGCGGACACACTTCCAGCTTCCGCCCCGCCGTCCGTATTATCATAAATCGCGGCCAGCGCACGGTCCATAATCATTTCTTCCTCCGACAGCTGTATGCTTTCCCCGGCGCTATAGCCCGCTAGCTGAGGTTCAGCCGACTGGCCCAGAATGAGCCGCCAACGCGATATTTGGTTTGGTTCCGGTATGCAGCTCATATCCTAAAAGTCCTCAAAGTCAAAATCATTCAAATCGTCAATCATCTTCGCTTCTTCCTCCTTCAGGTCACCGGTCAAAATCTCGGCGGCCTGCTCTGCATTCACACCCCATAGCTCGCCAAGCAGCTCGGCAATCATCGTCTTCTCCTTCGCCGAAAAGCTGCTGAACGCCCGGCGCAGAAAAACAAGCGCACGAGTGAATTCATCATCCTCCAGGGACTGGATATATTCATTCAGCTGCTCCCACAGACTTAACCGGGAGAGAAGGGCATACCGGTTCCGCATCGATAAGCCTTCAAACCATCCTGCTCCCAAATCGGCCGGAATGCCGGGGGATAATCTGCGCGAAACTTCTTCGGCACACTGCCCGGCGGAAATTGCATTCCGCTCCATCAAAACCGCACACGCATATCCTGACAACCGGGCGTTCAAGTCATCTCTTTCGGACAAATGCCCGAGCTCTTGCAGCCAAAGTTCCTCATCCACCTGCTCCGCATGCTCCATGGCGACACTGTTCAGCTCATTCATGGCGGTTATCATCGGGCCTGATACCTCGTCGCTGCACTGGCTGCCATCGAGCAAAAACAAGCAAGCGCGCATAAAGAGCTGCTGCAGCAGCGGTACTAGCGGCTCCGTATCCATCCGCCTGATCCCGCCGAAACGGATCAGCACGGATAACTCCCGGGAAGCTGCCGCAATCTGAACGACATCGCGGCTGTCCACAGCAAGCTTTTGCAGGGTCTGCCGACCCGCTTCCATCTGATGAATCATCCCGCATTCATAGGCGATCCGGATCAGCGTAGAGGCTTCGGCAATCGAGCTGCAGCCCGCCAGCTTTTGCTGGAGCATATAAGCGGCAGCCACCTCTACCGTCTCCCCCAGCAGCGTCGATTCAACGACCTGAATTTCAACCTCCGGTGCCCATTGCACAACCCAGTGCTCGGCCCACGCACCTTGCTCCTGCCCGCTGGGCCTGGCTTTAACAAAATCAATTCCCAAGAGCTTCAAGCGATGAAACAAAAAGGACCGGTTCAAATCGAGATACGCGGACTCTTTCGAGGTTACTCTCCGGTTCTCGCGCAAATCCAAGATTAAATCGTTGGCAACAACCGATTTATACTTCTCCAGCTTCAGCCTCTTCAGCTGACGGTTCAGGTCGTCCTGGATCGGGGTCTGGCTGACGCCTTCCGCCAGTTCGCCGATCGCCGTGCCGATCTCCACACGTGCAAGCTCCTCTGCCACGACGGCAAGTTCGCCGCGCCCAAGCAGCGTCTGGGCCGCATCCCGCAAATCCCGCAGTGTCGGGAGACCGCCCCCGTGGAGCGCTGCCAGCGACTCCGCCAGCCGGACGGCTTCGATCACCTCCGCCGTGGAGCGGTGGGTACCGTTCTTTCTCATCGAGCCCGCCACCATGGATAAATAATGATGCGGCAATTCCGCTAAAGAGCCCTCCTTCATTCGTTCCCACATCATCTCAAAATAATGGGGAGCGATATTTCCGGCACCATAACCGGAAATGGACGACAGCTTATAATAGGAATATGGCATTAGCGTCAGCTTGGTTATCCGGGAAGGAAGCTGATTCAATTCCTCGTCGCTCATCGGACTGGACAAATCGCTAAGGGCCGAGGCATGGTAAGCCCCGCACACGACTACAATGCGCTCGGGGTTATGCCCCGCCGCAATCGCTTCAACAATCTGACGGCGCATATACGACTCCCGGACGGCATTGTAGGCGTATTCCACAGTATCCTCACGCCGCTCTTTTTCCTCCGACAGTTCTCTCATCTGCATGGAAAAAGCCGATATGGATTTCCGGTAAGATCCTTCGCTCAAATTATGTTCGTAACTCCGCTCCCAGTACATATCGTAATCGTATTCGCCGGCAAGCTCGGCAATCCGCTCATATACGGATTTTTCGTCCGGCCGGCTCTCGTCCATCGGCTCAGCTGGTCCCGAGCCGGATCCATGATCCTCGCCTCCAAGCTCTTCCCCGTCCGCTTCACCCTCCGAGCTGCGGCGCAGCTCCTGCATGCAAACGGCTGTGGATGAGGGCAGATCGATGAATGCCGCATAAGCTCCGCGCTTCTGCGCCCACCTCATGGCCTGATATTCCGGGGAGTATACCGCAAAAGGCCACAAAATCGTTCGTACGGGCAGTTCTTCGGTAAACGCCAATATGGCTATCGGCGGCTTCGTTGTTGCCTGGGTCAGATGACGTATTTCCCCGCTTGCATCCGCGGGCCCTTCGATGAGCACCGCCGTAGGGTTGATCTCATCCAGAAAATCCAGTACATGCTTCGCACCGGCGGGCGACAAATGCCGAACTCCAAAAACATGTATGCCGGCAGCATTCACTGGTTGATCTCCTTGCATGCGTTATATAAGCCCCGCCACTCGGTCCCGCGTTTCTTCATGATATTATCAAGATATTCCTTCCATACGAGCCGGTCTTTATCATCATCCTTAACAATCGCCCCTTGAAGTCCCGCTGCCAAATCCTCGTCCGTCAACTCACCGCTGCCAAAACTCGCAGCCAGCGCCATGCTGTTTGTCAGGAGCGAAATCGCTTCGGCCGTCGAGATCACCCCGGCCGGGGACTTCACCTTTTCCTTTTTATCCAGCGTCATGCCGCTGCGCAGCTCACGAAAGATCGTCACAACCTTGAGCAGTGCTTCATCTGCGGGAGCAGCAGCCTGCAGATCATAAGAGGAGGCAATCTCCGACACCCGTTTCTTTACGATTTCGATTTCGGTATTCAGATCCGCTGGAGCGGGAAGAACGATAATATTGAAACGGCGCTTGAGCGCCGTTGACATCTCATTGACCCCGCGGTCTCTGGTATTTGCAGTGGCGATAATAGAGAAGCCTTTCCGGGCATTCATTTCTTTACCGAGCTCAGGCACCGATATCGTCTTTTCGGACAAAATGGAGATCAGCGCATCCTGTACCTCCGAAGCGCAGCGGGAAATCTCTTCAAAACGGGCTATCCCTCCCGATTCCATCGCCCGCATGATCGGACTCTGCACCAACGCTTCGGGAGTCGGGCCTTGTGCAAGCAGCATGGCATAGTTCCACGAATACCGGACATGCTCTTCACTCGTTCCTGCCGTTCCCTGAACGACCAGCCCGGAATTCCCGTAGATCGCTGCCGCCAGATTTTCGGACAGCCAGGATTTGGCCGTACCTGGTTCCCCGATCAATAATAGAGCACGGTCGGTTACCAAGGTAGCGACCGCCATCTCGATCAGCCGCTTGTTCCCGATATATTTAGGCGTGATCTCCGTTTTGCCTGCCTTGCCGCCGACGATAAATTTGAGTACGGATTGCGGCGACATCTGCCATCCGGCAGGAATGTTCCCGGAATCCTCCTTACGCAGCGCTTCCAGCTCGTGACGGAACAGTATTTCCGCGGGCTGCCGCATGATATCTTGTAATTGCTCTTGGCCTGCTGCCATGGGCGTTTCACTCCTTTAAATGTCTTGTTCCTTCATCATCCGAAGGATGTAACGAAGCTGATCCTCGGCGTTGTCCCGATAGTTGCCCAGCGCCGCATGAACGCGGTCATAATACCCTGCAGGCAATCGGCAAAGCTGCTTGAAAATAAATGGTTCAATCATGTAACAGTCGTGATTGCGCTTATCTTCCAGTGCGGCCACGATAGCTTCAAATAACGCTTCATCCTTCATGCCGGAACGAACAAGCCCCATGATGATCAAATTGGCAAAACGGTTGCGGAATTCCGGAGAATTCTTCAGCTTCGCCTGTAAATAAGACTCTGCTTTGTGATGTCCCCGGCGGGCGAACGCACTTACCAGCGCAAGCTCATCCTGCTCGATAAACAACTCCAGCCATCTGTCATCCCAGCTTGCTTGCAGCTGCTCCTGCGGGAGCATTTCCACATAATACGTGTAGCTCTCCTTCCCCGTAAACGGCATGACTTCCTCATATGGTTTATACTGCCGATGGATAACCATATCCGACAGGGTGTCCAAAAGCCTTTTTCGTTCTTTGGTCGCGTTGCCAAGCGACGAGGAGGCGAAGCCTTGCATCAGAACGTCCTTGTATTGTTCATATACGCGGTCCGGCGGCAGCACGCGCGCGGCTTTTTGGAATACCTCGCGGACATATGAGCTGCTATGTCTGTATTGCTCCAAATCGTTCTCCGCGTTTTGGCGAAGCAGTTCCCTGGCTTCCTCGGAATCCACGCGATTCATGTAAATGACCGCTTCATTTATAAGGTATGTCCAGCCCAAAGACTTGATATATAAGGAATATTGCTGAAGCACGTTCCGGTATAGCTCTTCGAGCGCCGGACTTTGTTTGTCGTGCAGTGCCCACAAGCAGCGCTTCACCTTGCTCCAGCTCTCCTCCAGCTTTTGCTTGTCATCCGGAAATTCGGAAACCGCTTGAAGCTCGGCGGACATATCTCGTACAAGCCAATCCGTCAACAAGACGGAACGGCATTTGCCCAGGGCAGGGTTAACCAGCTCTTTGTCTTTTCCTTGAGCGGCTTCATACAATCGCTCCACAGCCTGATCCGAACCGTTCTCGGCCAGTGCGCCATAAGCCGCTTCTCGGATGACTTTCTTCTTGCTCTTGCTCCATTCCATCAGATCAGCTTCATACTCTTCGTAGCGGGCAAGCAATTTAATCGCCATGCACCGCACCTCATCGCTACCGATCTCGGCCGCTTGTCGGATCAGCTCCGCCATTTCCTTGCCGTCGGTTTTAGCCATCACCTTCAGCTTCCGCGACTCCGACCTTCCGCCTGCGGGATCAAAGCTTTCCAGCAGAAATGGAATGATTTCCGGGCCATACGACGGCAATATCTCATTGGCCGCAAGCTCTCCAATCTCCACATAAGGGTCATTCAAGGCTTCAATCGCAAGGTATACCAGCCGGAAATCCCGGAACAAGCCCTCCTTCCATGCTTCTTCTATGATCTCGTAACGACCGCCGCCCGTTGTGGTCAGCGCTGTCTGTACAGCGGAAAGCTTGCGGAAGGATAAATGGGATGACAGTGAAACCGGATGATGCTCTACCGGGTGGAGCTCTCCTTCAGGGGCTGTCGTTCCTTGCGTATGCAGTACGGAGCTCAACAGCTGGTTCAAATCCTGAAGCAGCTGTGCCGACGGAGTCTCCTTCCCGGATTCCGGTTCGATTAAAGCGCTGATTCCTTCACCCAATCTCTTGAACACGGTAGCGCGCTCTCCAAGCTGCTGAAACTGCGGCACCAGCCGCTTGAGGCGAAAGTCGCCGGCTGCGAGTTCGCTGCCGGCAATATATAAACGCCTAACCTCCTGGTTAAGCTCCTGCAATAATGCCGTACTCATGGTCGTTCCTCCTTCGTTAACCCTGCTCAGTACAACAGCCGGATGATTTCGGTATTCGTAATAATGGTCAGCGGCTGCGCCAAAAGACGGCCCGTCGTCAGGCTGTGCTCAAACATAACCAGCATGGAGACGCCGCTCAGCTTCTCCTCCGGCAGATACCGCAGCATTGGTACCGTCGATTGTAAGAATACGTCGCCAAGTGCAATCGATTGTCCGGCTTCATCCGTGATGGCATATTGGCCTTCGTCATTCCGGCTGATCCGGGAAACATGAAGCAGTATCACGGGCTGACTGTCAGCGAGCGGATTTTTCAGCTGGTTCTTTACTTTTTTAACGGCTTCAGCATAAGAACACGCTGCATATTCGTGAATCCAAACCAAATCCTCCCCGGTCACCGGAGTTGAAGCCATCTCTTCAAAGCGGACCCGTCGGTTCATGTCCCCCGGATAACGGTAAAGCACTGGGATTCGGGCTTTTTCGAAAAAGCTGTCTTCCTCACGCATCAGCTTGGCGGCCTTATAGGGACGGTACTGAATCGTTCGGTGAATTTCGCCGCTGTCCTTTTGAATCCAGTACCCGATATCCACATGCTCCAGCCGTGCATCGTCGGCATAACTCAGAAAGGAAAGCTGTATCAACTCCGCCTGTTCGCTTACGAGTCCGAAACTTTGCAGCTCCGTCAGCTGCCAGGCATGCCCCAGCCATTCCTCAATCGTCGACTCATGGTCCAGCGCCATATCCGGATCCTCAAGCTTTGAAGCCAGGTATTGTCTGCCTTTTTTAATGATTGCATTCATAACGGCAAGCTGCTCAACCGCATATGTATAAGCTTTCTCCTGGTCTTTGTCCGACAACACCAGCGCCAGGCGGCGAAGTTCCGACTGAGCACCCGATAAATAATAGTTGCCCATCTGCTTTACATGTTCCTGGATCAGCTTTTGTTCCTTTTTATCCAATGTTCCTAATCCGTTCCGGATCAACGAGTGGATCAGCTTCTCCAATACGTCCAGACCTTCCAGCTGCGCATTGATTTTCTTTTTTAATGCCGATTTGTTGACCTTCTTCGGTTTGGGTGCTGCCCCTTCGGCAGATTCTTTGAGCTTGCGCTCTTCCCGCTTCTCCGCTTTCTCCCGCTTGGCGGCCAAATCCTCCGGTACCTCGGCGGATGAAAACGACGCTCCGCCCGCATACGCATAAAGCAGTCCAAGCACATGCTTGCACGGAAACTGCCGGCTCGGGCAAGTACACCGCATAACCGGCTTCTCCGGTACCGCAAAATCGGCAGACGGCTGGTAGTCGGAACTTCCGCTGCCTGCACACGTGCCAAAAAGTACGGCATGATCCTCCGAATGATGGAGCTGCAGAAACCGCCCTTTTTTGACAAGCCCCTGTCCATTCTTTATGGCTGCACTATTCGGTGCCTGCGAATCGATCCATGACTCTGTAATCTCAACCAAACTCATACCCTCCTAAATCAAGTCGCTGCTGGTCATGCACAGCAAAATTATCCATTACTCTTAATCATATCGAATCTGCGGCTGACTCCCTACCCTTCTTAAGACCTATTTAAGAACATTCATTCCTATTTAATCGATCACCTTCATCCTTTAATAGATAATAATGTAAAATGAATTTATGCGATGGGTGCCATAAGAAAAACGTCTATCGACGTACTTTCTCAGTAGACAGACCGTATTTAGCGGAAGTTTTTCTTGCGAGATAAGGATGCTAAATCTTGGAAGTTTATACTTTCTTATCTCTTAAAAAAGAGCCGGCATAACCGGCTCTTCAGAAATCGATATTATCCTTAGTCTTTCCTTACTTGATACCGCCCCGTTCTAACCTCGAGAATATATTCCTCAGGGGAAGGCATGCCGGATTCCAAGGCATCCTGTACGGCTTGATCAATAGGGTATGGCACGCGAATAAATTGAATATTGAAAGGAGCCGGATCTTCGCTGTCATAGATTCCGTCCAAAATGACATAGGAGGCTTCAGGCATTTCGAGGGGATTGCCAACGCTGCCAGTATTAAACAGCGTTCTCCCGTTTAGATGCTGGTGATATGCGTTATGAATATCCGCGTAACCGGCGACGTCCGCGATTCTCGGGTCACCGCACAGCGTGGAACTGTGAAACAAGGTTTCCAGCTTCTCCTGGTCATCCCATGGTTGTATTCGTTCGTACACGCTGCGGGGCGATGCATGAAACAACCGGATCCATTTACCGCTCATCATGAACTCAAGGATATACGGAAGTTCGGCAAGATATTGAAGCCTCTCGCTTCCAAGTCGATGCTGATGCCATTGGAGGACCGGATCATCGGTTTCCTTACCTATAAAGTCGTCCCAATTCCCCTTGATGACTTGCTGGCAATGGGTTCTGACCAGATCAACCGCGATATCTCCGTGCGGGCCTTTCCCAATCAAATCACCCAGGCAATAGATGGTTTCGATTCCGCGTTGTTTGATATCCTTCAGAACGGCCTCCAAGGCAGGAATGTTTCCATGTATGTCGGAGATTAATGCAATTTGCGTCAATGAACCCGCCTCCAAACTTCGTTTATTTCGGATTGCCGAGGTTATGGTTTAGTGAATCCCGTAATTCATCATATGCGTCTCGAAGCCAAGGATGGACTACCTTCAGCAATTCACGCCGATTCCATAAGTATTGAATATATTCAAATGCGGCATGATCCAGCGAGGTTTGCAACTGCTCCGTAATCTCCTCTAAATACGGGGGGATTCCCGTTTGATCCCATTCCATCTTATCCGCGACGAACAGTACCTTATCTAACAATGTAGCCTTGGATCTTAACGTCGTATGGCAACCAACAGCGTTCAAGATTTCAGGTTCTGTAATTTTGAACAAATCCTCGGCCATATATGCCGATATTTTCTGATGGATGATCATGGGGAATTGCTCTTCTTCAGGAAATACTTCCACCCCGATCTCGCGGGCTACTTGAATGCGGACATGATTCGGAAAAACGGCGCTAATATCATGCAGATACCCGGCATATTCAGCAGCGGTCGGATCGGCGCCATAGAGAACAGCAATTCTGCGGGCTTCCTCCCCCACTTTCAGAACATGCTCTGCTGTCTTTGGACATTGGTGTTTCTGCAGAAAGGAGGCCACGTCATTCCTAAGATTCCCGGTGAGCTCGTGTTCCCCAAGCTCACGGTAGGAGCTGATGATCAAGCGACGGTTATGCGGGTCATTCACTCTTTTCACCTCACCTAACTTCCTTGAATTTACCAATCTAGCACTTCATTTTCCATACAATATTAACTTATACTGAGAATAGTTTGAAGCTATTATACAAGAAAGTCAAAGAAAGGAGGTCATCCGATTCTAAAACTCATCGACCGAACCCATTCGGGCAGGTGATGCGGGATATTAACGACGAGCATGACATAACGAACCTACGTAAGGAGGAAGCAATGATATATTAGAAAGTCTTGATCGATCCGTGATATTGCCCCCGGGTTGTCCATTTATTATTCCTTTTTATGGAATGTTTCGATTTTTAGTCTAATGTTTATAAACGTAATCATATATTTATACTCACGCAAGCTTGGTAACTGAATAAGATTTAAGCATCACCGACTTCACCACGTTAGGAGGCTGACGATAGTGAATACACGCAGGATGGTTAGCTTGGGGTTACTGATTCTTGTTATGATCATCAGCGGGTGCGCTGGAAATGTTTCCACAGAAAAAACGAAAACGCTTACACTTTGGTACTGGAACCGAAGCCTGGACGATGAGTTGATTAAGTCCGTAGAAAAGGAGTTTCCGGGGATCCGGATCGATGCGCAAAAAATCGGTGGCGACTTCAAATCGAAGCTAAAAACAACGCTGGCGGCTGGTTCCGGAGGACCGGACATCGTCGCTTTTAACGACTGGGTGGCAGAGCTGTTTACGAGTTCGGATCGTTTCTACGATCTGTATGAGCTGGGCGCCAAGGAGATTGAGCCGGAGTTCCTGGATTGGAAATGGAAGCTTGGCGTTACCCCGGAAGGCGCCATGATTGCCCTTCCGATCGATACGGGGCCAACCGCCCTATACTACAGGGCAGATTTGTTCGGGGAAGCCGGGCTACCGACCGAACCAGAAGATGTCCACGCGCAGCTCGGCACCTGGGATCAATATTTCGAAGCTGGGCAGAAGCTGCAGGAGCATTTTAATCAAAAAGTAAAAATGCTCGACAACATCACTAACATTTACACACAAATGAATGCTCAGTCTGAACGCATATATTTTGCCGAGGACAATACGTTTATCGGCGAAACACCTGAATCCTCCATGAAGACGGCCTGGGATACGGCGGTGAAGGCTTCACAGATGAAGCTAAGCGCCAACACTAATACTTCCTCCTCAGAATGGAATGCCGCCATGAACAATGGACGGGTCGCTTCCTTTGTCGGTGCGGTGTGGATGAAGGAAATATTGATGCAGGCGGCGCCGGATACCAGCGGTAAATGGAGAGTAGCACGCGCCCCTGGCGGGGACGGCAACAATGGCGGCTCCTTCCTCGCCATCATGAAGACGAGTAAATATCCGCAGGAAGCATTTGAAGTAATGAAATATATTCAGAATCCGGAAAATCAGGTTCAATCCTTCAAGAAGATCAACCTTTTCCCTTCCGCCAAAGACGCGCTGGATGCCCCCGTGATGAAGGAGCCCGAGGAATTTTTCGGGAATCAGGCAACTGGCGAGGTGTTCTCGGACTCTGCGCGTAACGTCAAACCTGCTTATTTCGGTGGTAAATTCGCTAATGTAAACGGCATTGTCAATAGAGAGCTGTCATCCGTTGCACTCCAAGGCAAAAATCCTGATAAAGCCTGGGAAGACGCGCTGGCCAGAGTCAAAAAAGAACTGCTGCGCTAAACGCGGATCCGGTTCTTACCTGTATGTTTCTCGATTGCTAAAAGTACTTAAATACCAACCGCTCGAGGAGGTTACAGTACGATGGATAATCCAATGCTGAATCATACGCCCGTGGAACAGAAGCCTGTTCCTAAGCATCCGAAATCACAAGACCGACTGTCAGCACAGATATGGAAACACCGCAAAGAATATTTGGCGATTTCCCCTTTTTACATTCTATTTGCCATATTCGGGCTCTTTCCGATTGCCTTCTCGATGTTCCTGTCCTTTCAGAAATGGGACGGCATCGGCGAGATGACCTACAACGGGCTGGGCAACTACCAATTCATGCTCACCGATCCGGAATTCTGGAGAGCCGTCGGCAACACGCTGCTCATCTGGATCTACTCCACGATACCGATGCTGTTCATTGCGCTGGTCGTTGCCTTCCTGCTTAATGCATCGTTTGTCCGGTTCCGCACCTTCTTCCGGATCGGTTATTTCCTGCCGAACGTTACCTCACTCGTGGCGGTTGCCATCGTATTCGGCACCGTATTCTCGAACAATTACGGCCTTCTCAACTATATTCTGTCCTTGCTCGGCCTGAACTCTATCGAGTGGTTGAATAAGACACGGGGCATACAGCTCGCCATTTCGGTCATGGTCATATGGAGATGGGCAGGGTATAACGCCATTATCTATCTTGCCGGGCTGCAGAGCATTCCGACCGTCCTGTACGAAGCAGCCAAGATCGACGGAGCCTCCGGCATTCAATCCTTTTTCAAAATCACCATTCCAAATCTAAGACCCATCATTCTCTTCACGGTCATCACCTCGACCATCGGCGGCATGCAGATCTTCACCGAACCGCAGGTGCTTGTCGGCAATGATGGCGGCGTCAGCGGCGGCGGTATGACCATCGTCCTCTACCTGTACCGTGAAGCCTTCGTGAATAACTATTTCGGATATGGCGCTGCCGTCGGCTGGGGAATGTTCCTGCTCATTGCCCTCTTCTCCATCGTAAACTGGAAAATGGTGCAGGGCAGTCCGTCCAATGACTGAAATGGGGGTGAATCGTATGTTCAAATGGAAATCCTTATTCCTTCACATCGGGTTAATCGCCGGACTGCTGCTGTCGATTTTCCCCTTCTACTGGCTGCTTGTCATGGCAACGCGAACCACTTCGGACATTTACAGCTTCCCCCCGAAACTATGGTTCGGTCCTCACTTGCTTGATAACGTGTCGAGAGTGCTGAGCAGCATTGATTTCTTCGGCGCCTTCTGGAATACCCTGTTTGTTGCTTCCGCTTGTACGCTGTTAGTCTTATTCTTTGATTCCCTGGCCGGATTCACGTTCGCTAAATTCCAATTCCCAGGCAAAAAATGGCTGTTTGTGCTGCTGCTTGCCACCATGATGGCGCCTGCCCAGTTGTCCCTGGTACCTTCGTTTGTCATTATGGCAGAGTTCGGATGGGTAGGAACTTATAAAGCGTTGATCATTCCCGGAATGGTAAACGCCTTCGGAATCTTCTGGATCAGACAATATGCACAGGAGTCGGTACCCTCAGAGCTGCTAGATGCAGGCAAAATCGACGGCTGCGGATTCTTCCGCCTCTACTGGAATATATCGCTGCCGATTCTGCGTCCCGCCTTATCATTCCTGGCCGCCTTCACGTTCATCGGCGTATGGAATGACTACCTGTGGCCGCTTATTATTCTAAATGATGAGAACAAATTCACTTTGCAGGTTGCGCTCTCCTCATTGAACGGAATATACACGACCGACTATTCGATGGTCATTGCCGGTACGCTGCTAGCCGTCATTCCACTGATCGTTATGTTCCTGTTCATCAGCAAGCAATTCATTTCCGATATTGCAGCAGGTGCCATTAAGAGTTAACGGTAAGAGGGGTGTCCCAAAAGGTCTTGGATCTGACGGGATGCCCTCTTATTCAGTTAAGGGCAACCGGCCGAAAAGCAAGAAATTGCGGTGCAAAGAATAACATCCTGAGCACCGCCATTACTTCATAGGACATGGTTTTCAACCTGACGAACCATCAGTCCAATGAGCAAATCCGTTTATGAGACAAATCATTTTGATCCGGGTCATATCGCCATACCGTAACCGCTACGGCACCATCACCAGCTTTTCATTATCCGGAGTTTCTCCCTCCTCTTCTGAACCAACCACCGCCTCTCTCTTTAACTCCGCTGTTTCATCCAACTTTTTGCGCCCCATTAACGTTGCTGCCGCAAGCGCTAATGCTGCAGGAACGATAGCCCAGGCAAATGTAATGGCAATGGAGGAAGCGAGGTTGTCGGAGATCGGTTTGAGCAGCTCTGACGGAATCAGCGACCTTGCCTCCGGCGCCAATAAGATGTGGGGATCCTTCAGATCGAATCCTTCAGGAAGTCCGCCGTTGTTCACTCCTCCCGATGACAGGGATCCGGTGAAGGATCGGCTCTGTATCAACCCGAACACGGTTATTCCAATGGTCATTCCAAGCGATCGCGTGAAGTTAAAGGTCGAACTCGCCATCCCGCGCTGTTTATAGGATAAGCCATGCATGACGGCTGTACTCAGCACGGAGAACGATCCGCCGATGCCAAGCCCGATCAGTACCATGTATAGGGTTACGATGAACCTGCTGGATTCCGCAGTTAGCGTCGAAGCGAGCACCATCCCTCCCGTGAACAGGACAAGCGTCGGGATCATGATGTTGCGATACGATATTTTACTCATCAGAAAACCGCTGATTGTAGCCGTGATGACCGAACCCACCATCATTGGCAACAGGACGAGCCCCGAGTTCGTTGCGCTTCCACCGAGTACCCCTTGAATGAAAATCGGAATATAAACGGAAGCCACGATGAACGATCCTCCGCTGAATAAACCGCACAGCACACTGGACGTATAGAGTTTATTCTTGAATAAACGAAAGGAAATAATCGGTTCCTGCGCCCTTCTCTCAGCAAGCACGAAGAGAACCAGCATGACAAACGCCATAGCAAACAACGCCAGGATAATCCAGGAGTTCCACGCCAACTGCTTGCCGCCAAGCTCTAAAGCAAACATGAAACAGATGACGCCCGTCAGGAGTGTAGCGGCTCCCATCCAATCAATCGGCTGCTTGGAACGTTCATGTGATTCCTTATAAAACAGCGTGACCATCATGAAAGCCACGATGCCGATTGGCAAATTAACATAGAATATCCACTGCCATGTAATATGATCCGTAATATACGCACCTGCAAGCGGTCCGAATATGCTGGATAATCCGAACACGGCTCCGAATAACCCGGTGAGCTTACCCCGCTTTTCGAGGGGAACCGTATCGAACATAATAGCGAATGCAATCGGGATCAGCGCACCGCCGCCGATGCCTTGCACGGCACGATATAGCGCCAGTTCTGTAATGGAGTTCGCCGTACCGCACAGTACGGAACCCAGCATAAATACAATCATCCCGAATACAAAGAACTTTTTGCGACCGTACATGTCGGACAACTTGCCAAAGATCGGCATTCCCGCAAGCTCAGCGACCATATAAGCGGAAGTCACCCATACGAAATGATCAAGTCCTCCGAGCTCCCCGACGATATTCCCCATTGCGGTCGCTACGATTGTATTGTCCATGGAGGCCATTAAGATGCTGAGCAGCAGGCCTGTGAGCACGATGGGCAATTTGTTGGTCGATTGTGTCTTCACGTTCTCATACACTCCTTCTAAGTAGGTTTCTTTCTTTACTGTCGTTATTGTAATTCAGAAAATATGACAGCTGACTGTCACACTTTTGTCCTGATTCCACTTTTTTTCGAACACAGAGGAAACATGTTAAAATAGAGTGTACATCTGAAATGGAGGAAATCTACATATGGATAATTTCGAGAAAAATCTGGAGAAATACGCGGAGCTGGTCGTTAAGGTAGGCGTAAACGTTCAACCGGGCCAAGTACTGATTGTCAATGCTCCAATCGAAACCGTAGAGTTGACACGCCACATCGTGGCCAAAGCATACGATGCAGGCGCCAAATATGTGCAAGTCGACTGGGATGATGAGAGAATCACCCGCATTCGCTACGAGAAAGCACCCGCTGACTCTTTCGGTTATTATCCGCAGTGGCAGGCCGACGCCATGCAGCAGCTTGCAGAAGGTGGAGGAGCCATTCTGCGCATTAAGGTTCCGGATCCGGAGCTGTTCCGAGGCATTGATTCAGCCAAAGTATCTACAGCCGTGAAAGCCGCTGCCGTAGCTAACGAAAAATACCAAGTTTATGTGCGCAACAATAAAATCAGCTGGTCGCTCATTAAGGCACCTACCCGTGCCTGGGCCGATAAGGTATTCGCGGATCTTCCCGAAGAGGATCGTATTCAAGCCATGTGGGATGCGGTATTCCAGATGAATCGAGTGGATAGCGAAGATCCGGTTGCCGCTTGGCGGGATCATATTGCTCAGTTGAAACTGCGCCAGAATCACATGAATGCCAAACGCTATAAGAGTTTCCACTATCGTGCGCCGGGAACGGATCTGCGCGTGGACATGCCGGAAGGCTATCTCTGGCTTGGCGGCGGTGACGAGAATGAAGCCGGCGTATATTTCGTGGCAAACATGCCAACCGAAGAAATCTACACAATGCCGCACCGTACAGGCGTAAACGGGACCGTAACCAGTACGCTTCCGCTTAATCTGAACGGCCGCTTGGTAGAAGGCATAAAGCTCACGTTCAAGGACGGCAAAGTTGTCGAATATGAAGCCGAATCCGGGCGGGAGCACCTCACAACACTGCTGGAAACGGACGAAGGCGCGTCCTATCTAGGAGAAATGGCACTCGTACCGCATGATTCGCCAATCTCCCAGCTGAACCGCGTCTTCTATAACACCGGTATCGATGAGAATGCATCGTGCCACTTTGCACTGGGAAGCGCCTATCCTGTCAATATCGAGGGTGGTACCAAGATGAGCAAGGAAGAACTCATCGCTCGCGGAGCCAATGTTAGTCTGACGCATGTTGATTTCATGATCGGTTCGGCTGAACTGGACATTGACGGTGTGCTGGCTGACGGCACGATTGAACCTGTATTTCGCGGTGGACGGTGGGTTTAATTCATTGCTCCATACCCTTAACATGAATCTCCATTAGCCTTCAACCTAAAAAGAGGCTGACACTAAAGCTCCAGCTCTAGTGTCAGCCTCTTATTTGTTCTCATTTCTTACTGCTTCTCCACGTTCTCAAGCATACGAAGAATCATCATGACGGCTTCCGCCCGGGTCGCGGAGTCCCGTGGAGCAAACCGGTTACCCGAGCGGCCATTTACGATGCCAGCCGCAGTGGCGGCAGCGATTTCCTTCTCTGCCCAAGCTGGAATGGCTTGCTGATCACGGAATTCCGTTTCTGCTTCTGGTAAGGCAAGGCCCAGGTAACGTGCCATCATGACCGCCATTTCAGAACGGTTGACGGATTGATTCGGTCTGAATGAGCCGTCTTCATATCCCTTCACAATACCTTCGGATACGGCCCATTGAATCGCTTCAAGTGCCCAGGATCCGATCTGGGAACTGTCTTTGAAATCCAGCTTCCCAGCATCCCTTTGTCCATCGAGTGCTTTGGCCATCATGACCATAAATTCGGCGCGTGTTACTTGTCGGTTCGGTTTAAAGGTATGATCCGGATAACCCCCAACGATACCGAGCTGAACCGCTTCCTCTATCGCCGACGAAGCCCAATGTCCTGCGATGTCTGTTAACATCACCGGCATTGGCTCCGGCTTCGGTCCTTCGGTCCCCGGCTTCGCCTTACGGTGAATGGTTAAATGGTAGGTTCGGGTCGTCCCGTTCTCCGCCCGAATCACCAGCTTCAACAGGTTATCCCCTTCCTTCAGCTCGATAACCTGATCCTTTTTCAGGGGTTCTTCTCCCAGAAGGACTGTTGCCTTGCTATGCGCCGCATGAACACGGAGCTGCACAGATTCGGCTTCCGTCTCAAGTCGGTACTCGGTTCTGTTCTCATTGAATGCAGGGGTAAGTTCAGCTGCTTTGTCGCCGATGATCACTTCAAGTTCTTTTAATCGGTTGTCTCCAGATAATACGTATCCTCCAGAAGACCCCGATCCTGATTCTGATCCCGATGATGGAGGATTCTCCGTTGAAGGTACAACCGATGCGTTATAGGTACGGATCGCAGCTTGCAGAGCAATGATTGCATCCTGTACGGTCTTGGCAGTTGCATGATCCTGTTGCGCTATGGCGCTGGCTCTTTCAATGGCAGCACGGAGTGCAGACCTTGCTGCGACCGGATACTGTCCCGGCGATGTGCCTTCCCGTGTTTCGTCGAGCCTTCGCTGTGCCGATGCGATTAATCCGATTAACTCGCTCTTGTCTACTGCTGCTGCCGGCGTTGTGACTGTGTTATGAAGTCCGGCGCTCTCTCCCGCAGCGTTATAGGCTTTTACAGTAAAATGATATCGGGTGTCCGGCTCCAAACCGGAAGCGGTATGTGAATACACATCATTGGTCACGGCAATAACCGGTTCACTCCGCCCTTTCAGATATACACGATATCCATCCACGCCATGATCTGCGGTCGCCTCCGGCCAGCTCATGGATACGCCGTTTGAAGTAATGTCCGAAAATTCAAGCTCCCCGGCTGTCCATACAGGTGCACCCGGAATTTCTACGGCTTGAGTGATGACCGTTAAGGCCTCACTAGGAGCGGATTCCGTGCCTTGCTTGTCCACGGCGGTTACTTTGAATTCATACAGCGTGTCCGGGGTTAGCCCTGTCGCTTCATATACGCTATCCGTGACCGTTGCCACGCGGTCCCCGTCCTGATACACATTAAAGTTCACGACTTGTTGGTCTGGACTGTTTACGGGATCCCAACCGATTTGAACTGTTGACGATGTCACATTCAGTGCTTTCAGGTTGGTCGGAGCGTTGAGATTCCCGCCATCTGTCGTGAATGTCCACACATCCGAAAGGGTTTTCCCCCCGAATTTGTCTTGTGCGACGACATACCACGAATAGGTTCCATCGGATTGCAGTCCTCTCCACGGTTGAGTAACCTCAGTGCCGCTAGCCACGTTCTGCGGTGTACCGATAGTCTCTCCTCTCAGATGATTTACTTGGATCGAATCGGTTGCTACGCGCTTTAATTTCGGTTCAAGATCCAGATTCATCTTGAACTCATCCGAGCCATTTGTATAATAATTGTACTTATCCAGATAAGGAGAGTACGTATTTACGTAAATCTGATTGCTATCCTTATCAAAATGCAGCAACCTCAAGTAACCACTGCCGCCATCAGCATGTCCTTGGTAGTCTGCCAGCATCTGATACACGGTTCTGTCCGCAATACCGTCACCATTATCATCCAATTCATTCTTAAGCAGACTGGCTCCCGTGTAATGGCCGCTCAGAACGGCAACCACATTCGGATTCGGAACGACAACTTCCTTGTACAATTTGTTACCTATACCGGAACGAGTTCCGTTCGCGAGCATATAATCATGGAAATTCAGGAATGCGGTACGGTCCGGATACGCTGCGAGAACCTCGTTCATCCACTTGATGTCTTCGTCTTCAACGCCCCATCCCATATACATCATGATGAAGTCGTTGCCTTCAACGGAGACAAGGTCATAATGCCCGCGATTGTCCTTGTAGGAACCTCCGTAATATGGCTGATTCTTGTAACGCTCCTCCCCGAAATATTGACTGTAGGTCGTGTAATCCCAATCATAACTTCCCACATCATGATTTCCGGCGAGCACGCCATGCGGCAGATTTGCATCCTCCAGCATCTTCATGTAATCATCGGCACGTTTCCATTGATACTCAGCTGTCGGATCATTCACGATATCACCGGTATGGAACAGATATTTGATGTTCATATCATCGATGGAATCGACAATCCAGTCGAATTGCTTCTGCTGAATATGCGGGTACAGCTCCGTTAAGAACTGGGTATCCGATACCCATACAAAAGTGTAATCATAATCCCCACGGGATGGAATTTCGTCCTGTACGATGACATCCACTTTGCTGTTCTGAACGTAGTCTGCTGCCATCAGTTCGCCTCGCAGCGTAAAATCATCTTCAGACTGGGCAATATGTTTGGTAATTTCCGTCCACTTGTTCTGGTTGTGGTTCCACGCATACATCGTGACCTTACGGCCGGGCACCGTGTGTCCTTCCCAAGTCACTTCAACGCTGTCACCCGGCTCCACGGCATGCTCCAGCTCTACCTCAAACCGGATATAAGGGAACTGGGACGTGGAATCCACCGTGACATATTGATCGTTGGACTCTGCTACCAGCTTCAATTCCTCTGCAGTTAGCGCAGTTTCGCCCACCGGGAACCTGTCCTTAGGTGGCTCTTCATCCGAGGCGTTCTTGGATAATTTTACTCGATCGCCACTTAATACATGATACGGATACGCCTGATGGAAGGAGACCTCAAGCTCGTCATCCGATGGATCGCTGACTTGAACCTTCAGTTCCGGCGACAACCCGGTTCCGCTCTCCATATCTGCTGGTGAGACCAATACAGGTGCATTCGGATGCTCCGGTGCCGTGTTAAACGTTACCGTACGTTCCGAAATGTTGCCGATCTTGTCCACTGCCCGGATTTCCAGCTTATGATCACCTGGATCAAGCTCGGATGATGAAGTATCGTATGGCACCTGGATGGTTCGACCATCCAGCAGGACCTTCACCTGTTCCACGCCGGATACGCTATCTTCTGCAGTCACATCGATCGGAATGCTTCCCTTATAGCTCTTCCCCTCTTCAACGGTCACGCTAATTACCGGTCCATTGTTATCTACCTGAATAATGGCAGATGCTTCAGACTTCCCCTTTACATTCAATTCAACCTTGTGCTGCCCGTCTGTAACCGTCGTAGTATCCCATGCGTAAGACAGGGCCTTTACTTTATCGGCTGGAATATCGAATTGAAATGCAACAAAAGGCAGAAACCGTCCATCGTCACCAAGGTCATGGATAAGCGCAGGATCGCTAAATTGCGGATCCCGGATTTCTGTCCCATCTCCTAACAACAGCCGTACATTGCGGGCATTAAAGTCATCCATATTTCCGGTCGGCTTGTCATCCTCGAAATAGGTTTTCTCATTATCACCGGCCCGAAGGGTAATTTCGTTTGTGCCGCTTATCAACCATTGCGGTTCGATGGGGACAACGATGGTTTGATAGCCGTCAATGTTCGCCTCGGTCTTGAACAGAACATTCTTGCCGATGGTTACCGTGTTGATCCCATCGTCAATACCATCGCCTTCAAAAACAAAATAAGCGGAATGCTCCATAACGGGTGTACCTTGAACCGACTGCCCGTCGATATGAAGCTCAAGATCTGCAGGTTCTACCCCACCTGCTGCACCCCGAATATAGGTTATCCCGGTGACGGTCTGTTGATCGTCAACATTCAGGCTGGCGCTGGCACCATTCCCCGTGAGATCGACTTCGTATTTGGGACTCGCTACTTCCTTAAAGGTGTTGGACACCGTGAAAAAATACTCCAGCTTGGTGTGTCCCAGCAGCTCCAAGTAAGAAATCGTATGACCAAGGCCTTGCTTTCCTTCCTGAAGCTGTACGACTTTGTAATCGTTCTGTCCATCGACACGATAAGATAACGCGAGCGAAGTAACCATACGATCATCGTGCGCTTCTGCGAGAATCTCCAGATTTTCGCCCGGCGTCACATTCGTCGTTGTCGTCCGGTTGGTGACCGTTGGTTCCTTGGTCACATCAATATGTACCGGCTCCGCAGGTACCTCGGAATGCTGCAGCGAACCCGGCGTAGCCTTATGCTCCAGCTGGGAAATCCGCTGCATCTTCAGGCTGCCATCCTCCGGGTACTTATAGAAGATCCCCTGATCTGCGGCGTTATGAACATCTCCGTCATTGTAAAATGCGGATACGATCGGACGGCCGGTGTTCGTCACAACCACGAGCTCCCGCATGCGTGAATTGGACATGCCGCCTGAGAATATTTTGACGACATCGGTGTTTTCAATCAGGTTGGTGCCGTAATTTTTATTAAAATCAGCAATCGTTGATTTGCTGTTCTGTGCGTTAATAATCCAGAACACCAGCGTGCCTCTGGATGGAATCATCACCTCATCGGGTACATGAGCCCAGAGGGTATCACTCTCCAAGTAACGGTAACGAATTTTGTAATGGCTGAAATCGATGTCTTGGTCGGTATTGTTATATACTTCAATAAATTCATAACCATCGGCGGTTCCTACATTCGTAGAATCAGGGACAAGCTCGGTGATCAGCAGTTCAGGCACATTGTTCAGTGCGTTGGATGACTGGGCTGAAGCCTGTCCTGGGAAACCGGCAAACGAGGCCGACAACACGATACAGAGAATCAAGAAACAGGATATACATCGATTCAGGACGATCTTAGACAATGGAAAACCTCCTAGAAATGATTTTTTGAACAATCAATTCAGTTTCCCAATTCTCCAGGTCTCCATGGGATCTCCAAATTTTAATTAAAGCGCTTTCAATATTAAATCCCTCACGATTTAGATTTAGGCTATCCCCTATAAGAGATCCATTTAGCACCTCACCTCCTAAGATCAATAATTGCATATTCCCTTTGATTTTTAAACCGATTTATGTAAAATCTGATAAATGATTCACAAGTCCCGGGATCAGTTAATCATCTAATAAAATAGGATAATTTGTTAACAGATATTCATTACTATATATTAAGTAGTTACCCCTATCTCAAGGTCCACAAGCGGGGGCAGCATAGCGTATAAAACCCATTACTTCCAGACTATTCACGTCTTATCCGGTTCATCTTTGGGCAAGCATCCGTCAGGATCCTCTTTCATGGAATGCAGCTTCAGCTTATTCAGATACTATCAATTACTCCGGTCTCCCGCACAAAAAAAGACCCCGCGAATAATTTCGCAGGATCCTTATCAGTGGGAAGCGATTTAAAATTCATTATGCAGCCATTTTCCAATTGCTAGGGTGCCTTACCTGAAAAGAATCGAAGAAACTTCGCTCTCCTTCTCCTTTTGCGAGTGTTCATGGTGAATCAACTGCCTTTCGGAATGACATCATGTTCTTCCGTCCGTCGATTGACAATACCACTTCCCACTTGTTCTATATTTACCCGCTCCTCAGGAAGTGAAACACTTTAGCCCGAACTTCCTCTCGAATTTTGAGATTAGCCTATGTACCCCTTCATTTGTATAAATGATGGCGACTACTCACTCTTCATCGACTGGGACAGTTGTACCAGCTTGTTCATGGTTTTCCAATTCCGCATCGTCATCGGTACGCCGAGCTTCGTCAACTGAACCGCCAGCTTGGAATTCCGAACGCTTTCCTTAAACAGTAAGTAAACCTCTTCACCAATAACCTCGAAGGTTTCCTTTTCGTTTACATAAAGCCTTAATTTCTCCACATCTTCAGCAGCAGGCGCTTCCGGCAGCATGGCAACATAAAGGCTCTCAAACTCCGACGCTTCCTCCGCTTGACGTATCGTTTCTTCCGAAAATGGACAGTTCCGAACAATCCCCTCGATTTCCTCAGAGGTTCTAAGGATCACCGATATCGAGAAGCCGAACGTTTCAAGTATGCCTTGTTCCATTTGGACGCGCAGCGTTTCCTTGGATTCCGCGGATTCGAAGAGCACGTTTCCGCTCTGGATGTAGGTCTGCACGCGAGTTAGTCCCATGTGTTCAAGCATCTTCCTTAGATCGGCCATTTTGATCTTGTTATGGCCGCCGACATTGATCCCTCTGAGCAACGCGATATAAATTGTCATCCAAGCATCCTTTCCACGATCAGACCTGCCGTCTTCTCCCCGTTCGCAATGCAATCCGGTATACCCACTCCATAATAGGAGCATCCCGCAAGCATAACGTTAGGGTACAGGTCACCCATTTTATACTCTAATGACTCCACGATTTGCCGGTGCTTCAAATGATAATTCGGCATATTATCATGCCATTTGGTGACTTCACAAGAAATAGGCTCTGCCTTAATGCCGAGGCTTTGGCTGATATCCTCCATCCCGACCCGCTTCAATTCTTCATCGGATAATCGGATGAGCTCCTCGTAATGCGGATTGGAGCTCTTGTAGAACAATCGCATTAATAACCGCTTGTTCTCGGAAGTATGCTCCCATTTCCGGCTCGTCCAGGTACAAGCATCACACTTTAACTGGGTTCCCTTAGCCGTAATGAATCCCGTTCCATCGTAGGGAAGTTCTTCGTCTTGAATATCATAGGCAAGATACACGCTGATAAGCGATTTGGTATACAGCTGGTCAAAGTCCTCGTTAAGCAGCGGATCTTGCAGCAGCTCCTTCGCGGCGGATCCCATTGTGCTTAATACAACAAAATCAGCTTCAAGCTTTTCGCCATTTGCCAATGTTATCCCGTAACCGCTAGCCATTTTCTCCAGCTTCTCTGCGGAAACGCCCTTGTATATCTTCGCGCCTGCTTGTATCACGGTCCGTTCCAGTGCATCAATCAATACGGAGACTCCGTCTTGGAAGGAAACAAACTTCTTATTACCTGAGCCCAGGAACTTCTGTTTATGCTCGGCTAGACCACCCATGATACTACCGTGTGCATTTTTGTATTCTAGTAAATAAGGAAACGTGGACGCAATCGTGAGATCATGAAGCTCTCCGGAATATACGCCCGATATGACCGGAGCGATCTGATTCTGAACGATTTCCTTACCAAGGAAGGCTTCAAGGAACTCGCCCAAAGAATCATCCTTGGTAAACGTTTCATTCGGCGTGTAGTAGTCCTTGAGCGCCTTCACCTTCCCCTCGGCAGACACGAGCTCGCTTTCCGCCAAGGATTTCAAGCTAAGCGGTATGCCGAATACGCTCTCATCCGGGATTCTTTTTAAACCTGCAGTCGTATATATGAACGAAGTCCCCGTGGCATTATACACAACCTGGTCTGTTAACTGAAGCTCCTCCAGAAGTGGTGCCACATTCGTTTTCCGGGATACGATCGAATCCGCTCCGGTTTCCATAATAAATTCACCGTTCTGAACGGTTCGGATTTTGCCTCCCAGCGTTTCACTTGCCTCGATAAGCACCAATTCCATATCTTGTTGATGGCGATTTAACTCTTTTTGCAAATAGTATAAGGTCGAAAGTCCGGTAATGCCGCCGCCGATGACTACGGTAGTTGTCACTGTACATACACCTCTATTATGTAGGTTCATAACATCTTCATCATGTTTGTTACCATTGTATCCAGTTTCTAAGTATATCATAGAGTCCGTTCTTTCGATGGCCGCCAATCCCTCAATATTGTGAACAGAATCGTTCACACAGTCATCGGCTTTCCACTAGGAAAAGGAACACAATTTGTACATCATGCATCCTATTCCCTTTGTGCACGTGCAGATTCAGGGGCATGCAAGGATGGTTGTCGACAGCAAAAAAAACTCCGCGAGATCACTCGCAGAGTTTTTTCGTGGGAAGCGGTTATTTCTATTCTAACGCAATCGTTCCATTGCTTAAGGTGTACTTTGGAATAATTCAGGTAGTATCGTCCTTATTCCTCGTTATGCTGTACATGGGTATCAAATCCTTTCGGTAATTCCGACTTAACGTCTTATTATCCGTCTGGTGTTGATGTGTTTCCACTTCCCACTTAGGATATATATACCCGGTGTACGGTTGATGAAACAGGTGAAGCTTTTCTTTTTTTTGCCCTTGCCAGAACTTTTAATTATCCTCGGTCAACACTTCAAGCAATCCGGCCGGAAGCTCATACTTGCGGTTGTTGATCTGAATGCTCTTCAGCTCCTCCAGCAGCGAATCATTGCTTTCCGAATCCTTAATGGCCTGTACTTCGTGGTGCAATTGCTCCATCTGACGGTCCAGCGCGTTAGCCGTATCCGCCGCCTTCTTAAGCTCTTCCAGCAGATGCTGGGGAACCGACTTATTATATTTGTAGAAAATTTTATGCTCCAGACTCGCCCAGAAATCCATGGCAATGGTCCGAATTTGGACTTCAACGCATACCTTCTCCACCCGGTCGGAGAAAAAAACAGGCACTTCGACTAACAGATGCAGGCTTTGGTATCCGTTTGGCTTCGGATTCTTGATATAATCTTTGACGTTCAGGACCGTTAAGTCGCTCTGCTTCTGCAGCATGTCGCTGATTTTGTAAATGTCGGTAATGAAGGAGCAGGTGATTCTTAGACCCGCGATGTCTTTAATGTTGTCTTCGATGGAACTGAGAGATATGTTTCCGCCTTTTCGGAGCAGCTTCTTCATGATGCTCTCCGGCGATTTCAGGCGGGACTTCGTATGTTCGATCGGACTATAATCATGAAGAGCCTGGAACTCCTCTTTTAATATTTCCATTTTGGTTTCGATCTCATCTAAGGCGAATTTGTATTTCATCATAAATCGGGTAATTTCGTTCCGAATGATTTTGAGCTGTTCGATTTGCATAGAATTCATGGGATACTTCCTTTCGATTGTGTGATTCAGAGCCGTGATGACTCGAGTAGTAAATAAAAACAAAACACGCTGCTAACATTCTAGAAGTTCTGCTCCCTCTTTAAATAGTAGTTGATTTTGAGGTGCGACTGCAACTTTAGTGCAATGACGTCAAAAAGACGCTGCAACCAGGGGGTTACAACGTCTTTTATCATATGCCAGCATCGTAGCGCTTGATATCGTTGTATAAACCATATCTTGCAAGGCATTTATGCTCGTATTTTATTATCCTATAAATTTATGAACGTGGTATTATTTCTCGGGCAATCGCAAAATACTCATGGTTTCGACATTAATTCTTAGTATGACTTAAGTGGTTACTCGTTCCATTTTTATTTTGGATATGACTTGTTCCAATCTATGGATATCCTTATGAAAAGGACTTAGAACGGTATATATATTTTGAACTTCATGTGAGCCAAACATTTGATGATTATGCTTAATGAAGGTGGCAAGTGTTCCTCCAGGGCCTAAATCTACAAAAATCTTATCTTTCAGGGGCATCAAAGATTTCAATGCATTGCGGAATTGGATCGGTTCCCTCACCACGTTCCATAAGTATTCGGGTTCGAAAGCAGCCACCCTCTGCCCGCTAAAAGATGAGATTACGGTCGTATGGGGAGACTTTAAAGCTAAAGAGCTTACATGGCGCTCATAATACGGGCCTGCCGGGTCGATCCACTTGGAATGGAAACCATGACGAATGGGTAATCGCTGAGCCATGATATTACAATCTTTTAAATAAGACTCCACTTCGGAAAGAGCCGCGGCTCCTCCCGAGATGACAAAATGCGTATCAAAATTAACCGATGCAATCTCACAGTTCTGATAAAGTATCGGTTCGCTGCGGTATAGAGATACCTGATCAAGAATAGCGATCATGCCCCCGGATTCGCAATGATTCTGAACGATTTCAGCTTGAGCGATCACATGCTCCAATGCTGAAGTGTAATCCATGGAACCTGCGACCGTGCAGGAAGCAAATTCCCCCAAGCTTGTGCCTAACACATAATCAGGGAAGATCCGATATTCCATAAATACCTGAGCTAAGGCATACTCGATCATGAATATTGCGGGATGTGTGAATGGTAATGAATCAAATGGCTGGCTGATCGGATAATCATTCTCGTAAAGCTCGCGGGTTACCGATTTCCCGGAGATTTGATAATAATATTGATCCAGCTTCTGAATCCAATGACGGAATACCGGCTGATCCCGATATAACTCCTTGCCCATTTGGTAATATTGCGATCCTTGCCCCGAAAACAAAAATACGATCGATTTCCCCACTTTTTTCCACTCCCATTTTATCGAAAATTAAATATCCCTTCTTGATTTGGCCTCATTCTGAAATTGACAAAATGCTTGAGCGAATCCAATTGAAAATAGATGTTCTGATCGTACAACATACTTATCGTTTGACCAGGAGGGGTACCATAGGAATGACCAGGAAATACCCGCAGTTCCGGAGCCGCAAAAGATTTGATTTTTTGAATGCTATCAAACATCGCCTCAGCGGATCCCCCCTTGAAATTGCATCCCCCGCAGCCTTCAATAAAGAGTGTATCCCCCGTAAAAATACAGTCTTCAAGCAAAAAACACATACTTCCCGAAGTATGCCCGGGCGTCCACAAGCACGTCACGTTTGTCTCCCCGAACATGACGACCTCATTATCGGATAAACTTGTCAAATTTCGGCAATTAAAACCATAGTCTTCAATTTCCACGCTCGACATGAATACATCACATTCATAAATTTCGGTTAACACCGACGCCAAATTTACGTGATCGTAGTGGGAGTGGGTCAGCATAATCCCTTTCACATCTGCGTTTAAATAGTTTAGCCTGCCTATTATGGTATCGAGTTCCCATGAAGGATCAATGATGATGGCAGAGCGGCTGCTTTTATCAAAAACAATATAGCTATAATTAATAAAGGGATGCGAAACCGTTCGCAGTACAAACACTTCGTAATGAACCATGATTCCTCCCCTTTCGCATCGGGCATAAAAAACTCCCGGCTAAGCGCCGTTTACTGCAGCTTAACCGGGATTCGTTCATGCCTTGACTCCGTGTAATTCTTTCGTCTTCTCTTTAAACATGTGGAGAAACTCTTTGGTCATGCCATGTTCAGAATATAACTCTTCGCAAAACGCAAAAATCGTTTCATAAGATTTGGCTTCTGATAACAGCACCATATGATTGGAAGGATCTATATCCATCACATGCAGTTTAGGAAATTGACGTTCCCATTCCTCCCAGTAGGTTGCATGGTCTAGAGCTGAAGAATCTTCCGTTGTAGAGAAATAGGGTTCCAGCTCTCCAAAGATCAGTCCACCCTTATTGCGGAAATAGTAGCAGGTTACGGCTTCGGGGTCGGATAGTGGCCTCACCGAAAACCGATCAAATTGGTATGCATGTTGTATCTTGATATTCGCTTCAATCATCGACATGATTTGATCCTCCGTCTTGGTGAGTCCGCGGGTGTTTCCAAGCTTAATTAACTGTTCAAACAATTCCTCTTCCTGAACATTCAGATCCAATTCATTCCGATGGATGAGCGTCTGCATAAATTTATCCGGTTCCTGAAAATTCTTTGAAGCAAGGGCCAAATTAACGGCTTGCAATACGGCCGTCTTTCTGGAAACGGCTCCTTGCTGAAACTCTTTTCCATATGGTGAATCCAGCATCACCACTGAATTCACCGAATGTCCAAGCTCCTGCAATTGACGTGTCACTTCATACGCCAGTACTCCGCCTAAGGAGTAACCTCCCAGATCATAAGGCCCGTTAGGCTGAACGGATTGAATAATATGGGCATAGTACGCAGCCATCGCCCCAACCCCTTTTAACGGGGATCGATCAGTTAACCAACCTCTTGCCTGGATGCCGTAAAATGGCCGCTCGCTCTTTTGCGCGAGCTTTTGATACATTTCCACGCCACCCAAGCCGCCATGGAACCAAAATACGGGCGATCCCTGCGAGCCATTGTTAAGAAGGATTAGCTCGGGAAACTGCGGCCAACTCCCAGGCACTTCGGACATGCCTTGTCGGCTGAAGATGCTTGATCCATCCTCTTTCATTAGCGATTCGATCATTGTAATGATGTGCAGAAGCGTCCTGCATTCCTGAAGTTTAACGAGATCCACCGCCGGAGCCAGCTGATTCTGCAATTGCTGCAAGAGCTGCATCAATAGAATGGAGTCAAGCCCATATTGATCCAAAGGCAGGTCTGGACTCAACTCATGGGGGGCCAATCCCAGTATTTTCGATACGATATCGATAACACGGCTGCTTACATTAGGGTCCGTCTCAGCCATTATCGATGTGGTTGCAGTGAAACGATGGGTTGAAGCTGCACGTTTAAGCTGTCCCGGATGGATCTCTTGTGCTCCATCGCCATCAAGATCGGGCCAACACCTTCTCCTCTCAAACGGATAGACAGGCAGTGACATTCTACGAACCTCTTTTGCATCGTGAAGTGTTTCCCATGGAAATATGCCGCCTCTTGTCCATTGGAGAGCGATATCCGTCAGATTGTTATCCACAAATAATGTTAGGACAGCATCCGAATCCATTTTGGACTTGGAATTGACTGTCTCTCCTGTAAAAATGACAGGATGCGAATCTTTCGCCATCGGGACGACTTGCGATGTTTTCAGGAATTGCCTGAAACCACTAATCAGCTCCTCGCGGCTGCTTGCAACGAAAGCCAGCCGGGATTCCATCTGTTCTCTGCCTATCTGCAAGGTGTATGCGAAATCCGATAAAAAGAATTCCGGCGCACGTTCTGCATATTCAAGCATGCGCCGAGCATATTCTACTAGTCGCTCTGTACTTTTTGCCGAGAGAGCTACGATCTGAGGTTTCCTCGAAGGTTCCTGATGCTTACCGGCAGCCACCGGAATATACTCTTCCAGGATGACATGAGCGTTCACACCGCCGATGCCATAGCTGTTTATCGCCGCACGTCGCGGTAGCACCTTTCCATGCGTATCGGTTAACGGCTCCCATTCATGATGCTCTGCAGAAATTCGAAGCGGACTTCCTTCCAGCGAAATATGCTGACTTGGACTCGTAAATCGTTTCACTCCAGGGATAAGTTTGTGTCTTATCGCCTGAATGGACTTGATCAACGAAGCCATGCCTGAAGCAACTTCCCCATGACCCAGCGAAGGCTTCAGCGTGCTGATATAACAAGCACTCTCTCCCCATGAATCAGATGAAGATGGATCGTTTGACGCTATCTCCTGATAACCCGTCTTCAATGCATTGACTTCGATGCCGTCGGCGATAGGCGATGCGATACCATGAGCTTCAATATAGGATATCGTCCGGGGGCTAACTCCCGTGCCTTTAAATGCTTGGGCCATGGCTGCCTTCATCCCAGCAGCATTGGGTGAGGTCAATGACATTCCTTTGCCCCCATGGGACACGCCGGTCCCTTTGATTACAGCATAAATTAAATTATTGTCCTCAATCGCTTTCGACAGCGGCTTGATGATGATTGCACCAACACCCTCGCTCCGAACAAATCCGTCCGCGTTGGACTGAAAGGATTTAGCTCTTCCATCCGGGCTTAGATATCCCATAGCATCAAAGCCTATGAAGCCTATAGGAGAAATCAGCAGGTTTACAGCGCCTACAATCGCTTGCTCGCATTCTTGGTTATATATGGATCGGATCGCTCGATGTAACGCCACCAATGTAGAAGAGCAAGCCGTTTCATAGTATTCACTGGGTCCTTGCAAGTTTAATGCATATGAAATGCGGTTCGGAATCAGGGATGGGACCACGCCCGTCATCGCTTGGGGATTCCCTTGTGAAATCGAAGTGACGTTCATATAATCGCCTGGGCCTGCAGCTACGAAAACGCCTGTAGGATGTTGCGAGAGCTTGCTCGGCGAAATGCCGGCATCTTCAACCGCCTTCCAAACCTGAGTCAGCAGGAGACGCTGTTGGGGATCCATCATTTCGGCTTCTCTCGGAGAAATACCGAAAAATAACGGATCAAACTCTTCCACGCCTTGAATAAAGCCTCCCCATTTCAGACTGGTTTGCTCTTCGTCTTCAGAAGGATCGTCCAAGCATTCTCTCCAATCCCAGCGTTCTTTCGGTATTTCCGTTATACAGTCCTTGCCCTCCACGATATTCTTCCAAAATTCATCCACATCCTTTGCCATCGGAAACAGGCCACTGATGCCCACAATCGCAATTGGCTCAGATTCAGAATCGCTGGCCTCCGGGTCCGGAGACGGCGACTCAGACCGAACTGCTATCCTTCCCGGTCGAGAACGTGATTTTCTCAAGAGAATCTCTTCTTCTTCGGGCCCACTTGTCTTCGGTACGGTTAGATCCTCCTGGACGGTTAATGAAGCCTTTTCATCAAAGGCAGTCCGATGTTCCGATAACAAGTATTCGGCAAAGCTATCCAGCGTCGTATATTCAAAGAACACGGTAGGCGTCAATTCAAGATGGTATTCCTCATTCAGAAGATTGGCAAATTGCGTAAGCGAGATCGAATCAAACCCATACTCACTTAACTCCGATTGCATATCGATATGTTCCAGCTTGACCTTTAGCAGCTTGGATACAGTCTGGACCAAGGCTGTCTCTACTCTTGCCGGCAAGTTGGTATCATCTGACTTAACGGGTGCTGACATGTTCTCATGCTGAACGGATGCGGCTGCCGGCAGCATTCTAGGCTTCACTCGGGACATGATGCCTGTCATTACTACCACCTGGTTCCTTCCCGAGGCCAACCCCTGATACAGCGCTTGGATACCTGTCGAAGTCTGCATTGGGACAGTACCGAGGCTCTTCATCATGATTTTTTCGACTTCCTCGTCAACACGCATCCCGCCTTCTTTCCAGAGCGGCCAACTGATGGATAACATGCGTCCATGCCTTTGCCTGGAAGCCGTAAGCGCATTTCTATACTCAGCATAAGTATCCATGAAAGCGTTAGCGGCCGAATAATCCGCCTGTCCCGGATTCCCCGTTGCCCCGGCCACAGAAGAAAACGCAATGAACAAATCCAGTTGAATGTCTTTGCTGGCTTCGTCCAGATATACGAGTCCCCTTACTTTGGGTGCCATCACGTTTTCCAGCTCTTCGACATCTTTTCTAAGAATTAGATTGTCCCGGATAACGCCCGCCCCATGAATGATGCCGTTCATGCTTCCGTATTCCTCATGAATGCTCTGAATCAAGGAGGTAACCTGCTGCTTATCTGTCACGTCGACTTGTCGATAATCAACCTTGGCTCCAAGAACCCGCAGTTCATCCAGTTCGGCATGCGTACCCTCATGCAGTGATGAGCGTCCGGTAAGAATCAATACGGCCTCTTTCGCTTTATGGAGAATCTCTTTGGCAAAAATGATACCAAGACCTCCTGCACCACCTGTGATCAGGTAAATGCCTCGGTCTCTCCAGGGAGCAGCCGCCTTCATAACGTCAGCTTGGAGTTCATCCCATCCGGCAACCCAACGTTTGCCGTCCCGATACCGAATACGTTGATCCATTGGATGGTGACTGTTCTCCATGAATACGTCCGTTATATTAGTATCAACGGATTCTATTTCGATATATTGACATACAAGCTTGGAGTTTTCCGACTGTGCAGCCTTCATCAAGCCGGAGATCCCCGATAACAATAGCTGATCGTGTTGTGAGAGTGACAACACCTGGATAAGGATTTTATCTTTGGGCTTGTCTCTCAGAATCGCTTGAATTTCCTCAAAGATTCGGGCCGAATACGTTATAAACCGCTCTTCTATTCGTTCCTGATATGATTCCAGCGTAATGCAACGGGCCTGGCTCAACTGATGGTTTAAACTCTGCATGCCCGAACCGATCTCACACAGGAACACCAAGTGTTTGGCATACTCCGGGGCACTGCCAATCCGAGCAACTGGCTGGTCCCGCCAGATCGGTTCCAGCATGAGGGTACCAGGCGTTTCCGAAACCGTCGATGATTTCACCTCTCCGTCAAGCACCCTGGTTGAAAACCCCCTCATTTTTACATAAACCTTACCCTGAGCATCACATAGGTCGATATCCAGTTTCTGCACTTTACTCTCTGGTTTATTTCCGTCACTGTACCGGATTCGTGCCCACATCTCGGAAGGACAGCTGCGGAAAACCTCCAGCTCATGCAGGGCAAACGGAAGCCCCGGCTTCAACGAAGCGCTCGACGCTGAATCAGAGCTCATCATCATGGATATGGTGGCCTGCAGAGCAGAATCCATTAGGCTGGGATGCATCGTAAAAGGAGAAGCTGCATCTGTCACTCCGGATGGAAGAGACAGCTTCGCTAACGCCTGGCCGCTGCCCAGATAGACTTTTTTTATGCCTTGATGTGCTGGACCGTATTGTATACCCATTGCGCTATAGGTTTCATAGATCTTGCTTGATGAAATGATGTCCAGGTTGCATTCAGCCAGAAGCGATTCAATATCCAACGAAGCATGATCATTCATGCTGCATACTTCCGCACTTCCCTGACTGTGCAGCACCGGTTCTCCTCCCGCTTCCTGCACACTGTATACTTCATAGGCAATTTCACCATTGTCCTCATGATATAGATCCAAATGGACTTGAACCGGTTGATCTTCCGCCACAATGGGCCGAGCCCATACGACATTTTTAAGGCGAATTCCTGTGCGACCTTTCTCCAGCGTCTCTCCGGCAATTTGTTCTACGGCCGATCGCGCCATTTCAAGATAAGCCACTCCAGGCAGAACTCGCTGTCCCTTCACAACATGATCCTTTAGGAAAAACTCACTCCCCGTAAAGACCGAACTGAAACGCAGCCCCGAAAGATCTGAGGTATTCCGGTGAAGTAAAGGATGAACAACAGATACGGCCGGAACTCCAACAGGTTTTGTTGCATCAGTATCCTTCTCGGTCTCAGGGATCCAGTAAGGTTCACCAGCAAACGGATAAGTTGGCAAGCCAATGCGACACGGCTTAACGTCTCCATAGATTTGGTTCCAGTCGACGCCCAGTCCTCTTACCCAAAGGTTGAGAAGTTTGGCGTATTTTCCGCGTTGGATCCATTTGTTAACGGCTTCCTGAAACTCTTCATCCGCTTCGAAGACTGACATCGTCTCCTTATTGCGTTTGACCTGTCCCCGGAACATATCCTTGATATGACCACGGCCCTCAATGAATCCTTCCAGCTTCATCTTAAGATCGTCCATGGACCCTACGATCCATGCCAATCGTTCTTCCATTGCTTCACGCCCCACTTGAAGCGTATAGGCAATATCAGGAAGCGCAGCGTCCGAGAACTGTTCTTCCGTGAGAGCATACAATAACTGCCTGGCCTGTTCCCGGAGCCTGTCTTCGTTTTTAGCCGATAAGAGAATCAACGCAGGACTTTGCGAACTGACGGCAATGCGGGCCCGTTGATCGTTCACCTGGACATACTCTTCAACTATGATGTGTGCGTTAGCTCCCCCTGCACCGAAGGACGAAATACCGGAACGGCGAGGAACTTCCTGTCCATGAATCGTTGGACGTTTCCAATGAGCGGTATCACGCTGCACAACAAATGGCGTACGATCAAAGTCAATATTAGGGTTTAATCCATGCCCGTGCATGACATTTTTCACTAAGGTTTGATGCTTCAATTGAAGCAGCACTTTGGTAAGCTGCGCAATACCAGCCGCTGCCTCTGCATGTCCAATGTTGGATTTGACAGAAGAAATGGAGCAATATCCTGTATCTTCGGTATATTTGCCGAATACATCCGTCAAACCTTTAATCTCAATCGGATCCCCGAGCGACGTTCCGGTGCCGTGAGCTTCAATGGAACTGATGCTTCTTGGATCAATCCCGCTTTGGATAAGCGCCTTTTCAATCGCCTGAGACTGGGACACTGGACTTGGTACCGTATAACCGTTCGTCCTGCCCGCATGGCTGACCGCGGTCCCTTTTATGACCCCATAAATGGAGTCCTGATCCTTGATTGCCTCCTGCAAAGGCTTCAAAAAGAGGGCGCCTACCGCCTCAGACGGCACATAACCTGTTCCCCCTTCGCCAAAAGCGCGGCATCTGCCGTCGGAAGCGCTGAATTGTCCCTGGCACAACGTAATATACTTGCTAGGATGAAGCGAAAGATTTACACCGCCGGCGATTGCCATCCGGGACTGCCCATTTCGGATGCTTTCACAAGCCAAGTGAACTGCATATAGGGATGAAGAACAGGCTGTGTCCACCGTTAAACTTGGACCTGTAAAATCCATGATATAAGACACCCGGTTTGCGATCGAGAACATCTGGCTTGTCGCCAGGTACATCTCTTTATTGGCTTGCCCGGCATCATCGGCCATAAACAACTGATAGTTGTTAAAAGTAGCACCGACAAAGACTCCGATTTGATTTCCATACCCATCCCGCTTCAGCGATTCCCGGGTATATCCCGCATTCTCCATACATCCCCAGGCAACCTCAAGAAACAGGCGTTCCTGCGGATCCATGTATATAGCGTCTCTCGGTGAGATATTAAAAAACAATGGATCGAAATATTCAATACGATCCAAAAAGCCTCCCCACTTGCTATAGCTTAAGCCCTTCGCTACCGCTTTGGTCCGGTCCGGTTCATAGAAGCCGTCTAAAGACCAGCGGCTCGCCGGAATTTCTTCTATGGAGTCCTTTCCCGCGTACAGGTTATTCCAAAACTGCTGAAGCGTATCTGCTTTCGGATAGCGGCCAGCTAACCCGATAATGGCAATATCGGTCGAGGCGTTTGGCTGCCGATCCGTTAATAAGATAGAGCGGCTTGAAGGTATCGCTGCTGGATTAGAGGCTTGAGGAGGCTGTTTTGGGGCCGGTCCCGCCTGCTCAGCCTGCCTCAAGCTCTTCCGAGACGCCCCATTCACGGCCATATCCACATGCTTGGAAACCGCTTCATGAAATTCCTGTGCCAAATAAGCGGCTAATGCTTGGATGCTGTTGTACGTATAAAAAAGAGTCGCGTCTAACTGTCCGATCCATAGCTCAATTTTTTTATTTAACGCATGAATCATCAGGGAATCCAGTCCCAATTCTTCAAAGGAAGCTGCATCCTCTAATTTTTCATGGGGAATCCCGGTTACCTCCATCAAGAGGGTTCTTAGTTGTACGGAAACTGACGACACCAGCGCATCTGAATCCATTTCGGCTGAATGATGTGGAATCTCAACATCAGCTTCGATCTCCATTTCATATGTGCGGCCAACTAACGGACTCACCTCGACTTCTACTGAAGGATGAGGTTCAGGTTCTGTGTCATTGCCCCTCCTGATTGTTTGTTCATCAATTTCCGCTTCAGCAGTATCCACCCAATAGCTGTCTCGTTCAAATGGATACGTCGGCAGCTTGACCTTGTAAGGTCGAACATGACCAAAAAGTTGACCCCACTCGATTTCATATCCCTGGCAGTAAAAGTCCGCCAGGGCATATAGCGTCTCTTGAAATTGGCTTTTGCAAAGATGCTGGGTACGGCTCTTCGCAAGAAGTTCCTGTATATACAGTTGCATCACTTTTTGTCCGGTAAAATCGCGGGGAACCCTGCCTTCGAAAAGATTCGGCACTTTCTCGCGGTTCCCAGCCTGTTTCATTACATACACAGCATCGCTTAAATCCTGTATGACAACGGCACAGCGATAACTGAAATGAACGCGGCCATTCAGCAGCGTATAGCTGATATGCTGAAGGTCCTCTTCACCCCACTTCTCATTAACGAGTGCATGAAGCATATCCCGGATTTTTTCCTCGAGCGCTTCTTTCGTTTTGGCTGAAAGTGCAAGCACATAGTACGGCGGTCGCTCCGTGGACACAGCAACTTTTTTCCTCGAATAACTCTCGACAACCATGTGTGCGTTAGTTCCGCTCATTCCGAAAGCGCTAACGGCTCCTTTTAGGGATGCTCCGTTAGCTTGACTCCAAGCCTTCGCTTTCTTGTTCACATAGAACGGGCTGTCCGCCCATTGGATATAATCGTTCCCTTGCTCAAAATTAAGACTTGGCGGAATCATTTCATGACGCAGGGACATCACGAGATTAATCAGGCTAACCAGTCCGGAAGCCGCAAAAGTATGGCCGAAATTCGTCTTGGAAGAGGTAAGCGCGCAGTACCCCTGTTTCTCGGTATGCGCTTTAAACGCTTCATTCAAGGCATTAATTTCTACTGGGTCGCCCAATTTTGTCCCGGTGCCATGGGTTACAATGTACTCTATTTCTGCTGGATTGATCTGATATTGATGGTAAACTTCTTTCAACAGATTGGTTTGGGCAATTCCGCTGGGAGCTGTGATCCCATTGGTTCTCCCATCATAATTAACTCCGCTTCCGCGAATCACCGCATGTATAGAGTCCCCATCCGCTTCGGCTTGTGACAAGCGTTTGAATACCAAAGCGGTAACAGCTTCACCGGGAACCGTTCCGTTAGCCCGTTGGTCAAATGCATAACACTTGCCGTCTGCAGATAATATCCCAGCCTGACTAATGCCAGCGTATGCATTGGGTGTAAGCAGCAGATTGACTCCTGCCACGATGGCCGCGTCGCACTCTCCATTACGTAGGCTCATACACGCTTGATGAGCTGCAACCAGTCCCGATGAACATGCTGTATTAATAGCCATATTCGGCCCGGTCAAGTTCAAAAAATACGATAATCTCGCTGCAAGAATAGCATTATGGTTAGAGGTTATACTCCCTTTGTCTTTCACAAGCAGATGATAGTCGCCGTCTTCGACTCCAACAAACATCCCGATCTTGCATCCGCCGAGCTTGTCCTCCCCATACCCGGCATCTTCCAACGCCCTCCAGGATTCCTGAAGCAAAAGCCGCTGTCTCGGATCCATCGTTTTCGCCTCATTAGGCGAAATCTCAAAAAACATCGGATCAAAATCACGGACGCCCGGAATGGTTCCGCACCATTTGCAATGGATTTGCGCAGATTCCTGCTCGCCATCCCCGTAGTATCGCCGCCAATCGAATCGCTCAGCAGGAACTTCCGACACGGCACTTTTGCCTTCCGCCAGGATCGTCCACATCTCATCGATGTTTCGGGCTTCCGGGAACCGTCCGCTCATGCCAATGATCGCAATAGGCTCTTGGAGGTTTGATGATGATGAAGCTATTCGTTCCTGCACCCTCGCTCTCTTGAATGCTTTTGGCTCAGATGAAGTTGTGTCCGGGAAGTTTGGCGATTCCGTATCTACGGTCTGACTTTCTCGATAAAATTCTGTCGTCATTTCGTTATGCTCTTTCAAAAAATAATCGATTAACTTTCCGATCGTGGATTGTCCGAAGAACAACGAAGGTGTGATATCCAAGCCATAATGCTCGGTCAGCACATTTGCAAATTGTGCAAGATTGATGGAATCAAAGCCGAATTCCGCCAAATTTTCGTCTAAATCCAGCTTATCGCGAGGAATTTTAAGCAACTGGCTTACGATTTCCTTCATATCCCATTCCAGGCACTGCGCAAGACTCAAACCCTTCATTTCATTCCGCCATCCCTTGCCTGGAGCAGCATTCGCATTTGCGGTATTTGGTGTTTGTCTATTTGCTTCAAATGAATTCTCGTTGTTGGCTAGCCCCAGGAATCGATGCACCCTACTCCGCTGACCAACCAGCACTAGATGCTGCGAAAGACTGTGGGAAAGAATACGCTCAAATACTTGTAAGCCCTCTTCGGTCTCCAGCAAGCGCTGACCGCTGGATTTCAAATACATCTCGGTGTTATTCTGATCCTGAAAGCCCATGCCGCCTTCCTTCCAAAGCGGCCAATTGATCACGATGGAGCGACCGACTCGGTTCTGTTCGTTCCAGTATCGCGCATATGCCATCTGATACCGGTTTCCAATGGCGTAGTCGCATGAACCAAAATCGCCGATCACAGCCGAGGTGGATGAGAAATAACAGATAAATTCCAACTGCTGCTCATCCTGAAGTATTTCATCCAGTGCGAGTGTTCCTTCCACTTTAGGAGCGAGCACTGCATGGAAATCTTCCAACTCTTTTTCAAGTATATTTTGACTGCTTGACATACCGGCCGCCTGAATAACCCCATGAATAGGTCCGAAACGAGCCTTTGCAGCGACCAAACCTTCACGCATATGTTCTGCATCACAAATATCGGATTGGACATATAGAACTTGACTGCCCAGTTCCTCCAGCTTCTTGATGCCGGCCCGTATTTCATCATTCATTGGGGATCTGCCTGTAAGGATTAAATTCGCAGCATATCGGCTTGCGAGATGTCTGGCAAAGAGAAGCCCCAAGCCGCCGCATCCGCCGGTAATCAGATAGGTTCTCCCTCGCTTCAACATGATGGAATCATGCTCCAGCATGGTGGGCTTGACTCGGCAAATATACCGTTTTCCGTCCTGATACAGAACACTTGCTGATTGGTTGGCTCGAAGTTCCGTCCACAGCTTCCCAATCGGGACTATCAGAGACTCCGTTCGCTCCCAGGCATGCAAGTCAATGGAAACGACACTTACGCTAACATTTGGCAGTACGAGACCTAAAGATCGCTCAAAGCCAATCCATGATTCCATATAACATCGCTCAATCGGATTCTCGAATTGGCCGGCAAGCAACAACTGCTTCGGTTTTAATTTTGCGGCAGCGATAGCCTGAACCATATGCACGATGCTGGAATAATCTTTGATGTATGCAGCATCTTCAATAGGCCATAAATACAGCACGGCATCGATTTCTTTGAAATCCTCGCGGATACTCGACAGCGCCTGTACATATGAATCCCTATTCGTCGCCGGAATACTGTAATCGTGCCTGGATTTCTTGTCAAAGACGGTACTTCGCCAAACAAAAATAACCTGCGTGTCTCCACCCAAGGCTGTGGCTTTGTCCGTAACAATCTGTTTGCTCTCCTCTTCTGTTAGGAAACAAACCAGCGTCTTTAAATCGGCGTTATGGATATCCTCTAAAGCCTCTTCTTCCCAGACCTCTTCAAATGTCATCAATTCGTAAGCTTCTTGCGGCGCCGCACCTTCTGTTATTCGAAGCTGATCTTGTCCCACAGAAGGCCCATGATGTGCATCTCTTCGGGGCCTGTTTATGATTCGGAAGCGCCCGGGTTTCGTATTTGGAACGCCAGCGGTCGCGTCTTGGACAGATGCCCAATAATGCTCTCTGGCGAATGGATAAGTCGGAAGCTCTGTCAGCTGGGCCAGTGCACCGTCATATAAACCATCGCCACTGATCTCATACCCTTGGCAGTACAGATCAGCTAATGCACAGAGTGCTTCCCGGTATTTATCCGGATTTTCCTTTAGAGATTGGGCAGATCTCAGTAGATCGTTGACGTACTGCTGAATCAAAGCTTGGCCTTCAAAATCACGTGGCACTTTTCCAGCAAAGCGATTGGGCAGCCGTAAGGTATCCCCGTTTGCCGATAATATATATTCAGCGTCCTGTTTATCCCCAGCAACAACTGCCATACGATGGTTAAAATGCTGACGTCCTTCCAACAAGGTATAACTTATTTTGCTCAACGATTCCTGTGATGCATCCGCTTTTCCTAGCATGACAACCATATCTTGAATCTTCTCTTCCATTGCTTCCTTCGTTTTGGCAGAGAACGTAAGCAAATGATAAGGGGGAATGCCTGTTGGCTCTTCTACGGAAGCTGTAACGTAGCTCTCCAAAACCATATGAACGTTCGTTCCGCTCATTCCGAACGCACTTACGGCACCCAGACGTTTTTTATTTCCGCTGGCTGGCCAGGGTTTATTCGTTGTATTGACATAAAAAGGACTTTCCGTCCATCGAATATAATCATTCTCCTGCTCAAAATTCAGGCTTGCAGGAATCGTTTCATGACGGAAAGCTTGTATCAGATTGATCATATTGACTAACCCAGAAGCGGCAAAGGTATGCCCAAAATTCGTTTTATTGGAAGTAATTGCACAGTATCCTTGTTTATCCGTATAGGCTTTGAATGCATCTTGAAGGGCGTTTACCTCTACCGGATCCCCCAGCCTCGTTCCGGTCCCGTGTGTTACGACATATTCAACATCACCCGGGTTAACACGAGACTGTTTATAAACGGCTTTCACAAGCTCGGTTTGCGCAACTCCGCTCGGAGCCGTGATTCCGTTTGTTTTGCCGTCATAGTTAATACTGCTGCCGCGGATCACCGCCAAGATCGAATCCCCATCGGCTTCTGCCCTGGATAAACGCTTGAGCACAACCACGGTGACCGCTTCTCCAGGAACAAGCCCGTTCGCCCGTTTATCAAATGCAAAGCATGTACCATCCCTGGAGAGCATCCCGGCCTGACTCATTCCAACATACGGGTCTGGAGTAAGCATCAGATTGACACCGGCAGCAATGGCCGTATCACACTCATCATTGCGAAGGCTAAGACAAGCTTGGTGTGCTGCGGCCAGCCCAGAAGAACATGCCGTATCCACCGTGAGTACCGGACCATTCAAATTCAGAAAATAGGACAGCCTTGCCGCTAGAATAGCATTATGGTTGGAGGTAATCCCTGCCTCTCCTCTAACTAGCTGCTGGTAATCCCCTTGCTCAGCACCCACAAACATGCCAATTTTCCCAGCTCTGATTTTTTTGTCTCCGTAGCCAGCATGCTCCAACGCCTTCCAAGCTTCCTGCAGCAATAAACGCTGCCGCGGGTCCATCGATTCCGCCTCCTTGGGTGAAATCTCGAAGAATAACGGATCGAATTCGCTAACGCCCGGGATACAACCGCACCATTTACCGTCTGTCTTGTGAGGACCCTTGCCAGAGGTACTGTAATAATGGCGCCAATCAAATCGGTCAGTGGGAATTTCTCTCACTGCGTTCCTTCCCTCGGTCAGAATCGTCCACATTTCTTCAACATTTCTCGCTTCCGGAAATCGTCCGCTCATGCCGATAACGGCGATGGGCTCATGGGCATCATCAGATACGTTGCTGCTTAGCTTCACCTTTGACTGCGCGATTGGGCGTGCTTTGGGAGCGATCTTTGCTGGCCTGTGCTCGTCAGCCTCATAGTAGAACTCGGCAAGTGCTTCTTGATGCTCCTTCATCAAATACTCCATTATTTTACTTATCGTGGAATGACCGAAGAATACCGAAGGTGTTAGTTCCACCCCATAATGCTTAGACAGCCTGGTCGCCAAATGGGTTAAACTTATGGAGTCAAAGCCAAAATCAGCAAGATTGATTTCGCTGTCCAGCCTACCCTTCTGAATTTGGAGCAATATACCGATCTGCTCCTTTAAATCCCATTCAATGCACTGCTTCGTGCTCATGCCTCTCATTTCTCTTCGCCGGCCTTTACCTGACACAGCACTTCGATGACTTGCCGCGTGGTTTGTTTCCTTGGAGCTTCCATCCATCTCCATCCTTGCAGACTCATTCACATCCGCAGAATCCACGAGCGACTTCCGGGTTGATGAAACAACGCCTTCTTTAATCAGCTGTTTCTCTGCAATATAATATCGTTCCCTCGCAAAGGGATAGACGGGCAGACTTCGACGGCGTGGTTTAACGCCATTCCTATACAGGATATTCCAATCCACGCACAGGCCCTGAACCCATATCATGGCGATGCTATGAAAATTCCGCTCCAGTACCAGCTTCTCCATCGCTGAATCCGCTTCTTCTATACTCTGTTGCTCTTTACCCGGATTCATCTGTCCCCTGTAGAGTCCATCAATATCGTTGTGTCCCGTCACATAACGTGTTAGCTTAGCTCGAAGATCTTGAATCGATTCCGCAACGACTGCAATCCGTTCTTCCATGCCTTCTCGCCCAACCTGAAGAGTGTAAGCCATATCAAAGAGCTGACTATCCGATAAAATCTCCTCATCCATCATCTCCAAAAGCTGTTTCACTCTCTCGTTAAGGCATGGTTGGTTTTTGGCTGACAACGGAATAACCACAGGAAGACCATCTTGAGAAGACGGAGCCGGGCGATACGTCTCCTCAGGCGTATATTCTTCCAAGATGACATGGGCATTGGAACCGCCTGCTCCAAAGGACGAGACACCCGCCATCCTAGGAAACTCTATAAGCTCTCCATCCATATGAATCACCGGTTTTTGCCATTCCTGAAGCGACTGTTGGACGACAAAAGGCGTGTTGGAAAAGTTAATGTTCGGATTCAGTTCTTTGGCATGCAGACTGGGTACCAGCATCTTATGCTTCATTTGCAAGACGATTTTGGTTAGACCGGCCATCCCGGCTGCCGCTTCCAAATGGCCGATATTGGATTTGGCTGAACCGATGGAGCAAAACCCCGTATCCCTTGTATCTTTGGAGAATGCTTGGGTAAGCCCCGTTATTTCAATGGGGTCGCCGAGATCGGTTCCTGTTCCGTGCGCTTCGATATAACTGACCGCTCTTGCATTTATTCCTGCTTTATCCAGTGCAGCACGGACGAGATCTCCCTGTGCTACAGGATTGGGTACAGTATAGCCGTTGGTTTTACCGCCATGATTCGTACTGGTGCTTCTAATCACGGCATGAATATGATCTTCATCTGCAATTGCACGTGACAGAGGTTTCAGAAGAACGATCCCCACGCCTTCGCCAGGAACGAATCCGTTTGCGCCTTGGCCAAAACTTTTGCATCTGCCATCCTTCGAGAGCATTTGTTGAACGCTAAGCCAATGATAATTGGAAGGGTGCAAGTATAGATTCACGCCGCCCGCGATCGCCATTTCACATTCTCCCAGATGAAGATGCTCACAGGCTTCATGAATCGCGGTCAGAGAGGAAGAGCACATCGTATCAATCGGCATGCTCGGTCCTTGTAAATTCAGATAGTACGAAACTCTGTTGGCGACTGAGCTAAAGGAGGTGTATGGGTTAACATGTTCCCCCTGCTCCCATAAACCGGGGCCGTACAGATCGTAACCCGTCTTCGTGATCCCGGCAAAAACGCCTACCCGGCGATGATGCCTGATCGCCAGATGCTCCCGCGTATATCCCGCGTCTTCTAACGCTTCCCAACAGGACTCGATGAACAAGCGCTCTTGAGGGTCCATCATCATGGCTTCACGGGGAGAAATATTGAAAAACAAAGGGTCAAAATCCGCAAATCCCTCTAAAAAGCCTCCCCATTTACTATAGCTCTTGCCTTGCGCCACCGCTTCCTGTGGATCCGGATCGAAGAAGTCTTCCATCGGCCATCGGTCACCAGGTATTTCATTAATACAATCTCTGCCTGCCTTAAGATTCTCCCAATATTCGTTGAGATTGCGGGCAGAAGGATAGCGTCCGCTTATACCGATAATAGCAATGGGTTCTCGCGATTTAAGCTCAGGTTTATGGATTGGAGAGCGGGTAGAACGGTTCTTCTCTTTACGGAATGAAACGAGAACAGGAAAAGGTTCACCGGAACGCGAATCCACCGATGGTCTTGCAGATCCCTCCTCACTCTGCTCTCCCAGCCCTGTCCACCACACACATCGTTCCGCGTGTTCGGCAATCAGAAAATCAAGGACTTCACCTAATGTCTGGTACTCGTAGAACAATGTTTTGGAAAGCTCCCCGAAGATCCCTGCCATTTTTGCATTCAATTGGTTGATCATGATCGAGTCGATTCCATAACTCTCAAGGGGTTCATTCGCATGTAATTGGGTAACCTCGAGTCGTGTCACTTCTCCAAAGAGGACTTTGAGTTGACGGCCCGTTCTGTCTCTTAACAAGCCCTCATCGACTTGGTGACGCTTCATTGGTTCAGAAGCTGCTGATTTAGGAGTGGGACCGGGTAGCAGCCTCTCTCTGATCTGATCTACTTGACCTGACACGATGAGGACTCGATCATGACCGGAAGCCAGTGCTTGATGCATAGCCTGTATACCGGTTTTCGTGTCCAGAGCCGTCATTCCCCAGCTTTGCATCATCGATTTCTCCGTTATTTCATCAACTTCCATTCCGCCATCCTTCCAGTATGGCCAGTTGATGGACAACGATTGGCCTTGACGCAGTCCGGATGCTACGAGACCGTTTCTATACGTCGCATAGGCATCCATAAATGCGTTCGCAGCAGCATAATCCGCTTGTCCCGGATTGCCGAAACAGCCCGCGATCGACGAGAAGAAAATAAAGAAATCCAGCGGCAAATCCTTGGTGGCCGAATCTAGATATGTCGTCCCTGACACTTTGGGATTCAGCACTTGCTCCAATTCATCCCCGGTCTTTTTAAGTATGAAATTGTCACAAACGACACCTGCACCATGGATGATCCCATGCAGGCTTCCGAATTCCTCCAGGATGTCATGAATCAGGGGTTCTACCTGATCCTTAAGAGACACATCCGTTTGTTTATATTCGATTCTGGCTCCTGTTGCTCTCATCTCATGCAGTCTGGCTTCTTTATCCATAGAAAGTACAGAACGACCGGTAAGAATCAATACTGGAGCGTTAACTCGCCGGATAATATCTTCCGCAAACAGGAGTCCGAGTCCACCTGCGCCTCCGGTAATCAGATAAACCCCGTTGTCTTTCCATGGAATGCTCGCCTCCACCGGCGGAACAATAACTTCATTCCACCCTGCCTCCCACCTTTTTCCTTGATCAAAGCGTATGATATCTACTGCCAACCCCTTGCTGCGGTTAAGCATTTGCACGAGTATTGATGCCTCTACATCCGGTTCTATTTCTATCAGTTGACCGCTTAATCGCGGGTTTTCCATATGGGCTGTTCGTAGGAGGCCGTAAAGTCCGGTGAACAGCTTCTGCTCACCCTGAACCGGCACCACAAGTTGAATAAGCACCTCGCCGGTCACTTTCTGTTCCATTATCGTTTTTACGAGGTCAAGAAACTGCTGTGCATAAGATTGGAAGCGTTGATTGATCTCCAGGTAAGAAGGTGACTGAAGCATCAGGCACTCGATGCCTGTCAGCCCGCTCTGTAGACTTTCGAAGGTTGAATGATCCATCTCACAAAATATGGCTAGATGCCGGACATAACTCGACGGATTCCGACCATTCATGGTCTCTGATTCTTTATAGATCGGTGTAAACAACTGGACCCCTGAAGCAGAAACTGATCCTTTTGAACTTGAAAGAGCATCCTGATTTCTCATATTTGTAATCCTCCTCCAACCTTTGCGTGTTTTACGGTATGCTGTCCGTTGCTCTCCAATCGCGCTGTAAGTCCTCTCATGGTTGCGTATAACGCTCCGTGATGATCGCAGAAGTCAATATCCACTTTGATATTTGTCCCTTGAACGCCATACGCACTGTTTCGTACGTGAACCCATGACAATGGGGTTGGCTTACCGATCATGTGAACCTCCTGCAAGGATAGCGGTTGTGCAGAACTCACGATTCCGCTACCCATTTGCTCATACCAATCTGGCAAGAGGCCTAACGTCGCTTGCATAGCTGCCTCGGTTACACTTGGATGCAGTATGAAATGATGGGATGAGGCCCGGAAAGCAGAATGCATTGAAAGCTTCGCGAGCAGCTGGTGGTGTCCGATAAACATTTCCTCTACCACTTGCTGTTGAGGACTATGAATTATTCCTGCTTCCACATATACCTTGTACCACTCAAACTTCGAGAAATATTTCACATTGCATTGTGCCTGTACAAGACTCATATCAGCCCGCAATGCCTTGCTTTGAAGGGCAGTTGTCGACACCCGTCCCTGATTGTGTATAACCGGATCTATGCTATTCTTGTCCGCTGTACTGTAGATTTCATATGAAAGGTCTCCCGCATCCGGGAAGATATCAATATGGAGCTGCAAGTCTTCTTGCACAAATTCAACCGGTTGGGACCAAACCACATCCTTGATCTGAATCTCTTCATGGGGGTCAAGGAAAACTCCCCCCGATAACTCCGCTGCTTTCCTGGCCATCTCCACATATATCATCCCCGAGAGTGTGTTCCTTCCTGAGACATCAGTTGAAGCCAGTAAAGGTTCGCCTCTGTTAAAAGTCGAGCTGTAGCGGACTCCCGAAAGATCCGATGTGTTCTGATGAAGCAGAGGGTGCAGCATGGCCTGCCCTTGTGGGGCTGATTCAATAGAAGAGCTGCCTTTGCCTTTTACTTCCGGTACCCAATAGCGTTCAGTCGCAAAGGGATAGGTTGGCAGAGATATGATGGTATAGCGTTCATTCGAGAATAACGCTTCATAATCAAGCCCATATCCTTGAATATATAACTCAGCAATCGTTGTTAGCCGCTCCACATATTCGGTGGGTTCGACCGAATGGCATTCCTGGATGCAATGGTTTCCGTATCGCTTTAAGGAAGGCTGTTCCCGGCGATCATTTTCATTCAGTTCCGACACATAAACCTGTGGTACCTTGCTTCTGGCCAGCCATTTACCAAGGAATGTCATTAACTCATCCAAGCTCCGAACTACGCAGGCTAAGCGGTTGTTAAAATGCTTTCTTCCTACCAACAAGGTATAGCTAAGGTTTCCGCAGTCTGCTTGTCTGTCATCTTGGCAGAAATTCAGCAGTTGATTCGCCTGCTTGCGCAGCTGCTCAGGCGTTCGTGCAGATAACACAATCAGATATCCCGGTTTGTCGGTATGACTCCCTGTTGGTTCCGGTGCCTCTTCTATAACAATATGGGCGTTTGTTCCGCTGAATCCGAAGGAGCTCACGGCTGCTCGTCTTTTACCACTCCTTCCTTTCTCCCAATCCCTGAGGCTCGTATTTACATAAAAGGGGCTGTCCTTAAACTGAATATTCGAATTCCCCGTTTCAAAATTTAGCGTAGGCGGAATTTGCCTATGCTTCAAAGACAGCAAAACCTTAATGATTCCCGCGACGCCAGCCGCATGGGCCGCATGCCCGATGTTGGTCTTGATCGAGCCGATCGCGCAGTACTCTTTGTTGTCGGTATAATTTCTAAAAGCCTTCGTTAGTGCCTGATACTCAATCGGGTCTCCCAGCTTCGTGCCCGTTCCATGAGCTTCTACAACCTGTATGTCGCCGGGATCAATTTGGAAGGCATCATATACGTTTCGTTCCAGGCGTTCCTGAGAGACGGCGCTTGGCGCCGTTATGCCGTTCGTCGTTCCGTCCTGGTTCATTCCCGATCCGCGAATGACTCCATAAATATGATCTCCGTCATGTATCGCTTCCTGAAGACGCTTCAGTACTAGAACGCCCGCCCCTTCACCAGGGATAAATCCGTCAGCACGCTCGTCAAAAGTATAGCTGTGGCCCGTTGTCGAAAGCATCCCCGCTTTGTTGGTGCTCAAGTAGTACCATGGCGTAGACTGGATAAACACGCCTCCAGCCAATGCCATTTCCGTCTCGCCTGACCATAACCCCTGACATGCCATATGGACGGCGACTAATGAGCTGGAACAGGCCGTATCAATGGCGATGGCCGGTCCCTTGAGATCAAGATAATACGCAATCCGTGCCGGAATGACCGACCCGGCTATGCCCCAGAATGCTTGCGCCGGCGCATCATCTCCGAAGAGCTGTTGGTAATCGCCCGCACCTCCAAGGCAGCCGACATAAACGCCGCAATGGCGTCCCTGAATCCTGGATCCGGCATAACCTGAGTCCTCCAGTGCCTTCCAGCATTCCTCCATAAATATCCTTTGCTGAGGATCCATATAGCTGGCTTCCAGACCATTAATATTAAAAAAGAATGGGTCAAACTGATCTATATTCTCTACAAAACCTCCGCGATCGCAATACTGGGCCTCTTTCGGATAATGTGCCGAGAGATCCCAACGCGGAGACTCTCCAATAAGTTCTGCTCCGTTGGACAAGTGCGTCCATAGTTCGTTCACGTTAGCTGATTTAGCATACTTTCCGCTCATTCCGATAATGGCAATCGGTTCTTTATTCATGGGTGTCATAGGAGCGACCTCATGCTTAACGAGATCAGGTGCTTGCTTGCCTGATAAAGAAGCCTTGTCGATAAACCGGCTGGAATAAGATGGCGATGCTGCTTCAACTAGTTCAGGTATATCCAGCCGATTGTCATCAGAGACGACTGGTTTGTTTAAATTCTGCCCAAGCAGGCCAGCGACTGCATCCCTGTGATCCGATAAAATATAAGCTGTAAGCTGCTTAACTGAACTGTAATCAAACAGGCTCGTGGTATCGAGTTCGATGCGTAAGGCTTGATTAAGGACTTGTACCAGATGAACCCCGATAATGGAATCCAGACCATAGTCGGCGAAGGACTCCTCCAATTCGATTTCGTTCCTATTTACTTTTAATGCCTCGGAAAGCTTCTCAATGATGCTCTCCTTCACATGATCTTCCAGCATCTGTTCGGTCATGACCGTGCTGGCCTGTTTAGCGGCAACGATCTTAACTCGAGGCTGCTCTTCCACTGTAGCAATCGTTTCTAACCTGTCCCTCGTATCAAATGGTTTGGCATTAAACGTGCGTTTGACCTCCGCATCGGCTCTGTCTGAATGGGGCACTTGTTTCACTCGGAACACCCCGTTACTACTTGCCGCAATGATCTGCTGTCCCCATTCATGAGACTCTTTTGCCGGAAAAAAAATCGCTTCGTAGCCTTCGGACTCCAACACGTCCTTCCAGGTTTCGGGATACAGACCCGGACTACCAGGAATGCGTAAAGGTGCATCTTCATAAAGCCACCAACCTTCCAGGAGTCCAAAGGTTAAGTGCGTAAATAATCGGTTATCGCTCAGCTCATTGATTAGAATCAAACCGTTCTTTTTCAGGACGGATTTGGTATTGCCTAAAGTTTGGCGGATATTTCGGGTCGCGTGAAGCACATTTGTTGCAATAGCTATATCGAATTCACCCAAAGGGGTGTCCGAGCCGGCAACGGGCGCATCAACATTCAATATTTTATAAGTCAAAAAGGGATTGTGCGGACCGTACTCCTTCTCAGCAAATAATAAAAACGCTTTGGAAATATCGGTGTAGCAATACTCCTCGATATAATCATTGTAAGGCTTTAATTTTTGGAAAAGCCTGCTGCTCGTTCCTCCCGTGCCGGCACCAATTTCAATGATCCGGATTTTAACGGCAGGAGATTCGTTGATCCGTTCCTCCATATAGGCCAATAAGGTATCGGCAAGAACTTCATTGAAATGATCGGCGACGGGATTGTTTTTATAGATGCCCTCCACTAGGTTCATGGAGGAATTCGGAAACATAATATCGGTGGCCAGGCGTTTACCTGTCAGAATTTCAGGCAATGCAAGCATGACCTCTTCAGCTAGTGTCATCCATGCCTTTAAACTCGGATCTTCCAGCCATTCGACTTTTTTCAGTTCCCATTCCTTCCATAACAAGGCCTTATCAACGGATAACGGATCCGTTACTTTGTACATTTCACCATCCTGATAGAGGTAATGATGCTGCACAAGGACGCGCAAGCTTTCCTCAAACCACTTTTGGTACATTGGGATTATTCCAATATGGGCATTGCTCTCGGCTGACTTCGTATCCTTTTCCAATAATCCCATTGAGGATATCTCACTTAGCAGCATTCTTGATAGAAGGCTGATCATTTCCTTATTTAAACTTTGGGCCTCATTCATGTTCTGGAGCCGATCTGCTGTTCCCGAATTATAGTCCCTAATTTTGTTGATCACTGACGGTATGCTATCCGATCGGATATCGATGCGCTCTTTAGGATTCATGCCTTCCACGATAAGAGGTTTGGTCGTTGTAATCATCGCCATTTGATGAATCGGATTGGAAACCAATCGTTCCAAAGCTTTCATGCCAGCCTCAGGCTCAATGAGCCCCATCCCGATCCGGGACAGCTGCTGTACATCCTCTGAAGCAGAAGCGTCATCGCTGCTCCAATATCCCCAATTCATCACCTTCACCTTGCACGGCCATTCATGGGAAAGCCGATGTGCGAACGCATCCTTGAACGAACAGCCCGACGCGTAGTGGCTCTGTTTTGGATTTTTAATGAAAGCGATCAAGGAAGAGAAGAACATAACAAAATCCAATGGTTCCTTACGGAATACCTGGGCCATCCGTACGGTCACGTCAATCTTGGCCGATAGTCCTGATCTGAATTGATCCTCTTCCATGTCCAGGAGACTTCGATTCGACAGCACCATCGCCGAATGCACAACGCCGTTAATTCTTGAATATGTCTGCTTTATTTTTTCATAAGCTGCTCTGAGTTCTTCATAATCGGTTGCATCTGCTGAGATATAGACGGGTCTGGGTCCAAAACGAGCAATTCTATCCAAATCCGCCCGTATATGTTCATCCATCTGTCTGCGGCCGATCCACACCACATGGGCTCCATAAGCACGAACCATATACTCGCTCCATGCCTTGCCGATACCGCCAGCCCCTCCAATTACGACATATACGCCACCCTGCCTAAAGCTTGATTCCGCCGTTGCAGGATTATTCAATGGTATGAGCTGCTGTCGGTACCACTGCTGTTTCCGGTACACCCAAGGGTGTCCGCGCCGATCAGCAGGGAGAGTGAATATATCGGATACAGGCCACGGACTGCCGGCCTCCAAATCGATAATTCGGATATTCCAGCTCGGATATTCTTTTGCCATTGAACCTACCAGACCGTGAATGCCGGCATGCGAAGGATCGACCTTGCGAGATTCGTTAACCCTCTGCGTGTCAAATGTGATCACTGTCCATCCCAAGGCGCGGGCAGAATAACCCAATCCAATGAACGCCTTAATCAAGCGGAACAATGGGATAACGCCATGCTCCTGTCGTTCAATCAGTTTTTCATCTTCCAGGGAAGTTGACGGACCTGCAGGAGCAACCCACACGATATGATCAACTATGCCGAAAGCTTCTAGTTTTGCAGCAATTTCTGATATCGTATCTGCTGGATTCAAATCAAAAAAATGCACCCGCGGGTACATCTGTTGAATCATGCTCCTATTCTCTTCCCCACCAACATATATCACGTGATCGGAATCATGCGCCTGCCATGTGCCATTCTCTGCCGGAACGGCCTCCCATGCTGGCACAAGATGTATATTTCCGACAGGCGTTTGTACCATTGCCTCCTGTGGAGCCGCATTAGACCGACTGCTGGCCTCAAGCTCCCCTTCCAGCACCCTTGTTGAGAATCCTTTGATACGAACACAAATATTGCCCTGATCATCACATATATCGATATCCAGCTTTGGAGTTAAACCTGTCTTTGCAGCCTTATCGTTGTTTCGTATCCATGCCCACATATTCGGCGTGCACTCCCCCCGAATATCCAGTTCCTGGAGGGCAAAAGGCATCACCGGGTTCACCGAAACCGGGGGCATGCCGCCAGAATTCATAGAATAAGCGATCGTCGCCTGTAAAGCTGAGTCCATTAGGCTTGGGTGGAGAACATACTCCTTCAAGGTATTAGAAACGGATGACGGCAAGGATAACTTAGCCAATATTTGTCCCGCTCCTACATACGCTTTCTCTATTCCCCTGTGGGCTGGGCCATACTCCATCCCCGTCTCATGAAAGACCTCGTAGAATTGGGAGGATAAGAAGCACTGTTCGCCGCAATGCTTCTTCAAATCTTCAATATTCAAGACATCCTTCGTTCCAGCTGGTAGCAGCTCCGCACTGCCTTTGCTGTGTACAACAGGCTCTGCCCTTGTGCTCTCCTGAACTTGACTATATATTTCGTAAACGATCCCTCCATGCTCAGCAGGAAGCAGTCGGATATTCACTTCAGCATATTCCTCCCCCACGGAGACAGGCCGAATCCAAACCACATTTTTCAGACGGATTTCCGTATGATGCTCCGCTCGGCTGCCAAGGGATTCCATGACTGCCATACGCGCCATCTCCAGATAGGCAACACCCGGTAATATCTTCTGCTTCCCCACGACATGATCGGATAAGAAAAATTCATTTCCCCTAAAAGTGCTGCTAAATCGCTGCTCGGTAAAGTCGGACGTGTTTTTGTGCAGCAAAGGGTGTATCCCTGCTTCAGCAGTCGCAGCAACGATTGGTTTTCCGGCAGCTGGTACCCAATAACGCTCCCGTGCAAACGGGTAGGTCGGTAAACTGATCCGGGAAGGCCTGGTGCTCTCGCCGTATAATAAATTCCAATCTAACTCCATGCCCGAAGCCCACCCTTCAGCCAATTCATTCCAATTCCCCTCATCGATCCATTGGCTGACGGACTGCTTATTCCTATCACCTGCAGAGGAGGATGCAGCTGTATCCTTCATTAACTTGGCCTTGCCTCTAAAGCCGTGTTTAAGTTCTTTATTCTCCAGAAAAGCTTGAAGCCCCTGAATCAATTCGAGGATATCCTGAGCGACAAACACCACTCGTTCTTCCATGGCTTCGCGTCCGACTTGCAGTGTATAAGCCACATCTTCGATGGAGATTATCGAGCGGTTCTGTCCCCGCTTGTCCTGATCATCGGATCCGCCATCATGATCAGTTCCAACGTTAGGAGCCCCCATCACTTCTGGGTGCTCATTCAGAAGATGAGCGGTTACGGAAGCAATCGTGCTTCTCTGCCCCCATTCCTGATCATCGATCTCAACGAGGAATTCATCCTGAATTTTTCCCTTTAATAATCGAATATGAACAGGCTCGACTCCATATTCACTCCACGGAACATCTAGTTCAATGAGTTCTTCATGAACATGCATGATATCAGCTAATAATTCCTTCAGTTTACCTTGTAGACCGACTGTAAATCCCGGCTCTTTATCCTGCTGTACCGGCTCGCTCTCAGGCAATCCTAACAGATAATCGAGCATCTCTTTTGCGTAGGTTTTGAGCCTTTCTTCATTTTTAGCCGAAACAGGAACAATCACAGGTCGCTCTTGTCCATGGTTCGCCTGCGTTGTATCGCTTACTTTCGCACCTATGTATTCTTCTAGAATCATATGGGCATTTGAACCAGTGGCTCCAAAAGAACTTAACGCAGCTCTCCGCGGATAGCTAATCTTGCGCATGCCGTCCATGGTCACAGGTTGTTTCCATTCCTCCTTGGTGTGCTGCACATAGAATGGAGATTGTTCAAAATCAATATAGGGATTCAATTGCTCGGAATGCAGGGAAGGAACCAGTGTTTTGTGATAGATTTGGAGAGCTGCCTTCTGGAGGCCGATAACTCCCGCGGCCGACTCCGCATGGCCTATATTGGACTTTACTGAACCAATCGAGCAATACTGCCGCTCTCGGGTATACAACTCGAAGGCTTTCATTAACCCTTCGATCTCAATAGGATCCCCCAGCGAGGTGCCTGTACCGTGAGCTTCGACATAACCGATCATTCGCGGGTTTATGCCTGATTGTTCGAGACAATCGGCGATCACTTCCCCCTGAGCCACTGGGCCAGGCACCATAATGCCGCTCACAGTCCCTACATGGTTGATCGCGCTGCCTTTTATAACCGCATAGATTCGGTCATTGTCTTGGACTGCTTTATTTAATGGTTTTAAGAGGACCGCCGCAACGCCTTCGGCTGAAACGTAGCCGTCGCCTCCTTCGCCGAAGGTATGGCAATAACCATCACTTGAATGCATACCCCACAGCCCGTATGTCATATACTTCGACGGGTGCAGAGATAAATTCACCCCACCGGCCAATGCAACTTCGCTTTCTCCACGTTTCAAACTCTCCATCGCCAGATGAACGGCGGTGAGGGAAGATGAACATAGCGTATCCACGGTCATGCTGGGGCCATGGAAATTGCAAAAATATGAAACCCGATTGGCAATAGGGCCTGTATTCAGCGAAAGTGGAAATGCTTCCCCTTGGGAAGCAGCCTCTGCGCCCACCAGGGAATAATCCTTATGCATCACACCCGCGAAGACGCCTACCTTCCGCCTATTATTTTCACCTCGGGGCGGGACTAATGATTTAGGGGTATATCCAGCATCCTCAATGGCTTCCCAGCAAGTTTCCAGGAACAACCTTTCCTGGGGATCCATCGTTTCTGCTTCACGAGGGGATATTCTAAAAAATTTCGGATCAAAACAATCCGGATCGTCTATGAATCCTCCCCATTTGGACATCGCTTTCCCGCCAGCTGATTTAATACCATCCATCTTTTTCCATTCCCAGCGGGATTTTGGAATTTCGCTTATGCAGTCCTTTCCCTCCTGCAAATTCCTCCAAAATTCGTGAAGGTTCCTAGCTTGGGGATATCGGCCGGACATACCGATAATGGCGACGTCTCCTTCCGTTGCCGGATTATTAGAAAGATTGGAACCGGAAGGCGAGCGCTTAAATGAACTCTGAAATTCCGGATCTGAAGCGGTATCAGGTACGGATATTACCGATGCAGCCTCGGATTGCTTAAATTTTGAAGCATAGTTTTCTTCGAGATAAGAAGCAAGCTCGGCAATTGTTGTGTACTCAAACAACAAAGTCGGCGATAACGAGATATTAATGCTGGTCTCAATCGCCCTCACAATCTCTAACAATCCGGGGGAATCCAGTCCCATCTCATAGTATCCGGATTCAGGATGGATATCTTCCACCTTACAGTTAAGTGTGTCCGCCATGAGTTGCCGCAGGAACTGTTCGATCGAAATAACGGGTGCCGTTTCGTCGGCACCCGTTATTTGAACCTGCTTATTGGAGCTGACCCGAGGCGGCTTGCGCCGCTCCGTGATCTGAGATGATGAAAGGGACCCTTTCCGCTCCGGATGGATCAACCCGGCATCGCGAACCAGTTTCGTAGATAAGTTTTTCAGTTCCCCGACTTTTTTTCCATCCCCGTTAAAAAACTCCATCGTCCAAAACATCAGCTCATTCTTATGAAGAACAGACGACCTCTGCACCCTTGTAATACACCGTTCCTGGAGCGGTTCCGAAGCATTAAAAACGGCATAACTCAGAGGCAAGAACAAGCGCTGTTCCTCTTGGGCAGAAGGAGCATATATTCTTCCGCCCCCTACGCCACTGCCGTCGATCAGAGCAGGATGAAATAAGAACTCTTGCGAGCTGGCCATCGCCTCCCGACTAATAGAAAGATCCAGAATTGCTGCTGTATCCATCTCATAAATCTGGCCTTCCGCCTTCATAAATCCGGTATGCACCAAATCCTGGCTTCGGTACTCTTCATAAATGTCATGGATAGGGAGCGCACGGTTTGCTGCCCCCTTCACGAAGCCTAAATCCAGCGTTTCCGAGTATGACACCTGATCTCTTGCATGCATCTCGGCTGTGGCATAAAGTGTTTGCTCTGGTTCTTCCATACCGTTACGACGATTCTGTCCCTCCAACCGAATCCTCCATCTACCAGGAGAAGCCTCATCACATTGAATGCCGAGTCTTACAGTAACATCCCGTCCGACTATGAGCGGTTTATATATACTTAAATGACGAAGCTCAAGTTTGTCGAATGCATAGTGATGTTTCTTATAAACCTGGTAGATAAGATCAATATAGGCCAGTCCAGGCAATAATTGTTGCCCGTATACCTTATGATTGCTAATAATCGGGTTCTTGGCGGACAGGTTAAACTGTTCGTACATCACGTTTGCTCCCTCCTAGTCGAAATTTTCCCAAAAAATGCCCTGCGGAACGTTTGCTGCTGTTTTTCTGCCGCTTGATAAGGTTTTGGAATGAGATTGAGTCTCCCATAACTGCCGCCTATTTAATTCCGGAACCGATAAAGGCAGCCTTCTAACACGTTGAAGAGGCACCCCTGCGCCATCCTCCAGGATCACATGAGCGTTGGTTCCTCCGTCCGCAAAACAGTTAATTGCCGCCACTCTGGATGTATGCGCCCACTCGGTTTTTTCTCTACTAAAATAGAACGGAGATGATTCCATATCATAGTGAACCATCGCTTCTCCGCCTGATAAAAAAGGAACGAATTGCCCGTTATGCAGCATCAACACCACTTTAATAAAACTGGCAATGCCTTCTGCACAAAGTGGATGTCCGATATTAGGTTTCATCGATCCCAGCCCCAGTGGAACCGTGCTCGATTCCCGATAAATCGACTGAATCGCTTTAAGCTCCAGCAAATCGGTCACCGTGGTACCCGAACCATTCGTTTCAATATAACTGATCTCCTCGGGATGCCTTCCACTCTTGCGCAAGGCAGTCTGTAATACATCCCTTTGCGCTTGAATATTCGGAGTTGACGGTCCTGCCGTTCGCCCGTCGTTATTAACCGCCAAGCCCTTAATGACTGCATAGATCCGATCGCCATCGGCAATAGCTTGCTCCACCGTTTTTAACAGAACCATACCTGCGCCTTCTCCCAGCACGATACCTTCAGCCCGTTTGTCAAACATATGGAAGTCCTGTACCGGACTTAAGATCCCGCGTTGTTCAAAAATTTTGTGTGCACGGTCAGTGGTTAGCAGACTCGCGCCTCCGACAATCGCCGAATCGATATCGCCTGCTCGCAGAGCTTGTACCGCCATGTTCATCGCTACCAGCGCCGAAGAGCATGCTGTATCCACTACAACGCTTGGACCACGAAGGTCAAGGAAATGTGAAATATTGGCAGACAAATAGTTCTGCCCAATCGCCACAATAGGATTACGCGCTTGGTATAAGTAGGATTCCTCCGGTTGATGCTGCGTTCGGGCTCCAATATAGACTCCCATCGGCTTGCCCTTTAATTCTTGCCACGAATATCCAGCATGACATATCAGCTTCAGACTTTCTTCCAGCACCAACAGTGCCTGCGGATCCATGACTCTGGCATCTTCTTGCGGGATCAGGAAAAAGGACGGATCAAAGCTTGAAATTTCCTCAAGCATTCCAGCGTAATATGAGGTGGAGTGCCCCCACCGTTCATACGGAACCTGCCGAATGGCCGATATCCCTTCGGACAAAATCCTCCAATAGTCCTCAAGTGAACCGGCACCAGGGAATCGGCATGACAATCCTACCACCGCTATACCCGTGGCAGGTTTGCCTTGAAGTCCTTTTCTTGACGCTCCGCTTTCTAACGAAGCCATCGGCGCCTGAGATGACGATGGCTTCACATCAGATATAAATTCACCCATATCCATAGTCTCCAGCATTTGCGATACCGCAGTAGAATGAGCATTGACCATCCAACCGGCCAATGATTCTATGGTTGGATATTCGAATAGCAGGGTAGGCTCCAAATCTAACCCGGCCAGCTGATTGATTCGGCGAAGCAATTGAGCAATCATGATTGAATCTACTCCATAATCTTGGAAAGCTGTATCGGGCTCCAATTTCGAAACAGGAATTTTCAATTCTTCGGCCAGCAGCTCCGTAAGCCATGCTTGCGTCTGATTCAACAAGCTGGGACTCCTGTTCGAATTGGATTCCGGCTTTTGCCCGCTTTGCCTCATCCTGCCTTGCAGGCTCCCCTTCTCGGCAATCTGCATAAGCATGCCGGGATCCCATAATTCAGGATTGACCACAGCCGGCAACACCACTGATTGTATTCTGTTTGAAAGAATCTGATCCAACAGCTGTAAGCCCTCTTCATTGGTTATGCTTAGCAAACCCGTCTGCTCATAAGCCCTGCTTCTCACTTCGCCCATTCCCGCCTCCTTCCAACTCGGCCATTGGATGCTGGTAATGGGCACTGTATGTTTCGCTTTCTCCGCAAAATAATCCATATAGGCATTCGCCATTCCATAATCACTCTGTCCGGAAGCTAAAGCAGGAATCGTGGACGAAACCGAAGAGAAGAGCAGAAAGAACGATAAAGATTCATTTCGGAAGCACTCGCAGAGTACACGAAGGCCTGACACTTTCGGTTCGAAGACCTGCTCGATTCCTTCAACGGATTTTCTAATAAACGCTGGATTATGGGTGTCAATCCGCCCCGCACAATGAATAACGCCTCCGATGGGCCCCATTGTCCTTTTGACCGACTCCATGCTCTGCCGAACAGCTTGCTCATCCGATAATGAGACCGACAAGATTTTCACGTCTGCTTGAAGTTCTTCCAACGCCTGAATCGCCTGAATTTTTTGTGCTACCGGCGTTTTTTGTCCCTTAAAGAGACTCCATTCTTCACGTGAAGGCAAAACCTCCCGACCGGTCAGGACCAGCTTCTTAACGCCATATTTCTGTACAAAATGCCTGGCGCATAGGTAACCGATCCCCCTTGTTCCTCCTGTAATCCAAAGCACATGGCCCTCGGGGAAAGCGAACGTTTCTTGACCTGGATGTATCTCCTGCAATTCTTCCAGCGTAGCTCGATATCGCTTACCGCTCCGGTAACAGATTTCCGTGTCCCGACTCTCGGCAGTATATTCGTTAACGATCTGTTCAGCAATGAAATGAACATCCGGCTCAGCATCCACATCTACATGACGCGAGTTCAGGCGGCTATATTCACTCTGCAGCATTCTGTACAGTCCGGCTCGTTCAGCACCTGACAAGTTAACTTCAGCATTCCAGAAAGACTCCAGGCATTTCGTTACCCCAAGAAGTGTCAGGCCGTCTGCGTCAGCATGCTCGATCCATTTCTGGAGCCAGGGAATCCATCCGGTCAGCCCCGTTGTATTCAAGCCGCAACCCACAACGTCGATACAGCCGCCATATTGCTTCCAATCCTGTTCAGTCTGATGAAATTCGCGTACCATATCCTGAATATCAATGATCCGGCATTTCTCGAAATACCTGGATACATGAATAGCTAATTCCATCGTTTCCTGCGTAGTCAATATCGCAATGGTTTGCGTTGCGGACTTGTTTCGGTCAACTGAATCATCTACGGCAGCAAGTTCCCACCTTTTATTCAAATAGCTCACTTTTCGCTCAACAGGACTTATTTGCCGATTAGGGACGACCAGTTCTCGCTTTGACTCCGGATTGCTCAATGTCTGAACGTTACTCGGTCCGGGAACCCAGTAGCGGTCTTCGGAAAACGGATAGGTGGGCAAGCTGATTCGGCGTGGCTTCATATCCCCGTAAAGCCGGTTCCACTCCACATCCAGTCCTTTAACCCAGAGACTCGCGAGCTTGTCATATTTTCTACGCTGAATCCATTTAGCAATGGCTTCCTGCAGTTCTTCGTCTCTTGTAAATACAGATAACGCTTCTTTGTTCCGTCTTACCTGACCATAATAGATACCGTCCACATGATCGCGGCCTTCGATATATTCCCCCAGTTTATCGGTCAGCTCTTTCATCGTAGATACAATCACAGCCAATCGTTCCTCCATGGCTTCCCGTCCTACTTGTAGAGTGTAAGCCATGTCAATAAGGCTGGAGTCTTCATGCGGTTGGTCGCTAATATCCGCGAGAAGACGCTGCGCCTGTAACCTCAGCTGTTCTTCGCTTTTGCCTGATAGCACAATGATGACCGGATTGAGACCTTCCATGATGATTGGTGAAGACTCCTCGACTCCGGGGATATACTCCTCAATGACGAGGTGGGCATTGGACCCTCCCGCACCAAAGGACGATATTCCTGCAATTCTTGGGTACTCCTTCATTACTCCATTCAACTCGAGGACAGGTCTTTTCCACTCTGCAAGCTCTTGCTGCACAACAAATGGAGTCTGGCTAAAGTCGATGTTGGGGTTCAAAACCCGCGAATGCAATGAAGGCACCAGCTGCTTGTATTTAAGCTGAAGCAGAACTTTGGTCAAGCCTGCGATTCCAGCCGCACTCTCACAATGTCCAATATTCGATTTTGCAGAACCGAGCGCACAAAACTGCTTATCCCCCGTGTATTCCTGAAAAATGTTGTGTAATCCTGTTATTTCAATCGGATCCCCAAGCGAGGTTCCCGTTCCGTGCGCCTCCATATAACTGATCGTGCGCGGCTCAATCCCCGCCTTCTTGAAAGCTCGTCCAATTACGCTGGATTGGGCTTTGGGATTCGGAACCGTGTATCCGTTGGTTTTCCCCCCGTGATTAATAGCAGTAGCCTTAATAATTCCATAAATCTGGTCCCGATCCGCAATGGCTTTGGACAGCGGTTTAAGAAGAACCGCCCCCACTCCCTCACCAGGCACGTATCCTTCTCCTCCCTCGCCAAAGCTCTCACATCTTCCTCTGCCGGAGATAAACTTCCCCTGTGACAGATACAGATATTTATTGGGATGAATCGAAACATTCACCCCGCCCGCGATCGATACCTTGCATTCTCCGCTCAGCAAGCTTTGACAAGCCAGATGAATGGCCGTCAAGGATGAAGAACACATCGTATCTATGGTCATGCTTGGGCCATGGAAGTTGAAGAAGTAAGACACGCGATTGGCAATGGATGCCGGCAGTCCGGGAAGCGCAAGAGGATTCCCCTTTGCTTGCTCCTGGGCACCGTAGAGCTGATACTCCTGATACATGGCACCGACATAGACGCCCACGCTACCTTCCAAGCCATAATCGCTGTATAAGCCCAGGGCTTCCCGGGTATATCCCGCATCTTCAAGGGTTTCATAAACACATTGCAGAAACAGGCGTTCTTGCGGATCCATCATCTCCGCTTCCCGAGGGGATATATTAAAAAACAAGGGATCAAATCGATCGACCCCTGTGATAAATCCTCCCCATTTACTGTTGGCTGTTCCTGGTTTGTTGCGATCCTCGTCATAATACAGATTGTAATCCCAGCGATCGTTCGGTATTTCCGTAATGCAATCCTTGCCATTCTTCAACACCTCCCAGAACTGCCGAACATTCTCGGCACCAGGATAACGCCCGGACATCCCGATAATGGCAATATCCATCGCCTTGGTTGCATGTTCATCCTGTTGCTTAATAGTTGGCTGCACAAACCGTGAACGTCTAAGACTTGCAGGATGAGGTACATCCGGCCATTTCGTTGGAACAGAAGGTGCAGTGTGCTGAATTAGAGGTTCTGCAGACAGGCCCTCTCCCAGCACGCTCACCAACTTATCACGGTATGATTTGATGAAATACCCGGTCAATTCCCGGATATTCTGGTATTCGAAAAACAACGTTTTGGACAGCGAGCCAAACGTCTTCTCCAATTCGTTCGTCAATTGGGTGGTCATGATGGAATCAATGCCGTAATGCTCCATGGGGGCATCCGTTTCAATTCGCTGTACGGGCAGCTTCAGGACGGTTGAAATCTGCTTTTTCACGAAACGAATTGCTCTTTCCGTAAAATCGTCCTCGCTCATATCCGGGAGGGATTCATTATCTTCATGTCCTACCGCTTGAATCGGCTCGATTTGCTTAGGTTCCACAGTCTGTTTTTCTGTGAGTTGTGTATAAAAATGCTCCAAATCACCTGCCATGACCAGAACCTGGTCTTTACGGGAAGCCCATGCTTGATAGAAAGCAAGAACTGCCGAGCCTGTATCGATAGCCGCCATGCCTAACTGCTGCATCATCATCTGTTCGGTCTTCTCATCGACGTGCATCCCGCCGTCTTTCCATAAAGGCCAATTCATGGACAAGGTGTGACCGCTTCGCTCCTTCGAACGCACAAGCTCGTTTCGGTACGTGACATAAGCATCCATAAAGGCATTGGCCGAGCAATAGTCAGCCTGCCCGGGGTTGCCCACGACTCCGAATACCGATGAAAAAACAACAAATAGATCAAGCTTCAAATCCTTGCTCGCCTGATCCAAATTTACGATACCTTTCACTTTCGGTGCCAATACGGCCTGCAGGTCTTCTACAGTTTTATTAAGAATAAGACTGTCTTTAATCACTCCGGCACTATGTATGATTCCATTGAGACCACCAAACTCAGTTGTAACACGCTGGATTAAGTCATCTGCTTCCTTGCTATTGGTCACATCGGCCCGCCTGTATTCCACTCGTGCCCCGCGTATTCTTATTGCCTCCAGTTGAGTCGCCATTTCGTTGCTGAGCGCAGAACGGCCGGTTAGAATCAACGTCGAACCCTTCGTGCGTTTGGCAATCTCATTGGCAAAGATGAAACCGAGACCGCCCATCCCACCCGTGATCAAGTACGTCCCTGTGTCTTTCCACGGATTGCTATCTTCTGCCTGCAAAGCTTCAAACGCATTCCAGCCTTTGACCAATCGCTTCCCTGCCTCATACCGAATATGGAAATCCCGGGTGTGAAGATTGTTTTTCAGCTTGGATACAAGCTCCTCTGGTGTTTCTTCCGAATCAACCTCAATCATCTGGACCCCAAGGTTGGGATTCTCCAGTCTGGCCGTCTTAAGAAGCCCCGCCAAACCGGACATTAGCTGTTGGTGTCCTTGCCTGGAGAATACGACTTGAATAAACGCTTTCGTCCTCGTTCCGACTTTAAGAATGCTTTGAAGTTCATATAACAACTTTACCGAGTAGTCTTGAAACCGCTCCTTCATCCCGTTCCGGTTGGATTGCAAGGACAGAATGCGAGCCCCTTCAACATCGGTTTCCATGCGCTTCTTCATCGCATCGTCCATTTCGCATAGCACGATACAATAGTCTTGATCGTTCGTGTAAGTCATATCCCTGGAAATAACCTGTTCTTTCCAAATGGGGTGCATCATGAGCGTGTCCGAATCGGTCCGTGATTGGAATAAGGTCTCCTCTTCACTTTGTTCTCTCCAGGATAATTCCCTCATCCTCACGCATAAGGTTCCTTGTTCATCATAAAGGTAAATATCAACTTTCTTCGACTGTCCTCCAGTGGCATCTTGATCACTGTATTGAACATGTGCCCACATGACTGAAGCGCATCTCTGTAAGACATCGAGTTGTTCAAGTGCAAACGGGAGAAAAAGCCGTGATGAGCCTTTGCCGTCGGAAGTGCCTTGCTTCTCCGAACCAAGCATCAGAATCATTGCGGCTTGTAAAGCCGAATCCAACAGGCTGGGATGCAGAATATATCGAGCTGCTGTACTCTCGATCAAAGAAGGTAACAACAGCTTGACCAGTACACGGCCGCCTCCGTTGTATACCTCTTCCATCCCTCGGTGGGCTGGACCATAATGGATTCCCGAGCGGTGAAAAGTCTCATAAAAATCCTTGACCGTATCGTTTGCTCTCGTTAATTGCCCTTTCAATCGATCGATACTCACGCTGGTCGTTTCGCCATCCAAATCTATGTTTATCCGAGCATTGCCCTGACTGTGTATAATAGATTCCCCGCGACCCTTTTCTGTTTGGCTGTAAACTTCGTAGGTAACGTCACCGTTTTCACCTGGAAAAAGCGTAATATGAACTTGAACCGGATGTTTCCCAACGATGACCGGCTTGGCCCAAACCACATGTCGAAGCCGAATCGGCGAATTAGCACGAGTTGATAAACCAGATGCCTTTTCAACCGCTTCCCGTGCCATTTCAAGGTACGCGACGCCAGGTAGAACATGGCGCCCTTTCACAATGTGGTCCTTCAAGAAAAACTCTTCTCCCGTAAAGATAGAACTGTAGCGCTGTTCTGAAAAATCGGATGTATTCTGATGCAGCAGCGGATGAACATAGGAGGATTCAGTCCTCGCTACTGCTGCTGTAGCGGCATGATCCGAGGCGCCTTCCACTGGGATCCAATACCGCTCCCGCGCAAAAGGATAGGTAGGCAAATGCACATGCTGTATCTTTCCCTTCGGAAATAAATCCTTCCAATCCACCTCGTGCCCTTTTACGTATAATTCTGCTAATGCCTTCAATTTGCTGCGGTATTCCTGTACATCGCTCCTCTTGAGGGACAACAGTTCTGTTACCAACACCTTACCCAGATGTTCAAGCAGCGGTTCTTGTTTCTTACCGATTAACGGAATTTGATCTTTACAGTATCCATCCGGTTTACTATTCTCGAGCACCTGCTTTAATTTCTCCCGCAGTTCCTGCACATCCTTAACCACATAGGCGGACCTAATTCCGAAATGCTCCCGCTGGAGCAAAAGAGTTGCGCTTACATCCGTCAGGCTGATTCCAGATCCGTTCCTATCGATCCACCGTGCTAGATCCAGCTCCCTCTGCCGCAAAGATTCTTCCGTTTTAGCAGATAAACAGATGAGATAGTGGGGGAGCTTCTTGGCGTTTTTTTTCTTCACCGCGGGTGCTTCTTCGAGGACGATATGCGAATTCGTTCCTCCGAACCCGAAAGAACTAATGCCTGCGCGTCTCGGAAAGCTTTGTCCATCCGCTCCCTCCAGAAGTTTCCACTCCTGCAGCTTGTCTACCATGTAGAATGGGCTTCCTTTAATTGAAATACGATGATTCAATGTTTTGAAATTTTGCAGTCCAGGCAGCTGTTTATGCTTCATGGACATCAGAACCTTGATCAGTCCGGCAATTCCGGCGGCAGATTCCAAATGCCCGATATTTGTTTTCACCGAACCCAGGCCGCAATAATTCTTGGAAAGTATTTGATCCTGATTCGATCGTAATTGAAAAGCTTTGAGCAGTCCTTGAAACTCCATCGGATCTCCCTTTGGAGTTCCCGTTCCATGAGCTTCAATATAACTTATGCTTTCCACGGGGATGTCCGCTTTCTTATGGGCCTCAGCTATGACATCTGCCTGGGCTTCAGGGTTGGGATATGTAAGTGTATGGGTTCTGCCATTATGGTTTACGGCAGTTCCCTTTAATACGCCATAGATGGAGTTCCCATCTTCAAGGGCTTGCTCTAAGGGTTTTAGCAACACGACTCCGGCCCCTTCACTGCGCACATACCCATCTGCACTGTCGTCGAACGTTTTGCATGAGCCGGTCGGGGACAGCATCCCAGCTTTGGAAAAGGAGATATGACGCGAGGGGGTAAGAATAAGGCTGATCCCTCCAGCCAGAGCCATATTGCTCTCTCCGAGAAGTATGGACTGGGCCGCCGAATGAATGGCGTTAAAGGAACTTGAGCATGCTGTGTCTATCGGAAAACTCGGTCCTTTAAAGTTAAAGAAATGGGAGATTCGGTTCGCTATGACGGCAGATGCCGTTCCTATGGAATGATAGGTTTCGATAATCTGGTTCGTCTGCTCCTGCAGTCCTTTATAATCAAAATTAAAAACTCCCATGTAAACGCCGATTTTGTCCCCTGATATCTCGGAAGGAAGGATCCCGGCGTCTTCCAAACAGGACCATGATAATTCCAGCATGATCCGCTGCTGGGGATCGGTCGCTTCTACTTCCCTTGCCGAAAGTCCAAAAAAGCCCGGATCAAAAGCGTCTGCATCTTGTATAAAGCCGCCCCACTTGCTGTTGCTCTTGTTGTCAGCCTGCGGATCGCCCCAATACTCCTTCCAATCCCAGCGCTCCTTGGGGATTTCCTGAATGCTTGAACGACCTTCTTTCAGATTGTCCCAGAATTCTTCATAATTCTGTGCTCCCGGAAACCGGCAAGCTATACCAATAATCGCGATTTCATTGTTCATTTATATGGTACACCTCACTTTTAATAAACCTCTTGAGCGCTTCGAATGTCCTGAAATTCTGCCATACCAGGTTCCTCCGAAGACATGCGAAAGCTGTTAAATCTCCGGTTCAACAATGCAGCCGTTTCCGTCATCAGTTTCTCGGCAATCTCATCTACATGCCGGTTCCGCCAATCCTCGAGCTTCGTTCCCTTTACCCATTGATTGAATGCGCCTAAGGCTGGCCCGCAATGAATTTGATAATCTACTTTATTCTCCTGATCCCCTTGCAGAGCCAATCTCGTGCTGTAACTGAAATACCACCTGAAGATCAAAGCCATTTTATATTTTGGATTCCGTTCTGCCTTCTCGACGACTTGAGGGTAGCGCGTTCGGACCGTTTCGTACACACTCTCAAAGCTGCGCTTGAAATATTTTTCTTGGATTTGCGCCTTTGTCTTGTCGTCAATTTCATCAATGGAATTGTACTGGCGGTACAAATCGTACAGTTTATTGGATCGTGCCGGGAAGAAAAGTCCTTTCTTCAGCACCTGCACCCGAGCCCCCATCTCAAACATATCCCCGGCAGGCGCGTATTCCGTATCCTGCACATTCATTTGCTGGAGCAAGTCCTTTACTTCGTCGCTAGTTCCAGCCTCGACAGTGCATTGGTTAATTGAACCTGTCACAATGAAATCCGCACCTAATGTAAATGCCGCCGATATTGCATCCGGGGTGCCAATCCCCCCTGCAGCACCTATCCGAATTCTTGTAGGGTATGAATACCTTTGATTGATCTCATCCCGTAATTTAATCATGGCCGGCATTAATGCATAAGCCACTGCACCGTCCGTATGACCACCGGAATCTGCCTCGGCACAAATATCATCGGCAACAGGGACTTCCCTGAGCATAAGAGCTTCTTCCGGCGTAATCTTGTTTTCTCCCCGCAGTTTTGCAACGATTCGCTCGGGTGCTGGACTAAGAAACGCTTCGGCGACTTCCGGCCGCGATACCTTGGCAATCAATTTATTTATCGAAATCACCCTTCCATCGGCATCGCGGGTTAATCCTTTTGCTCGGAATTTGACCAGAGCTGGAGTGATATTCATGAAAGCAGCCGCTTCCATAACCTTCACGCCGCTCTGAAGGAAAACGTCCACCGTTTGCTCTTCGATTTCAGGCTCAGTAGGATTGTGCACCAAGTTCATGCCGTAAGCCTGACCTTCAGAAAGCTCTTGCTGTATGTATTGAATCGCCTCCACAATTTGGGGTAATTTTAAACCTCCAGCTCCGAAAAAACCCATCATTCCGGCCTTTCCCATTCTTACAACCATTTCTTTGGAAGCAATTCCCCGGTACATAGCGCCAGTCATATAGGCGTATTTAAGATTGTAATCCCTCCTGAAAGCTGCGCTCCCCAGCGAACTTGGTTTAATTTCGGATGATTGAAGTTGTTCGACAGCTATCGTTTCAGATTTATGGGACATCTCGAGATGGCACTCGTTCAGCTCCTCATGCAGGTTTTCAATTACGGCTTCATCAACGAATGCAGGTTCATCGACAATTAGAGGTTCTGCCTCGTTCTTGATTCTCCCTATTAAATCGGTTAATACCCTTCCCGGACCGATCTCCTCAAAATGGATAACACCAAGCCCCATCAAGTATCGAATACTTTCCGTCCATCTAACGGAGCTAGTCATTTGTTGAACCAGATTTCGTTTGATACAGGATGACTGATATCGCCTGGCATACACATTGGAGATCACCGGAATACGCAATTCATGGAACGTGAAGTTCTGGAGAAAAGCTTCATATTCTCTGCCTGCCTCTTCCATATGACGAGAATGAAAGGCACCGCTCGTTCGCAGGGGGATAAACATCATGACATCCTTAAGTGATTCAAAGACCTGTTTGGCGAGATCCATGTCTTCCCTCGCTCCTGAGATTACGATCTGATGAGGGCTGTTCAGATTGGCAATATCGATGGTTTCAAGCTTATGTTCCCGCAGCACCTCTGCTATTTGTTCCTCGGTTAGCCCGATGACGGCGGCCATGCCGCCCCCCGCAGCCCGGCTCATTAACTGCCCTCGCTTTTGCACAAGCCTTAGACCTGTAGCAAAATCAAAGGCTCCGGCGGCCAGCAGGGCGTTATATTCCCCCAGACTGTGTCCGGCAACAAAATCTTCCCTTCTTCCCGAATGCATCTTGCTGAAATAGCTTAAAGCATTTACGGTATATAATGCCGGTTGGGTATATTGTGTCTTATTCAGATTAAAATCAGGATCTTCCAAGCATAATTGTTTGATCGAATATCCTAGAATATCATCCGCTTGTGCAGTCAATTCTTTAAACTCGTCGAAAAGCTCCTCGCCCATTCCTTTTTTTTGGGCACCTTGGCCTGGGAATACATAGGCTAACATATGCTTGTACCATCCTCCCAAATCGATAATTATTGGTGCTTTTAACCCCCGCTTATTCCCTGTTTGATGGTTTCAACTCATAATTTAAAGCACGCCTTATGTGCCTTATACCAGCTGTCGTTGCTCAGTCACAAGCCATCTAGTTTGAGCTGTTTGAAATTGAACATAAAAATGCCTACGAGGTCCCCCAGCTAACTGGAGGCTTCGTAAGCATTCACACGAAAATACGCGTATCATTATGACCCTTAAATGTGCTTAACGCGCCGAAACGTCGATTAAGTCAGTTTAAGTTGTTGTTAAATTAAGTCATTCATTACCAATATATTATTATATAAATATTTTTTTGTAAACTATTACTCTTATAAGATTAGTTGATTATTTTTTGTTCGAATTCCGAGTTTCGACATTAATTTCATGAATTGTTTGGTATTATTTTCTTCATCAAAAGGAAGTGAGGGAGCAATATATGTCATGGTATGCTTTATTTGTTAAAACCGGATATGAGTCATCAATTAAAAAATGGCTTGATGCCAGATTCGATGATAGCTTGCTAACCAGCGTGATTCCTAGAAGGAAAGTACCGGAGAAGAAAGACCGCCAGGAATACCATGCGATAAAAACACTTTTCCCCGGCTACGTGTTTGTTGAGACAAAAATGAATTTTTCCATATATTATACATTAAAAGAGAATCCCTTCATTTACAACTCGCTAAACTATCTCAATAACAAGGATAAAGGGCTCCTCCCACCGGATGCGCAGCAATTCCGCCTTTCATCTCAAAAACCGGACGAGTCTTATTTTTTCAAAGAGATCCCCACAGATGAAATGCTGATCGTTCTCAAACTAATCAGTGAAAGTGAAGTTATCGAATATTCCCAAGTCACGTTCCAAGAGTCCAATGTCATCGTTAAATCGGGTCCGTTAAAAGGAATGGAAAGTCTTATTAAAAAAGTCGATAAGCATAAAAAGCGCGCTAAAGTGCTCATGAACATCATGGGAAGAGAACAGCTGGTCGATTTTGGAATTGAGATCATTAGATAATTGATACATGGACCTGTTCCCCACACAAAAAAAGGAGCTGCAAGCAGCCCCTCAGCGTTATTATCTTCTTCTGAATCTCATCTTTGTACCGCTGGCACCCTGCCCCGCTTCTGCGCCGCCATCTGCGGATACGCAATGCCCAGCAGGATCACGATAACCCCGATCCATTGCAGAGCAGTCACCTGCTCGCTCAGCACCAGCACCGAAGCGATAACAGCAACGGGCAGCTCTCCAGCCCCAAGGATGGTTGCCAGTCCTGTGCTGATTTTGGGTGCGCCCAGTGCGAATAGCAGTACGGGCAAAACAACACCGAATACGCCTAGGATTAAGCCGAACAGCCATAACCCGTTGTCAAACAGGGATATCTCCGTGTACACTTTCGGCGTGAACAGGATCGTCAGCAGAATCAGACCACCCGTTGAGGTATAGAAGCTCCGGGTAATCGGTGACATTTGTGTCTCGACCCGGCCGCTGAAGAAGACAAATAAAGCCATCATCAAGGCCGCAGTCAGCCCCAATAAAGTCCCTTTCCAATTCAATTGAAGCTCGCCTGCACCCAAAATCCCCCCAGCCATAATCGTTCCTACAAACAGGATGATAACGGAGATGACGGTGGATTTATCCGGCCATTGCCGTTTCACAATGGCTTCAATAATGACGCCGATCCAGGTGAATTGAAATAGAAGAACGACGGCAATCGATGCCGGAATGCTCTGAAGGGCAAGGTAATACGTGACGCCTGTAAGACATGTACATAACCCAACCCCGGCTAGCCTTAGGAATTGCTTGCCCGTAACCTTTTGACGTCCAAAAAACAGCATTAGCATCAGCAGAATGAGCCAACCTGTCCCGAATTGGCTGATCATAACCTCCTGAAATAGGAACCCTTCCTGGTATGCAAGCTTTACCACCGTTGACAGAATACCAAAACAGCAAGCTCCCAAAAATACGTAGAATGAATTTTTTAATACATGTAACAATTCCAACTCTCCCTCCACAACAAAAAAACCCCGCTTTTCACTGTTTTGGAGACCAGAAAACAGTAAAAAGTGGGGTTGACTCTGTTAGATATTGAATTATGGTCTTATCTTAAGACAAAACCTCAACATTGTAAATACCAAATGGGGTAAGTTTGTATCCAACCACCATTTATGATGACAACTTTGCAAAGATCTCTCTCAATTTAGCAACAGCTTCGATCTCCAGAGCTTTAATATCCTCTACCAGTGATATCGCCTTCGTTGCTTGCTCCCCCGAATTAGGTTCTCCACCTACCGGGAATGGGAACATCTGATGCAGGACACTGAACTTCTCACACATTCCTGTATATAACACGCTGGCTTCTTTAAACTGCTGCGTGAGCTCCGATCCTTCCTTATTCGCATCCGGCCAAGCTGCAATCAGTTCCTTGAAGAACTCAGCAGCGTAATACCGGGCATCTCTTAATACCTCGATGTTGTAAGCATGACCGTTCGGTTCTATCTTCCGCCCCTGCAGCGATTTAACCCAAGCATCATATGCCGCAATCCCCTTCACTGCCGTCGGCACCACGCTTTCTTTCCCCTCATATTGCTCGATGGCGGTTTCAAGCGCAAGTCGAAGCTGCTGCTGAAGCGTTAAATCAACGGAGCCCTCAATAGCCAGAACAAATAGATCTTCCATCACGCTTCTGCCGAGATTTTCGTAGGGCAGCGTATCCACTCTGCCGCATACTTCCCCATAGAGAGTTCTCGTTTCATCGTCGTAACCATACAGTGTACCAAATTCCGGAAAGAATATATCCCAAGCCAGCACAGGGTATCCCCGGTCTAGTGAAGCATGAATTAGATCAAGGGCCCTTGGCAGCTCCTGATGAATGCTGCGCTTGCTCATGGCACTCTTCTCCAAAGCGGTTGGATCCAGCAGATTGGCATTGGTGCCGACGCCGTCCGACATGCCATCTACAAACTTGGAATGGAACCCGATATTATGAAGGCCCCGAGATAATACTTCACCAAAAAAGTACGACGTTGGACCTGCAATGTGAACTTCATCCGGGATGATGTTGATCCGGAATGCATGACCTGTAAGCCCCATGACCATCGACAGGGATAACTTCCGATCTGTAAATTGAAGCATTTTATACGTGGCATCCGCAGCGGTTGTCCAAGTTTTGATTTCTTTCAACGATCCTTCATAAGGCAGAATCTTCTTTTTCATAATTCCCAAGTCCCTTCTCGTCTTAATATAAGAGTCAACGGTGACGCGGATTTTTTCTTGGATCACTTTCTTCCGTGATCTCGAAATAATCTGATACACATTGGCCGAAGAGAGCTGAAACAAGTTGGCAATTTCTTGCGGAGACAGCTGATCGAAAAAATGGGATTCGAAAATAAGCCGTTCGCGTGGCTTGAGACATTGAATGATGTCCGTTAAAAAGCGCAGCGTCTCTTGCTGGACGATCCGTTCCTCCGGAACGTGGAATCCAGCGGCAGCTTCGGTTGCAGAATGATGGAGCCTGCCCAGAATGCTGTCCAGATTGTTCCACTGATCTGAACTCCCGGCACCATCAGCTCTTCCCCTGCCTTCAAGCTCGGTGAATGTCTGCTCTTTCATCGCAGGGCTTCCCTTAAGGCGGGTATAGGCCTGATTCCGGACGATTCGCTGCACCCACGGTAAGAACCGCCGGGCATCGACCAGTTTCCCCAGATGCATGAACGCACGGATAAGTGCATCCTGTACAACGTCCTCTGCCAGGTAGGACTCCCGGGTTATAGCTCTGGCATAGCCATAAACCTTGGACCGATGACGCCGAACAAGCTCCCCGAATGCTTCCCGCTCCCCTGCCTGCGCATATTTCACCAACTCCTGATCCTCCATCTCATCCCACTGGACCCTGCTGTCTGCTGTCGTTTCCAATTGCTCAAACCCTCTTTCGTATCGTTGACTACTTATATGACCAGAGAAGTTCGTTTTTTCTGACAAAGTAATTGAGAAATATTATCTGACTTTTATAATACATAAAAAACGTTCCAAGATGACCCCTAAACCTCGGTCACTCGAAACGTTTTTTTAACAACATGGCTAAGCTTAGATTACATCCGCGGCTGCTTGGTGAACTTCCCGGCGAAAATGCCCGGGTTCAGGACGTGTTAGGCCCAGGTGCTCCCGCAGCGTCGTTCCGCTGTATTCGGTACGGAACAAGCCCCGTTCTTGCAGCACCGGTATAACCGTATTCACGAAATCGTCCAGATCACCGGGTAGAACCGGCGGCATGATATTAAACCCGTCGCAGGCATAATCTTCGAACCAATCCTGCATCATGTCGGCTAATTGCTTAGGCGTCCCAACAAACTGCATATGTCCCCTTGAGGTCAGTATCTTTCTGCCTAACTCCAGGATTGACAGATTTCCTTGGTAAGCCATATCCATGTATAACTGGACCCGGCTCTTCATGCCGTTGGAAGCTGCCACAGGGTCCGGGATGTTTCTTGGCAGCGGCTGGTCCAGCGGATAACCGCTCAGGTCGTAATTCAGGAACCCGGATAGAACGGTGATTGCCGACGCTGGCGGAATCAATTCCAGCAGCTCCTGCGCCTTGCGCCGTGCCTCCTCCTCTGTAGACCCGATGACAGGCGAAAGGCCCGGCATGATTTTCAGGCTTCCGCTTCCTCTCCCATAATGAGACAGCTTCGAATGGACGCTTGCATAAAACTCCTGCGCTGCCTTCTTGGACTGCTGTGCCGTGAAGATAACCTCACCATATTGCGCGGCAAAGTCCTGTCCCGGACCGGAAGAACCTGCCTGTATCAGTACGGGATACCCTTGCGGCGGTCTTGGTACGTTCAATGGGCCTCTCGTGGAATACCATTGTCCGCTATAATCCACAGGCCGTACCTTCGCTCCATCCGCAAATCTACCAGACTCCCGGTCAAGCACAAGCGCATCGTCTTCCCAGCTGTCCCATAAACGGGTAACCACTTCAACAAACTCACGTGCCATTTCATAACGCAGACCATGCTCCGGATGCTTCGCCCTCCCATAATTGTAGGCTTCGATATCCAGCTGGGACGTCACGATATTCCAGCCCGCTCTTCCTCCGCTGATCCAATCGAGAGAAGCAAACTTCCTTGCCACGTTGTAGGGCTCATTGTACGTTGTGGAGACCGTGGCGGTTAGTCCAAGCTTGTCCGTAACGGTGGAGAGAGCGGATAAGAGCGTCAACGGGTCCAGCATACCGGAGGCGGAATTTTCGACCTGGGTCACATACAGCAAATCGGCAAAAAACATCATGTCGAACTTCCCCCGCTCCGCTGTGGCCGCAAGCTGCTTATACAGCTCAATTCCAAACATACCCTCCACATCGGATGTTGGATGACGCCACCCGGCATGATGATGTCCGGCATAGTAGATAAACGCACCCAGATGCATCTGGTGATCTCTGCGGTTGGTTGTTCCCATCTTCGTTATCACTCCTTTTAATATATTGTCGACCTAACCTCTTAGAAGCCCTTCTTAGAAGCCCTTATAGGTCTCTCTCCAGCTCAGCAGCCTGGATTCCAGCAGACGCACCACGGAATCGGACAGCTTGCCCATGATCGCGAAAATAATAATGCCTACAAACACGATATCCGTCTGCGAATAGGCTCTGGCTTCTTGAATCATATAGCCAATGCCCGCGCTGGTCCCCATCATCTCCGCGACGACCAGAACAAGCCAGGAGACGCCGAGCGACAGGCGGATGCCAAGCAAAATGTTCGGCAAGGCAGCCGGTACGATCAATCGGATCAGCAGCTGCGGCTTGGAATATTGAAAGATCCTTGACACTTCATACAGCTTAGCATCCACGTTTCGAATGCCAAGGAAGGTGTTCACATACATCGGGAAGAAAGCCCCCAGGGAAATCATCAGAATCTTTGAAAATTCTCCGATGCCAAACCAGAGAATAAACAGTGGAATCAACGATAAGAGCGGCACAGTGCGCAGCATTTGCAATGAGGGATCCAGCGTTCGCTCCGCCATTTTGCCCAGACCCGTGGAGACCCCCAAGGCTAGACCAGTCAAACCACCCAGTAAAAAGCCCGAGAGCGCTCGAAGGATGCTGATCCGAAAATGCTCCCACAGCTCACCGCTGGCCCCCAAATTCGCGAATTGCTTGGCAATCGTTAGCGGCGTAGGCAGCAGGGTTGCTGAAATCCATCCGAAACCACCCGCTGCCTGCCATAAAGCCACAATCGCGATAGGCACAAGCCAGGCATGAAGCGGCCTTGGTATGACCTTCAACCAATCCTTCTCCGTAAGTTCACGGGTGGCAATTGGACTTTTCATGACTTGTCATCCCCCTTGTAACTGTTCTGCCAACGCAGCAGTCTGCCTTCGAGCCATTTAACCAGCGTATCCGAGAGCTTTCCGACGAGTGCAAAGACCATAATTCCGACAAAGACAACGGTGGTCCACGAGAAGGATCGAGCGTCATTGATGATATATCCGATGCCGGAGCTTGCACCCATCAGCTCAGCCACAACCAGACCAAGCCATGCAACGCCGATCGAGAGGCGGATGCCGAGGAAAATATGGGGCAGCGCGGCGGGAACGACCAGCTTGCGAATCTGGTCCCAGCGGCTGAACTGTAGAACACGTGCTACGTCAAACAGCCTGTTGTCTACGGATCGGATGCCGAGAAACGTGTTCACGTAAAGTGGAAAGAACGAGCCTTTGGCGATAAGAAGTATTTTCGAGGTTTCCCCAAAACCGAACCAAAGGATGAACAATGGGGCGATTGCCAGATGGGGAAGCGTCCGCAGCATTTGCAAGGACGGATCGACAAGCCGCTCGGCTTTGTACGAAAATCCTACCCATATGCCCGCGGCCAAACCCAGGCTGCCGCCAAGCAGGAATCCGAGCAGTGCTCGCCAGGATGATATGCCAAGATGCCTGATCAGCTCGCCTGTGCTTGTTAGATGAACGAACTCATTCCAGATGCTGAGCGGAGTCGGAAGCAAAATCGGGTTGAGCCAGCCCAGAGCTCCCGCGGTCTGCCATGCGATGATAATAAAGAGTGGAACAAGCCAGCCGATCAGTGCGTTTGTAAGCTTTAGCCGGAACCTGCGGTCTAGCCGCTTTTGACGGCGAATGGACTCGGCGGGCACAACCATGGCCCCTTTGCTGATCCCTTCTTGGAGCATATACGATTACCCCCTTTCCGATTCAGATGATATGCTCTTATTTAGACGCAGCCTCAATGTACTGATTATCAAACACATCTTTAACCTGGATTTTTTTGCGGATCGTTTTTTGCTCAAATTGGAAATCGGCCGTTTTCTGCTGTTCGGCAATAATGGCATCCGTCACCGGAATGTTGATCGACCTTGATCGGTCAAAGGTGCCTTGAATGACTTCTTGTGGAATGCCGCGCTCATCGGCATACCGCTTTAGGGCCTCAGCCTCGTTCTCTTTCTCCCAAGCGAGCGTTTTGTCCAGCACTGTAAGATAGAGCGTGACCAAATCCGGATATTGATCGGCGAAATCCTTCCGCACGATATTGAACGATGGCGACAGAACGCCAAGCTGCTCGCCGTCCGCCAGCACTTTGCCTTTGCCTGTCAGCGTGTTCAAGGTGATATACGGGTCCCAGGTTGCCCATGCATCGACGCTGCCCGATTCGAATGCGGGTTGGGCTTCGTCGGGCTGAAGCTGGATGATTTCAATATCGGACACTTTGACTCCTTGATCCGCCAAACCCCGGTACAGGAAGTTAAAGGCGTTGCTCCCTTTGGTCACCGCTACCTTCTTGCCCTTCAAATCACTCAAGGTCTGCGCGGAACTGCCCGGCGGCACGATGATAGCTACATTCTTCTGGCCGTGCAGACTCTGGGAAATGACCTTAAACTGGATATCTGCCGCCTGGGCAGCGATAATCGGCATATTGCCGAGCCCCGCGAAATCCAGGCGCTTCGAAGCCATCGCTTCGGTCATCGGAGGGCCGCTCTGAAACTCCGACCACTCTACCTTGACGCCCAACTTGCCAAACTCCTCCTCGAACCACTTCTCTTCGCGGGCCTTGCCAAACAAACCGCCGCTGCCCTGTACCCCGAGTCTTACGGTCAAATCTTTGTATTTGCCGTCCGCTCCTTTCCTTACAGCGCTGACCTTGGGCTGGCTGTTTGCGCCCGCGCAGCCGGATGCCAAGACAGACATGATGAGGAATACCATAATGACTACACTCTTTTTCTTCAGTTTCATGATCAAAGTCTCCCCCCTGTTTTCTATCGTTCATCTATCCTGTTAGAAGTTCAGCATCATCCTGCGTGTTTAAATGCCCGCACCGATATCAAACTCCGGTTCTTCCACTTTCTCAAACTCGCGCAGCACTTTGGTCCGCAGTTCCTGAAAGGAGGATCCGGTCCGTTTGCGAGGGAACGGCAGATCAATCGGCAGAATGGAACGGATGTGGCCCGGTCTCGGGTTCATAATGACAACACGCTCGCCAAGAAACACAGCTTCATCCAGATCGTGGGTAACAAAGAGCATGGTCGTTCGGTTATTTTGCCATATATCGAGCAGCACCTCTTGCATATGGGAACGTGTAAATGCATCCAACGCGCCAAACGGCTCATCCAGCAGCAGCACGTCTGGATTCCGCAGCAGCGCCCGGGCGATTGCCACCCGCTGAGCCATCCCCCCGGACAGCTCCCTCGGATATGCTTTCTCGAAGCCTTTGAGCCGTACCAGCTCGATGAACTCATCCACCTTCTTGCGGATGTCCTTCTGCTTCAGCGACAAATTGCCTGCGATATTCTTCTCCACGGTCAGCCACGGAAACAAGCGCGGCTCTTGAAAGATGAACCCTTTCTCGATGCTTGGACCGGATATCGGTTTGTCATTCAACAAGACACTCCCTTCGTACGCTGTGTCCAGACCGGCAACGATTTTGAGCAGGGTGCTCTTACCGCATCCGCTCGGTCCGATTAACGTAATGAACTCTCCCTTTCGAACCCGCAAATCAATGTCTTTCAGCGCGGTAACATTCCCCGTCGGGGCTTGAAAAATTTTATTTACCTGTTGAATAATCAAGGTATCCGCTGACATTCGTTTCACCATCCCATACTATAATCATTCTTACCTATTTACTTGGTTTAAAAAGCGAACAAAAAGGTCTATCGAGCTACTTTCCCAGAAGACAGACCCCATATAGGGGAAATTCTTTCTTACAAGATAAGGATGATTAAACCCCTGAAGTTTATGCTTTCTTATCTCATAAAAAAAGGAGATATAGCGCTTGTCTAAGTACGTCCAACCATCATCGTACTTGTTCATATGCGCGATATCTCCAGTTATCCGGTCGATTATCTCGGTATTCATTTGGTATGCCGTTATATTACAACCGCTGGTAAAGGTTGTCAAACCTTTTTTTTCATTCCACGCCCAAGTCATATATGTCAGAATATAGTCCTTACAGGCAATGGACAAAAGCTGCCTAATAATGCGACAATATAATCTGCATGTCATATCTTATATTGTAAGAATTTTGCACAACTAAACGCGAAGAAGCAACATTGCACTTATAGGAAGGGAACGAAAGCATGGCTCAATTATTTTTCAAGTACGGCTCCATGAACAGTGGTAAATCCATCGAAATTTTGAAAGTCGCCCATAACTACGAAGAACAGAACAAACCGGTACTCCTCTTTACGTCCGCTATCGATGACCGGGATGCCGTTGGATATGTATCCTCACGAATCGGCCTGCGCCGCGAAGCGATACCTGTAACCGATACGACCGACATCTATGGGATTGTGAAGGATCATCAGCCTAAGCCATACTGCGTTCTGGTTGACGAATGCCAGTTCCTGTCCAAGGACAGCATTCTGCAGCTCGTTCGGATCGTAGATGAGCTTAACGTGCCTGTCATGGGCTTTGGATTGAAGAATGATTTCCGGAACGAGCTGTTTGAAGGCAGCCGCTGGATGCTGATTTACGCCGATAAAATCGAGGAAATGAAAACGATCTGCTGGTTCTGTGAGCGCAAAGCGATCATGAACCTTCGCGTCATTGACGGTAAGCCCGTGTATGCCGGTGAGCAGATCCTGATTGGTGGGAATGATACCTACTTCCCTGTTTGTCGCAAATGTCATACCAATCCCCCTTTATCATAGGACGTTTTCACAAGCAATCCACCATTCAAACGTAAGGAGTAGGATGACCCATGCCGATAGTCAGACCACTATTAACCGACCAGGACTTTCAGGAAGTGATGGAGCAGCAGATCCGTATACGCATCTTCAAGGATAATCATCTGATTGATTCCGGCAGTCTCGTCATCCGCTTCACTGACGAAACCGTCATTACACAATCCAGCGTCAGCTCGCTCGGCTATCATAAGCGGGATGAATGCGAATTTTTTGAAGTACGGAAATGAGAAATGATAGATGGATTGCCTGAGTGATTCATGATAGACCTCTTCTACGATCTATCAGGGCCTCAGGCAATCCTTCTTTATCTCAGGGAGAGAGCCGCATATAGCGGCCACAAAAAACAGCGGCCTTCTGCAGAACGATCTGCAAAAAACCGCTGTTCGTTAATCAACCTATTACACTAAGAGCGTTGCTTGTACCCTAGTGAATATCAGACTTCGCCATGCTCCCACCCAGCACATCCGCGACATTTTGAATCGAAATAAATGCGTTCTTATCAATTTCCTGCACGACCGTCTTCAGCTTCGCAATCTCCAGCCGGGTGATGACGCAATAAATCATCTGCGTATCCTCTTTGGAATACCCGCCCTTGGCATAGATCATGGTCGTGCTGCGGCCCAGACGCTGCATGATGGCATTTGAAATTTCTTCGTATTCATTGGATATAATCGTAACGGATTTGGACTCGTCCAAGCCCTCTACCACTATATCCATCACTTTTGCCGCTATGTAGTATGAGAAGATCGAATACATGGCCGAATCTGCACCAAATACAAACCCTGCCGTAATAAAAATAAACACGTTGATAATCATGATGATTTGTCCGACCGGCATCCGCAGCTTTTTGGACAGCAGGATAGCAACGATCTCCGTACCGTCGAGCGCTCCGCCATAACGGATGACAAGACCTACCCCCAGCCCAAGAACCAAACCACCGAACAGCACCGCTAAAATTTTCTCGTTCGTAAACGGGTCTACATGATGCAGAAAGGTTGTCGCCACTGACAATACCACAATCCCGTATAATGTGGAAAATGCGAACGTTTTACCGATCTGCTTGTAACCGATGAACAGAAACGGTAAGTTGATAATAAATAGGAACACACCCAGATTGATGGGCGTAATCGATGATAATACGATGGAAATACCGGTAATACCACCGTCGATAATTTCGTTGGGCACCAGGAATATTTCAAGCGCCACAGCCATCAGAATTGCACCGATGGTGATAAAGATGAAACGTTTCAGAATTTCGCCGACTGTCAGATTTTTGTGTTTTTTGACCATGCCATTCTCCTTTTGTATCTTTTTTCACACGAAGTGCCTGTCGAAGAACCATTGTATTAAAAAAAGGAATGACATGTCAATGTTGACACGCAAAGTGACATGGGTCTTTTAGGCCATTGCCTTCTCATCCAGACATAAAGAACGCAGATGCTGATCGATAATCCTCTCGATCTTTTCTGTGGCGAGCTGCTGCGGCCTCATGATATGGTGTATCGCTAACCCATCCACCAATGCGTATATTCGTTCCTTCTCATATTCAAGATCCAACTCCGGTTTAGCCAGCTTATGGGCAACCAGCGTATCCACCACATAATGGCACGCCTTGGTTAAACCATCGTACATATGATCAGTCATTATTCTTAACTCGGGATAGACTAGCGCTTTGGCAACAAACGACATCCACACCTCCATTTCCATCGTCCTATCCTCATCCATCGGCAGAAATTGCATCAACACTTGCTTTACATCCTCAAACACGGGTCCGTTTAAGGATAGTGAAGAAAAACGTTCTTCAATCCGTTCGATAATAAGCTTCATACAGAAAGTCAACAGCTCAGCCTGGCTGGTAAAATAGTGCCTCAGCGAACCTACGGATAATCCCGCCTCTTCCGCGATATTGCGCACCGTCGCTTTCTCGAGTCCACCCCTCTGAATCACCCGCAGGGCAGCCTCAGCGACCCATTGTCTTTGTTTATCATGATCTACGATTTTCGGCATAATCCCATTATACACTTTCGGTTTTTTTTAAAACAACGTACAACATTTCAGTTTCCTAGGTTTGCTTCTACAATGCCTACCCTCGTAAAAATAGGTTCTCTCTATGCAATCTATGGATGAATATTGGCTTTCACCTGGCCTGGCTGGAGATGATCCGGTATGTCGTGGTGCCTTCGAATTACGCATTCATCGAGATTGAATACCTTTCTATATGGGGCAATTATATGGTCACGATCGGTTCGGTCATCATCGGAATTATCCTCTTGGTCGTGTGGTCACTGCGGAGCAAGAATCGAATCGATTGGAATGGGGTCGAGCCGGATCTTCCTCCGAATTCATATCCGGAAACCAAGAAAGCTACGCTGCCCACCCATTCTGGGTAACAACCGTTAACGGTTAAAGCTCAAACTCACCGCTGCTTACGGGGAGTTTGAGCTTTATTTGTGTTCATCCATCCGGTCCAATACCTGCAATTTATAATATTGGTTTCCGTTATGCTATAATATATTCCATCCGAGATCGACCAGAAAATACATAATTTTACCCTAGGCAGGGAGAGGACTTACTCATCATGTTGGAATGGCTTCAGAATTTATGGACCCATATAAAGGAAATTGACATGGATCAAGTACAGGGATGGCTTGAGCAGTATTCTCAGCTAGGTCCCATTCCGGGTATTTTGCTTCCATTTATAGAGGCGTTTCTGCCCATACTGCCCCTTATCGTCCTTGTAATGGGGAACTCCGCAGCCTACGGTCTATGGTGGGGATTCTTACTGTCCTGGATCGGCGTTTCCCTTGGATCCATTACCGTGTTTTGGATCGTTCGCAAGCTGGGCGGCAAGCTGGGATTGCTTATTCAAAAAAGAATGCCGGGATCCCAGCGTTTTTTCCATTGGATCGAAGAAAAAGGCTTTACGCCGATCTTTATCCTGTACTGCTTCCCCTTCACGCCTTCCTCGCTGATCAATATTGCATCCGGCATCAGTACGGTATCGGCAACGACATTTACGATAGCCGTTATGGCGGGGAAATCCGTAATGATCTTCATGGTCGCTTTTATCGGACATGACTGGCAAGCGTTTATAACACAGCCCTGGCGTATTCTAATCGCAGTCGTTATTCTATGGCTTCTGTGGTTAACCGGCAAAAAGATGGAAAAACGTTACCATCATGAAGATCAGCCGGGAAGTATCGTGATAAGCAACAAAAAGACAAAGCGTTAAATCCATAACAAGACCCGCCCATCCATTGCAACCGGGACTGGCGGGTCTTGTTATAGTAGACATGCTTAGATGCGGGACAAACCCATCTTACTCCAATACGTAAGCCGCCAGTTTATGTACCGCGTCGAACCCCGCACGTTGATACAGCTGGATCGCGCCTTCATTTCTCTGGTCTACGCATAACGAGATGTCCTCCAGCTGTACGATATGGAACAGATAATGAAGTGCTTGGTCAAGAAGTGCCCGGCCATAACCCTTCCCCCGGAAATTTTCGGATACTGCGATGTATTCAATGCTGCCTTCCTTGAATTCGGGTTCACCTTCCACATAAACATAGCCGACGAGCTCTCCTTGTTCCGTAAGCATAAAGAGTTGATGATCATCATCCAGCTGCTGCATAATATCCTGAGCGCTGAGGTAGGTATTAGGGAAATTCGTACCATGCAGCTTCGCAAATTCATCCGCATACTCGGGTGTGAAATCCTGGAGTCCCGAAAGGCCATCCGTTAATAGGGCGGATTTTCGGAGTCGTAGAACATGATGCTCTCCTGACTTTCTCCCCCCTTTGTCTTCCATAAAGCGTACAGCGGATTGATGATCCACGTTATAAAAACCGTAATAACGATTCACGCAGCCTTCCAGCTTCGAAGTCCCTGCATCCCATAGCTGCTCCGCCAATCGATTCCATTGCTCACCTTCCGCGTCGATAAAAGGTCCCCATAATTCAGCGGACCGTTCTTCTTCATCTACATCGAACCCCAATGCCCCCACAATCTGATCTTGATCATATATGACGGTGAATTTTTGACTGCTCAGTTCGCCATTCTCCGTGAATTCCGCCTGAAGCGTGCTGTAAATCTCGCCTTCCTGTTCACCGCAATATCCGACATGATGATGACGAATCCCATTTAATCTTGCAAGAAAGGAAGATAACTCTCTAAGTTTCATATCAGCTTGCTCTAAAATCATCTGTAAATGTGCTCCTTGTTCATATTCTGCTGGAAGTGTTACAGCTAACGTTCATTGCCAAGCATTTCGAATATGTTTTGGTCAATTCTACCATATGGTGATGCCCACTGACCAAGTTTTAACAAAAAAATGGGCCTCCCAAGTTCATGGAAAGCCCATCTTGTCATTCGTCAAAATGTCAGTGTGAGACTCCCTGTTCGGTCATCCCTTCTCGGAGCGTTCCCTTTCCTGGGAAGCGCGCATCCGTTCACGTTCGCGCTTGAGTTCAGGCTTGAGGTCATCGTGGACGCTGTTCTCCCACATGGACACGCCTGACCGATACGCCGCCCTCCCATTCAAGTGACCCGCTACCGGCCCCGTAATAAATACGAATACAATTCCCAGCAGCAGTTTTGCACTGACATGCTCCAGGTAGAAGGTGAAATACAGAAATGCACCTGCAAGAATCAAGAGGACACCTAGTGTAGCACTTTTCGTTGCTGCATGAGACCTCATATAAACATCCGGCAGACGAATAAGGCCAAATGCACTCAAGGCACCAAGTAAAGCTCCGAGCAGCACCATCAGCGCGATCAGAAACTCACCGATCTGACTCATCGTTTGTGCGTTCAATGACATCACCCCTCTCGATATATCTGGCAAGCGCAGTTGTTCCGATAAACGTTAGTATCCCGATCAGCAGAATGATATCGAAATAGACAGTTGTCCGGAATAGCATGCACAGAACAGCGATCATGGACAACAGTATAATTCCAATCGTATCCAGCGACATGATCCGGTCGTTCATGGAAGGTCCCTTGATTAATCGGTACAAGCAGCCCAGTATAGCCAGCGACAAAATCACCAGAGAGGCAATCAGGATGCTATGAATCATGTGCGGGTCACCTCCTTGATCGCGCGTTCGAAAGTATCGCGGATCTGATTCGACAGCTCTTCGACATCTTCAATATCCATCGCATGAATATATAGCGTCTGACCATCGCGAGACACTTCCAGGGTAAGCGTTCCTGGCGTCAAGCAGATCAGGCACGATAACACCGTAATCTCCCAGTCGGATTTCAGCTCGGTTGAGTAGGCGAAGATGCCTGGACGAACATTCAGCTTCGGTCTTAGGATCTGTCCAATTACCGTGATGCTCGATTTTAACAGCTCCCTTAGGAACAAGAGCAGCAGCAGCATGATGGACCACAGCTTGCGCAAATAGAAATCGTTCGGCCAGAAGCGTCGCAACAGATAAATCAGCAAGATTCCGATCAGATAGCCGATGATCAATTGCTGGGGGGACCAATTATTGTTCAGGAACATCCAGACAACGGCAATGATGATATTTAACAGAATTTGATGGCCCATATCCACTACTCCTTTAATACAGCATTAATATATAGTGATGGATCGGATAATACGGCGCCTGCTTGAGAGGTGTAGGAGTATATCCACTCCGAACCCACCCCAAGGACAATCACCATAACCGTTAGCCCAATAGCTGCCGCATAAGCTGTCTTGTGAATTCTGACCGGTTTTGATTCTTGGAGTCGAGGTGATTCGCCCCAGAATGCCCCCATAAACACTTTGATCAAGGAATACAATACCGCCAAACTTGATGCCAATGCCAGTCCCGTAAGCACATAATGGCCTCCGCTCAATCCGCCGCGAACGATGAGGACTTTGCCGAGAAAGCCGCTAAGGGGCGGGATGCCGACCAGAGCCAGTGCAACGATAAAGAACATCCACCCCACCAAAGGATGGCGCTTCATCAGCCCGCCCATATCGCTCAGCTTGTTCGCGCCTGCACTGGCGATGATGATACCGCCCAGAATAAAGAGCAGCGCCTTTGCTATCATGTCATGCATCAAGTAGAATACGGCTCCGTTCAAGGAGTCAGAAGATGCCGTCGCTATGCCGAAGGCGATAAAGCCAACACTAATAATAATGTTATAGTTCAGGATTCGTCCAAGATCCTTATACGCAACCGCGCCCAAACTGCCCAGAATCATCGTTGCCGCAGCCATCCAGCCGATGACGGCGTGGATGCCGCCGGTATCGTGATAGAAGATCAACGTAAAGGTACGAATAATCGCATATAACCCAACCTTCGTGAGCAGCGCGCCGAACAAAGCCGTAACTGCCGCCGGAGGTGCGCTGTAGGAACCGGGCAGCCAGAAGAACAGGAACAAACCCGCCTTCAAGGCAAATACAATCAGGAACAGAAGGCCGATGACCGACAAGATTCCATCCTGCTGAACTTCGGCCACTCGCAGAGACAGATGCGCCATATTCAGCGTTCCGACTGTGCCATATAAATAAGCGACAGCTGCAACAAACAAGGTGGATGAAATAATATTAATCAGCATGTACTTTAAGGTTTCCCTCAGCTGGCGCTTGGTGCCGCCCAGCACGATCAAGGCGTAGGAAGCGATCAGCATAACCTCAAAACAGACAAACAGGTTAAACAAATCCCCTGTTAGGAACGATCCGATCACGCCAGCCAGCAAAAATTGAAAAAAAGCATAGAAGTAATGCTTCTCTCTCTCTTCCCCGATGCTCCGGAAAGAATAGAACAGACAGGCAGCCGCGACAATCAACGTCGTAAGCACCAGCAGTGCCGCAAGCATGTCGGCTACAAATACGATTCCATACGGCGGCTGCCATCCACCCATGTGAAGCGTCTGGATGCCCTCATTGTTTACCTGACTTACAATGAACAACGCCACAAGCAGGTTTACTGTGATACTAACCGCACTTATCCAACGCTGAACACGAACATATTTGGAGCAGAAAATAAGAATAACAGCTGTAACCAGCGGAATAAGGAGAGGAAGGACAATTACATTATTCATCATCCATCCCCCTTAGCTCCTCCATGTTGTCCGTACCCAAGCGTTGATATGCTTTATACGCCAGTACGAAGAAGAACGATGTGACGCCAAAGCTGATGACAATGGATGTCAGAATCAACGCTTGCGGAACAGGGTCAACATAGGATGAAGCCTTCTCGCCAAGCAGCGGAGCAGCACCGGTCTTCAGCCGCGACATGGTGAGCAGCAGCAGATGAACGCCATGGGTCAACAGTGAAGTACCAAGAATAATCCGCAGCAAGCTTTTGGATAAAATCTGGTATATCCCAACCGCAAAAATAATCCCGATGGCAAGCGACATATAAAGTTCCATGGTCAGTTATCCCTCCCAATCGAATTGATGATGGTCATCGTCACGCCAACGACGGCTAAATAGACGCCGAGGTCGAAGAGAACCGCAGTAGCCAGCTCGGTTTCCCCGAGCAACGGCAGGTTGAAATAACCGAATGAATGACTTAAGAACGGTGCGTCAAAAGCAAATGAGCCGATCCCTGTAAGGAGTGCAATCGCAAGTCCAGTAGCCGTAACCTTTCGAAATTCGAAAGGTACGATCTTCCTGGTCATGTCCATGCCGAAAGCCATCGACAACAGAACCAGTGCGGCTGAAGTCATCAGCCCCCCGATAAATCCTCCGCCCGGCTCATGGTGTCCCGAGTTGAACAGGAACCATGAGAAGGTTACGACGATAAAGATAACCACCTTGGACATGGTGCGCAGGATGACATCATTGCTGTTAGGCAGGTATGCCCCTTCATAACGATCCCGTTCACCCAAAATGCCTTCACCCAAATCGATTTTAATCAAGGCATAAATCCCTAGGGATGCTATGCCGAGAACTGTAATTTCAAGCAAGGTATCAAATCCACGGAAGTCCACCAGAATGACGTTGACGATATTTTTACCGCCGGCCAAATGGTAGCTCTCTTTAATGAAGTAATCCGCAATGGAGTCAAAGGTTCTGCCACTGCTCGCAGCCAATGCGATCAAGGTCACGACAGCACCGACGCCTACCGAAATGAGCAAATTTCTCCACTTCAGGCTCATCGGTACCTTCTCCCGCTTCAGCTTCGGAAGATGATAGAAACAGAGCAGGAACAGCATGACGGAAACCGTCTCGACGACCATCTGGGTCAGCGCCAAATCCGGAGCCCGGAACAGAACGAAGAACAAGGTCACCATATAGCCGGCAGCACCCGTCAATATTATTGCCATCAGTCGTGTCCGTACGAACGGGAGCACAATGACCGGGATAACCAGACCAAGGATGGCAACGGCCTCATAGAAGGACATCGGTGCGTAGTCCGTCATATCAAATCCAATATGATCGACTAACAGAAGCCCCCCGCCAAGAATGGCTATGAAAAATACAAAGATATAGATCACATAGTGACGGAGTGAACCTGTCATATAAGTGGAGGTCAGCGATTTGCCGCCTCTTTCGAGGACTCGCAATCCCCCGTCATACAGATTGTTCAATGTGAATCGCTTGAAAAGCGTTGTATTCAAGATACGCGCTCTGCCGTGAAGCTTATACAGAACGGTACCGAGAACAATGATTCCGATGGTCATGAAAATTTCCGTTGTCCACCCATGCCACATCTCGATATGCACGTGGAAACGATCCTCTGCCACGAGCAGCCCCGGATGAATGGCGGCCATCGCCGGTTCAATGAGTGCATGAGACAGCAGGTTCGGAAACAGACCGAACACGATGGCCAGCGATGCCAGAATAACCGGGGGAATCAGCATCCCGAGCGGTGCTTCATGCGGCTTCTTCTCCAGTTTTTCAGGCTGGAAGCGTCCGGTGAAGGTTTTGAAGACCAGGATCATGCTGTACAGGAACGTAAACACGCTGGCGATCCAGGCAACGACCGGTATCAGCACACCCCAGGTCTCGGCATTCCAGAAATTCATGTGAGGCGCTTGAAGGACCGCCGTAAAGAACATTTCTTTACTCAGGAATCCGTTAAACGGAGGCAGACCGGCCATGGAAAATGCACCAATGACGGCCACGGTGAACGTGATTGGCATGAGCGACATCAGACCTCCGAGTTTCCGCAGATCGCGGGTGCCCGTCTCATGATCGACGATACCGACAACCATAAACAAAGCGCCCTTAAATATCGCATGGTTCATCAAATGAAAGATGGCGGCTGTCGTTGCTTTCGTATAGAGCAGCGTGTCCACGCCGCCTCCATAATAAGCTGCGGCAGAGCCCAGACCGAGCAAGCTCATGATCAGCCCCAATTGGCTGATGGTGGAGAATGCCAGCAGTGCTTTTAGGTCCGTCTGCTTGATCGCACGGATCGAAGCGTATATCAGCGTGGTCAAGCCCGTAATCGCTATGATCCAGAACCAGGAAGCTTGCCCGGCAAACACCGGGCTAAAACGGGCCACCAGATAGATTCCGGCCTTGACCATCGTAGCGGAGTGCAGATAAGCACTAACTGGAGTCGGTGCTTCCATCGCATCCGGCAGCCAGATATGGAACGGGAACTGCGCGGATTTGGTGAATGCTCCCAGCAGGATCAGAATCATGGCCGGAATAAACAGCGCGTCTCCCGTAATGCTACCCACATTCGCTACAATCTCCCGCACGCTAAAGGTGCCTGTCATGATAAAAAGGAGAATAAACCCTGCAAACATGGCAAGTCCGCCGAACACGGTAATCAGCATGGATTTTAAAGCTCCGTATCTGGAGCGGTCGCGATGATGCCAGAATGCAATCAGCAGGAATGACGAGATACTTGTCAGTTCCCAGAAGCCGTACAGCACCATCAGGTTATCGGAGAGCACAACACCAAGCATGGCGCCCATGAACAGAAGCAGATAGATGTAAAATCTATGAACGGCTTCCTTGTTCTTGTCCATGTAGAAGATGGAGTAAAGTACAACGAGTGAACCAATACCAGATATTAATAGTGCAAAAATTAAACTTAATCCATCCAAATAAACGGTAAAGTTTATTCCCACGCTTGGAACCCATTCCAGAACAGCTTGAAGCTGTTCACCTCCCTGAATGGTTGGGATAAGTCCCCAGAAATAGGCGAACAGGACAACCGGTACCGGCAAAATCACCCATCCGGTGTGAACACGGCCGATGAGCTTGTAAGTCAACATAACCACAAGCGCTACGATAAAAGGTGCCATAACGGCGATGTGCAGCAAAGACAAAGTCTACTCCTCCTATAGTCCGATTTTTCCTTCATTAGTAGTATTTCCCCATTATTTAGGCATAAGTCCAAAAAAACACAAAAAGAGCCCGCTGTTGGCAGGCTCCTCCAGGTAAAACCATATGGTATTTTTTCGAATCACACTGAAAAACAGTATATCTTGAGATCAAAACTTTGTCAAAGGGTATGTTGGAATGAAAAAGGGACAATCAGGAAATCACTGTATATAAAGGAGTGGTTCCCATGTTGATCAAAAAAGCGGTTGTTTGCGCTTTCATCTTTCTCGCTATTTTAGCAGCCGCCATCGTAACAAATACTCGTACACATCCCAGTTATCAGCAGGAAAACACGTCAACCAGGGTTTATCAAACTCAAGAACCCCCATGGTTCTTACCCCGAGAATACGTAAAAATCATTCGAACATCACCCGAGCTCCTGCCGGATGAGCCCTAATTCACAGACATGCGGCATTTATCCGTGAAACTGAATTTCATTATTCTCCTTGTTTCGTTTATTTCTTCGAATCACCCACGAAATGATCAGAATGATGGCCAGCACCACGACGATTCCTGCTGCATAATAACCGTACCGGTTAATCAAGGCTCCAATATGATCGACGACCTGATCTCCGACAAACATGCCTAAAGAGAAATAACCGATGGTCCAAACAAAGGACGCGGAATACGAATACATCGCAAATCTGCGATACGGCATCCCTTTCATTCCTACCGCATAGGGCGTCACGTTGCGCAAGATGGGCAAAAAAGCGCTAATGCATATGGCGTAATTGCCGTATTGGCGGGTCAACCGTTCGGATACATCAAGAAACTGGCGGATTTTCGACTTTTCCTGGGCGTGGTTTAACAGCTTGCTCGCGGTAAAGCGACTAAGCATGTAACCTACCGTCGATCCCGAGCATACACCAAGAAACGTCATGATAAAAGACGGGAACGGCGTTAAAATCTCGGATGCCGCTAACGCTCCGCCTGTCATTGCCACGACTTCATTAGGCACAGGAAGACCGACCAATCCAAGGCACAATACGAGGAATAATGCATAGTGCCCGATCTGTTCAATAAAATCTAATAGCGTATCCACCCCTGTCCCCCTAATCCGTCCCTAGAATAGTATCAGCTTATATGACAACGTAGTTTTCGCAAACGTGCTGCAGGCGAGGATATGAACTGGACCTGAGACCAGTTTTATTATGGATCTGCCATTAGAGATTTTTAAATGCCGATATGAAAGAATCCGGATCATCCTTCACCGTGTACGAATACACTCCTTGCTGGGTGTGCAAGTATAAGAAACCGCCGCCGTCTCCCATCGGCCGATACGACAGGTCAAAGACCTGCTTGATGGGGAACTCCCGGTATTTCGTTACGATGCGATCCTCGTACAGGAACATCTCCCGCCCCTGCTCTTCCGTTCGTTGTTCGATACCATCCACCACTCGGTTGATTTTGTAGTACGGCTGTACGGCTACCCAATTCACAAGCTCCCTCCTTGCTGTCTTTACATTTTTATTTGGAAGATTGCACTTCCCCCTTCTTCTTTCTTCGGCTCCTGATTCGTTCCAGCAGCTCCAGTGCCCCGATAAATAGTACGAATACAACGAAGAGCGCAATCGCCCGGCCAGGCTCGATCAGACCGGTAATAGACGCAACGATGCCGGTAATGCCTACAATAATAATACCTATTACGGATAGTTTCCAACCTGTTAACATATGTATGCTCCTAAAGTAAACGTAATTGCCACCCATCAAGATCACAGCTGCATGATCAAAAAACGTTAGACACACACGGAATGTATCATAAAGAAGTCCTTATATTCAAGTTATAATCAATTTTCAATTTCAATTGCCAACCCTCGTGACATTTGCAATAATTTACTCAGGAGAGAATGAATAAGCCTACCTCCAAACACAAAAAAGACAGGAGGAACACGGTATGAATTCAACAACCTGGGTACTGATTATTCTATTCGTTGCGGTGGATGTATGGATTATTTCTTTTTTCGTGAAACGCTCGTTGCGCAAACACAGCAGCCAGTCACTCCCTAATGGCAATAAGCTTCTACGCGGGAAAATACCTGAACTGCCGCCGATCGTTAAGGCAGGAAGCCCGGCGAGTGAGCTTGTCGGCAAATTGGAGGCTGCGCTGCCCTACACCTATCAGAGCATGCTGAAGCAACGGGTAATGAGTGAGCATCTGAATCTGTCCGAACAGGAGTATGAATGGAGATGGCAGGAGCTTAAACGGTTCTTCATTATGTGCGCCGTGCTGGATCGTGTCCCAATGTTCAGCAAAGACGTGGATGAAGTATGGCATGAAATGTTGATGTATACATACGAGTACCAACAATTCTCGGAACGCTTTCTTGGCAAAATGCTTCACCACGCTCCAAATACCGGAAGCGAGCATATGCCTATTCCGAATGAACGCGCGTGGTTTGATACGGTATATGTACAATTATTCGGTTGGCATGAATACAGCGCCAAGCTATGGGGAGCTTTCTTTCGCGTCCCGCTGCCGCGCGAAGAGCTGGAGATCTACACTTCTCGCCATTTCACCGTGAATCATGGCCAGAAGCGCTTTAATGCCTGGACCTACGAGAAGATGCCTGCAGCGCGTACGGCCATCGATGCAATCATTCTGGATCTGCAAGATCGGGTTCGAACTGCCCAGGAGGAGCCGGCGCGTCATGAGAAGCTGGTCAATTTCCGGAATAGCGATGTGCTCCTGGCTGCGGCCGTCTAATTTGCCTGGAACGCACCGGAACAATTTGGTGACCACATGATCCCTGATGAACGCGAGCTTTATAAACACAGCAGCAGCTCCTCCTGCACCTACGCTTCTTCATGCGGGTCTGGCGGATCGGATTCGGGCGATGCGTCATCAGGCGATGGATCGGGCTCCTCTTGCAGCAGCGGTTCATCCTGCAGCAGCGGGTCCTCTTGCGGGAGTGGCTGTGGCGGCGGCTGCAGCAGCTAAGTTGCAAACTTAACATGAACATGAGCGCCTGCTTATTAATACATGAACAAAAAGCAGGAACCTGAGATTCAGGCCCCTGCTTTGTTTTATCTTGCGTTCAATCCACGCCCTATACAACTTGGCCTCGTCTTACCTTGATACCGCCAAGCCAGTTGATGTTAAGAGACTTCGTATTGACCCCAAACAAATCCGGATGATCCGACACTTGAAAATGCAAATGAGCTTCGGTTGAATTGCCGGAATTACCGCATCGACCTATCAGATCGCCTGCTTCGACCTCAGCGCCTTCCTTCACGCATACCGACCCCTTCTTTAAATGTGCATATAGACTATATTCTGAAGTTCCATGATCGATGATGACATAGTTACCGACGGGTTCAGTTTCGTTTGTTATACCCACTGGCTCATTGTCCATGATGTTATTCTCGGTACCCAGCACCTTCCCACGGGCACCAGCAAGAATCTCTTCCCCAAACGCAAAGTAACTCTCATTCTTGTCGGGATCTCCTTTATAAGACATCGCGTTCTCAGTCTTTATGACGTCTATGGCGTACCGCTGGCTTTCCTCTACGTAATGGTAATTATCCACAACATTCTCGCCGCCCCAGAACACATACCATTTTCCGTTAAAAGGAAGTCGGAAAACTGAGTCTGTTTGCTTGGCATCCGATTCAGGAAATCTCTCAATAGGCGATAACATAAGCCCTCCAATCGTCCCCTTTTCATCGATCATCGCTTGAATGCCTTTTTGCCCGCTATCATCCAGCCAGTTTATCATTCGGATCCTGTTGAGCGTGTCGTCCATCGTGATATGGAACGCGTTTACGCCTGCTGTGTATTCCTCTGCCATCGCTTCAAATTGTTCGACCGTTACGAGTAAACGTAAATCCTCTCCAAACAGCTCGTACAGCTTGCGGTATTCCCCATTTAACAAGAATCTCGAAACTTCTACCATATTCAAACCTCCTCATGTATGGCAACCCAATATTATCCATAGTATATCTTACGAAATTAACCTGCATCGAAACAAAAACTTAACATTGGTTAAACTTTCAGCTCCCTTAGGTGCATAGGGTCCATGACGAATACGCCGGGATAACAAAACAAACGATCATTGCATACATCTCTAACCAAAACAAAGAAGCGCCTGGACCCATTCATCGATGGTTCAGGCGCTTCTATTCATGATATAAATTGGCATATTAATTGTTAGACGAGAGAACCAAACCGGAACGGGTTTGCGGTCCAACCTTACGCATGGAAACCTGGTTCCGCTCGGCCCAACGCGTAAGACTCCGAATCCCTTCACAATTCTTCTCTTCAAATTTAAAGCAGCAATACATCGGATTCATGTTCTTGTCCTTGAGGTTGATTTGGAATGCGGTTTTATGGCATCCGGAAACCTTGATCTCACGAATCTGGTCGGCATGAATTTCTACGCCATTGATGGTAATCGTATCCGAATTCTCCTGAATATTCACTTCCCGTTTCACCAATCGGGCATACCCTTCAATCGCTAGTGCCGCAACAACAACGACGTTCACCGCCATCTGCATATAGAATAGGACAGGATAAGAATATTCGGTCAAAGTAGCTACTTGAAACAGAATAATGCTAATAACAAAGGAAAACAAAATAACGTCTTTCATTCTCGTAGAGTAATGGATTGCGTATTTCATCATAATCAGCTCCGTTCATTCTGTAAGGGTTTTCATTCAACTCTTACCCTATTATAACACCATTGTACATAATTTTGACACATATCATTCACATTTTTGTCAAAAAAATTATTTGCGTCGTTCCATATCCTATGCTTATCCGTTAGGTTACGTGTCGTTCATGGTCTAAGCGAACAGAAAAAGGAGCTATCCATCATATTGGATAACTCCTTGTTGCATAATCTTACTTAGTTAAAGTGGCATTGCCTTCCTTACGCCGAAACCATTTCATTAGAACGGATACAGTATCTATAAGGGTAATAATCACAATGACGTAAATAAGGCCATCCCTGGATCGATCCCAAATTGATTTAACAATGTCATATGCTTCATCTCCCGGTGTTATGAGACCCGCTTGAACGAGCTGATCCATGAATGTCGGATTCCAGATCGTTATATCTGAGAACAGGATCACCGCAACGATAACAGAAGCGACGTTAAATATGACATGCATGACGGCAAGCTGCGGCGTCCACTTTCTTGTGATTAATTTCATGGCTTCATTGAATATGCTGAAGGCGGTTAGAAGCCAGATCAGCGGCAAATACTTGGCAAAGGCAGCCTGCTCAAACACCGGAATGGCGATCGAGTTTTCATTGAATCGATGAACACCGATCAGGTTAATGGAAAACGTGAACAGGACGAAGAACAGCACGGAAAACAGGATGCCTAGCACCGGCTCGGTCGGTTTAATCCGAGTGGCTGGTTCCGGAATTGCAGGCAATTCCGAGGGTTTCCATGGATCATTGGAGACTTGGCGAGCCCCACGGTATTCGATAAAGGCAAAAATAACGGTTACCCATGCAAATCCGTGGATTCCCACGCTAAGTAGCGAGACAAGGTATTCCAGCAGCTTCTCGGCAGTGGGTTCCGTGCTTGTAAAGAAATCAACGATATAGACGATGCCAAGAGCAACGGCTATCGAATACAGAACGATCCTCAGGACGGACCAATAGCTGTCAATCAAACCGGGACCAATAAGATAACGCTCTCTCCCTCTATATCTTGCTGCCATTTCCCCGGGTGGCCCGAGTTCCAGCAGCACCTGTTCTACAGCTTCAGTGCTTGCGATCTCACCACCAGCGCCCCTGTCTTCCAGCATATCTTCGATGAGTCCATGAAGTTCCTTTTCAATATCGGCCCTTTGCGATTCGGGCAGTTTCTGCGTCACTGCATAAATATACCTGTTAATCAGATCCATTACCTGAGTCCCCCTTGTCATCAACAAGTCCCTCCAGACTTGTCATCATAACCTTCCATTCATGATATAGCTGCCGATATATATCCTTACCTGTCTGACTTATGATGTAATATTTTCTCGGACGAGCCTCATTCGTATCCCACTCGCTATCCAGCAAGCCTTGTTTCTCCAACCGCCGCAGCAAGGGATACAGGGTACCCGCTTCCACGCTGATCCCCTTCTCCTGCAGTATGGTCACCAATGAATATCCATACTGAGGTTCCGACAATTGGCTGAGGACACCAAGAATGATGGTTCCTCGCCGAAGCTCCTGCACCAAACTGTGCAGAATGTCTTGATCCTCTGACATATCATCAACTCCTGAAAATTATTATACTGTATGCCACACACTAATGTAAATAAACCAATAATGTTTTTTTAACAATATTTTCGAGTACTGCATGTACAAAGACTACCAACTTAACAGCATGCCATTGTCGTGGGCCTCCCCCATGTAAGCAAAAAAAGTTATCCTACGGTCCGAACTGACCATAAGATAACCCTTCTATACGCTCCTCTAAATTACATGTTTACAGTGATGTTTCCTGCTGCAATCGAATCCCAATGTGCAAGCCATCGTTTCGTTTAGCTTATTACATGATAATCTGCCTTATCTTGATTTTCTGGGAAAACCGTTCTGGTATTGGGTGGGAATCTCAACCTCTTTTTGAAGAACTGTCGCGGCCTCCAATGCCCAGTACGGGTTGCGCAGCATCCCTCTTCCCACAGCGACGAGATCCGCGTCTTCGTTGCCGATCACCGCATTCGCCAGAGCAGGCTCATCCAAGCGGCCAACGGCAATGACCGGTATTTGCAGCGCTTCTTTAATTTGTCTGGCAAGCGGAACTTGATAGGCTACATGAGTGCCCGGTCTTCCTTCCGCCGCAATTGGTCCTTCACCGCCTGCGCTGATATGGAACATGTCAACGCCCGCAGCTTGATATTCCTTGGAGAACGCGATGCTCTCTTCGATACCATAACCGCCGGCTACATATTCTCGTGCAGAGATCCGCAAGATTAATGGCATGTCCGCAGGCATTTCGCTTTTTGCAGCTTGAATCACTTCTTTACCGAACTTGGTTAAATCCTGACCATACTCGTCCGTTCTATGGTTGGTCAATGGGGAATGGAACTGATGGATCAGATATCCGTGGGCACCATGCAATTCAATCGCATCAAAACCGGCCTTCACCGCACGTCGTACAGCCAAGCGGAATTTCTCCACCATCTGCTTGACTTCTTCCGTTGTAAGAGCCCTTGGCGTTTTGGAATTCTCGTCAAAAGGAATAGCCGACGGAGCCACTGGCGTTTCAGCGTCCTCCGCTTTCCGGCCGGCATGCGCAATCTGGATAGCTGCCTTTGCACCATGCTGGTGTATCGCATCCACGATGCGAGCCAGGGGCGGAATTTGATCGTCCGACCATAATCCAAGATCATAATCGGTAATGCGGCCATCAGCCTCAACGTCCGTCATTTCTACTATAATGAGTCCCGTTCCGCCGATCGCTCGGCTTGTATAATGCAAATAATGCCAATCGGTAGCGATACCGTCTTTGTTCGTTACGGAGTACTGGCACATGGGAGGCATAACCACCCGGTTTTTCAATTCTAAAGATTTCAATTTGTATGGACTGAATAAATGTTCCATCGAAGCACGCTCCCTCTATCCTCATAAAATTTATATCTTATAAATGCATGCGCATGCATTTAAATTATCAAAATAAAAGCCATTCGTCAAGAATGGTTGTTTGAAAATACGTCTAACCTTTGATCTGCTTTAAAACTTCCTGTAGCCCATGCTTCAATTTAGGCGTTGCGAACTGCTGCTCCAACACGTGTTGAACCGTGTTCTTGGCTTTGCGCAGCTTCTCTTCGCCAATGGGGGTCAGCGAGGTATAAATTCCTCTTCTGTCATTCTCGCATATGGCCCTTTGCATCGCCCCGCAGCCTTTGGCTTCAAAACGGCTGACCAGCCTCGACATCGCGCTTTGGCTCAGCCCCACCATCGTTTGCAGCTGCTGAAGCCGCAATTTTTGCTCGGGGGCCTCAGACAGAAATAACAGCACGTAAAATTCATTCAACGATAAATCGTGTTTCTGTTGAAGTGTTTGTTCCAGTTCGTTGGTGATCAACGCCTGAATCTGCGTCAAAGATAGCCAACTAGTTATAAGATGTTGCGTTTGATCGGCTGACATAAGGTCTCCACCTGTTCCGGTATTTTTCCGCCAGATGGTTCTTCACCATAAAGCGGGTCACTACTAGTTATTAATAATAACAAGCCCCTGTTTCCTTCGTCAAACCTGCCGCTTCAAAAAGATGCTTCAAAGCTGAAAACATGCCAGTCCTTAACGCCCGGCGAGGAGCGAAGACTGACACGCTGCATAACTTTTTATCACAATAAAACTATACGATCTCCTGCGCTTCCTTGCCAAGCAATCCCAACATACGAAGGCCGTACTGTATACCATCTTGATCAACATCCCGGGTTATATATCTGGCCGCCTGCTTGACAATCTCCGGCGCATTGCCCATCGCCACACCGTAGCCCACGTATGACAGCATCTCCAGATCATTCAGATAATCGCCAAATGCGATGCTATCTTCCAAATCGATCTGAAGCAGCTGAATCAATTGTTTGATCCCTCCGGCTTTGGAGCCGCCAGCCGGCAACACATCGATTCCATAAGGGCCCCATCGAACGAAATCGAACCGACCTTCGAATCTGTTCACGTAAGCAGCTTCCTCTTCCTCCGTGCAAAATACAATAGCCTGATAAATATCTCTGCCCAAGTAATATTCGGGATCATATTCCGGGATCGTGAGTTTCAGTTCCCCCCAGCTTGAATCGATATGAACATGCTGAGTTACGTTCATCTTCATGGCCTCACTGCCGGCATATATGATCGGATGATCAAGCTCCACGGCCTGCTCCGTCAGCTGCTGCAAGGCGTCTTGTGCTAATGGATTTCCATATATCGGTTTGCCTTCATGAACCACATACTGACCGTTCAAACAAACATAAGAATTGATACCGAGCTCTTCCCGCAGCTCTTCAAAATGATAAGGAGCGCGCCCTGTCGCTATGGCGACGATGTGCCCGGCTTCCTTTAACTCACGAATGGACTCCTTGGTTGTAGCTGGAACCTTCTTTTCATGATCCAGCAGCGTCCCGTCAATATCAAAAAATATGATTTTCTTATTCAATGAAACTCGCCCCTCTTCCGTATATTCTTGCCAGTAACCATATTGTAAATGATGAAAAGCATTTCAGAGCAAGCCATTATTTCTGCAAGGTCGATCGGACGCTTCCCGTTCATGCATAAAAACCGCGTCGGAGCGCGGTTTTTATGATATCAAAAATCGAATAAATATAAATAATTATTTCGCTTCCGAGCGAACCTCATCGAGCATTTTATCATTGAATCCGAACAACCAAGTCAACACAAAAGTTAGACCCATCGCTGTTAAGTTGCACAAAATGTAAAGTGGAAGCTGACTGTTCAAGTATAAGAGCGTACCGGGAATAACGGTAATCGCCATACCCGTAGCCTCAAGATGGAAGATGGAAGCCATGAAACCGCCCACGCCACCGCCGATCAGGGCGATAACGAACGGTCTGACGTAACGGAGGTTGACCCCGAAGATCGCCGGTTCCGAAATTCCCAGCATGGCCGAGAATGCGGATGGCAGCGATAATGCCTTTAGTTTTTTGTTTCTCGTCTTGAGTCCGACAGCCAGACAAGCTGCGCCTTGAGCTGCCATGGCGCTTGTCACGATCGCATTAAACGGATTGCTTCCTGTCTTTTCGAGAAGCTGAATTTCAAGAAAATTAAAAATATGATGCACGCCGGTGACCACAATAATCTGGTTGAAGAAGCCGATCACAAGACCCGCAATGCCGAACGGCAACTCCAGCAAGAAGGTGGTCACGTTCATGACTACCTCTTCCAGAGAGTGGAACACGGGTCCTATTGCGAACAGACCAAGGATGATCATAACGAGCAGGGTTAAAAATGGCGTAACGATCAAATCAATCGCTTCAGGAATACGCTTTCTCAAAAATCTCTCGAATTTCGCGCCCAGCAGTCCGATGAAGAAGGCTGGCAGGACCGAACCCTGATATCCGACAACCGGAATGAAATCGAAGAGCATGAGCGCTTCGGCCGAACCGTTTGCCACGCTATATGCGTTGGGAAGAGCCGGGTTAACCAGCATCAAACCCAGCACGATACCAAGCACGGGGCTGCCTCCGAACACCCGGAATGCGGACCATGCCACCAATGCTGGCAAGAAAGCAAAAGCCGTATCCGTCAGTACCTGGGTGAAAAGCAGAAAATTAGGCGAAATATCGTCGGGCGTCGCTCCAAACCAGGCGAGGACGGTTTCTTGCGTCAATAATCCCCGTAATCCCATGAACAAACCTGTGGCGACCAATATCGGGATAATCGGCACAAAGACGTCACCGAACGTGCGAATCGCCCGCTGAAACGGATTTCCTGATTTTTTCGCCTCGGATTTCAACTCATCCTTGCTTGTGCTCTCAAGCCCAAGCGATTCTACCGCTTCAAAAATCTGATTAACGGTTCCTGTTCCGAAAATGATTTGATATTGGCCGGAGTTAAAAAAAGCTCCTTTAACCTTATCGATATTCTCGACCTTCTTCTGGTCTATCTTCTTCTGATCGTGAACCATAATTCGGAGTCTCGTAGCACAGTGGGCAAAGGAAGCGATGTTCTCCCTGCCACCGATGGCTTCCACTACCTGCCTTGCAATTTTCCTATGATCTGCTGCCATGTTCATTCATCCCCTTCTATATCTTTTACGGCTTGGGCAAGATCCCACTTCGTGACCTTCAAGCCAGTGCTGCCGTTTTTTGCGAAAAATCGAATATGACGGCTGTCCTGCTTTGGAAATATCCGACTCGTAAACACTTCTTCGCCATCATTGACGAACACTTCTGCCGAAGAAATATCCACAAAGAGATGAAATTTGATTGAGTTTACTTTGGCATGCAGCATACAGGTACGTGTCGTTCCGTAATCACTCACAATCGTTGCACCCGATGATGAGCGATCTAGCGTAACCTTTTGCCTGACGGCGTCATACCAGATGACGGTCCGCTCCGTTTCGCCAGCTCGAAATTCAATGCCAACAACGTCCGCTTCGATCCCATGAAACTCGCATGTCATCTCGAATACGGTTCCCTCAACCCCTGCATAACTCTTCACTTCGCTGTAAAGCGTATCCGCTGCTTCCATAGCTGTCGTCTCACGAAGAAGTTCCAACTCGGGGACAGGCAGCTGAATCAGCTTACCCTCACGGAACGAGAGCGTACGTGGAAGCGTCAAACAATGCGCCCAGCCATGCGAGTCGGTTGGATAGACGACCTCCGGCAAGCCCATCCAGCCTACCATGATGCGCCGGTCTTTCTCATCCACCATGGTCTGTGGTGCGTAGAAATCAAAACCTCTGTCCAGTTCGTAAAAGGAGCCGTGTTCAAACTCCAGCGTCCCCCGATCCAGTGGCTTGCCCGCGATGTAGCCAGATTGGTAAACGTTCCGGAATTCGTCGCCTTGCGGACTCAGCCCCTGCGGCGAAAACAGCAGCACGCCCTGTCCTTCCAGTTCAAAATAATCGGGGCATTCCCACATATAGCCGAAATGTTCAAGACGGGTCTGGATTTCCCCTTTGCATGACCAATCCAGCAAATCCGGTGATTCATACACGACAGCCGTTCCTGTTTGATCGTCCCTTTGGGCGCCGATGACGAACCGGAACAGGTCTTCGTCTTTCCATACCTTCGGATCCCGGAAATGCTCGGTATATCCGTCCGGCACACGGTCAATCAGCGGCTTATCGAGCTTCGTGATGGTGCCAACACGGTCCATCACGGCCATGCATTGATAAGAATGCCTGTTCCATTCCTCATCCCGGGTATTCCCGGTATACATCAGATACAGTTTGTCGTCTTTCACGATCCCGCTTCCCGAATAAGCGCCATATGCATCATGCGAGTACCCGGGCTCAATGGCGATGCCTTTGTTTTGCCAGTGCACCAAGTCCGTGGAGGAGGTATGGTACCAGTATTTCAGGCCGTGAAACGTGCCCAGAGGAAACCATTGATAAAACAAGTGGTATTTCCCGTTATAATAAGAAAATCCGTTGGGGTCATTCAGCAAGCCCATCATGGGCTGTACGTGAAACCTCTGCCTCCATTCGCTTCGTTTTGCTTGCTCCTTCAAGGAGGCAATCTCTTCAGGAGAGGCCTGATCCAGGCGTCGGTATCTCCGTTCTCTGTCCATGTCTCTTCTCCTTGTATATAGGCTTTCTCAAAAAAACAAACGGATCATGCTATGCGTGAACATCAGCCTAACCCATTTATAACGGAACCGGTTCCAATCAGGGTTAAAAATAATGAACTCAGCTCCAATACCAAGCAAAAGTAGTATTGGAACCGGTTCCTTTTTTTCAGTATAAAATACCTATTTTAGATTGTCAACGCTTTCCCGATGAATCATATCGCAATTCATGACCGTCAGGAAATCCACAGGCTCGTCGTTGACCAGCTTTATGATATGCTGAGCGGCGAGGTGGCCCGCTTGGGAATATCCATATTTAACCGTTGTCAATCCGGGATGAATTACCTCGGTAACGTCGTATCCGCCAAATCCGGTAACGGAGAGTTCGTTGGGGATCTGGATGCCCTTCATATGAGCCGCTTTCATAACGCCTAACGCGATGTTGTCGGTAGCGCAGACCATTGCAGTTGGCAGCGTTCGGTTCAACTCAAAAATGGACAATGCGGTCTTTACACCATCCGACATCTTAAACCCACTCTCATAGAGAACCGCCTCCACCTCGTCATACTCGCTTAACGCCTTCAGAAACCCTTCCTTCCGCTGAACTCCGACAGCAACGTCTTTTTCCGTCACGCCGATATAAGATATATGACGGTGTCCCATGGACAGCACATATCGGCCCATGTCATAACCTGCGGCATAGTCGTTATATATCATGCTGTGGACATCCTTATGCTGTTGTCCGAGCAGGATGACGGGGATGCCGATCTCTTTAATCGCTGCAAGATGCGTTTCCGTCACCTGAGTGGCGAATAAAATAATGCCAGATATTTTTTGTCTGGCGAGATCATACAGCGCTTCAATCTCCCTGGATAAGTCCTGGCTCGCATTAATAATGAGAAGCTGATAACCGTGTTTCCTTAATTCTTCATCCATGCCGGCAACGGTCTGCGATGCTGAGAATGAATCCAGACGCGGCACAATGGTGCCGATCATGCTGGTTTTTTTCGCTTTCAAGCTCTGTGCAAACGAATTCGGAATATAACCGGTTTCCTGAATGACCAGCTCTATCTTACGGCGTGTTGCATTACTGACAGAACCTCCGTTTAAGAAACGGGAGACCGTGCTTTTGGCAACTCCGGCTTTTTTGGCAATATCTGCAATCGTGTTCTTCATTCGGTGCTCCCGGGAGCCGCTTGCGGCGCTGCAACGAACAGATTATCCTCCACAGCTCCTTGCTCCGCCACACAACTGGAAATGAGTTGTTTGTGCATGAATCTCTCCCCTTCGATTTTGCTTTTTCCTAACTATACCATGACGTCCAGGGATCCGTGAAATGCAGACTCCACCCCGAGCATTTGATGGGCAATACTTTTCTGCGTTCCAGACTCTAGCGAGGAACGAAGCGATTCAAAGGGGGATTCTCCATGCAAATCCCCTTTCGGGACGCGCAAATGGACCGTGCCTTATCCCGTTTTTACATGGTTACTGTTAACCTTGCACGGTTCGCTCAGCCGATTCAACGGTATGCTTCAGCAATGTAGCAATCGTAACGGGGCCTACACCGGCAGGTACCGGTGTAATCGCGGATGCCACCTTCGCGCAGGCTTCATAATCGCAGTCGCCGATATTGCCTGGATTATAGCCGGCATCCAATACGACGGCTCCCGGCTTGATCCAGTCCCCTTGAATGAAATTAGGCTTGCCTACGGCCGCAACCACGATATCTCCCTGGGACACAATCTCCCCAAGGTTCTTCGTTCTCGAGTGGCAGATCGTAACGGTAGCATTGCGATTAAGCAGCATCATCGATACCGGCTTACCCAGAATCGGACTGCGTCCGACCACCACGGCATGCTTCCCTTCGATCGGCAGATCATAATAATCCATAATCGCAATAATCGCAGCAGGCGTACAAGACGGATAATCGGCAAAACCAAACGCATTCTGCGAGAAACCGAGCGTGGTTACTCCATCCACGTCTTTTTTAATGTCAATGGCATCAAAGGCTGCCCGTTCATCGATATGATGCGGTACCGGATGCTGCAGCAGAATACCGTGGACATTCGGATCCTCGTTCAGCTCTTGGATCGCGGCAATCAGCTCCTCGGTCGTTGTCGATGTCTCCAGTACCACTTTTTTGGATATGATGCCAAGCCGCTCGCAAGCACTTCCCTTCATCCGCACATAGGTCGCCGAAGCAGGATCATCGCCAACCAGAATCGTTGCCAGACAAGGCGTTACCCCCTGCAACTTCAATTCCTGTACCTTTACAGCCAGCTTGGCCTTGATATCGTCGGATACCTTTTTTCCATCTAAAATTACGGGTTCCTTACTCATACTAATCCGCTCCTTCGCCATTGTATTAAAAAACATAAAGAGGCAAGGCGACTGATCGTCTCCTTACCTCTTGCCCAGGCGTACGGCATATGATCCTATGTGCTCCCTCTTGGTACCCCAAGCTACGCCAGTAACACATAGATAACTTTTTTTAATATACCACGACTTTGGACATCGCGCTACCGGGTATGAAGCCGACCGCTTTAAATCACAATCTCTTTGATTCATTTGCGGGAAGCACACATGATTCTGATTAGTCTCTCGGATAATTCACTTCCATAATGTCCATAAAAGGAACCTTCGTAATAACGCCATTCTGTTTCATATGTACCTTCCCTGTTCGGGAGTCCATTTGATCGATTTGCCCGCGGACCGCCTCTTCCCTTCCCCAGACCGTCAGCACGATAACCGATTCCTCCTGGTAAGCTTCGGTAAGCTGATTTCCGAGTTCTTCCAGTACAAACTCATCTCTAGTGGGTCTCTTTGGAACCTTTGCTTTTGCCATTACCTTGTCCTCCTGATTGATGTTGCTCATGCGTCAGCATTACATTCTGAAATACGTTAAAGCTATCATCGAAACATGAATTGGGAATCTTCTTCCTATTCTTCCTATTATACAACAAATACAAAACAGGTGCTCTGGACTTGATAGGTATAAGTTCTGGACAGATAAATAGATTGACCACATCATTAAATGATTTTTTAAAACCCGGTCCTTCTGAAGGGCGCTTTCTAAACAGGGTAATAACTTTTCCTGCAATTGAGTTTTTAAATGATGAATTTCTGCATATTCCCCTGCTTCTTTCGTATTCTTCTTTTGAACTTTTCCATGACAAAAATCCCCTTAAGTAAACTGTAGCGCTCTTCTTCAGCACTGTCTACGCAAAGGGGATTATATTCTAGAAAACCTGTAAAGCCCTCAAGTGGCTCTTTATCCATTCGTAATTATTACGATTAATTTTAATCAAAAAAATATAACCTTACAGTGATAGCTCTTCGATGGCCATCCATGGCAGCGGATTGTTAAACGTCGACCAATCCAGCTGCATTTCCTGATCGGTCAACAGACAATCGTCCAGCTCCTGCTCGATTAGTGACTGTTCCATCCCAATCCCGATCATCACGAGCTCGGTCATCCGATCCCCCCAGACGGCATCCCATTTTCGCTGCACATCCGGCTCACTCAGAATCAGCTCCTGCTGTTCCTGTTCGGTTAAAGCAGCCACCCAATATCCAGCTGGCCCGAACTGAATCGAAGGACCCGCTTGACTTAGACTTGCCGCAACATCCTCAAGCACTGCCAGCCAAGCGATCCCTTTCGCGCGTACGACCTCTTCCGGCCAATAACTCATGAATGCTGCCAGCCGTTCCGGATGAAACGGTCTTCTTCTCCGATAAACAAAAGAGCTGATGCCGTATTCATCCGTTTCCGGTACATGCTCTTCCTTCTGAAGCTCCTGAATCCAGCCGGGGGACTGACTGGCTTTCTCAAAATCGAATAAACCGGTATTCAGAATTTCTGCAGGAGCGACTTGTCCTTTCACGGTACGTATGATTTTGGCGCTTGGCTGAAGCTTATGAAGTATGCCTTCCACCTTGGCCAATTCGTCATCGCTTACCAGATCACATTTGTTCAACAGCAGCACATCACACGTCTCAACCTGGTCGATCAACAGATCCACGACTTCCCGTGTATCCTCTTCGCCAAGCGCTTCCTTCCGATCGAGCAGGCTTTGGCCCGAAGAGAAGTCTTTCCAGAATCGGTTCGCGTCTACAACCGTCACCATGCAATCCAGCCGGGCTAGGTCGGACAGCTGTACACCGGATACCTCATCTGGATAAACAAAGGTCTGCGCAACAGGCACGGGCTCGCTAATCCCCGTCGATTCAATCAGGATATAGTCAAAACGGTTTTCTTGTGCCAGCTTCTGAACTTCCTGCACCAAATCTTCCCGGAGGGTGCAGCAGATGCAGCCATTGGACATTTCGACCAGCTTCTCATCCGTTCGGGACAGGCTCCCTTCCCCTCGAACCAAATCCGCGTCAATATTCACTTCGCTCATGTCGTTCACAATGACCGCAACCTTCAATCCATCACGATTATGAAGCACATGATTCAGCACGGTCGTTTTGCCTGATCCGAGGTAACCGCTGAGTACTGTAACTGGAATCTTATTGTTGTTATTCATCTACTGAACTTCCTCCATTCCTTAATCGTAATAATTACGATTTATACGGTATGATATTATATCTCCTTCAGCGAATTGTCAATCCTTCCGTGCAGAAAATGATCCGGCCAGCAAAATAAACCTCCGGCACTTAGGTACCGGAGGTTTATTTCCTCACCATTTAACTTATCTTGGTAGCCCATTTTCTTATGGTCAAGTGTCACTAATCGTTTGTATACATAATATGAATTATCTCAAGACGAAAAGGAGAAATTCGATGAATCAACAAAACTATAACCTTCAAGAAACTCAACAAAGAGAACCTCAGCCTTATCATCATCATCATGGTCATGGTCACGGTCATGAGCATCACCCCCATTTTCATCCATATAGTTCTCCATCAGGCCATCATATGATCCATCATCATCACCATCACCACTATCACCATCACTATCAAATGAGGAGAGAAGAAGAGTAGTATTAAAAATTAATAACGAAAAACGCAAGGCGAGAAGATCTACGCCACGGTTGCATGTAGCGTTCATGCAGCCGTGCGTGTCATTCTCGCCTTTTCTATGCTTACATAGCATTACGGTAAAACTATCATGTGATGCTCAACATACGGTTAAACTACTCTCGAATTGTATTGTCAAATTACGTTCAGTTACTAACCCTTTGAGGAAAGGCAAGATTCATTTCCGAATATTCCTTTACAAGAATATTCTCATCATGGTATATTGTAACCAATCGTTGGTTAATATTCACAAATTAGGAGGGCAAGATATGAGCCAAGAAGTAATTTCGTTCATCGAAAACCTTAGTCTGCCTTGGCAAGTAGACGTCAGCAAAAAGCTTCGACACATGGTCCAAGAAGCAATTCCGGAAGTAGAAGAACGAATTCAGTACAAAAAGCCACATTTTCTAAAGAACGGACAATATGCAGCTGTGATTTCACCATCAAAAGATGCAATCGCCTTTATGATCATGAACACAACAAATCTAGAAGTCCCCAAAAATTTCGATGGTCCACCCGAACGAAAATGGCTTAAAATTCGAGAAGATGATACTCCAGACTATGAGCTGCTAGCAGAACTTTTAGTTCAAGCATCGAGTTCGTTGTAATAACAAGATCGGGGGTAAGGTCATATGAAACAGACAACTTTGAACGCACTAGCCGAACCTAACCGATTGCAGATAGTCGAACTATTACGAGACGGTCCCTTAACTGTCAGTCAGGTTGCTGATCGCCTTAAAATCCGGCAGCCGCAGACTTCCAAACATTTAAAGATATTGCATGAAGCAGGATTGGTAGAAGTTCAGGCAGAGGCTAATCGACGGATATATAGACTACGACCTGAACCGCTACAAGAGATGGACGAATGGTTGGAATCGTTCCGCGGTATTTGGGAACAGCGCTTAGATCAACTTGAGGATTATTTAGACAAATTACAAAAGAAAGGGTAGCAGCCGCAACCTTTCATATTAGGAGGAATTCAAATGACCGAGCAAAGCAAAAGTGGCTTACTTCTAACCCGTGTTTTCAATGCCCCTCGAGAACTGGTTTTTAAAGTTTGGACGGATCCAGAACACTTCGGTAAATGGTGGGGTCCCCAAGGGTTTTCACTAGATGTTATTAGAATGGATGTACGTCCAGGTGGTATGTTCTTAGGTTGTCAGAAGTCGCCAGATGGTACCCAGGCCATGTGGGGTAAATTTGTATATCAAGAAGTCATAGTTCCTGAAAAACTGGTATTCATCCAATCATTTTCTGATGAAAATGGTAACACCATACGTGCACCTTTTAACGCACACTGGCCACTTGAAATTATGAATATCATCACACTTGAAGAAACCGATGGAAAAACTACTCTGACTATGCAGGGTGGCCCTGTCAACGCAACTGCAGAAGAACAAGCAGCTTTTGATGAAATGGCCCCAATGGTGAAACAGGGATTTGGCGGTACATTTGACCAACTCGCTGAATACCTTGAAAGCCAGCAATAAATACATTGATCAAGGAAGCGCGAAAACAGCGGCGGCGAACCTATTTGTTCGCCGCTTTTTAATTCTTCAGAGCTCAGCGTCATCTTGCTCGAAAACCCCCTTAAGTTTAAGGGGGTTTTCCATACTATCAGCGTCTTAATTATTTTACAACGAATCGTACTGTCACCAGATCCTGCCGAAAAAACAACAAGTTTCCTTGTAAAAGTAACCCGGGCAAATGTATGAATCCGCTGATTACAGCTCGATGCATTTGTGACGACCGCGTTGCCCATGCATTCGCATACATTTTCGTGAAATTACAGCTTCTGGACAACTGCTTGTTCCGTTGCCTGTTCATCGTCTTTATCCTCAGGCTTCTCACCGTCTTTCCAGATGACCCGTTCGCCGTAATCTTTTCCCCAATCGTACATCAATTTCAAGATCGGCATAAGACTCTCCCCGTAGGGCGTGAGCGAATATTCGACCCGAGGCGGAACCTCGGGGTAAACTACACGATGGACCAGTTGATCTTCCTCCAATTCGCGGAGCTGATTGGTCAGCATTTTTTGCGTGATATGAGGAATCATTCGATTTAGCTCACCGAAGCGTTTAACGCCCTCTAAACCAAGATGCCACAGGATGATCAGCTTCCATTTGCCGCCGATGACCGCCAGGGTTAACTCTTTATGGCAGTTTATTTCCTTCAGATTGATTCGCTGTTTGACTTCACTTGCCATAATGCATCACCCCTTCTTCCCTACAGTATACAACGGTCGCGGTTATATCAACAAAGTGGAAAATATCACATGACAGCACCCTACTCCAAATTGGCGTGCAGGCCAAACATTTGGTCCGAGTGGAGCTCACTCTTCTCCATCAATCTCAGGATGACCGCATCCAGCACAATCAGCATCGTCTGTTCAAATAAAGAGGCCATCGGTTGAACAGTGACGAGTGTATCTTGATTCTGATCCTTGGTGCTTCCGGGGAGCTGAACGATCGCATCGGAAAGCTCTCCGATACGCGATTCGGGCTTCACCGTTACGACTGCTATGGCTGATCCGATATCCTTGGCTTTTCGGGCCATAGACACCAAGCTTTGCGTTTCGCCTGAACCTGAACCGATAACAAGCAAGTCACGAGCTCCGATCGCCGGCGTTACCGTTTCACCGACGATATGAACCTTATATCCCATCTGCATTAACCTCATGGCAAAAGCCCGGATCATCAGACCGGATCTGCCGCCCCCTGCCAAGAAGATAGCGTCGGATTGCGCGATCCGTTCAATCAATCCCTCGACCTGGGCAGCATCGACCTGCTGTACGGATTCCGATATCTCCTTGGCAATGACTGCTGCATGTTGAAATATGCTATTGCTCATTGTGACTTAAGCCTGCTTCACAAGTTGGTTCATTTGAGCTGCTGCGGCCTTCTTGTCGGTTTGGCTCGTAATTCCGCCGCCGACGATCACGAGATCGGGATTCGCTTGGATCACCTCAGAGAGCGTCTCCATTTTGATGCCCCCCGCAACGGCGGTCTTCGCATGTTTAACGACACGTTTGATCGCCGCCAATTCCTCGAATGAGTTTTTACCTTCCGCCTGGTGGTCATAGCCGGAATGAACGCAAATGTAATCCACGCCAAAAGCGTCAATCTCCCGTGCTCTTCCTTCAATGTCCTTCACGTTGATCATATCCACCATGACCTGTTTGCCTTGCTTGAAGGCCTCCGCCACCGCGCCTTTGATCGTGGAATCGTCGGATACGCCCAGCACCGTAATAATATCCGCACCGGCTTCGGATGCCTTCATCACTTCATAACCGCCGGCATCCATAATTTTAAGGTCGGCCAGCACACGCAAATGCGGGAACTCCTCTTTAATCGCTTTTACGGCATGAAGCCCTTCATTAATGACAACGGGCGTTCCGATCTCCACGATATCGATAAACTCGGCTACTTCAGCCACCACTTGTTTTGCTTCTGGAATATTCACCAAATCCAATGCTAATTGAAGTTCCATATTGTTAATCTCTCCTTATGAATGTATTGTTTAATGACTACACGATCATTGTAGAGCGACAGTTTACTTTACGGAAGTACGTACTTATAAGTGAGATACTTACGTGGAAGTAAGTAATGTGGAGGGACAATGGGTTAGTTGCTTCATTTTTTTCTGTTAAGCATGCTGTCTCAATGCGGCTGGTAAAAAACAATTAAGCCTGTTTGTTCACTTTCGACTGACATCCGGCTGTGGTTTAATATAATTGTCAGGCCGGACAAAATGATCGGAAAGGAGGCTGAACGAATTGATTCAGAATATGGAGGTGGCATCCGCATAAGCGGGTGTCACGTATAGGGGAGCCCCATATAGGGCTCCCCTTCATTTGCAATCCTATAAAATTGGAGGAAACGCGATGTCATATTTACGTCAACCAGCCGTTATCGTCGTCACTGGCGTCATGGCCTCTGGTAAGTCGACGATAGCCCAGCTGCTAGCGGAGAAGTTTGAACGCGGGGTCCATTTGCGAGGGGACTCGTTTCGGAAAATGATAGTCAGGGGCAGAGAAGAAATGCTTCCGGATGCTTCGCTAGAGGCGGAGAGGCAGCTCGCATTACGGTATCAGCTATCCGCCTCCGCTGCCAGAACCTATGCTGAAGCCGGTTTTCATGTCGTTCTGCAGGACGTCATTCTCGGCCCGGCGCTGCACCAAATAACCGAAATGCTAAACGGCCTTCCTGTTTTCGTCGTTGTGTTAAACCCATCCGAGAATGCCATTAGCGCACGAGAGCAGATACGTGACAAAAAAGGCTACGGGGTATGGACCATCCACGAGCTGAACCGGCGGTTGACTATCGAAACGCCGAGAATTGGCCTGTGGCTGGACACCTCCGATTTATCTCCTGAAGAAACGGTTGAAGAGATTTGGAAGCGGATGTGGGACGAGGGGCAGATCCGTTAACATAAACATGGGTATCATTCATGACCAGGCTTCCTGGTAAAAAACAATTAAGCCTGTTTATTCACTTCATTCCCGCCGCCAGCCATGGTTTAATATAGATGTCCGGCTGGACCAAATGATCGGAAAGGAGGCTGAACGAATTGATTCAGAATATGGAGGTGGCATCCGCGTAAGCGGGTGTCACGTTTAGGGGAGCCCCATATAGGGCTCCCCTTCATTTCATCTTACTCGTAAATCACGGCTTTGATCTCGTCGCTATCGATATTGTTTTTGTCGTACCAGTAGAATCCCGTATCGATCTGCGGTTCAACCTTCTCCCCTTTGATGGCTGTCACAGCGGCTTTTACCGTCTCGTATCCGATGCCGACCGGATTTTGCGTGATGGCTCCCGCCATTGTCCCGTTCTTGATTGCGTCAATCTGTGCTTTTCCGGAATCGAATCCGACCACGATGATCTGACCTTCCTTTTTCATCTCCGTTACTGCGTTAATGACGCCAACCGCAGAACCTTCATTCGCCCCGAATATCCCTTTCAAATCCGGATGCGCCTGCATCATCGCCTTGGCCAGGTCCGTCGATTTCAGGTGATCCCCGCCTCCATACTGGATGTCAACGATTTCGATATTCGGGTACTTCTCTTCGATCTGCTTCTTAAAGCCGTCGCGGCGGCTAACCCCCGTTACGCTGGTCTGGTCATGGACCACCATCGCGATTTTGCCTTCATTTCCGATGAGCTCCGCCATTTTGTCTGCCGCAAGCGCGGATGCAGCCATATTGTCCGTCGATGCCGTCGTGACCGGAATGTCGCTTTCCACGCCCGAATCGAAGGCGATGACAGGGATGTTGTTTTCCTGGGCTTTTTTCAGATAAGGTATGGAGGCCTGGCTATCCAATGCGGCAAAGCCGATCGCGCTTGGTTTCTTATCGAGTGCTGCCTGCAGCATTTCGATCTGCTTATCCACCTGGGATTCCGTCTCCGGTCCTTCAAAGGTAATCCGTACGCCCAGCTCTTCCCCAGCTTGCTCGGCACCGGCTTTTACCGCCTGCCAGAATTGGTGCTGAAAGCCTTTGGAAATGATCGGGATGTAGATTTCTCCTTCGGCTGCAGAACCGGCTCCTGAACCGGATTCGCCCTCGCCTGGACTGTCGGTTCCTCCGGCAGCGTTATTGCTCGATGAACCGCAAGCCGCCAGCATACTTGCAGTCAGCATGAGAATCAGAGCCAATACGGATAGCTTTTTCATAATCTTCATCTCCCCTTGTTTATCAAAATAGTACATCTATAGAACTTCCATCCAAGGAAGCTTCTAACCCGTTAACATTCGGCTAACTTAGCTCGGAACGCATCTCTAACAAGGGCTTACGCTTTGCGTCTGCGCAAAATATCCGCATACACCGCAAGTATGATAACGAACCCTACGACAACGGTTTGCCACTCCTGCGGCACGGACAGAATGCGTAATCCATTCGTCAGCACGCTCATGATCAAAGCGCCGATCACGGTACCGATGATGGTCCCCTTCCCTCCGCTGAGCGAAGTTCCCCCGATCACGACCGCCGCAATGGCTTCCAGCTCATACCCGGCACCCAGGGCCGGATTGGCCGAGTTCAGCCTCGATGCCATCATGACACCGGCCAGGCCGGTAAAAGCGCCGGTTAGGGTGTAAATGACGATTTTCCAGAAGCCCACATGGACGCCGGACAATCGGGTCGCCTCCTCGTTGCTGCCCAGTGCAAAGTTATACCGGCCGATAATGGTCTTCGATAAGATGAGGTAACCTACAACCGCCGCAATGAAGAAAATAACGACCGCATTCGGAATATCAAGGCCCGGTATCAACCAGCCCAGCACACTGCCTTGGGACACCTCGGCAAAGCTTTCTGCGTCGTTGAAATAGACCGGCTTGGCTCCGGAGATAATCAGTGCCAGTCCTTTGGCAATCATCATCATCGCCAGCGTTGCGATAAAAGGCGGGATCTTCATCTTCGCCACCGCCGTTCCGGACAGAAGCCCGCACAGCGCGCCCGTTAAGATGCCGCCAAGGATGCCGACAGGAACCGGTAATCCCCAGAAGGTGATGCATACGCCGGTCATAACGCCGCTCAGCGTCATGACCGTCCCGACGGACAGATCAATGCCGCCGGTAATGATGACAAAGGTAGATCCCAAAGCCAGCACGCCGATCACCGCGGTCGAGAGAAGAATGCCCACGATATTGGAGAACTGAAAGAAATTGCTGGATGAGAACGTAAAGAATAGAATGAGAACGACCAAGCTGGCTAGAGCCAGCACTTGCTGCAGCGCACCCGATTTGATTTGAATGTTCATCTGCTTATTCCTCCTGACGTGTATGGATAACGGCTTACATTCTCGCTGTAGCCAGATGCATAATGCTTTCTTGGGTCGCCTCTTCATGTTCCAGCTCGCCTGTAATCCGGCCTTCACACATCACGAGAATCCGATGACTCATTCGAAGGATTTCAGGCAACTCCGACGAGATCATGATGATCGATTTGCCCTGTGCCGTAAGATCGTTCAGCAAACGGTAGATTTCGCTCTTGGCCCCTACATCGATCCCGCGCGTCGGTTCGTCGAAGATCAGAATGTCGCAATCGCGGGTCAGCCATTTGCCGATGACGACTTTCTGCTGATTACCGCCAGAGAGGTACTTTACTTCCTGGTCCACATGCGGTGTTTTGACCTTCAATCGCGACACTATTTCCTCTGCCTGCTCGCGAATCCTGGCCGTACTCATCCAGCCCCAGGGACGCACGAAGTTACCGTATGACGCAATAGCCACATTGCTCTTCACATCCAGATCGACGACGCATCCATAGCGCTTACGATCCTCGGATAGATAGCCGATCCCTTGGCGCACCGCATCGTGGGGGCCCTTGATCGTTATCTTGCGCCCATGAACGTGGATCTCGCCGGATTGAATACGGTCGGCACCGAAGATCGCCCGGGCAAGCTCGGTCCGCCCCGCGCCAACCAGCCCTGCAACGCCAAGGATTTCTCCCTTTTTCAGAGTGAAGTTAATGTCCTTCAAAAATCGACCTTGATTCAGTCCTTTAACCTCCAATACCGTCTCACGTTCACCTACGCTCCTCTCCGGTTTCGAGGTCTCGTAGATTTGCCGGCCAACCATTTTGGAAATAATGTCCTGGGTGGTAACTTCAGCTGTGGATACCGTATCGATGTACTGCCCGTCACGCATAACCGTAATGCGATCCGTAATTCTCTTGATCTCATCCATCCGATGGGAAATGTAAACGATTCCAACTCCGCCTTCGCGAAGCTGGCGAATGATGCGGAACAAGTCCTCAATCTCGGTTTCGCTTAAAGCCGCAGTAGGCTCATCCATGACCAGCACGTCGGCGCTATAAGACAATGCCTTGGCAATCTCCACCATCTGCTGCTTGGCAACCGTTAGTTCCGAAACCTTGATGGATGGGTCCATGTCCAGTCCCATCCGCTCGAACAGTTCCTTCACTTGTCGGTTTAGCGCATGCTCATCCAGAAACAATCGGAGCTTTCGTCGCGGCTCCCGCCCGATGAATATATTCTGAGCAACTGTCAGATCGGGCGCCAAGTTCAATTCCTGATGGATCATGCTGATCCCCGCGTCTTGTGCCGCTTTCGGATTCGTTAACTCCACGGGCTGCCCCTTGTACGTGATCGTTCCTGCATCCTTCTGGTATACGCCGGTCAAGATTTTCATCATGGTTGATTTGCCAGCACCGTTCTCACCCATAAGCGCATGAACCTCACCGCGCAGCAGTTCAAATCGGCAGTTATTTAATGCAAGCACGCCCGGAAATCCCTTCGTGATTCCTTCCATCTGTATCAATACTTCGCTCAAAACCCCTCACCTCTCAAGCTGGCACCTTTTATGAATCATTGTACAAAGCGTTCCCCTTGCGGAGGAATGGAATATTCTCTGATCGATGTTGAATAATCTATGATCTGTTAACAGGACCCCTTAAAGGAAGAAGCTACTCTTCCACAAAGGGAAAGAGCAGCTTCTGGTTCTCCTCGGTATACATATTGTCTTTGTTGATGACTACGGAATCGGTGTACACGTTGCGTGACACCTTGTCTCCTTCGATGATGGATACGGCTGTTTTGATGCCTAAATAGCCGATGTTGAAGGGTTTCTGAACGATCGTGGCTTGCAGGACTCCCTCTTCGAGCAGCTTGACTTCCTTCACCGAGCTGTCGAATCCGACCAGCTTGACCTTGCCCCCCAGCCCCAGTTCTCGAATTGCTCTGCCTGCCCCCACCGTAGAAGGCTCATTCAGTCCCACGATTCCATTCAGGTCAGGCCTCTCCAGCAGCAGCTTCTTCGTGATTTCATAGGCTCTCTCCTCCTTGCCTTCGCTATAGTAAGTGCCCACAATTTCCGTGCCGCTGCGCGACTCCAAAATACTTCGGACCCCTTGTTCCCTCTCGATCTGCGTCGAGGTCCCCTGTACGTAACTGACGATAGCAACCTTGGCATCTGCCGAGAGTAATGAAAAGAGCTCTTTGCCTGCCTTCTGTCCAGCATTCACATTGTCGGTCGCGATCAAGCTCTGCGCATAATCACCATTAACGGCGGAATCAATCATAATTAGCGGGATGTCAGCCCTACGAATGGACTCTGCTACGGGAACAAGGCGGTTATAATCTCCGGCGGCCATGACAATCGCATCCGGCTTCTGTTTGATGGCTTCCTCCAGCAATTGGATCTGCAAGTCCACTTCGATTTCCTGGGTTGGTCCTACCACCGAGACATCCACACCGAATTCACGAGAAGCCGTGTTCACCCCTTCAATCAGTACCCGCCAGAATTCAATTTCATCCAGTGCTTTAACACCCACGATGATCTTCTTGGCACCAGGCTCTGCCTTGGACCATTGAAAGGCGACATAACCCAGGATTAGCACCGAAATCAGCAGCAGTAAAATATATCGCAGTCTCATGTACGACTTCATGGCACATCCCCCTCCAAGCTCCGCCATTCCTCCGGATGAACAGCTGGAATGAGCACCTTTACACATGTCCCCGATCCGGGCTCGCTCGTATAGCTAAGGCCATATTCCGCTCCAAAATATAACTGAATCCGCTGGTGGACGTTCGCAATCCCAACGCTGTTTCTCGATGGGTTGCCTTCTTTGGACGTTAGCAGAGTCTCAACCTTGGACTGATCCATGCCGATGCCGTCATCCCTGACTTGAAACTCGATCCGGTTATGTTGAAACTTCCCTGTAATCGTGACCGTTCCCGGACCTTCCTTGTTCTTGATGCCATGATAAATGGCATTCTCCACCAGCGGCTGCAGCAGCACCTTCAATGTCAGATACGGGTAAAGTTCGCGATCGATATCCAGGGCAAAACGGATTTTGTCCTGGTATCGCATTTGTTGTATTTTTAAATAATTCGTTATATGTTCCACCTCGGTAGCAATCGGTATCATCTCCCTCCCTTTGCTGAGCGAAGCTCGAAACAACCTTGCTAAAGCCGATGTCATCAGAATCACCTCATCATGCTTCTTGCTCTCGGCCATCCATATGATGGAATCCAGCGTATTATAGAGAAAATGGGGATTGATTTGGGCTTGCAGGGCATTCAGCTCGCTTTTCCTCTTAATTTCCTGCTCTACCACGATCTGATCCATCAATTCCTTAACCTTCAGCACCATCACGTTGAAGCTGCGGGCCAGGCCGGAGATTTCCCTGGAATGCCCCACGGGAACCCGGATATCGAATTTCCCCTTCTCCACTTCCATCATTTTCTCTTGGAGTTTCTTGATCGGACGCGTCAGGTTACGGGAGATGACAACGGAGAACAGCACGCCCACGCCAAGACATAACAACCCCGCTATGGCAAAAGAAAGCTGCATTTGCTTCTTATTGTCCACCAGCTCATTCTCATAAAAAACGCCAACGATTTTCCAGCCGAAATCCGTATCCTTGATGCTGTATATCCGGCTTGCCCCGCCCTCCTTCACGACAAATCCCCCTTGCTTGTCCGAAATGACCTGCTCTAATCTCTCCGTCTTCAAATTGCTGTAGAGCAGCTGCTGCTGCGGGTGATACACAATCCGGCCTTGACGGTCAATCACAAACACGTAACCCCGGTTCCCCAGATCCAGCTTGCTGAGCATATCGTTAATCACCTTGAAGTTGAGATCGATCAACAGAATGCCCAGCCCATTCGAAGGATTCACGCCGCTGAGCTCGCGGCTCAGTGATACGACCCAGCGGTACTCTCCCTTGATGACCGGCTGTACATGGGACGAGGAGATCACTGTCTGCCCCTTGTTTTCCTTCGCCTGCCGATACCAGGGCTGCTCCGATAACGCAATATAGGGATTCAGTTCGGCGTCCGCCCGATCAGAGATAAAGGTGTCGCCGGCTCCAAAAATATTAATCGACGCAATGTCTTTGCGCGAAACCCGAATCGAGTGGAAATATTCCGATATCTTCGCTTTCAATATAGCCAGTTCCGCAGGCTGCAGTTCATCGGCCGAGGCCAGATATTCTCTGACGTTCGGATTGTTCATCGCTGCGAGCGAGATGTCCTTCATGCCCGTAATGTAGGTTTGGATATTTGCATTCACTTGATTGATCAGTTCGGAGGTATAACTCTCCGCCGTTTCGCGAACAGCCGATTCGGACAGCCGATAGGAGATGAAGATCAGCAGCAGCGCCGTAAACAGCACTAACATCACGAAGGAGCTGGCAATGCGGGACTGAATCGTTTTGATTCGCTGCGGTGCCTTCATGACCTTACCTCGTCTGACGCCATTTTATTTCGGTACTCGGTCGGGGTATCTCCGGTATGTTTCTTAAACAGCACGCTAAAATATTGTGGATCCTGATAACCGGTCTTTGCCGCAATTTCATAGGTTTTCATCGAGGAATGCTTCAGCAGTTCCTTTGCTTTTTCCATACGGACTTCCGTTACGTATTCAACGAAGGTTCTCCCGGTATGCGTTTTGAACAGAGCGCTGAAGTAACTCGTGCTCATGAAGATCCGGCTGCACACGGTCTTAATCGATAACTCCGGATCCTCGTAATGTCGCTGGATGAAATCGACCGCCTCCAGCATCTGGGAGCGGGTCAAGTCCTTTCTCGTCTTGGCAACGTCCTTTAGCGCCTGCTCGCACACCTCGTTTAACCAATGCTCAATCTCATCCAAGGACCGAAAAGAATGTAGATCGGATAGCAGACTTTTCTCTTTGCCGATCAACTCGTTCTCATTGCAGCCGATTTCCATCAAAGTTTGAAGAACCGCAAGCATCACTCGTACGATCCGCACATAACAGAGCTCGATCGAAATTGAAGCGCTTCCAAGTTCGCTGATCAACCGCCGGATGCACGTCTTTACTTCGGAGTCTGTACCGGCCCGGATCGCGGAGATTAGCGCTGACTCGGTTTCGATCCCATCCAGGAGAGGAGCGTTCCCCCGCTTTTCAAGATCCGTGATATGGACCACCTGATCGCGGCCGATCAGGAGCCGGTATTCCAATGCAGCCTCCGAAGCCCTGCAGGAATAACGGATGTCCTGAAGTTCACGGCAAATCGTTCCGATGCCCAGCGTGACCGTGAATTTCATGAACTGTTTCGTAGATCCGCGAATTCCCTCCGCCAGCTCCTGCGCCCGAGCGTGCAGCTCCTCCTCGCCAAAGCCCGACAGAATGGCCATAACCTTGTTCTCCTTGTACCGAAAAACGGCTGCACCGGGCTCACCCGCCAATAATTCCTGCATGATATTGTATAAGGCAAAAGCATACAGCTCATTATCAACGTGCTCTTCATCCGAACGAAGCTCATCCCTATCCGCTGCTATTGCGATATAAAGCGGCCCCGGAAGCGGAATATCAAAGTAAATCAGCTTGCTCTCGATCTCGGATCGCTTCATCGGCGATGACGCCAGTCGTTCGAGAAATCGTTCCTTAAGCAAGACCAAGCTCTCATTCAACTGATATTTGAGCCTCTTCAAGTGCTCCGTACGTCCGTGTTCCTCATCCATCTCCAGCTTGAGTTTATCAAGCATCTCCCTTAATTCCGCCGAGGTAACCGGTTTCATAATAAAATCCGTGACCTGCAGCTTCACCGCCTGCTGGGCATATTCGAAATCGTCAAACCCGGTCAGAATGATGATCTTCGTCTTAGGAAAACGTTCCGTAATATGGCGGGACAATTCCAGGCCATCCATGTACGGCATGTTGATGTCCGTTAACACCACATCAGGTGGTTGGCAGGTGACAGCCTCCAATGCATCCCTGCCGTTCTCACAACCTCCGATGCATTCAAAGCCATGGTCCGCCCACTGAATCTGGTTTCGAATCCCTTCCCTTACAATCGGTTCGTCGTCCACAATAAGAATCGTATACAATCAAAGCCTCCCCCGTTCATAAGCAAATCCCATTTGCTTAGGTTCTATCGTGTTACGAGGTGAATATACAGGAAAAGCCCTTTGGCAAGCAACTGCCAAAGGGCTCCATGTCTTCATATTTATTTGCGGGTGTTCATCCATGTAATGAAATTGTTCACCACAATATCGAGGAAACCGATGGTTGGCTCATGGATTAACTTGCCAGCCTCATCCATCTTCTCGTGTACCGCGCCGATGTATACTTCATTGTTCGGAAGCAGCGGCGAAGTAATGCCGACAGAAAACAGAATATCCCGGAGATGCTCTTGAGCGCGAACCGTTCCAAGCTGTCCCATCGACGCCCCCATAATCCATGAAGGCTTCCCGTTCATGACCTTATCAACGCGCGATAACCAATCGAGCGCGTTCTTGAGCACGCCCGGTATAGAGTAATTATACTCCGGTGTGATCCACAATACTGCATCGGCGGCAGCAATCCGCTCTTTGAAATCCTTAACAACCGCAGGAGGATCCAATTCAATGTCTTGATCGTAGAACGGAAGATCACGAAGCCCCAGGATTTCAAACGTGATCCGATCCGAGTAACGCTGCTTCAAATATTCCGCGAGTTTCATATTGTACGACTCTTTTCTAATGCTTCCAACAACGATTGCTACTTTCATGATACCCTCCAGTTCTATGCCTTCTTAGTACATTCCATTCTATTGTTGACAACTAACTTTAGCCTATCACCATATTTTACCATTGTCAAAATATCGTTTATCCTACTTCATCAACGAGAGCAGCTTACACACATCGCGCTCCATATATTCTCTTTGTTCAGGCGGCGCATATTGGAGCAGAGTCAGTGCGGCATAAGGCACTTTGATGGCATGGGGATCTTCATACCGTTTACTCCAATAGGCCGAATCCGTAATCGAAGCTTCCTCTGCAGCCTCAACTCTCTGATTCGATAGCGCTTGTGGCTTTAAACGGTTGAGTTTTATTTGCAGCCGGTGATTGTTTTGACCAAGCTTAGCAAGCTGGGCATAACCGAGCCGTTCCAGCTCAATCAATGCGTGGGCGTGGGTAATGCCATGCTCAAGCTCACCTGCAAAAAAGTAGTACTTCCCTTCAACGTGTTGATCCGGCAGCACATGATCCAACTCGGATAAAGCACGAATGGCCAGATCGGATGCATTCCGGTACGGCGGTATTTCCGAGAGTAAGATCTCCGATCGATCCAGCTTCGTATAATCATCAATTCCGTAATACCTGGCAAGCTTGTGTTCAACTGCTGCATCTTCCATCAGCTTAAGTAAACCTCGCACGATTGACGGCGTCAGTAAGTCCGGACGCTCACGCAATGCTTTCAGTCCCAAGACGGCCAGGGTTACCCCGTGTCCGGAGGTACTCAGATTCGTCAGGTTAGGCAGCAGTCCTTCAATAAATCGATTCATTAATTCAGGCTGCGCAGGTTCGGGAGGATAGGGTTCGAACCAATCTTCATGCTGACTGCGCAAGTGCCAGCAATTGGAAGCCAACCCCTGCAGTACATCTTGCGGCAGATCAAACTCCTTCTGCATGTAATAAGCCGCCAAATACGCTCCGCCAACATGTCCTTCAAACCAGCCAATCTCGCCGCCGCGGCTCAAGGCTGTAAGACCATCCTCCAAATACCGGTCACTAATGACCGAATTCACCTCCTTCCCTTCAATTGCACTTGGCAGATTCAGCCTGGCTGCAATGTCTTTAGGAAAGCTTGTGATCTTTAGTCGGATGCTGTAACCATACATTCTAAAATGCAAACCATCCTCGGTATCGGAAACCATCATCCGCCGATCCAGAGTGGATCGAACCCGGTCCAGAAACCGTTCGTCGGTTACTCCATAAGTTATCTCCAGGGATGGTGCCAGCGCATACATCGAAATCGGAATCCATCTGCGCTTTGTTGATACAACAACGGCATGGGCTGTTCCTCCAATGACAAAAGCGAACTGCTCCGACTCCTTGGCGATCGTTAAACCGAGCGTCTTCTGCATCCATAATCTTGCGGCTATCGGATCCTCCACAGGTAATCCCACCTCCCGCAAATACAGGACGCCATAGGTGCCGTTCGGCGCCAGTACCCCTTCCTTCAGATCATCGTGCGCGATAAACTCAAGCAAGTTTCCATCGCCATCCTTGAAGTACACATTCACGCCGGAATCAAACCGCTCAACCACTTCACCATCAGGCCATTTCAATAAAGGCATCTGCTCTGCGAGCTTCTGGATCATGGATTCAAACTGGGAATAAGGCACTTCAAACGCGATATGGGCAGGAGCTATAGATTCATACGCTTCTTCAAATGCGAGTGTGAAATCCGGTGTAGGCTGGAATACGATCTCAACCTCGCTTTCGCTTGCAATCGGGAAATGAAGCAGTCCGTTGTAAAATTGTTTCACACCCTGAATGGATACCGTTTTTAATTTCAATCCGGCAAAATGAGTGATCATGAGGTTTCAACCTCCTCTTTACCGCTGACCTTCTTTACCAGCTCCATAAAGATGGATAGCGCCTCTTTAGCCCGATAATCCAGCACAATCGTGCCTTCTGCCGCTTCGGATTCGTAAATGGTCCGCTGAGAACCGCCAATGGAGATCCATTCCGGACTATTAATTCCGTGCAAATTGCGTATGGTAGCTTGCATTTGCTGCAGTGAACTCACACCGACCGCCCCTCCCGCCGAGCTTACCGATAACACCGGTTTACCTGAAAAATGCATCTGTCCCAAATGATCCAAGGCGTTCTTCAAAACTCCACTCATTCCTCCGTGGTACTCCGGTGTCGTCAAAATAATTCCATCCGCTTCCATTAATAGACGCTGCAGCTCGCGCACGCCAGCATGGCGGTTGAATATCTCGTCTGGTGAATAGAATGGCAGCGGTGTCTCATACAAGTTAAACAGCTTCACCTCCACGAACAACGTATTCATTTGCGCTTCCAAGGCTTTAGCCAGAACGGTGCTTGTTGCTTCCTTACGATTGCTGCCAGCTATAATCACAATCTTCATGGTACTGCCTCCCTTATGGATATCGAATGTTTTGTTAAGTCCATTGTAGAGGAGGCAAGCCATGGAAATCGTCAACATTTAGAGTGATTTTACGAGCAAAAGCTCTCATGCCTTCGGCTGAGAGCTTCTACAACTATAGTCTTAGATATGATCGTTATGTACGCTAAATACAGCAATCCTTATACGATTCCATGCTTGAGCGCATAAATGGCCGCCTGTGTCCGATCGGCAACCCCCAGCTTATCGAGCAGATGGCTGACATGGGTTTTAACCGTCTTCTCGGTGATGAAAAGCGCTTCGCTGATTTCCCTGTTGTTCATGCCCGATGCAATCAGCTGCAGTACCTCCTGCTCCCGGCGGGTAAGTTTATCCAACTGTGCTGCCTGTTCCTGATGGCCGGACCCGCTGGTCTCATCTGCTCCCGCCGGCGATGTAACATGCGTCATGAGCAGCCCTGCCGCATCCGGATGCAGTTCGACTTGGCCTTCATACACGCGCCTGATCGCAGCCACCAGATCCTCAGGCTCAATATCCTTAAGAAGATAGCCGCGTGCGCCCGCCCGAATGGCGGGGAGAACATGGTCATAATCGATAAACGAGGTCAGCACGATGACTTTAATGTGAGGCTGTTCTTTTTTTAACTGTACGGTCGTATCGATTCCATTGAGGATTGGCATATTCAGATCCATTAATACGACATCGGGATTTAGATGTTTGGCCGTTTCCAACGTCTCCTCGCCATTCGCAGCTTCGCCAACCATCTCGATATCCGGCTGCGTAGCCAGAAAAACCTGCAATCCCCGGCGTACCATGGCATGATCGTCAGCGATCAACAATCGGATCATCCGTTATCCCCCCCTTCTAATGTTGATCTACCCCTTAAGGGCAGCGAAACCTCAATGATGGTTCCCTCTCTGTACACACTGTATAGACGGAATTGTCCTCCGAGCGATTCGGCCCGTTCCCGCATGCTCGACAACCCAATTGAATGCCGCGTCAGCTCGTTCAATCGTTGTTTGGTAATCCCGCGGCCATGATCTTCGATCCGAAGTTCAACTTCATTTTCCTGTAGAGTTAATACGACCGTTACTTCCTTCGTATCCGCATGCTTGCTTACATTATTCAACGCCTCTTGACCGATCCTCCACAAGGCTTCTTCCACGATCCGGGGCAGGTCCTGTATCCCGTTGGTATGTGAACTTACATGAAGCTTCAATCGTTCGCCGTATTGTTTAAGGCCTGTCATAAGCCCTTCTTCAAGTCCGGGTGGGCGAAGCTGCATGATCAGTTCCCGCATTTCCTTAAGTGCGCTTTGCGATAAGAACTGTATATCATGGATGGTGTCCTGCAGCATGCTTTTCCGCTCATGCTGCTCCGCGGCAAGCATTCCCCCCACCCCCTTGGACATCATGACTAACGAGAACAGGGTTTGACTTACCGAATCGTGCAGGTCTCGGGCTAGACGATTTCGTTCATCCATTCTTGCGAGCTCCCGCCGGTTCTCCTCCAGACGGATGCGCTGAAGGGTCATGCCGATATGTTCAGCCAGTGCCTCGATCACCTCCATATCCGCCCGGTACGCATCCCCGTAATGATCGTACCCTATCAAAAGCAGTCCAAAAAAGGTGTCTCCGGCTGCGGCCAGCGGAACCGCAACCGCTCGGGTGATGGAGGATATCCATCCCTGTTCAACCAATAAATCCGCAAGCCGCTGCGCGTCTTCGGCACTGACCGGATCCGCAGAGACCTTTCCCTTGCCAGACTCGATTCGTGCGGTTTCAGGAAGTGGAAATTGGGCATGGGGCAGCGTCGTCTGACCTCCGCTGTATAGGGCACGCAGTGTCATTTCGTTACCGATAGGCTCCAGTAATGCGGCAACATGCCAGTCAAAGTAACGTCCCATTAAACTCATGACTTGCTTCGTTAATTCGGCCCGGTTAACCGCCTGGGAAGCATAAGCACCGAGAGCACTGCTATATTCCCCAAGCCGGGCAAACAAATCCGCGCGGCGCTGCTCGGCTGCGTACAGCCGCATGCGCTCAATGGCGCTGCCGATTTGGTAGGCTACCGATTCCAGCAGTGCCAGTTCCTCTTTGGTGAAATGCAGCTTCCCGGGTGCAGCCACATTCAGTACGCCGAACCTGCGGCTGCCAGATCGTAGCGGAACGGTTGCATGGTGGGTTATGCCCTCTGTATCCCCCCATTGATACCGAACGGCGTTATCCAGACGCTTGCAATTCAAAATGTTCACTGCATTTTTCAGGCGTCCGTCATCGTAACGCTCCAGGCACCAGCAGCTGCCGCATCTCATGGGTTCGTTATCATCCCGGCTCAGGGCAGGCGGCAAATTCCGGCTGGCTACGAATTCATGCGTTCCCCGATCTTCCACCAGGAACAGCCAGCCGGTCGTAAGTCCCGTTAGCTCCAGCAGCTTGGCAATAACAACGTCCAGCATGGGAGCAAGCTCATTGGACTCGTTCAACGTTTCTGCGATCGTTTTCAGCGTAATTAACTCCTGAATATGCGGATCGTGATTGGACATACACGAAAGCTCCTTCTTTTTTTGCATTCTGAAGTAACTATATTATATAATCCTGTCACACACCATCAAAATCCCCTATGAGCCCTTCGGCTTTTCACAGATCATTCACCCCATGAATTTTGGTAAAAAACAATTAATATTGTTTTATCTCTTGCAAATTTCCACCTACATATGGCTTAATATAGAAGTCGGGGCCGACGAAATGAGCTGAAAGGAGGCTGATTGCAATGATTCAGATCCGTGAGGTGGTATTCGCGTAAAGCGAATATCCGTTAAATGGGAGCCCGCTGCGGGCTCCCTATATCTATTTTTAAATCCAAAAATCTAAAAACCCAAAAAAACCAATATCACGAAAGGAGGAGGGCAAGCATGATCAATGCAATTGTTTTGAAACTCAACGATAGCTTAAATATGTATACAGAAAGAGGAGGGCATCGATGGGCCATTACAAGAACGGAAGAGAAGTGCTTCCCCCCGAGCTGCTGCAGCAAATTCAACAGTATATAGATGGAGAATTACTCTACATACCGAAACAGAGCGAGCAAAGAGCCGGCTGGGGAGAGTTAAGCGGTTCCAAACAACGCATCGAAAGTCGAAATAAAGAAATGTATCGCGCTTACTGCAAAGGACGGTCCATTGAGGAATTGGAACGGACCTACTTCCTGTCTGGAGAAAGCGTGCGCAAGATCATAAGTAAACTTACCCGCGTAGGGACCTAAATCGATGAGATTTAACGGTCTGCACACGGATTAACATAGGACTGTTCCCCTGGGGCGCAGTCCTTTCCATTGTATATGAATGCTACTACATAATAGAAAATGCCCGACTGTAGGTGAATCTACAATCGGGCATTTTTTTATATTCTAGTGATCTTCCCGCTTCTCCCCCGCGACATCCCAACGATGGCGAAATTTCTCCAATCGCGGATGAAGCTGCGGCGGCTCGGACAAGAGGATGAGCCTCAGCTTCACAATCCATTCCTCGAATGAAGAAAAAGATGCAAACACATTGGCCATCCCAGGTGTCAGAATAAGAAAATGGGGACTTCCGTATTTCTCTACCAGATGACGAAGCGCGGTATCGATCGGCGTGTATTTTTTCCGTTTCGACTCGAAGGGTTCAATCACAACCGATGATCCTTCATGCTCCTCTATCCATTCCTGAAGCTGTTTCTCCCGCTTGTAATAAGGGCTAACCGGCTCCTTGAACATCCGCCTGGCCGTCTCTTCATGCAGCGGATACAGCACCAATTTTACAAATGACCGTTCTTCTAAAATGGCAGCAGCCTGCTCCAAATCCTTCTGGATCTGCTCGAAGAGGTCGTAGAATATTAAGGTCCCTTTGGTTGTCGGCTTCGGGGGCTCGTAACCGTAAGGAACATACTCCAAATTGCGCGGCATGATGGAACTTCACCTCTCTTTTACTCTGAAGACTGGGATGAAAGCTTTGGTGGTACGCGATGCTGGGTAGCCTGCTCAAAGCCGTAGGCTAACTGGATCAACACGGGTTCGCTATATGCCGTTCCGATGAACGTAATGCCCTGTGGTCCCCTCGTAATATAGCCTCCCGGTGCAATGATGCCACTCTCAGCATAGCCGCCGGGAACGGTAACTGATGGATACCCTGCCCTGGCAGCCAGATCGGGCCCATATTCATTACCTAGAAACAGTAGGGCGTCCAGCTGATATGTCTGCAAAACATGGTCAATCCCTCTCGTTCCCGCCATTCCTTTATTCTTCTGCTTGCTCTCAAGATACTCTGCTTCGGTCAGCGTACCGCTCGTCTCCTCGGCCCAAATCAATGTCCCCTGTCCATATTTCAAGGCAGCATCGGCGTGTGCCTCATTATAAGCGATAACTTCAGCCAACGAATGAACCGGCAGAGACGCGTCTAGGTTCGCCAAATAATCATTGACATATTTCTTGAACTCATAGCGAAGGACATTGGCATCCCACTTGGTATCCTGGCAAGGCAGCTCCACCGGATCAATAATAGTGGCTCCTTGATCCCGCAGCACTTCAATGGCGGACTCTACAATATTTAGTCTATCCCGATCCAGGTGCTTATAGTAGTATCGGGGAATCCCGATTCGAGCTTTCTTCAAATAACTCGAATCCAGAAACTTCGTGTAGTCCTTCACCCTATTTTGAGGATCTATCTTGGTCACTTCGTCCAAATCATCGGTTCCCGCGATCGCGCTAAGCAGAATTGCGGCATCTTCCACCGTTCTGGTCATCGGACCGGCCGTATCCTGCGTATGGGTGATGGGTATAATACCTGACCGGCTTACCAGTCCGATCGTCGGCTTAATGCCAACCAGACTGTTCTGGCTGGAAGGGCTGATAATCGATCCGGATGTTTCCGTCCCGATGGCCGCTGCAGCCAAATTCGCCGCCACCGCAGCACCGGAGCCTGAGCTTGAACCTCCAATGAACATTTCGCCAGGGCCGTATGGATTTAACGTAAGTCCATGTCTTGATGAGTATCCGGCCCACATCGTCGATGACATGAAATTCGCCCACTCGGTCATATTGCTCTTACCCAAAATAACAGCACCCGCCTTACGCAGCTTAGCTGCAATAAAAGAGTCTTTCGTGGCAAACAAATCCGCAAGGGCGATGGTGCCGGCGCTCGTATGCAGCCGATCCCCGGTATCGATATTGTCTTTGAGCAGGATGGGAATCCCGTGCAGCAATCCTCTTGCTCCCTGGTCTTTGCGCTCCCGATCCAACTCCCCGGCAATTTGCAGCGCTTCAGGGTTCACTTCAAGAACCGAACGGAGAATTCCATCGTATAACCCGATCCGCTCCAGATACAATTGAACCAGCTGTACAGAAGTCATCCAACCCTTTGCCATCGCCTGCTGCATATCCGAAATGCTTGCTTCCACAATCCATGTTTTTTTATCCATGATCATATCCAGTCCCCCTGACTTATCTTACTGACCTTACGGTAGGTGATGGGGATTAATGTTTCATATTTTTGCCTCCAGTCGAGTCGGTTATATCCTTATTTAATTCGGAATTCAGGAACAAAATTCCTCTTATTATGCATAATCCAAGCGGTACCTGTATGTTCCGTCTCCCCTGTTCTCTGCTTGTTATCTCTTCATCTCGAACGAAACACAAAACGCGGACCAAGAATAGTTCTTGATCCGCTCCTGTCCCCATTCGAAATCTTCAACTTAAGGTACGATTCTACCGATACCATTGAGCCTGCTTGTTGAACATCTCGGCATAGTGGGCACCCTGCTCAATTAACTCCTCATGTCTTCCCTCTTCGACGATTCTCCCATCCTTGAGAACGAGAATGCGGTCCGCATGTCTGCAGCTCCCCAATCGGTGGGATATGAATATGGCAGTTTTGCCATCGGTCATGGACATCAGATTCTCGAAAATGGCGGATTCCGTCAACGGGTCTACAGCTGCTGTCGGCTCGTCCAGATAAATCACTTCGAAATCCCGATAGAACGCCCGGGCGATCGCTACCTTCTGCCATTGGCCCTGAGACAGTTCACGCCCTCCCGAGAAACGCGTTCCAAGCTGGGTTGTAACACCATCCTGCAGCGAATCCGCAAGTGAGGTCATCGATGCCTTTTCCATGGCATCGTTCAATTGACGATGCGCTTGACGATCATCCGGATCAATCTCCTGCAGCGCTATGTTGGCCTCAAGGGTCAATTCATATCGGTAAAAATCTTGAAAGACCGCCGTTACTCTACTGCGAAAGCTCGCAGGATCATAATCCTGTATCGGGACGCCGTCATAACGCACGACGCCATGCGTCGGTTCATACAGTCCCAGCATAACTTTAACGAGGGTGCTCTTTCCCGCACCGTTCTCGCCGACAATCGCGACCTTCTCTCCGGGCTTGATGCGAATCGTCAAATCCTCAAGAACAGGTTGTTCCTGATTCGGATATCGAAACGTTACGCCTTCCACATCGATTCCTTCCCGTAAAGGCGCGTTCATCGGCAGGGCTTGATCCGTTTGCGGAACCGGCGTATCCAGAAATTCAAACAGTTCGTGGATGAACAAGCCATCATGATAGATTTGCCCGATGTTCTGACTGATGTTTTGTATGGAATAACGTGTGTCCTGTACCGCTTGATAGAGCGCGACATAGCTGCCGATGGTTAGTTTGACGCGGGAACCGATCCATATGAATACAGCTAAAATACTAAAAGAAAAAATCGTAACGGCCGATTCCACGATCAGGCGATTCTTCATATTTTTCCGTTCGACGCCCAGCATTTCATACGTATTCTTGAAATAGATGCCCCGCCATTTGTTCAATAAGTAGTCTTTAGCATGAAACAGCCGGATTTCCTTGGCCGCTTCCTTCGTCTGCAGCAGCTGGTTCATATACGCCGCCATCCTGGATGAAGCGGTCTGCTGATGGATCACCACGAATCGGGAAGTGCCCTCTTTCTTCTGGATGATCAGCAGTGGTATGATCAGAAGCAGCATGACAATAGGCAATATGTAATGAAAGCTAAACAATAGAATGAGCAAACCGACCAGCGTAATGACGCTCTGTGCAATCGAGAACATGTAGAACACCATGTTAATACCGCAGATATTCAGATTGCGCAGAGCCCGCTGCAGCTTATCATAGCTTTCTGGAGATTCAAAGAATACGAACGGAAGCTTGCTTAACTTCTCAGATACCTGAAGGTTAAACCAGAAGGAGACATAAGCATTCATCTTTCGCTCGGTATACTTTTGAAGGGAAGCCAGCACAATGCCAATCAGCATAGCCATCAGTTGAAGAACCAGCCAATATAATGCGTTGATTGGAACTTCGCCCCGGGTCAGAACGCCGGTAATGGTGTTTATGACTTGAGCTGTAACGTAAATCTGTGCTATGGGCAGAAAAGCTTGGAGTAAATATATCATCGTAGATCTAGTAAACATGCGTGGTGAGACACGGTACACCTGCTTCATAACCTCAAACATCAGGTTTGCATATTTCATGTTGTACAACCTTGAGCCTCCTTCGTCATTAAGCCGATTTGTTAAGGGCTGAAGGTTTTGCCTGCGGCAGCTGCTTGATCATTTGTTCAAAATGATGCAAGTAATTGGTTACGCTTTTGTTGATCACGATCTGCTCCTCAGATAAATAGAACGCCAACGGAAACCGGTTCACCTTAAACGAATCGATCAAAGCCCGATCAGCCCAGACCACCTGCAAATCCGTTAATCCGTTGGCACTGGCCATTTCAGCAGCCTCCTCGGCATCCTGGGCGTACAGAAACAACGTAATCGGAAGTTCCGGATGCGATGTCATGAACGTTTTGATGGCTCCGTATGTTTCCTTGCATGCATTGCAATGATTCATCGTGAACAGGAGGATTTTGGACTTATCGTCATACAGATTAAGGGGGTCCCCGTTCATGCTCACATAGGTTGTTCGGGGAATCTGCATGCCGAGCTCTAGTCCCTCCTTCGGAACGGTCGGTTCCTCATCACCGCTTACGGCTGCCTGCGGCCTCAACTTCAACTCTCGAACATGCCGATACAGCTTCATGACGAAGAAGGCCAAACTGAATATCAAGCCATATTGAATCACGAGTACAGTTGTAATCAAATCCATAGATTTTATTCCCCCCTCGCCTGTATGGAATCAAGAGTATAAACATTCAATGCGATTAACGAAATAGCGGCAATCCCGACGGAGGACAGCAAGGTGAGAACCGCCTCTTGGACCGGCATACTGAGTGGATTCACGGGTTCTGAAAAAAGCCAAATTAGCGCATTTAATAAACCTAAGCATGCAACTTTAACAACCGTATTCCTGCCGAGGGTCTCATTAGACCATGAGCCGAAGCAACTGCACGTTATCTCCTGTTTCTGCACGACCCTGGCTTGGTAAACAGCGTAGCCGAACCCCGCCAGCAAAATAAAAATCGCGATTTGCGCAAGTATTCTGCTCCAGGAAAACAATAAACCTGCCCCAGCTGCGATCTCAACGGCGCAAATGAGAACAGGTACAATCGGTAAGTGACCTGCAGGCAGCTGCAGTCGTTCGATTGTCATCCTGAAATCCGCTAACGACAACAGTTTCGACACTCCCGAAAACACAAAAATCAAGCTCAGATACATTAGGCATAGTGCACTCATGGACACCGTTCATTCTCCTTCCCGACAACCAGGGAGACCAAGCCCCCATCCGATGACATTGATATCTTGCTAACACTGCTCCTTGCTGTTCTTCTTCGCTGTTCACTGTCTCTCTTTCATATTGCAATTGCAATGGACCCATCATTATAATTGATACCTCACTCTTCAACGGTGATAAGAAACCAGAGGACCGGCGCTAAATATAAACAGCGGAACAAGGAGTTCCGCTGTTTATGCATGCGCTTTTATAAAATGTTAGCAGCCACAAGTATATCTCTCTTCGGAACCATTGCCGCAGTCCCATACCTCAAGACGAACGCCAAATTTATCACGTCCGCATTGCTCCGTTGTGTTACAGGAAGTATGACGAAGAATACACATAAATGTTCACCTCCTTTCAAGTCATGAAATTCATCCATATATATGAAAGGTGTTGCCGTGCTGAAGGATCGAGGTGTATTAAACGCTGGATGTAGGAGCTTTCATTTCATAAGCCGAAAACACTGTAAGCGGGTTCAATTCAGAAGTAGCGTAAGAGGAGCTTGTCCTAACTAACTAGCTTTCAATATATTACAAATATACTATATTTGTAATATATTACAAGGATAATATCTTACAGTAAAATAATAGAATATTATCCCTGAATAGAAAAAGGAGTCGACCGTGCAAATCCAGATCCGATTATCCAACCATCATCCCAAAGGCATCCAAGGATTACCCGGTAGTGTGATTGTGCCGGAGATCATTGTAATACCGACCACGCTTCGTTATTTTTACGTTTTGATGTCCGAAGTTAATCTGGATGCTCCTTTTGTCATATCTGTCCAGCAATTTACGGATGATGACGGAAACCATACATTTCAGAGCATTGAGGTCGGTCCGAACACCACCTCAACGGTTTATATCAATGGCATGATTCAGGAAGGCAGAATATACACCCTCACGCCGGGAGCACTAACCTTGTATTCTCCCGGCGATGTACTCCTGGCCGGCACGCCGATCTTGCTGGAGGTTTTATACCTCACCGTTCAGGTGGTGGCTTAACACACACAAAGACCCCCCACTCCATTTAGGCAGTGAGGGGTCTTTAGCGTAATTAAATGACAACGCCTTTTTTGAGGATCACATTTGCATACAGCGCCTTTTCACCTGTTGACACGATGGCATAAGCATTCTTCGCCCGTTCATAGAACGAGAATCGCTCTACCTCATCAAATTCTATGGGAACGCTGTGAAACTGCTGAACGATCTCACGGTATTCACCCCAGATCGGAGTTTCCACGGTATCCCCAGGCGTCACAGCCATCAGCGCTACCGGGGACTCAACATACGTATCCAGCGGGAGTAGCGGCAATATCGCGTTTAATAACGCAGGAATCCCGTGTCCGTCTGCCCGGACCAACCGCTGGGCATGACTGGCTGCTGGAAAATTGGCATCACCGAGCACAATTTCATCCGCGTGACCCATCTCCATCAGGATCTTCAGCAGCTCAGGCGAGAGCAAATGAGATATGCCTTTTAGCATGGTATGACATCCTTCTCTATCAAATTTAAATGTAAGGCTTGGATTACATTAGGAGACCGTCAGTCTCCAAAGATCCCTGAACCTCACTGTTGTACCTGCTGCTGTTCGACAATGGTCTTGTAATGTTGGAATGCTGCCTCCCAATCCTCGTTGGACTCAGGCTCGTACCAGGCAAGCGGAAAAGACCGCTTGACGAGTTCTACTCCCTCTTCCCGAGTGCGCAATGTACCATTCGCCACAAATTGAACCAGCATATTCCCGATGGCACTTGCTTCAATCGGTCCGGCCCACACCGTACGGCCCATGGCATTGGCCGTATACCGGCATAACAGCTCGTTTTGAATGCCGCCGCCAACCATATGAAGCCCATCGTAATACTGTCCTGTAAGAACCTCCATCCGCTCAAGCACTTCACGGTATCTTAGGGCCAGGCTCTGCAGTATGCACTGGACATACTCTCCGGTGCTATGCGGAATAGGTTGCCCTGTCTCCCGGCAGTAATCCCGAATTTCAGCCGTCATATCCGCCGGATTCATGAAGCGCAGGTCATCCGGGTTTATGAAGCTGCGGAACGATTCCGCAGCCTGCGCGAGTTCAACCAACTCTGCAAAAGAATACGTTAATCCTTGATTCTCCCATTGCCGCTTGCACTCCTGAAGAATCCAAAGGCCCATGATATTCTTCAGCAATTGAAAGGTTTGATAAGCTCCACCCTCATTGGAGAAGTCTTCTTCCAGCACGTCTGTATGGACAAGCGGCTCCGGAAGCTCGGTTCCAAGAAGCGACCAAGTTCCACATACAAGATAGGCAAAACGGGATGTGTTTGCCGGAACGGCTACCACGGCGGATTCCGTATCATGCGAAGCTACAGCAATCGCTTTAATCGCCGGAACGCCCAGCTCTTGCGCCACGGTATCCTGCAGCCTTCCAATCACGGTTCCCGGCTGCACAGGATCAATGAACAGGGATGCGGGAAGCCCCAGCTCCTCCATTAACGGTTCATTCCACTTGCCTTCAGTAACATGGTATAGCTGAGTAGTGGTTGCCATAGTAAACTCGCACGCCTGGACCCCCGTCAGAAAATAGTTCAGAAGATCCGGAGTGAGCAGAAACTTATCCGCAATTTCCAGCATCGGGGATTTTGACTTCAGCATCGCATTTAACTGGAAGATCGTGTTAAACGACATGAATTGCAGACCGGTTTCTTGAAACAGACGTTCTCTGCCGACCTGGTCGCATGTTTCCTCCACCATGCCTTCCGTCCGCAGATCCCGGTAATGATAAGGAACTCCGATGAGCTCTCCATTACGGTCAATCAGTCCATAATCGACGCCCCATGAATCGATGCCATAACTGACCGGTTGATAGCCGGCCTGGAACGCTTTGCGGATGCCATGCTTAACCTCCTGCAGCAGCATCGGGAAATTCCAGTGCAAATGCTTTCCCATCTGGACGGGTATATTGGCAAAGCGGTGAATCTCGGTAATCTTTAGCGTGCCGGGTGATTCATGATCAGAAGAGGTGATCTCGCCCAGCAGCGCCCGGCCGCTGCTGGCCCCCAAGTCAAACGCAAGCACCGCAGATGATTTGCTCATAAGCCGCATCCTTTCTCACCTTTAGTACTATACCGATCCGAGTTTTGAACAACCGGATCTGTTCCACAATCTTTCTATTTCATCTTCTGCAGAAGCTGAATACGATAATCTTCGCTCTCCAGCGCAGCAATATCATCCACTTCCTGGTCTGTCAGCGGCACCGGTGTGCCGGCTGCCTTGGCGCTCAGATAAATTTTGGCGCTCTCTTCAACTACCTGAGTTCGGTAATACGCTTCACGCAGATTCCGGCCAGTTGTGACCAGTCCGTGGTTCCCCAGCAGGATTGAACTGGCTGCAGTTACTTTCTCCGCGACGGCATCTGCCAGCAAATCCGTCGTAGGAATGATGTAAGGGATATAGGCCGTACGTCCAACCAATGCCGCCTGATCCGGGAACATCACCGGCAGTTCCTTCTCCACCAACGTAAAGGCAATGCAATGCGATGGATGCGTATGCACCATCGCCCCGATATCGGGGTTGCTGCGGTATCCATACAGATGCATCAGCACTTCGGAAGATGGTCGTAGACCTATATCGGTAATATCGCCGGTCGGGATATCCACTTCAATCCATTGCTCCGGTCCAATCTCCTCCAGCGCAAAACCGCTCGGGGACAAATACATTTTGTCCCCGGCTCTGGCGCTGATGTTTCCTCCAGGTCCTACAACGAGTCCACTGTCAACGATTTTTTTAGCATACTTGCAGAGCTCGTTTCTCGTGTCCATATTCAGCATGATGTCCTACTCCTCTCGATTGGCCTTATTTATATAGAGGACCGAAGTTCTGACAAGCGCGGAAATCGGCGCTCTCCGGATCGGTCGTTCCGAACATCCCCCATGCACGCGGGCGGAACACCTCTTCGGCAGGCACATTATGCATGTTGACTGGAATACGCAGAACTGAAGCCAGGGTGATCAGATCCGCTCCGATATGTCCGTAACTGATCACGCCATGGTTAGCCCCCCACTGGTTCATGACCTCATAAACGCTTGAGAACGCACCCTGTCCCGTAAGGTTCGGTACAAACCAGGTTGTTGGCCATGTTGGGTCGGTACGCTTGTCGAGCGTGTCGTGCACCTCCGCCGGCAGGTCCACGGAATAACCTTCAGCGATTTGCAGGACGGGTCCAAGCCCTTTTACCAAGTTTAGACGGAACATCGTCATCGGCATGCCGCCGCGCGTCAAGTAGTCGGTTGAGTAACCGCCGCCTCGGAAATACTCCAGGTTAGCCGGTCTCCATTGCGTGGCCTTCAGCGTGCGATCAACCTCTTCATCCGTGATCTCCCAGAACGGTTTCATAGCAGGTTTGCCGTCAATCTCCTGCTCGCCCGTTCCATCCAGTGCAGCCGAGCCGGAATTGATCAAATGCAGGATGCCGTTCTCCGCTTTGCCTTCAAGCTTATAGCCGGTCACCCGTTCAACCGAAGCCGGACTCCAGTACGTCCGTACATCCGCAAAAATCTGTGCCGTATTGGTTAACAGGTATCCGAACAGCATGCCGACTCCATTGAGGCTGTCATTCTCCGTTGCCACGATATAAGGCGAACGTCTGCCGTTCCAATCGAAGGAGGAATTGAGGATGGTCTCCAGGAAGTCACCGTTAGGGGAATGATCCGTCCACTGGCGCTGACCTTGGAATCCGGAAGCGATTGCGCTGTGGCCCTGAGCTTCCTCTTCGAAGCCAAGCTCCTTCAGACGCGGATTGCCGATCATCAAATCACGGGTGATCAGCGTCATTTTAACGACGGTTTCCCACTCCAGATCCTTGCGCTCCCGGCTGTTCTGTATATGATCCGGATTGTTATCCGCTCCTTCGGTACAGTTCTCCTTCACCCAAGCAAGCGCCTGCTCATACTCTTCAGGATCATAAATGCCTTCTTCCAAGCGGCGCGTAAACTCGCTCATGTCCACATATTCATTCCGCATGCCCAGATACTCCTGGAAGAAGCTGTCGTCCACGATCGAGCCGGCGATGCCCATCGACACCGAGCCCATAGATAAATACGATTGTTCGCGCATATACGCAGCAGCCAAGCCGCTCCGTGCAAAACGCAGAAGCTTCTCTTGAACGTCATCCGGAATACGGGTATCCCCTTCATCCTGAACGTCTTCGCCATAGATACCGAATGCAGGAAGCCCCTTCTGGGCATGGGCCGACAATACAGCGGCCAGGTAAACCGCCCCTGGACGTCCTGTTCCGTTGAAGCCCCATACCGCCTTCGGACGGGAAGGATCGGCATCCATCGTCTCGGTGCCGTAACACCAGCAAGGCGTAACGGTTATCGTCAGGCCGACCTCGGCATTCTTGAATTTTTTGGCGGCTGCAGTCGCTTCGGCAACACCACCAATGCACGTATCCGCAATCACGCATTCAACCGGCTCGCCGTTCGGATATTTGAGCTCCTTCGTCAACATCTCGGCGACAGCCTTAGCCAGATTCATGGTCTGTTCCTCGAGAGATTCCCGTACCCCTCTCCGTCTTCCATCTATCGTAGGGCGAATGCCGATTTTCGGAAATCCGTCCCGCCATCTGTAATCGTTTTCAATTGTCATGTGTGTCACGCCTCCCTATTAGGAATATGACATCATTGTAAGATTATTCGGTGCAAGAGATAACCCACTATTTTGTTATATCGGATCTTAATTTCAGCAAGACAGTGAACTTTTCTGGATAAGGAAGTAAACGATTTCTGCATCGAAGGGTGTTATGCATTATAATAAGTAGAGGATGTTGCTTTCCAGGAGGGACAAGAACGTGCCAAAGATCGAAATCTCGCATAGCAAAAGCGATCACTTCCGCTTCATCAAAAATCCGCAGCTGCTCTTTGCCGGGCAGGTTGTGGACGAGGACTTCTTTTATGGACCGCCGCAAATTCATAATTTCTGTGAAATCATCTATATAGTAGAAGGACGCGGAGAATTCACTATTGCAGGAAAAATATACGAACTCCACAAAGGCGATGTCGCGATTTATAACCCCGGCATTCCTCATGAGGAGAGATCTATCACGGATGGACCTTTTAAGGTGATCTACTGCGGCGTGGATTCGCTTCACATTGAAGGGGTTCCCCAGGGGATGCTGCTCCCGGCTTATGTGGAGCCAGTCATATCCTGTGAGAAATACGCCTATAAAGTAGAGAGCTATCTTTCCGAGATCCTCCGTGAATGCGATTCTCAGGTGCTGGGGTATGAAACGCTGAGCACCAACCTGCTGATGTCATTGATTACCGTGATCTATCGCATTGTGGACGTGAAGCACCAATTCCAGTCCTTGAAGGGCAAGAACGAAATTGCGCTGCGGACCAAACACTTTATCGACACCAACTATACCCAGAGCATCAGTCTCAAGGACATTGCCGATACGATGTATGTCAGTCAGCATTATTTATCCCATCTGTTCAAAAAAGAAGTCGGCGATTCCCCCTTCAATTACTTGATATCCCGCCGGATTGAAGAGGCCAAGCGCCTGCTGGCAGATTCCGAAATGCCGATACATGAGGTTGCTTCTCAAGTGGGTTACGGCAACGATAAGTACTTCTCGATGTTATTCAAAAAAATTACCGGCCAAACGCCGAGCTCGTTCCGGGAACAGAGCAAAATGGCCATGGAGTAAAGGGATTCATATGTGTAGACAGTTTAACGTGAATCCACCTTTAAGCAGCCTAGTTCGGTACACAACCGCACTATGGTTGTTTAATTTTTCACAAAAAATGGTTTTCCCTTGCGACATACTCGCTTTCTACGCTTCAAAAAGGCATGCAAAAAAGGCTCATTTCTCCTTATCCAAGTTGGAATGAGCCTTTGAGAGTTTATCAAGTGTTGGTTACTTAAATGATTATCCAAAACTTTCTCTAGGATTTTTATAACACCAATCTGAGTCAAATGGTAGGGATTTTAATTGTTGCACGTCTTCCCAGCTGTAAACCCAATCATAATCCGCAACCCAAAAATAGTCATTAGGATTTATTTTGAGATAATGATATATAAATTGAAATACCAACTCTTCGACGCCAAAAATATCTTCAATTGCTCCTACTTGATATAGTTTATGATTGGAATCCAAACCCACATCCTCATAGTAAAAAAAATCAAGTTGTGGATTATCCAATGCATCTACATAAAGTATAAACGATTCATTATTTTCTCGTACTTTCTTATCATTAATATTCAACGTCGTAGAAAGCAATTGTCCATTGCTGGCATAGTTTTTACTGTTATGAAAGTTCAGCATTACATCCGCATGGAAAGCAGAAATGATGGAATCAGCTAAAAGACGCTCCGGTGTATATTTTTTGTGGTTCATTAAGATAAAAGCAGAAGTCCCCATCCGATTATAAAACCCCCTTCAGTTTCTCTAGTGAGTTAACGATCGTAACACCTTTAGATTTTATGGTTTCCAGCATAGCTTGTTGTTCGGGTCTTAAATTACTCAAAGGTTTATCAATATACAAAATAACCTTTTTGTTCTCTGGATTAAAGAATAAATCATGGGTTGGATCCGTAAATTTATTAAATTGATCTACTTTTACTGCTTTAATGGATGCTTTGACTTCAATAATCGCATCTTTTGTTACAACATCTAAATCACCGGCAGCTTGACCATCACTCCTCATCACTTTTTGCGCATACGCTTTTACCTCTGTTTCATTTCTTACAAAGTCCGCAACCTTAGCCTCAGTTGCTTTACCAACGTCTTTACTATTTAAGAATTGGTCAATATCTCGATTAATATTTTTCGGAGATTGATCAACCCAAGTAAGTTCATTTCCAGCTGGATTCGTGTATTTCGTTTTATTTCCTTCCTTAACTACGTCTCCAATGGTCTCATCTTGTTCCGTCCCCTCATCGGCTTTATCCTTATTCGGTGGCGAATCGTCATCCGACTTCTTGGGATCGTCATCTGGCTTCTTGGGACCGTTATCTGGCTTCTTGGGGTCGTCCTGATGCTTACCCGGGCCGTCATGCTTCGGAGGTTTCGGTTTAACCGGGACGTCGATATTTGGCTTCCGGGAACCAAGCTTATCCAGAAGCTTGCTCACATAATCGCGTCCTTTTTTACCAGCCCAGCTTAGCGCTTTGCCGAATGGAATTCGGCTTAATATAATGCCTGCAGCCACGGAAAGCGCATTTTCGGGAGTCATCAACTTCTTCGGATCGCGGATATAACCGGCAATCTCATGTCCGCTCCCGGCGATTCCCATCCCTGTCATTGCGATGCCAAAAGCCGGCCAGAATCCGACGAATAGCAGTGACAAGGCAAGAGCTCCAAGAAGGATCGCGCCCTGTTCATACCAATCCAGCCGATCCCACCAATCTTGCAGCGAGTCGAACATACAGGCGAAACATGCCGTTTCTCCACCGCTCGCATGTGTCCCGATACCTGCGAACAGACCGGCCACGAGCAGAATTATAGCGAACCCGGTTAACGCCTGGCAAAGAGCTTTTACCCGAGCATCGATAGGTTCCTGTCTACTGGCTGCTTCTTCATTTCCATAAAGCAAATGAAATCCAAGCTCCCTGCGCTCCCGGTAAAATCCGAGCCAATAGATGAATTTTCCCCGGTCCAGACAAAAAGAGCGGGTCATATTCCACAGCTCGGTAAACGGATTAAGCAGCGGCTCGTTCGGTAGCGACGGCAGACGGTTTCGTATTTTGTTCAGCGACCAGTAGTCGGCAAAAATCGATGCGGCGAGCATCAGCAGGAAGGTCGGCTGAGTTTTATAACCGCTGCCGGTCCAATCATGAAGTTGGAGCACCCAACCCGGCAGCTGATGCTGACCGTTATATGCCGCGTGATCCAGGATGGCCCACAGCAATATGATTACCGGGAACAGAAAAACCCATTTCGTCAGTTTTGTCCGCAGCCGATAGGCTATTCCGCACGCAAGCGCGATCATGGCGGTATGCACAGGATGACCGACGGTCATCAGCGTCGGAAAGACACTTTCTTCGAAACGCCCAGGAAACAACGAGAACAAATCCCAATGGATCGTTTCGCCGCCCAGCCATGTAAAGCTGTAGCCGAACTTTTCCTCAAGCGGGCCGGAACTTAGCCATCTTCGGGAGAGCTCTTCCATCAGTTGGAAGCCAACGCCAGTCGCCGCGCCGATGAGCGTGTAATCGCTTAAAGTCAAAGCGGAAGCTCGACGCGAGAACAACAGAAATATGCCTAGCGGAAGGAGCTTCCAAAATTCTTCCAAAATTGGCGTGATCACGGCAATGGACCAGGTGTCAGATGTGCTTCCGCCGAAAAGCACGTGGAGAGCATTGACCGTAAGCGTCGTAAAAGGTACGACAAGAAAAACGCCCGCCAGAACAAACAGCACAATCTGCTTCCACGGTATCGTTTTGCTTCGGCATAGAAACCAAAATTGCAGGAGTACATAAAACGACCATAAATATTGAACCATCATGGTACGCGATTCTTTAACGAAAAACAAGCTTAAAACAAACAGGATTAGCGACAACCAGGAAAATATCGTATACGCCGTTTTAATAAACGGATATTTCTCAATCCAGGACCGGCCAGTTCGATAGATAGACTCCAGGAAATCCCGAATTCCGGTTCGGATGGACCAGATCGAATTCATAACGGTCGCCTCCTTTGAAAGCGGCTTCGTGCGAGCAGGACGTCTCCCTTGATGTCGGTCCGGCCACGAGTAATGATAAGAACTCATAAAAACATGGTCACTGATCGATCGCAGCGGAGTTTTTTTGAGTTTCTCCGCAAATTATCTATAGTCTGTTTTTTACAAGATATTAGTAGTATAGTCATTCTAGTAAAATGTGGCAAAAGGCGCTAGTCTCAAATCTGATGGATATTTTCAACAATATCCCGGGAAACGAAGTTTGATTATCGAGGGTGGCTTACTTTTGTTCCCCATGAAATTCCCCATGAAAAATCCCCTCCAAGTAAACGGATGTGCTCTTTCTTCGCACTGTCTACTTGAAGGGGATTATATCCATTGTACGGCTGCCTGATTTTTTAAATATGAACGGCATCCGCCTTCTATGTCGTCAAAAGTATGGGGAATGCTTGATTTTGATGGGACCGACCGCTTCGATCTTGCTCTGGCATCCCAGACGATATCCTTCTTCGATCTCCTCAGGATCCAAGCGTTGTTCTTCGGCCAGATTGGGCTCGGACAAATACTCGATTCCCTCCGCCACCATGCAGCGGCAGCGCGCACAAGTTCCTCTTTTGCAAAAAGAGTTCCAGTCCACGTCATTCCGTTCGGCCAGATCAAGCACCGTCATGCCAAGAACAGGCGCCACACTGCGGCGAACCTCGCGACCTGTTAGTTCAATGATCCGATCCGGTACGGCTTCGATCTCTTCCGGGATGGACGAGTTGTTGTCTTCGCTATTCCTACCCTTTTTGTTTTTCCAGAATTTAAACACGCGCGTTATCCCCCTATGCATGTAATCATCAGGTTATGTATAAAATCCTTCATTTATTATACCGGAAAGTTTAAAAAATCAACATGCTTACTCTTATCTATTCTATGACATTGACATCATGGAATTGGAACCCTATGAAAATTTTGCTATACTAGCGTATGCTAGACCTAATTCCATATTCTATGAAATCATTCTATTATTTAATGGATCGGAGGAAATACCAAAGCATGCTGCATAAACAAATAGGAAAAACAGCTGTCGCTGCCGTTCTTGCCTTATCCTTGCTCGGCACCGCACCCCATGTTGGTCAGGTATATGCTGAGCCTGCCATATCGGTAAAGCTGGATGATGTTACGCTAACCTTCGATGCGGCTCCGCGGGTAGACAAAGGGGTCACCTACGTTCCATTCCGGACGGTCGGTGAAGCGCTGAGCATTCAAATCACCTGGAATAGCAAGACGCAAACCGTAAAGGCCATCGGCAGTGTGAAAGGCCAATCGACTGAAGTGTTACTTCAGGTGGGAAGCACGACAGCAACGGTCAATGGAAAACAAGTGAAGCTTGCGGCCCCGCCGGTTCAACGGGAAGGCCGTGTACTGATCCCGCTTAGCTCGTTCAGCAGCCACTTCGGTGTCGATGTGGGCTGGAATCAGGCAACTCGCACGGTCTCCCTTGTATCGCCGCAGCGCGAGATGCATTTGAGAGCCTTCTATGCATTGCAATCTTTCCAAGAACGGGATCTTGTTGCATCTATGAATTCAGTCGCCTTTGGATGGAGCCGCATCGATCGTGAAGGTCAGTTCACGCTTCAAGGCGACGAGTACCGCCTGCCCGCTGCGGCCGGTGACGTTACGCCGCAATCGATGGTAGCAGATGCTACGGACCAGAAGATTAAACCATACCTCATGGTCTATGCCTTAGATGGAAACGGCGAATTAACCAAAGTACTGAGCGACAGCAGCCTGCGCCAAAAGTCCATTGAAGGCATCACATCCGCGGTAACGGAGAACGGCTTCGGCGGCGTTGTACTTGATTTTGAAGGGCTCGGTTTTAAACTGGATGTCGTAAACCAGCAGAAGCTGCTCAATGATTATGTCAAGCAATTAAAGGCAGCATTGCCGCATGACATTGCTCTGTCCTTAGCGGTGCCGCCATTGAACAGCGCCTATAAAGGTTACGATTACAAAGCGCTGGCCTCCATCGCCGATGATCTCATCGTTATGGCTTATCAGTACAATCCGGTCGGAACCAAATCTCAGGTACCCGAACCAAACAGCCTGGTGGACCAAGCGATCCAGTTGGCACTCCAAGCAGGTGTCCCGAAGCAGAAGCTTTTGCTTGGCATCAGCTTAAGCAGCGAAACAGCCACTTCCGTGGACGATAAGCTCGGTTTGGCCAAACGCTATGATCTGAAAGGCGCTGCTTTCTGGCGTCTTGGCTTGTTCCGTCTCTATAATAACGGGATGGAAGCAGCTGTGAATGCCTCTGTTGTTAAGGAGTAACCGAACAACCCCTGTGGGGATTGACAGACTTATAGTAAGAAAAACTTCTATCGACGCTACTTTCACAGATGACAGACCGCAGTTAGTAGACGTTTTTCTTGCGATATCAGGAAGTCACAAGCTTCGAAGTTTATACTTTCTGATATCTAAAAAAAAGAAAGCCTGACAAGGACAACCCTTTGTCAGGCTTTCTGGTTATGTATTGAACCCTAAACTGCAATGTAATCCAATTAGCTTGCGCTTCCTACCAGTCTCGCATAATTTTCTTGACTCAACACACGACGTGCCGTGACATAACGTGGCTCGTAATATGAATCGCTAAGCTTGCTGATTCTGACTCCCTTGCTGCTGGAAGCATGCGCAAATTGTCCGTCACCAATGTAAACGCCTGCATGAGAAATTCCGCTGCCGCTTGTATTGAAGAATACCAAATCTCCAACCCGCAGATCTTCGCGATCCACATGTTCACCGGCTTGAGCCTGGCTTTGGGAAGTGCGTGGAAGATCCATATCAAAATTTCTAAACATGTACAGAATAAATCCGGAGCAATCAAACCCGCTAGTGGTCGTTCCGCCCCATTTGTATGGAGTTCCTACCAATTGCTTCACTTGATACTGAAAATTCGGTTGTTGATCAGCAAATGCTGATACGGCACCGGAAGAAAAAATAATTGCAGACCCTAGCAAAGTGATGACAAACTTCTTCAAAATATGTTCTCTCCTTCGATGCCTACGGAGTTAGCTAAGGGTTCGGTTGAAGGTTCCCTATACTCTCTATACAAGAGTAATTCACCCAAGACGGTTCCCCCGTTTTCCAAACGAAATTCGGCAAAATTCATTAACGTTTTGTAACCTTCTCTTAATATAGTATACAAGCAAGGATGCTGTCAATCATATCCTAAAAATCTATCGTTTTATGTTTGGAGCTGTCGTAAAGATGGTTAATTCCGGCCGACTATTTTTTAACCATCTTCACACAGTCATGACAATTATGTAACTCTGCTTTCCTTCTCGAACTGCTTTTTTTAATAATCTAGCAACTTTTTACAAACCTATGCGTTTACATAATCAGTAATGAAATTAAAGAGGTGATCGATCACTTATGAGACAAATCACGATGGCTGAAGCTTTGGCAGTCCGGGCAGCAATCAACCGTCTCTTGAATCAATTGATGTCGGAACGCTTGAACAACAGCAGCACAATCATTGAAAAAGGGGAAACGGCGGAATATCCTGCACGCAGTGTGGATGCCATTACGGAAGAAATCGAAGCCGCCGCCGCGGATTACAGAAAGCTGGATTTGCTGATGGCAATCTCCAATACAACGCAAACCATTAGCTGGAACGGCTCCGACATGACCATCATGGAAGCGATCGAGCTGGCCAAACAGATCCGCAGCGATATCGGACAACTTGCTCATCTCGGCTCCCGCAAGAAGCTGGAGCGGCAGAGCAGCCGTGGCAGCGGAGATGGTGCCGTAACGCTGTTCAACGTCGCTTTATATGATCCGGAAGCTTATCAGGCGCAAGCGCGGAAGAAGGAACGCGAAGTAACCAAGCTCTCTTCACTGATTGAACATGCCAATCATACGTCCATGATTACGTTTGACGCATCCAAGTACATGGAATAGCGGCAGCCGCCGGCTCCAAGCCTGCAGGTCATCCCACGTGCGGGTTTGGAGCCGGCGGTTTCCGCCGGCATCGCGGGAAAGTGTGAGCAACCGCTTATTGTTTGTCGGATACAAACAAACCTAACCAGGAAACCAAAAACTCGCCTCCAGTGAAAACGGATGACGGCTTACGGTTCACGCCTATCACTTGTCACATGTTACGGACTTATAACGAAAAAAATGATCGCTCCGTTTCCCGCTCTCTATGAATAATTGGAAAGCCGCCCCCTGAAGGGCGGCTTTTGTCTAATTCGCTTAAGCTCGGTTAACATGAAACTACGTCGCCGATCCGAACGCTTTTTATCTAACCTCTATTCCATCCTTTATTCTATCCGTAACGTTCTCTTTACACCTATGCTACTGGAACAAGGCCGCAGCTCCAACCAGACCAACATCGTCCCGAAGTCCTGCAGGAACGATCTCGTACGTGCCTAAATAGGATGGCATGACCAGCTTATCTGTCATTTCCCGCAGCTGCGGAAATAAAAGATCGCCCGCTCTGCTTACTCCCCCTCCAATCACGATGCGATCGGGGTTGAAGCTGTGAATGACGTTAACCAGTCCTAGCGCCATATAATAGATGGCTCGATCGATGACCTCTACTGCGACGGGGTCATGAAGACGTTTAGCCTCGAAAACATGTTTAGCGTTCACTCCCGCCTCGGCTGCGGCCAGTTCAGAAATTACGCTGGGCTGGGTGAGCATCCGCTGGGATGCTGCCTGGCCGATGGCCGTTCCTGAAGCAAATACCTCCCAGCAGCCGTGGCTCCCGCAATTGCACTGCGGACCGTTCGGATCAATGATATGATGTCCCAGTTCCCCAGCAAATGAACTGCTGCCCAGGAACAGCTTCCCATCCAGCACGATCCCTGAGCCGATGCCGGTGCTTAGCGTCACGTACACCATGTTCGTCGACCCTCTTCCGGCACCTCTTACATACTCTCCCCATGCGGCTGCATTGGCATCATTCAGCACCTGTACTTCCGTATGCAGATCACGTTCCATCCAGGCTTTGAGGGGGACATTCGTCCATTCCGGCAGATTCGTACCATGAATGACAATCCCCTCCCTACTGTTAACTGTTCCGGGTGAAGCCATCCCTACGCCTCGAAGAGGGTGGCCGTCCGACACACTGCGGATCATGTTCGTAATTCTCGCGACCACTTCTTCAGCCGTACGCGCACCCGCTGTCTCCATTTGCTCCCGGTTCAGCAGCTGTCCTTCGGAATCAAAGAGCGCTGCCGCGATCTTCGTACCCCCAAGGTCAACGCCAACCACAAATTCTTGCTGTTTATTCCATACGGTTTGCAATTTTTGTTCACCTGTTTCCGATAGGTTTGCTACTTCTATTGATGTATGCTCTCAGCCAGCGATCGCAGCTCGACCGGATCGATGGGCTTCAGCCCTGATCGACCGTACCGAACAGCTGAGCCGAAATGGACCTCGCTCACACCGGTCCGGTCGATAAAATCGTGTATGATTTCCCACTTCAGACCATTGCCGGCCAATATTTTAAGTTCACTGCCTGCCGTTTGTTCTACAAGCTCCCGAATTCTCGGGATGGCCTGCGGTGCAGGCTCCGGCCCTCCTGACGTTAGGACACGGGTAACCGACGGGTATTTCTGCAATGTACGCAGTCCTTCGAACTGATCCTTCAGTTCATCAAAAGCCCGGTGGAACGTGACTTGCATATCTCCTGTCCATTCCAGCATTTTGACCAAGGAGTCCTCGTCAATCTTCCCTTCCGGAGTCAGCATGCCAAGCACAACGCCAGCTGCACCTGCCTTGCGGACCGCCTTAACTTCGGCCATCATGGTAGCTATATCATGTTCGTTGTACACAAAGGATCTGCTATGTGGTCTGACCATGACATGTACAGGAATCTGAACGGCTTTCACAACCTCTTCAACAAGCCCGATTCCCGGCGTAAGCCCGCCTTCGGTTATCGCTGTGATCAATTCCAGACGGTCCGCGCCATTCTTCTCTGCTGTGATGGCATCATCCACGCATGTTGCGATTATTTCAAGCAGCATCGTCGTCACTCCTTACTGAAGTTGATTCTTTATGCATGGAGAAACTGCTTCTCCACATAATCGGCGAGCAATCTTGCACCATAGCCGGTAGCCCCCGCTGCGGAGTGGGGAAATTCTCTTTTATACTGAACCGTGCCCGCCATATCGATGTGCACCCATTTCATGGAATCCGCCACAAAATAACGGATAAACAGCGCAGCCGTTATAGCGCCTGCCAAAGTTGACGTACCCACATTTTTCAGATCGGCATAATCGCTTCTGAGATCCGATTCGTACTCGTCCATCAGCGGCATAGGCCATAGGCGCTCTCCGTTACGCTCACCGATCTCAACCAAATCGGCTGTAATCTGTTGATCACCCCAGATGCCCGCAATCTCCAAGCCCAGTGCGGCTCCGACATTACCGGTAAGGGTTGCGATATCAATCACCTTATCTGCGCCAAGCTTCGCTGCATGCAGCAGCGCATCCGCAATGATCAATCTCCCCTCCCCATCCGTATTCGCTACCTGAACGCTTAAACCATTCGGATAATGAACAACGGAAGAAGGAAGCATTGCATCCGGTCCCGATAAATTATCCGCAACGGCTATAAGCGCCGTTACGCGTACCGGAGCTTTTTGCGATACCAGAATATCCATGGCACCCACGACGGCTGCAGCGCCTCCCATATCCATACGTGCATCGCTGATGTCTCGGCCGATTTTGACGTTCATCCCGCCCATATCAAAGGTTACGCCTTTGCCAATGAGCACAATATGAGGACTTTCCTTCTCGGAATCCACCCCATTATAGGAAATCTCAATCATGGCAGGCTCGTATTTGCTGCCGGCACCCACAGCGATCAGACCGTTCATCTGCCGATCATGGAGCTCTTGTCCGCGATACGCATGAAGCTGAACGGGTGCCTTCTTGAAACGATCCTCGACAACCACAACAAACGCTTCCGGATTTAGCGTTTCCGGTGATTCATTCACCAGGTCTCGGGTGAGCTGCGTCCCTTCGATTCGGATTTCTGCCGTCTGTATGATGGCTTCCATCTCTTCACGGGAAAGCCCCTGCCAATCTTCCTGTCGAAGATTTAGGGACAGAACTTGCAGATTGGCCGTAACCCCACGATGCTTATTGAATTGATACAATCCATACATCCATCCTTCAACCCACGCCTGGAGTTCTTCTTCTATAGATATCCGAGAAGAAGCCCCACCATCACGGGCTGAAGCTCGGATCAGCGCTGCACTTGATTTGTTTTCCTTGAGCAGTGCTCTCGCAGCGGATGCGCCTGTTCTGCGCACTTGCTCCAACGTAAGGTTCGAGCGTTGCCCCATTCCAACTACGAGATCGTCCGCTTCTTGATCAGAGCGGCCATAGAACCAAGTCAGCTTCATACTATGCTTTCGAGATTCCGTTAAACGGAAATGAGACTCCTCGCCCTCATAAACCACATAAATCGAAGTATCTGCCAATGAAGCTTCATCTATTGTGATATTCATATCGAGGCCTTCCCTCCTATATAAGAGAATCAACGCTGTTAAGCATTTTTCATGATTTCTTCGTCATATAAATGGCATGCCACCTGATGGCCCGGCTCCACCTCACGATAAACCGGTGTAATCTGCTTGCACACTTCCATGCAGGATGGACAGCGTGTATGGAAGCGGCAGCCTGTGGGCGGATTCACCGGACTCGGCAGATCTCCCTTCAGAATGATCCGTTCCTTCTTCTGCTTCGGATCCGGAACAGGTACCGAGGACAGCAGGGCTTGAGTATAAGGGTGCAGTGGGCGGTCGTACAGCGTATCTTTATCGGCCGTCTCCACGAGCGCGCCCAGATACATGACACCAATCCGATCGCTGATATGCTCAACCACGCTGAGATCATGGGAGATGAACAGATAAGTCAGGCCGTATTCCTCCTGAAGATCCTGCAGCAGGTTCAGCACCTGCGATTGGATGGAAACATCCAGCGCTGATACTGGTTCGTCGGCTACGATCAGATTCGGACGCACGGACAGCGCTCTGGCAATGCCGATCCGCTGCCGCTGACCGCCGCTAAACTCATGGGCAAAGCGTTCGGCATGGAAGCTGTTCAATCCGACCGTTTCCAGCAGCTCGCAAGCCAGTTTGTCCCTCTCTTTGGTGCTCAGCTTGGTATGAATGAGCAAGGGTTCTGCGACCAGTTCTTTGACCTTCATCCTTGGATTAAGGGAAGCGTAAGGATCCTGGAAAACCATCTGCATGTCTTTGCGCAGCGGGCGCATCTGATTCTCATTGTATCCGCTAATATCTGTTCCGTTAAACAGGACCTCGCCGCTATTTGGCGCCAGCAGACGGGTCACCAAGCGGCCTGTCGTCGATTTGCCGCAGCCGCTTTCGCCAACCAGACTGAAGGTCTCGCCCTTATGGATCGCGAAGGAGATTCCATCCACGGCACGAAGCTGCTTGGACGTACCGAAGAATCCTTTTTTCACCGTGAATGATTTCTGCAAATTCTTTACTTCTAATAAAGGTGTTTCTTTCATGCGGTTTCTCCTCCCTTCGAGTGACCTTCCTGTGTCAGCCAGCAGCGGCTCTTACGGTGTTCTTCCTGTGCAACAGGGAGAAGCTCCGGCTCCTGGGAGAGGCACTGCTCCATCACGAACGGACACCGCGGGGCAAACTTGCAGCCTTTCGGCATGTTCCGCAGATCCGGCACATTCCCTGGAATGGATTCCAAACGGCGCACCTTTTGTCTAAGCTTGGGCACTGAATTTATGAGTCCTTTGGTGTACGGATGCTGAGGATTCTCGAACAGCTCTTCAACCGTCGCCTCTTCCACGACTCTGCCTGCGTACATGACAACCACCCGGTCGCACATTTCGGCCACGACGCCAAGATCATGGGTAATAAGCAGCATGCCCATTTCCTGCTCGGTCTTCAGTCGATTCATCAGATCCAGGATCTGAGCCTGAATCGTGACGTCAAGGGCGGTGGTCGGCTCGTCGGCAATCAGCAGCTTCGGATTGCAGGACATCGCCATCGCAATCATGACCCGCTGTCGCATACCGCCGGACAATTGGTGCGGATAGTCATCCACAACTTCATCAGCCCGCGGAATACCCACGAGTTTGAGCGAGTCGATGGCATGCTGCCGCGCTTTCTTGCGGCTATAGCCCAAGTGCAGCATGATGGATTCCTCCAGCTGTTTCCCGATACGAAGGACGGGATTCAGCGATGTCATCGGCTCTTGAAAGATCATGGCCAGCTCATTTCCGCGATAGCGGCGCATTTCTTTTTCCGACATTTGTACGAGATCCTTACCCTCAAAGCTTACCGAGCCCCCGGATATTCTGCCGGGCGTATCTTTAAGGAGCCTCATGATGGACAGGGAGGTCACGCTTTTGCCGCATCCGGATTCACCCACGAGTCCGAGCACTTCGCCTTTATTGATGTGAAAATCGACCCCTGCTACGGCAAGCACCGATGAGCCATCGCGTTTGAACTCGGTTTTGAGGCCTTTTACTTCAAGCAATGTTTGCGTCACGATCTATCCCCCCTATTAGTTTTTCGTTTTCGGATCAAGGGCATCATTCAGTCCGTCACCGATCAGGTTAAATGCAAGCACGGTCAGGAATATCAGAAGTCCCGGGTAGTACACGATATGCGGTGCAATACTCAAGTAATCGCGCCCCATGCTAAGCATGGCGCCCCAGTCCGGTTCCGTCGGCTTGGCACCGAGTCCGAGGAAGCTTAACGAAGAAGCTGCCAGAATGGCGCCGCCGATTCTCATCGATACGTTGACAATGATGCTGGGAACCGTCTCAGGAAAAATATGCTTCCATATAATCCGGTTATGTTTGGCGCCCATGGACCGTGCTGCCTCTACATATAAAGACTCCTTCGCGGAGAGTGTCACGCTTCGGATGATTCTGGCAAACGACGGCGTCCCGAAGACCGCCACCGCGATCACCACATTGGATAAGCCCGGCCCCAGAATCGCTACGATTCCGATGGCAAGCAGCAGGTCAGGAAATGAGAACATGACGTCACTGCCTCGCATGATAAGACGGTCGATCCAGCCGCCATAGTACCCGCTGATCAGTCCGAGAATCGTACCGAGAATTGCGGATATAAATACGGCGCTTAAGCTGACCACCATGGTCAACCTTGTTCCGTCAATCAAGCGGCTCAGAATATCACGACCGTACTCATCCGTACCTGCCCAATGGGCAGCCGACGGGCCTTGCATCATCGCATCATAGTTCGGCTCATTCGGAGGATACGGAACGATTTGCGGACCGATCACCGCCAGCACTAGTAGTAACAAGATAAATCCGCTTGATATAACAGCAAGCTTTTGTTTCATGAATTTAGACGTGAACGCTTTAAATTTGCCAGTTGCCTGACTCTTCGCAAGCGTATCCTCCGGTACGGAGGAATTGACCGTCACTGTTGAATTGTCGCTCATGGGTTCCCCCTCCTATTTCGATGCATACCGGATTTTTGGATTCAGTACACCGTACAATAAATCGACAATCAGGTTAATCAGAATAAATTCGGCTGCAAACAGCAGTAATAGCGCTTGAATGACGGTATAATCACGGAACGCGATCGAATCTACCAAGAGTCGCCCCATGCCGGGAATACTGAATACCGTCTCAACCATAACTGAGCCGCCCAGCAAAAATCCGAACTGCAGTCCCGCTACGGTCACGACCTGAATCAGGGAGTTGCGCAGTGCGTGTCTTCCGACTACAACGAATTCCCGCAGACCCTTCGCGCGTCCCGTCCGGACATAATCCTCACGCATCGTCTCCAGCATAGATGTACGGGAGTACCTTGCCAGCATGGACATAATTCCGGCCCCCAGCGTAAAGGAAGGCAGAATGTAGGACTGCCAGCTGTCGACACCGCCTGTCGGGAACCAGCCAAGCTCGACAGAGAAAATTTGAATAAGTACAAGACCAAGCCAGAAGCCTGGCAGGGAAATACCGGATATTGCCGTCAACATCCCGATATAGTCCGGCCATTTTCCGCGATTAACGGCAGATACGATACCAATGATCAGACCAATGACCAGTGCCCAGCCAAGGCTGGTAAAGGTCAGGACAATCGTCGGAAAAAAGCGGCTTTCCAACATGTCCGTCACCGGCAAACCGGAAGTAACGGATACACCCAAGTCACCCTTCAACAGATCACCCATGTAGTTCACATACTGCTGCCATAGCGGCAAGTTTAAGCCTAGCTGCTCTCGAATCCCGTTGATCTCCTCAAGGGTGGCATCCTTACCTGCAACAAGTCGTGCCGGATCTCCAGGAATAAGGTGAATGAACATAAATACAAGAATAGATACAACGAACAACAGCGGGATAACACCCAGCAGCCTCTGAATTGCATATCTTCCCAAAGGATGTGCCTCCTTTCAACATGCCAGCTTTTAAAATACGATGGGCCGCTTCCTTATTGATTCAAGAGGCGGCCCACCACAAGGTATACGTTTAGCAAGCTCTTCGCTGCCTGATTATTTGACTTCTGCGTTGATCACGCTGATCGATCCGTCCGGAAGAGCTTTAACGCCTTCAAGATAAGCTCTCTTGCCGGTGATGACCTGATCGACCCCGAGGAATGCCCAAGGAGCGTCTTCCCAGATTTGTTTTTGGATGTTTGCATAGATTTCTTTTGCATCTTCAGCTTTTACGGAGGCGTTAGCATCCTTGATCCATTGATCTACATTGTCGTTCTTGTAGTATGCTGTATTGGAACCAGCTGGCGGGAAGAATTCACTGCTGAACAGACCCTTTGTTGCACCGTCAGCATCACCCGACGAAGGGGACCAGCTTACATACCACATTTGAATTTTTGCGTTTTCCGGCGTAGCCGAGTTAATCTGATCAGACAGGGTAGCACCCTCCATCGATTTCGGTTCAACTTTGATTCCGACAAGCGCCAGCTGCTGCTGAATGAACTGCATGCCTTTTACCGTTTCGGAATCGTTTTCTCCCCAAATCTCAGCTTCGAATCCATCCGGATAGCCTGCTTCCGCCAAGAGGGATTTGGCTTTCTCCGGGTCATACTCATAACCGGATTGCTCAGCGTAATACTGCGTCATGGAGGACATGGAAGAGTTCAGCTTCGAGCCCAGTCCGGATTTAACTACTTTAATGTAAGCATCTTTATCGATAGCATAGTTGATGGCTTGACGAACCTTCAGATCGTCATAAGGTTTCTTCATGGTGTTAAGCGTAATATAACGAACGATGGTGGAATCGGTCTTATCAATGACGATATTGGAATCGCCTTCTACTTCAGAGACTTGCTCGGTAGGCATTGGATAGATGAAATCCGCTTCGCCCGTCTTCAGCATCGCGATCCGGGAACCGTTCTCCGGTACCGGTTTGAACGTAATGCTGTCTACCTTCGGAAGACCTTCTTGCCAGTAATCTTCATTCTTTACAACGACAAGGCGGTCACCTTGAATCCATTCCTTGAACTTGTATGCCGCCGTACCTACAGGATTCTTCGTGATGTCGGCACTTTCTTTAAGCGCTTTCGGGCTGATCATCAGCGCCATTGCGGTTTTGTTCAAGAAAGCGTTGTACGGTTGGCTAAGGGTGATGACAACCGTGTGGTCATCCGGAGTTTTAACATCGGCGACGGTAGAGAAGCTTTTACGCATTCTAAGATTGTTCTTTTCATCCATGATGCGATCCAGGTTGACTTTTACAGCTTCTGCATTGAAATCCGTTCCATCATGGAACTTTACGTTCTGGCGCAGATTGAATGTGTAAGTCAGGCCGTCTTCGCTGATCTTGTAGTCTTCAGCCAGCACAGGAACGAGTTCCATCTTCTCGTTAAAGCCCATCAAACCTTCGTACATCGTGCGTGCACCGGAAATGGAGTGCGTGTCTCCGGCATTGTGAGGGTCAAGCGTAATGAAGTTGGCGTTAATCGCAATGACAACATCTTTGTTATCTTTTGTCACCGGCTTACTCTCGCCGCCGCCTTCACTTGCCCCTTTGCCGCTTCCGCTGTTTCCGCCGCAGCCTGCCGCAACAATCGTAAATGCGAGCAGCAGCATGAGCAGTGACCATGTTCTACCTTTGAATCTCATTGTTTTACTCCCCCTTTGATGTAGTGAATATCTATAGATTCACTCGCCGCGTCAGCATATAACATCCTGCCGATCACCTTGAGTTCCTCACAGCTTAAACATTCCATTCATACACCGCGTGTCGCTTCCCAACCAGCGTACCGCCATCATTGAAAATCTCATTCGGAACAAGCGCATACAATCTATCGATCGTAGCTTGATCGCTGTAACCGAGGCGCTCCAGAATGGAAGCGATAATGCATGGCCATACTTGCTCGGAGCCATCGGATACTTTAAGCGAGATCGCCAAGCGTTCTTTCCGAAGTCCGATGCCATACACACCCTTGGCGCCGCCCTTGGCTGCCAGGTTGTGGTCCCGGAGCAAGGCGGAGCACACAAACTTCGTGTCTGCAATGATATCCGGATACTCATTCATCAGCTTTGCCATTCTGGCAGCTGCATCCGCCGTCTCTGCGTCCTTGATCAAATCCGGGCAGGCCAGCTTAAGGAAAGCGTATCCGATACGGTCCAGCGGAAGCGCGAAAATGGGAAGCCCACAGCCATCAATGCCTTGCGGAATCGAGGAAACCGGAACTTCGGCAAAATAAGCCAGCGTCTCGATGATCTCTTGCTGAACCGGATGCTCCGGCTTGTAATACGTGCTCTCGTCCCAGCCCATATGCTTACACAAAGCAATCAAGCCGCTGTGCTTACCCGAGCAGTTATGGAAGATCCGCCGCTTGTCCTCATGATCTCGATGGCGCTGCGCCTTGGCATCCTCGTTCAATGGATAAGTTGCGCAGCAGTGTAGCGTTTCTTCCTGAATCCCGGTTTTCTTCAAAATAGATTCCAATGCATCAATGTGGAAACGTTCGCCCCGGTGGGAAGCGGCAAACAAGGCCGTTTCTTCCCCCGTAAGTCCGTACACCTCGTCAATCCGACGTTTCATTACCGGTATTGCTTGGAATGGTTTAGCCGCCGATCTCAGAAAGGTCATATGATGCGGATCACCCGCTGCATAAACCACCTTTCCGTTCTCGTCTACAACGCTGATCGCTCCGTAGTGAATGTTCTCCAGTACGTTTCCGCGATATTCCTCTACCAATGGCACAAATCCCATGATTTTGCTCCCCCGATCTCCAGTTGTATTAATTCAATCGAAAATAACGATCCTGTGCGACAAGTCCCGACCCTATGATGACCCCATGTTCGTGAAGCTCGGAGCGGACAATCGTGAAGGAATCCTGAAGCGGTTCCCAGATATACTGTGAGTAGCACAGGTCGGTGATCTCTTCATATACTTCAGGAAACTTGTCCAGAATCTCACCACTCAATATGACGCTGTCCGGATTGTACATGCTGACGACGTTATTAATCGTAATCGCCATATACGCGAGTGCCCTATCGATTAAATAAGTCGCCCATCGTGTTCCAGCCCGTCTTTCCGCGAACAGTTCCTCAATCGTACGAACAGGCTTAATCTTGCTGGCTTCCGACAACAAGGACGGTATATTGATATAAGTTTGGAGGCAACCGGCTTTTCCGCAGTCACACATCATACCTTCAGGATCAACGGTCGTGTGTCCGATTTCCCCCGCGCTATTGGTCACCCCGCGGTAAATCTCCCCTTCCAGGATCAGCGCTGAGCCTACCCCATTACCGAACCCAAGGAGAACCGTCCGGTTGGAGCCGTATGCCGAGCCTTTAAGCTGCTCTGCCAACGCCTTTACCTTAAGCTCATTGTCTACCACCGCTTGAAGTCCGGTTAATTCCTTGAGCCTCTCGGCAAGCCTCACATTCTTCCAACCAAGCTGTACCGAGAAATTAACCACTCCGGCATCAACATCGATGATGCCCGGCAGTCCCACGCCAATGCCCACCACCCGCCTGCGATCGATATCGCATTCCGCGATGAGTTCCTCAATGGTGTATGCAATTTGGGCCACCGTGGCTTCGGCTGTATCCTCCGATACTCTCGGAAAACTTCCGCTGCACAATACATTTCCCTGAACATCGATGAATCCAATATGGGCTTGATGGCGATCGAGCTCAACGCCAATCGAGATGACCGCCGTATCCAGCAGTCTTATTAAGGAAGACTTTCTTCCGCGTCCCGCCGAGGCTTGTTCTTCCGTCTCGTGAACGTACCCTTCTTCCGTCAGCTCCGATACGATCCGGCTGACCGTTGTCGGACTCATTCCCGTCTGTTTGGCAATAGCTGCTCTTGAAATCGGCTGTTCGTTCTTGATGATTTGGAATACTGTGAGTCTGTTCTGCCGCTTCATAAAGTCTTGATCATGCTTTTTCATGAAGACATCCCCTATTTAATTTCACCAGTAGATTAATTAGATCATTTTTCCAAATAAAACGATCCGAAATCATCAAAAAACCGTGATTATTATCAAATTTATTATTTTTATTCTCCAGTGATATTAATAATAAAACGTGTTTCGTAAATGTGTCAATATATATGACACATTTAAATTAATATTTTTTTGTTTCTGGAAATGTAAGTGTTTCAATCTTTTGCGAAAGAAATTCAATCTCGTACATACATACAGATGACCGCGCTTCGCGCACAACATGACATCAACTTAACACGAAGTCTCCTAAAATGTAGATAACAACGTTGTTCCACCTCATAAATAAAGCCATCTGAGGAAAGAATGATTGGGGCATTCTTCATCTCGGATGGCTTCAAAAGGAAAATTTTATGATTATTTCGAATTATTGAGCGTCTAACTGTGTTCTAATGTATCTTCCGCCCATAACGAATTAAACCACCCGAGAAATAAATTCGAGGTGACCCTCAAATGATCCCGGATGGCTTATGTATAGAGAACACGCATTTTGATTATCATGAAGCAGGTTAACGCTCAATTTTCCGACTAATTATCTTAGCCGCCTTTATTTGTTTACTTGCTCTTAATGTCTAGTCTTCTATCTTTAATTAATCTTTTAATCTCTTATCTCTTTATCTTTAATCTTTTGATCTTTCCCACCAGCGGAGGTTTGAGGATAGCAGATCCTTTGGGAGTCCGTTTCTACCTTACCCATTTCATTCTGGAAACGGACGGACAACAGAGCGGATAGCCTCAAACCGGAGCGAACCAAACCGGAGCGCCCCTACTTGTTTTTGTAATATTCAACTGCTTTATCAAAATAATGCTTCTGGTCTTCCGGCAGATCCTCAAAATAGAAAATGGCCGCAACCGGACAAGCCGCTTCGCAAGCCCCGCAGGAGATACAAATATCGGTATCGATATAGAACTGGTCATCTCCTTCTTCTATGCAATCCACAGGGCAAACGTCAACGCATTCTCCCGCTTTCTCTTCAATACAAGCTGAGCCAATAACGTACATCCGTATTCCACCTTCCTGAGTGTAATAATCTTTCAAACATTCGACTGACTATCATTGCAAAAAGCTCAAACTTCATCAATTCCTTAGTTTTCTATACTTTTTATACTAAAATATATCATAATTATGTGGTTAATCATGCCAATTGTCAATAAACCGCGTGATGATAGCCTCAAAACAGCCATTCCGGTTGACTTATAGAAAGTAAAGACATAAGATGAGACATATTGCTTTTTAACCTTTTTTGTTAAAAAAGAAAGCATTCATCGAGAAACAAGGCGGTGATTATAGTGGATCAAGAAGTCGCATACAGTACTCGCGAGTATATCATGCAAATGTTAAAAATAAATGGTGAACTCAGCACAAAATCCATTACCGAGGCACTGGGCATAACAGGGATGGCCGTTCGGCGCCATCTGGAGAGCTTGAAGAGCGAGGGTTACATCACCTATCGAACCGTGAAACAACCGATGGGAAGACCCGTCTCCTTATATAGTCTTACGGAATCCGCCGAAGATTTTTTCCCTAAGAACTATCATGCACTTGCACTCGATCTGCTGAACGAGCTGCAGGACGAGGCCGGTGATGAAATGATTTCACGGCTCTTCGACAAGCGTAAGGATACATTGCTGAACAAGTACACGCCTACGGTGAAAGCCGATGCGCTCGAAGATCGGGTTGCAGCCCTGGCCCAGGTTCAGAACGACAACGGATATATGGTGGATTACAAAAAAGTCAACGAAGAAGAATATCTCCTCGAAGAACTGAACTGCCCCATATCCCAAGTAGCCAACCGGTACCAACACGCATGCCGCTGTGAGCTTGACCTGTTTCAATCCTTGCTGGAGGCGGATGTGGAACGTACCGAGTGCCTTGCCAAGGGCGACAAAAAATGCGTCTACCGTATTCGAAAACAAACCGAAGCCAAGCAAACATAATATCTGTTATTGCCACTTCAGGCTCCTTCCATACAGGAAGGGGCCTTTTTTGTTATCGTACTTGTCCTATCTTATTCTCTTAAATTGCAAGACATGTATAATTCTTTGAATTATTTCAGCACCAGCAGTCGATCATCCTGATCGGAGGGCACCCCACGGCCATCGGTATTGTTGGTAATGACATAGGTTTTGCCATCATGGACTTTGACGTCTCTTAATCGGCCTTCCCCCTCCAATACCAACTCAAGTGAGGCATTCTCCGGCTGAAATCGGTACAGCTTCTGGCCGCGAAGGGTGGCCACGTACATGTGATCCTCCTCATCAAAAGCGATGCCTGAAGGAGCAATAGCCGTTTCACTGCTGTGGTAGAGCGGGGATTTCATGCCCTCTTGCTGTTCATCCCCGATAATCTCGGGCCAGCCGTAATTGCTGCCAGCCGTGATCTCATTAATCTCATCATGTCCGCCGGGTGTGCCGGACGGTCCATGCTCTGAGCTGTAGAATTCACCTTCGGAATTCCAAGCCAAGCCCTGCGAATTTCGATGCCCTAACGTATATACATAAGAACCTGCGGTCGGATTATCCGTCGGGACCTTGCCGTCCAGCGTCAATCGCAATATTTTGCCTGCAAGGCTCTCCTGGTTTTGCGCAAGCTCTCCTTCACCCGAATCTCCCGTCGTTACGTAGAGCATCCCATCAGGTCCGATCGCAATTCTGCCGCCGTTATGTACGTTAGAGCCGGGAATGCGCTCAAGAAAGACATGCGACTCTGTCCATTGATTCCCCTCCTGCTTTAGAAGGACCAACAACCGGTTCATGACTTTTCCATCCTGATTATAGGTGTGGTAGGCGAAGGCCTTGCCGGAATTTTGAAAATCAGGGGCTAACGCAAAGCCCAGGAATCCGCCTTCTCCTTGATGGGCGACTGGCTTCTCGGTATGTACCGACTGTCTGGTAAAAGTGCCGTCCTTGATCTGAACGATATTTCCTTCCCGCTCGCTAATATAAATCGTATCGCCGTCAAAATCGATAGACCAAGGTGTCCTCAACTGCTCTGCAAGCACTTGATAAGCGGAATCATTTTTTTCCTCCCGATGATCTTCCTGCCTCCCTTCTTCCTTAGAAGGAGAAGACTGTGTACAGGCAGTAATAAGCAGCAAAGCTGCAATTAAAGTTGCCCCAACCACCATTCGTTTCAAAATCCAGCACCTCCCGGGTAATTTTATAGCTCCGGTGTCATCATCTGGATGCCTTGCTCCATGTCCAGCAAGGAACGCAATACAATATCCTCATCGCTAAACGATTCGATCTGGCTGCCTGCTACATAACGGGTCTCATGTCCTCGTCCGGTAATAATGATCCTGTCCTCGTCACCTGCCAATTCCACAGCTCGTTGAATGGCTTCTTTACGATTCAGGATCACCTCCCAATTCCCCGCTTCATGCGAGGTTAAGCCACCCAACATCTCAGCCATAATCTGCTCCGGATCCTCCGAGAACGAATTGTCTGTCGTGAACAATACATAATCCGAATACGAAGCTGCAATGTCCGCCATGAGCGGACGTTTCAAGCGATCTCTTTCGCCCCGGCAGCCCATCACGCATATCATTTTTCCTGAAGTGATTTCTTTGGCGGATTGCAAAGTTGCCTTAAGTCCACCTGGATTATGCGCATAATCCACAACCACGTGAAATCTTCGTCCTGTTTCTATTTCTTGAAATCGTCCATGAACCCCTGCAAATTGATGAAGACTTCTACGGATTTCTTCAAGCGTTACCCCTTCCAGCAAACAAGTGGTCATGGCAGCAAGTGCGTTATACACATTGTGAACACCATGCACCTTCAGACTGAAGTCGCCGTGTCCCCATGGCGTTTCTATATGAAATGTGCAACCTTCACGCTTGTTTTGAATTTGTGTTGCCCGAACATCAGCCTCGTTACGAATGCCATAAGTTACGATCTGTGCGGATGTACGTTTTGCATAATAGGACGATGCTTCTTCATCCGCATTCAGGACGGCCTTCTTCAGCATATCACGGTTACTGTTACCGATCTGGGCGAACAAAAGCTCCTTCGTATTGCGATAGCCCTCCATATTCTGGTGGAAGTCCAGATGATCATGCGTTAAATTCGTAAAGACCACGGTCTGAAAATCGCATCCGCGCACTCTCCCCATATCCAATCCGTGCGAAGACACTTCCAACACGGCATAGGCCCCGCCATGAGTGACCATCGTGTGAAAATAACGCTGCAGTTGGATCGTATCCGGCGTGGTATTCAGCGTCTTCTCCATATGATCTCCGATCTTCATGTAAAGTGTGCCAATAATGCCCGTTTTGCGGTGAGCGTCATTAAGTATTTTTTCTACCATATGGGTTGTCGTTGTCTTGCCGTTCGTCCCGGTAATTCCGATCAGTTTCAACCGCTGCGTGGGATCTTCAAAAAAAGCGTTTGCGAGAATCGGCAGAATTCTTCGGGTATCCGGTACCGTTATACGCGTTACGTTTCCTGGAAGCACTGGCAGCTCCCGCTCAGCTACAATGGCAACTGCGCCGTTGCTTATCGCATGCCGGGCATAATCATGGCCGTCCACGTGAAAGCCCGGGACACAGACAAACAGGCCGCCAGGCCGAATCTCTCTTGAATCTGTATCCAAGTTCGTGATATCCACGGAAGTACTGCCTGTTATGGTCTTAAGTATCAGCTGCTCCGTCAGTGATTTCAGAATCATGTCAGGTTCCTCATCTCGTGATGTAATCAAAATCCCAGGGTAAGTGGCAGTATGATATATAAGATGTAGAATTTACGACGATGTATCGTTTTAACCAGTATTTCTTATTAACCTAACCAAGCAAACGCATTCTGAAACTTAAAAAGGCGGATTCCTTGATGATCAAGCTCGATCGTGCGCACAGGGAGCAGTGCGCACGATGTCTACTAATCCTCCCATATACTGGAACCTTCATTTGGCTCCTGCGTATTTAACATCAAGGGGTTGATCTTATGTTTTTACTAATACTCTATGCTCTGATCATAACGGTCAACGTTCTGATCGTGTTGTTCGGCTTGTATGTCTTCAATCATCCAGATAATGATTGGTTACGAATGTTCAATGGAATTCCTGAGGATGTAGAACAAGATGATATTGATTTATTGAAAATTAAATTCAGGGCTGTAATCGCAATAATAGTCGGTCTGATCATGGGTTCGTTTTCGGTATTGCAGGTCATCGTTACACATATTGGGTAGGGAGGTAAATCATTTGTTTCCAATGCTAGTTGGTGTGATAATGAAATAGACGATCATGACATTTTAAAGGTGCAAGCACTTGGAATTTTAATTCCAACAAATTCATTTGAAATGAGGTAAATATATCATGAGAAAGATTAACTGGCCCGGACGAACCAAGTTAGAAAATTCATCTGGTAACGCCTCTCTGGTTCTGGATGTTATTCTCTATATCCCTCGTTGGATAATGAGGCTTTTTTAGTGGAGGGTATTCGCTCCATCACCTTGTCCGGTTGCAATCGGGAATCACTTAAAGAATGTGATGACTGGAAGCGTTAACCATGTTACGTTTGAAGTAAGCGGTTGCAATACCAATGTTGCCAGATGTTAATGCAGCCTGCCAATAAAGGATGTGTACAGAGGATTCGCTACGCTACTCCATATCTGCTTGAAAGGAGAACCATCGATGGGACCGTTCACTGACGATTTGCTTCAAAATAAAGTCGTATTGATCACGGGAGGCGCCACGGGGCTGGGGCGTGCCATGGGGGAGAAATTCGCCCAGCTTGGCGCCAAACTCGCCATCTGCGGACGCCGTGAGGAAGTTCTGCAGCAAACGGCCGAAGAATTAAGACAGCAGGGCTGTGAGGTATGGTACAAGAGCTGCGATGTACGGGACCCTGCACAGATCTCGGAACTTGTTGAAGCGGCAGAGCAGCATTACGGAGGCATTGATGTGCTTGTCAACAATGCAGCCGGGAATTTTATCAGCCCCACGGAGCGTCTCTCCCCTCGGGCTGTAGATGCCGTGCTGAACATTGTGCTGCACGGCACCTTTTACGCAACCCTTGAAGTCGGCAAACGCTGGATTGAACAGGGCAAAAGCGGAACGATGCTCAACATCGTCACAACATATGCCTCGACAGGCTCTGGCTACGTGGTCCCTTCGGCAGCTGCAAAAGCGGGCGTGCTTGCGCTGACACGGTCCCTCGCGGTGGAATGGGCTCCTTACGGCATCCGTCAGGTAGCGATCGCCCCGGGTCCGTTCCCGACCGAAGGCGCTTGGTCAAGATTATCGCCCACGCCGGAACTGGAACAGAAAATGATTGACCGCATTCCTCTTAGGCGCGTTGGCGATGCAGAGGAACTAGCCAATCTCGCCGCGTATCTCATTTCCGATTATGCCGGTTATATTAATGGTGACGTGATCACCATCGACGGCGGCGAATGGCTGAGGGGTGCGGGGCAATTCAACGACTTGGCGGAAGTGACCCATGAGCAATGGGACCGTCTGGCCGAACTGACACGCAAAGGCAAATAACCTCATATGTAAGAAAAACATCTATCGACGTACTTTTACTACAGCAGACAGACTGCCTTTAGAGGTTTATCGAAATTTTCAGCTTCACTGAAAACTTATACATTCCATAATCTTATAATAGCCCCAAGCCGTGAGCATGTCATAACTGCTCCCGCTTGGGGCTATCCGGTATCCTGTGTTTCCTATGTTATTCGTTAACTCTCATAGGTATCGACCAGCAGGGCATACACGATCCCTGGCCCGTGAACGCCAATCGTAAGATCGTTCTCGATATCGGCGGAACGGCTCGGACCCGAGATGAAGTGGATTCCCGCCGGCAGCTGCTCGCGTCCGGACTGATCGAACTGAACCAGAATCTCGCCTAGTCGGGTAACCATCCGCTCTACGGGGATGATAGCCATCAACACGGTCGGCAGCAGGCTGACGGATCTGCCTTTATGCGGGGCCGATTTCACCGTAATCGAACCGGTATAAGCCGCTGCGTAATCCGCCATGACGACGCCAAAATCGGCTCTGGCCGCTACAGCCCTCCAGTCCGTGTCCGCTGCATCATTCCAGGAGAGAACAAGAGCCTCCGGCAGGCTCTCTTCAAGCCCCAGGCGGTCCAGTGCCTCTTCCTGCTGACGAAGAATCGTAGCCGCGCTCATCTCCTTCGCTTTGTCCCTGATAAACCGGCTGACCTCTTCGCGATGGCTCAGCCTTACCACATGGCCCCCGGCCGCTTCAAAGTTGGCGGTAAACTGTGTAATCCTCTCCTCAAGGGGCCACTCAAATTCATTCCAGAAGTCGGGGGCACCGCGGAAAGGGTGCTCCGGGGCGGTGCGAACCCGTTCTCTCCCCAGCTTCGCGGCGATACCATCCATGAACTGCTCCTGCTTCTTGCGAGACTGTTCTTCAAGTCGGTTCAGCCAGCTGCGATCAGTTTCGTTAGTCATGGGCATTCTCCCCCTTTCCGGACTTCTGCTGCTGAAGCCGCTCCTTCAATCGGTTTGCGATTTCAGGGTCCATCGACCCGGAGGTTCTGCGAATATCCTGCTCCATCTCCGACCATCGGTCACGGAAGGATTCCTTAGGGAGACTCGGCGTTACCCTGTACGAATTCCACCCCTTCAAAGGACCGATCCTCGTTCGGATCTCCCCGCGTCGCACCACCAATTTCTGCCCCCACTTTCCGAGGGATACCACACTACGGTAACGCTTGGCATTCCCCATAATCGCCGAGAAGCCCTTCATTCCCATCGCTTCCAGCTTGTCACCGCGCCCAGCTTCAATCTTCCGGCGGCGCAGGGAAACCAGCATATCATGCAGCGGAATCTTCACGGGGCATGCTTCATAACAGGCCCCGCACAGGCTGGATGCGTTGGCGATATCGTCCCATTCCGCGACATTCTTGTTCAAGGCCGGTGTTAATACGGCACCGATGGGGCCGCTATATGTGCCTCCATAGGCGTGCCCGCCAATATGGCGATATACCGGACAAGCATTCAGGCATGCGCCGCAGCGTATGCAGTTGAGCAGCTCCTGAAATTCGGGGTCGCCGAGCTGGAGAGAACGTCCGTTATCGATGATGATAATATGCATTTCGTCCGGTCCATCGGCATCCAATTCTCTCTTCGGACCACTGATTCCAGACATGTAGACTGTCAGCTTCTGACCCGTCGCCGAGCGCGGCAGCAAGGTAGCCATCACTTCGAGATCCGCCCATGACGGGATAATCCGCTCCATACCCATCAAGGTAATCTGTGTCTTGGGCACCGTCGTCACCATGCGGGCATTGCCCTCATTCTCGAACAATACCATCGAGCCTGTCTCGGCGATCGCAAAATTACAACCCGTCATGCCAATGTCCGCTTCTAGGAATTTCTCGCGCAGCTTCATGCGGACAAAACCCGCCATAATCGCCGTATCGGGCGGCAGCGTTTCGCCTGCCTCTGCGGACAACAGCTCCGCGATCTGATAACGGTTCTTATGGATGGCAGGAATGATGATATGAGATGGCGTTTCATCCGCAAGCTGAATAATATACTCACCGAGATCCGTTTCGACGGCTTCCACCCCGATCGAGTCGAGCGCCTTGTTCAGATGCAGTTCCTCGGACACCATCGATTTTGATTTTACGACGGACTTGGCCGCCTTATGCTCCGCAATCTGCAAGGAGATCGTGACCGCTTCTTCCGCCGTCTCCGCAAAATGGACATGGGCTCCGTTCGCCCTGGCCTGTTCAGCAAACTCATTCAAATAGTAATCCAAGTGCGCAATGGTATGAAGCCGAATTTGGCGTCCCCGTTCCCTCCACGCATCCCAGTTGCCATGTTCCTCCGACGCAAGCTTTTTGCCAAGCCGCAGCCGTTCTGTCGTAAACTTCACCGCATTGCGCAAAAAATCATTATTTAGGGCGTAGCCTGCACGTTCCTTAACTGTCTGCGCTTTCGATTCAGCTGTGCTCATGTACGCTCACCCCCTCATACAGAAGCTCGGCCAAATGTTTGACCTGAACCTTCTCGCCCCGGTGACGCAGATTGCCGGCAATATTCATGAGACAGGCCATATCGAGACCGACAAGCACGGACGCCTCGGTCTCCAGCACATGATCGCTTTTCTCTGTCACCATGGCCCCCGAAATGTCCGCCATTTTCACGGCAAACGTTCCACCGAACCCGCAGCAATCCTCGGCAAAAGGTAAGGGAACAAGCTCCAGCCCCTTGACGTGGCTGAGCAGTTTCATCGGTTGCTCCTTAACGCCGAGCAGGCGGCTTCCGTGACAGGAAGGATGATAGGTTACCTTTTGCGGATAAACGGCGCCTACATCGGTCACGCCCAGCACGTCAACAAGGAATTGCGTAAACTCATAGCATTTGGATTGAAGCGCTTTCGCTTTATCCAGGTATATGGGATCGTCCTTGAACAAATCCGGATAATGATGAATCATATACGTGCAGGAGCCGGAAGGGGACACAACAAAGTCGCTATCGTCAAAAGCGTCCAGAATCGTCTTGGCACTTATGCGTGCATCATCCCAATAACCACTGTTATAGGCCGGTTGGCCGCAGCAAGTCTGGATTTCGGGGAATTCCAGCTGCACGCCGTACCTTGCCAGCAATCTTGCCATCGATTCAGCTACCCGCGGGAACAAGGCGTCGCTGAGACAAGTGACAAACAATGAAATCTTCAACCTCTTCACCCCGCTAATCATCAGGATATGGACCGAGAAATCGGCCTCTAGCAAGAACCCCCCGGACCGGGGGGATTCTATGTGATATGTTATAGCAACTTGCTCCTATACAGATTCGATCTTGATGCCCAATGCTCGATAAGGTGCCGCTTCTTCTTCCTTCAAGCTGCGATCGGTAATGATCAGATTCACTTGGGAGAGATCGGCAACCTGCGCAAAAGCCTGCGTGCCGAATTTGCTGGCATCGGCGAGCAGAATGGTCTCATCCGTCATTCCGATCATTTTATGCTTGATTCTCGCTTGAAGCTCATTGGATTCGCTAAGGCCCCGCTCGATGTGCACACCCTTGCATGACAGAAAGGCTTTATCCACGTAGTATGCATCCAGCGAGCGTTCTGCGAGCGGACCGACAAAGGACAGGGAGCGATGAGCCAGAATGCCGCCTGTGGAGATCACCTGAACCCTCTCCTTGGTGCTCAACTCAGCAGCCACCTTTATCGAATTCGTCAGCACGGTAATCGGAATATCCGGTATGATTTTCGCCATGTACCAAGCCGTAGAGCTTGCATCCAGCAGGATGCGATCATTCGGATGGATTCGCTTGACCGCTTCCTCCGCGATTCGCTGCTTCTCCAGCGCATGCATGATTTCCCGCTCAGCATACGGTATTTCCGGCTGCGACCGCTGAATTTCCGGTTGATCCTTCACGCTAACCGCTCCGCCATGGGAACGGCGCAGGCGCCCTGCCTGTTCCAGCCTGTCAAGATCGCGGCGAATCGTTTCTTCCGTTACACCGCAGAGCTGACTCAGCTCGGAGACTCGGATGCTCCCTCTTTCGTTGACCAACTGTACTATTTTCTCATATCGTTCTGCAACCAGCATCATACCGCCCATCCTTACTGTTTATATATTCTATCGCTTCCCGGTCCGCTGACCGAACACTCCGTAAGCTTCCTCCCATAAGGGAGTTTCCTTCGGCTCATAAGTCTTGACCGGGAAAGACTCTCTAATGACTGCGCGTGCTTCCCATATATCGGATAGCTCGCCTTGCGCGATCCACTGCACGGCCATATTGCCGATAGCACTGCCCTCTGCGGGACCTGCCCAAACGGGCTTCCCTATCGCATTCGCAGTCCACTGACATAATGTTTCATTATGAATGCCACCACCTACCATATGCAAGCCCTGAAATTTTTGCCCGGACAATTCCTCAGTCAACTCCAGCACATAACGGTATTGCATAGCCAGACTCTCCATTATGCAGCGCACAAGAGCACTTATCCCCTGCGGAACGCTCTGGTTCGTGCGGGCCGCATATTCCACTACCCGCTTCGGCATATCACCTGCAGGGAGGAATACAGGATCATCGGGATCAATGAAACAAGCAAATGCTGGCGCCGCATCCGCCATATTAACCAATTCGGGGTAGGAGTACGTTAACCCTTCCCGTCCCCAGGTCCGCTGGCATTCCTGCAGAATCCAAAGTCCCATGATGTTCTTGAGCAGCCGATACGTACCGTACGCTCCTCCCTCATTCGTGAAGTTCAGCTCTCTGGCCCGTTCATGTATGACAGGCTGGTCGACTTCGGTTCCCATCAGCGACCAGGTACCGCAGCTTAAGTAAGCAAATGATCGTTCCAGTGCCGGAACCGCCACAACGGCGGAAGCCGTATCATGCTCTGCAACCGTATAGAGCGGAATGGATGGAATCCCCAGCTCCTCTGTTACGGATGACCTCAAAGCTCCAACAAGCGTACCGGGTTGAACAACAGGATGAAATAACTTAGGAGGGATATTTAATGATTTCAAGAGATGATCATCCCAGCTGGCCGAAAGCGGGTTAAACAGCTGCGTTGTGGTAGCATTCGTAAATTCATTCGCCAGTTCGCCGGTCAAGAAGTATCGCAGCAAATCGGGAATCATAAGAAAACGCTCGGCCTCTTGAAGCAGGTAGGGCTTCTGCCGTTGCAATGAAGCCAGCTGATAGATTGTGTTAAACGAGAGGAACTGAATCCCCGTCCGATCAAAGATCTCGGCAGGCGGCACATCCCGGAAGACCTGTTCCATCACGCCATCCGTACGTGTGTCCCGATAATGATACGGATTCATGAGCAGTTCCCCGCTCCGATCCAGGAGTCCATAATCCACCGCCCAGGTATCAATGCCGATGCTCGACGGCAAATTATGCTGTCCCTTCAACCGGAGCAAGCCCTGCTTCATCTCGTGGTAGATCCGTAATATATCCCATTGGAAACGGTCGCCGATTCGAACCGGATCGTTCGGGAACCGGTGGATTTCCGTTACGTCGATGGTTCGGCCATTCCATTGACCCAGCATAGCCCTGCCACTGCTTGCGCCCAAATCAAATGCAAGAATGCTCAACGCTCCCCAGCCTCCTTGTCAGATCAAAATCAACGATTCGGGCACCAACCCGAGGGTACTCCGTCTTCTCATCCTTACGAACGCTTCAGCAATACATCCTGCTCATACTGTTTCACTTCGGACAGCCACTCTTCTCTGACAGGTACACCCATGCGTTCACAGTAATAATCCCACACCGCTCCAAACGGATAGGACTTAAACTCTTCCGATATCGCCAGGCGGGTCGTATAATCGCCTTCAAGTTCAGCCTGCTTCAGCTTATCGACAGGCTCCAGCTTGGCACGCAGCAGCGTCTTAATCGTATTTCGGGTCCCGATAACCCACGCTGCGATGCGGTTAATGCTGGCATCAAAAAAGTCCAGTCCGATATGGGTAACTTCCAGCAGGTTATTGCGAACCAGCTCGCGTCCAATCTCGATCAGTTCATCATCCATGATGACGACATGGTCGCTGTCCCAGCGCATTGGCCGGCTGACATGGAGAAGAAGTCCATCGGTGAAAAGAGCAAGCGACGACAGTTTGCCAGCAATGCTCTCGGTTGGGTGGAAGTGGCCCGCATCCAGGCAGATCAGCTTGTTGTTTCGAATGCCGTACCCCATATAAAACTCGTGGGAACCCACAACATAAGCCTCAGAGCCTAGTCCGAACAGCTTGCTCTCGACGGCATCGAGGTTCCATTGCGGATTCATTTCTTCAGCAAAAATCTCATCCAGGGCATCCTTCAGCCGCTGCCTCGGCGCCATTCGGTCTACCGGCATATCCTTGTATCCATCCGGAACCCAGATATTCGTTACACAGGTTTGACCCAGCTGTTCCCCGAAGTAAGCCCCGATTCTTCGAGACGCCTTGCAATGCTCAATCCAAAATTGACGGATCGCTGGATCGGCATGACTCAGCGTAAATCCATCCTTCGATTTGTCGTGGGAGAAGCAGGTCGGATTAAAATCGAGGCCAATGCCTTGCTCCTTGGCCCATTCCACCCAAGACTGGAAGTGCCTCGGCTCGAGCTGATCCAAATCAACGGACTCGTCGGTATCCGCGTAGATTGCATGAAGGTTCACTTTGTGGGATCCCGGAATGAGCGACATCGCTTTTTCCAGATCGGCCCGCAGCTGATCCGGCGTACCTGCAGCCCCGGGATATTCCCCAGTCACGGAGATGCCCCCGGATAGCTCCTGATCGCGGAACAGAAATCCTCGGACGTCATCTCCTTGCCAGCAGTGGATGGAGATTTTGATGCGCTCAAGTTCCGTCAAGATTTCGTCCACGTTGATGCCATGCTGCCCATAGAGCTTTTTAGCTTCTTCAAAGTTCCTTGCAACATCCTGCCTCATCACATATCCTCCCGTATGATGGATAGCCGGGTCATATTAGACCCAGCGCCCCACCTTAATAAGAAATCTTGATTCCTTGCGGTAGATGTGTCATACCTTCATTCGATTAACGAGTAAATGCAGCAGGTACCCCGCCGTCAATCGTCAGCATGCAGCCGGTCGTCTTCGAAGATCTTGATGATGCAAAGTAAGCGATGCCTTCGGCAATATCCTGCGGATAGATGTTGACAAGAAGCGTTGTGCGCTTACGATAATGCTCTTCCAGCTGATCGGGTTCAATCCCGTAAGCTGCTGCCCGCTCGTTTCTCCAGTTCGAATTCCAGATCGCGGAACCTTGCAGAATGGCGTCGGGCAGAATGGTGTTGACTCGGATGCCGTATTCTCCGCCTTCAGCAGCAATGCAGCGCGCCAGATGAGCCTCCAGTGCTTTTACAGAGCTGTATGCGGTCACGTTCTTGCCGGCATAGACAGAATTCTTCGATCCGACAAACACCATGCTTCCGCCAACGCCCTGTGTCTTCATCAACGAGAAGGCTTCCCGCGCAACCAGGAAATAACCTGTGCCCAGCACGTTCATGTTCAGGTTCCATTCCTTCAACGATGTCTCGTCAAACGGGCTGGATGTTGCAAGGCCCGCATTGTTGACGATAATATCAACACCGCCATAAGTGATGGAAGTTTCTCGATAGGCGCGCTCCACCGCCTCTTCGTCGGTTACATCCATCTTAACAGCAAATGCCCGATTCTCCCCGTATTTTGCGTTGATCTCCTCGGCAACCTGCTGCGCCCCTTCCAGGTTCAAATCCGCCAAAACGACATGCGCGCCTTCTGCTACTAGCCTCCGGGCTGTGGCACTTCCGATACCGCCTGCTCCCCCGGTAATAAAAGCGATCTGGCGGGAAAACTCCGCCTCAGCCGGTGCAAGACTCAATTTATACAACTCAAGCGGCCAATACTCCACGTTGTAGGATTCATTTTCACTCAGGGATACAAAATTGCCCAGGGCCGTCGCACCGCGCATGACCGCAATCGCCCGATGATACAGGGCGCCGCTGACTTGCGACATCGCCCAGCTCTTGCCTGTGTTGATCATTCCGATGCCGGGAATAAGAATGACGCGCGGAGCCGCCTCGAACATGACGTCCCCTTCATGATGGTTGCGTTCAAAATAAGCTTTATACTGCTCTTTGTAAGCAGCAATCCCATCGATAAGCTTTGCCTTAAGGCCTTCCACATCATCGGCGTCAGGTGTCCAGTCGATGAAGAGAGGAACTACCTTGGTATGAACCAGATGATCGGGGCAAGCTGCGCCTACCTGGGACAGCTTCGGCGAATCGGCACCGCCGACAAAGTCCAGTACATCATCTTGATCGTCGAAGGAGAGGATCATTTTCTTCACGTCGCTGACGGCGCCGCGAACAGCAGGCATCACTTTAGCAGCGATGCTGCGACGCACTTCCGATGCAAGCGGTGTATGCTTCCGGCCGCCGAACAGCTTGTCGTTATCTACTCGAGCTTCGATGAAAGCTTCCGCTTCACTAATGATACGAATCGTTTGCGCGTAACAGGCTTCCGATGTATCGCCCCATGTGACAAGCCCATGCTTCTCCATCAGTACCAGCTCGGCCTTCGGATTAGCCAACACCCCTTCGGCAATCATCTTCGACAAGGTAAATCCGGGACGAACGTAAGGAACCCACACAAATCGGTCGCCAAAGATCTCCCGTGCTAATTCTTTGCCGTTATGGGCGCAGCATAAGCTGATAATGGCATCCGGGTGGGTATGGTCCACATGCTGAAACGGCAAGAAAGCATGCAGCAGCGTTTCAATGGATGCGCGCGGGTGCTTCGCATCGACCATGCAATGCCCCAGATAAGCCACCATTTCCTCATCCGACATCGAATCCCTTTCGAATAACGGCCGAATATCCTCCATGCGCAAGCCTGTGAAATTGCCCGATTTCATGGTAGCCAGATCGGAACCGCTGCCTTTCACGTACATAACCTCAATGTCTTTGCCGCGAAAATCCTGAATCGTTGTTTTGCTGGATGTGTTGCCGCCGCCCCAGTTGCATACGCGCCGGTCGGAACCGATCAAATTCGAACGGTAGACGAGCTCATCCAATGTATGTTGTGCCTGCTGTGCCTTTGACTGTTCCCATAAGCTTTGAACCATGAAGCTTCCCCTCCGATTGACCCTATGAATTTGCTTTCATTTGTTTCCCATAATATCACGCCCGTTTGTCTTTGAATAGTGCATTTTCAAAAATAAACAAAGATTGATATGTGTTTATTCAGAATTCCATCTTATAAATCTGTTGCAAACAAAAAAACAGCCCTGCCAGAGTTACCTCTAAACAAAAGCTGCTAAATTACAATCTATGATGGGTCTGAGCCTGCGGCTGCCATTTGATCCGCCTTCGCAATTCCTTCCATTAAGGCATCACGAAAGGCGATTTCATCCTCATTGACATAACCCATAAATACAATTTCCGAAATGTCCTTATGGTTGAAAAAGATATTGGAATCTGCGGTCAGATTAACACTTGCTTCATCCCCGGCTTTAGTCCAGCCCAGAAATCATTCCGGGGTACAGGGTTCTGTTACATCCCCAGCCCGTTAAAGTCACCCCCATTCTCCTGTAAATTATAAACAATTCATCATTACGGAGAGGGTGTCATTCATATGAATCAACTTGCACGTGAAACGAGGAACTGGGCGTTCAAGCTGTATAAGCAGGAGACTTGGCTTTTGCTGACAGGGCTGCTCGGGTTTTTGTTAGCTGGAATATGCGGGATATGGGTATTGCTGAATGGGGGGGCTGTCTCGCCGGATGGAGATATCTCCAAAGCGTTTTCCTTCAACGCGGCTCTGGGGATCTTCATCGTATCAACCGCAATCATTTTGCCGGTTTCCGGTATGAGGACACGAAGCAAATCGTTCTACCGCTGGTGCTATATTCCGCTCGTTCTGTTCTCCTACTTCGCCGAAACCGTTCAAAATTTCCGCGGTGTCGATCCGCGATTCGTTCAGAACGGCTCGACCTTTGATCATGTCATCTCGACTATTTTCCCTGCCGTTGCGATGCTGCTTGTCGTGTTCTACCTGACCCTTGGCGCCCAATACTTCCGCAAGCGTGTAATAGAAGCCCATCCGGAACTCGGACTCGGCATTCGTTATGCCATGATCGCGGTGCTGGTATCTTTTGCAGCCGGCATATGGATCTCCATCAATGCGGGACGTTTTACCGGGATCGGCGGCAATATCATCTGGCTGCACGGACTAGGATTTCATGCGCTGCAAGCGATCCCTTTTGTGGCGTGGCTGTCCATGAGGAAATCCGTCAATCCTGCAGTTAAACCGATCCTCATCCATATTAGCGGTCTGGCATATTTGCTCGGATTAATCGCCATCGGATGGCAGACGTTTCTTGGATACTCCATCGCCGAATGGTCCTTGCTTCCAATTATGGCGGGCAGCTGTTTTCTCGTCGCATTCACGCCAGTTATATGGCTGCTCAGTCAGTCCAATGCAACCGCTGAACCTGTCCACCATGCCCAATCCACACGTAATGTATAAGACTTGCATAAGAAAAACGGCTATCGACGAACTTTCTCAGAAGACAGACCGCGTTTATAGGATGTTTTTCTTGCGATATCAGGAAGGCCCATGCTTCGAAGTTTATACTTTCTGATATCTAAAAAAAAACGGCTATCGACGAACTTTCTCAGAAGACAGACCGCGTTTATAGGATGTTTTTCTTGCGATATCAGGAAGGCCCATGCTTCGAAGTATATACTTTCTGATATCTAAAAAAAAGAGACAGTACTGGGATATTCCCACCTGTCTCTTCTATAAAAACACTGCGCCCGTGATCTAAATTCCTAGACGTTTAGATAAACAAGAACGGAATGAGGAACAACAGCGCTATGGCTTCCCAAGCAAACACATTGCCTCCCCAGCCGTATCCACCGTAGCCACCGTAGCCACCGCCGTAGCCGTAAGGTCCAAATGCGGATGTTTGCGCACCGCTTTTAGCTGACTTCGAAGACTTTTTGCCCTTTTTACCCTTTGTGGACAATGTATATACGGATGGGTTCGCAAATTCGAGTTCAAGGCCTCGATCATGTACACCGCGAATAGTCCCCACGACTTCTGTTCCATCACGCATGACAGCGCAAACGGTTTTGCCGACGTAACCTCTGCATCCTTCTGCCGAAATTGGTATTGGTTGCACTTATTTTCCCCCTCCCCAGCGTTTGTGTATTATATTCCGCCTGGGGAGAAGGCGGCAGAGATAGGTGTCCACATCTCCAAAAATCCGCCATTTAACCTCACTTAATCGCGCTAGCTTTTCGGTAGGCTCTAATCATTAAATCTTCGTCAACCGCGCCTTGAAACCGCTCAGATATCAGACCGTCCGGCGAGATGACGTAGGTGGTCGGATAGGCCACCACCTCGTACCGTCTGGTGCTTGCTCCGTTCTGGTCGTATAGGACAGGAAAGGTTAAACCGTTCTGCTCGACAAAAGACTGTACCTCACTCATGCTATTTTCCAGATGCGTCATATTTACAGCTAGTATTATCACGTTCTCATCCTGATGTTTATCGTAAAAATCCTGCATATAAGGCATTTCTACCTTGCAAGGCGGACACCAGGATGCCCAAAAGTTCAGAAGAACCGTTTGCCCACGATAATCGGACAGTTTGATCTCCTGCCCTTCCCGATTCATCAGCGTAAAATCCGGTGCGCGAAGCCCGGGCTTCAACCCTTCAGCAACGGCTTCGGGATTGTTTTTGTCATTCGGCGATACGAGTGCTTCTCGTTCGCTGACCGAGGTGGAAGCGAAGTCATAGATTGCCCACACGAAAAGAGCGCCTATGATGAGTTGCACCGCTCCATTTCTCCCTAATCCCAGGGTAAGAAAACGGGTGAGAGGAGAATGGAATTGAAGCCAGCTCATCGTCAGCAATGTACCGAATAATAAAATAAAGAATAAGGAAGAGTTTAGACCAGCCCCGTCCGCCCACAACCACTGAAATACATACCCGGCCCATCCGCTCGCGAATGCCGACAACAGAGCGGACTTCAGCAGTAGACCTGAATCTTTTCTATTCTTGTTCCAGCGCAGAGCTATGTAGATCAGGGATAGAACGACCCCAAGCCATATCCCCTTCGTTCCGCCCGTCATGTAAATAAGCGAGGTCGGATGCTGCAAGGTGCGGATCGGATCGAACACCAGCATCCCGAATTTCCATGAAATAAAACCGATGATAAGTACAGATAAATAGGTGTCCAGGATCCATTCCCGCTGCGGCATCTGACGCAAACGAATTCGAAGCGCAGCGAAACCAGCCGCCGCACAAATTAGAAAAATTACAATGTCGGCCCTCACCATAAAAGGACCTATCGGAATTATACTCAAATGCGAACCTCCTATGGTCGGCAAAGCAATTGTAAGCATCGCTATTACCCACCGGGGTATATCCCCATAATAGTAGATTCCCTCTCTAATGTAAACTCAAGCGGAGCACTTTTTAAGAGAAGGACCGAATCCGGTCAATGGAACTCCACAGCAGCGCCGTTTCAGTATGTGTTTTTCCGCCGATGACAATCTCTTTTCGTTTCAGTTCCTGGCCGCCCATATATTTATAAAAATGCTCAGCCTTATTGCCTTCCAACACCCAGACCAATAATGAACGATATCCTCTAACTTGCAGAAATTCCTTCAGCCTCGCAAACAGCAGCTTTCCCCAGCCCTTCCCCTGAAGCTCTTCCAAAAGATAGATCGCGTAAAGTTCTCCTTCATGAGAAATCTTCTGCTCTCGCTCCGTGCCGTAAGACATGAACCCGTATACCTCGCCATCTTCATCTGCAATGACCAGAAGTTGTTCGTCCTCCGGCATATTGGCAAGCTTCCAGCGCCAGCCTTCTATCCGATCCGCAGCAGACAAATTCTCTAAGAAGCTATCATCCACGATTCCTTTATACGTCGTTTTCCAGCTATTCACGTGGACGTTAGCGATGCCTGCAACATCATGTTCATTTGCGTGTCTAATATGCATAAACTTCCTCTTCCTCCTGCTCATATCTTTATCTCTATGTATTCGCGGACACGATCTGCGATCCTCTTTTTTATGAACGCTTCATCACTGATGACGCAATGCCCATTCCCGGCATACATATATCGAGATCGGTACTCCGAGCAGCTACCCATGGAAGGAGCGCATCTTGATGAATAAAGCATTGATACGGCTTGAAGATATCGGACCAGGCGGCTGGTATGAGACAGAGGAACAACAGGCGAAGCTGCTGGTCATCGCACAGTTCCTGCATCATCAACAGATCCCCTTTCACCTGGCCGTCATTCCGCGATATGTCGATCCGGTGCACCGTGTGGATCGATCGATAGATGATCTGCATGATGAAGCTTCCCTTCGATTTGCAAGGCTGCTACGAAGGATGGTAGCCCTTGGAGCCTCGCTAGGTATTCATGGATATACGCATCAGTACGGGGAATCGGTAAGCGGCGACGGATTCGAATTTGCTTATCCCGAATGTTGCGCCAATTGTCCTCCGGATGATCCGCCCGAGGCGCTCCATTCGCTCCGGCAGCTGCAGCAATCCTATGCTTATCAGCAGGTACAACGGGCTCATAAGATGTTTCAAGCGGCTGGTCTTACAGCGGTCTGGTATGAAACTCCCCACTATACCGCTTCATCTGTCCAGCGGCATATTATTGAGATTTGTAACGGCATCCTCTATGAATCTCCGCCTTCCAGCCCGGATGCAAGGAGAGCCGCACTCCAGCACACCCCGGACGATCCGATGACAAACGGAACGATCTACGTTCCCACTCCGCTTTATTATGTGGCAGGTGACAAGATCGAGGAAGAAGTCACTCGTATGGAACGGACATTACAGGATTTCACAGGCGATCGTGAACTGGCCTCGTTCTTCTACCACCCCTATCTCGAATTCCCCTATATCCGTTTCCTTGCTGACGGCACTGTACATTATGAAGAGCATTCGCCTCTTAGAAGAATCATTCAGTCCTTTAATAGGGAGCGTAAATCGTTTGTGACCATAACCTCAATCTTGCCCTTCATACCGGATTTCAGGGAAACCCGATGGCAGGACAGGATGACCATGAAACTCCCTAAGTTTCTGCACGCCACGAGAAAAGAGCAGCCGGATCGATGGATCGTCCGGGACGAGGCCAACAACTTATGGTACGACGCTACTTTTGGGGTCTTGTCCCCCATTAAAATCCATAATGGCATACAGTATATACGCCCGCTGTTGGCAGGCTGGCCGCTTTACCCCGGTGGGACTGCGATGGCAGGCGATTATGATGGAGATGGCAGCGTCGATGCGGCTGTATGGCATGCGGAGCTGGGGATTTGTGAGGTTGCCTTGGGTTCAGGGAGCCGTTTAGTACCATCGGGTCATTGGCTCTGTGAATTTGGAGCCGTGGACTGGAAAGCCCTTACGGGGGATTTGGACGGGGACGGCAGACATGATTTATTTCTATGGGACCCTGTCACAGGAAAAGCCGCCATTGCTTATAGCTCCGGGTGTCATTTTTATTCTCCCCTAATTCAGCATGAGGTTTCCGTACAGGGTGAAGGCGTGATTCCCTCCATAGGAGATGTGAATGGCGATGGTCTGGATGACCTGGTTGTGTGGAACTCCGACTCAGGCACATGCCGGGTCTGGTTAAGCAGCGGAAAACAGCTCGTGGACGCCGGAAATTGGCATTCTGACAAAGATTCCATCAGTTCACCCATATCTGTGATGTTAGGTGACGTGGATGGGGATGGGCTGAAAGATTTGATTCTCGTTGAACATATCGCAGGGAAATGGCTCGTTCTCTATAGCTCGGGAACCGCCTTCGGGCGGCAGGAAGAACGGTTTGGGCCTTGGGTTGCCGGTGAATCAATGACACCTCTCATTGGCGATCTAACGGGCAATGGCCGTGTCAGTCTGCTGGCATGGTCTCCGAATCGGCTCGGCGGAACCTTGGACGCCGCCATCAATTCCAGGGACCGGACAATCGGATAAGGACATGATATACTTCTATACAACATAATCAGGTTTATTCAGAACTCCCGTAATATGCGGTCTGTCTTCTGAGAAAGTACGTCGATGGAAGTTATTCTTATAAGTTCTCATCTCTATACTTATTTCTATGTTCGGAGGAGAAATCATGTCATCCAAAAGCGAAAACCATACCAACAGCAACACAGCCAGTCCATCCCCCCCAGTCAAAATCGTGAAACCCAAGCTCCCCAAGCAGCTTGAGTCTATGATTCTATCCGATGCCGGCGTTGACGATGAATCCTCGTTCATTCAATCCACTTGTCAGGACGAGACCCTGTCTTATATTTCAGCCGACAAGGTTCAATTCGATCAAATGATATTCCATAACGTTACGTTCCAGCACGTCACGCTCCACCATGCCGAACTAACGGATCTGGTATTTAACCATTGCGACTTGTCCAACGTAGATCTCAGTGAGGCCATTATGTACCGCGTACAATTCAATCATTGCAAAATTCTGGGGCTCGACTTGACGGCAGCCACCATCCGTAATGTCGTCTTCGATCATTGTACGGGCGACTACGCTACGTTCCGTTTTGCTAACATGAAGCAGGTGTCCTTCCAATCCACCTCCCTCGTAAAGTCGGACTTTTATCATTCCGAATTAAGCAAGGTGGAATTTGTGGATTGTCAGATCGACCAATCGCAGTTCTCCGGTACGAAGCTTGCGGGGATCGACTTAAGCCGAACCGATTTCCATAATATTGGCGTGACCCTAGAGGATCTTCAAGGATGCATCATTTCACCGCATCAAGCCATCCCGTTAACCAAAATATTCGGTCTAGTCGTCAAAGAATGACCGTAAGTTATATGTGCCTAAATCATCGAGTTCGTTCGTTTATATGGAGAACGTATCCGTGCATAGCATAAAGCGGCTTACACCGTGGTCCGTTGGACCTTTCGGGTTAAGCCGCTTTTTAGATCATCCTGTTATTGATCAAGAGTATACTTCTGCAAATCCAGCGGCAGCGGTGCCGGGATGTCACAGGTGCTGACCATCTCATAGCGCTTGCCTTCATCGGAAGCATCATGGAATCCCCACATAGCTTCAAGCACATGGTAGGCAAGCTCGCCACTCGCACGGTGAGCTCTCCCGCTGCGGATAGCATAGGCCATATCCGCTGGGCCGATCCCTCTTGTATTCTCGTTATACCCCGGAAGCAATGGTTCTTCCGTCCACTCGGTTTCTCCGGTCAACCGATATTGAACCGAGCCGCCAAAGCCGTTGGGATCTGGGACGAGCATTGTACCCTTGGTGCCGTAGATTTCAATATTAGGAAGCGTGCTCCCTCCAAATACATCAAAACTCGTAATCAGCGTGCCAATCGCACCGTTATGAAACTCCATAAGTCCAGCCACGTGAGTAGGAATGTCCACCTGAATCTTCTGACCCTGTTTCTTCTCACTGGTAATCGTCCGCTCCGTAAGGGCCGTTCCGGTCATGCCGCTAATACGGCGGATGGGTCCCAGCAGCTGAACCAGCGCTGTCAGGTAGTAAGGCCCCATGTCAAACATCGGACCACCGCCAGCGGCATAATAAAATTCCGGATCAGGATGCCAATGCTCGTGTCCGCGGCTCATCATAAATGCGGTCGCTGCAATCGGCTTGCCGATGCGTCCGTCTTCAATGAGTTTCAGTGCCGTTTGGATACCGGCTCCAAGGAATGTCTCAGGAGCGCATCCGGCAAGCAGCCCTTTGGACGCAGCCATATCCAGCACCGCCTTACCCTCTTCTCGGGTCACGCCAAGCGGCTTTTCCACGTACACATGCTTGCCGGCTTGCAGTGCATCCAGCATAATTTGCGCGTGAAGTGCAGGTATCGTCAGATTAATGACCAGCTCAATCTCCGGATCTGCAAGCAGTTCCTCGGTAGTGTATACATTCGGGATATTATACTTGGAAGCCTGTTCCTCGGCACGCGCACGATCGATATCCGCACAAGCCGTCAGCTCCAGGATATCGAACTTATGGCAGTTTTCCATATATATGCCGCTGATTTTTCCGCAGCCGATGATGCCAACCTTTACTTTCTTCATGATCCAAGTCTCCTTCTGCCTTATTGGCTGTCTCCCATGCCTGTGTAGCTTTGACCTTCCGTAAACACACTCATGTCCGAACCCGAATACAACGCTTTGCCTTCAGCAGCCCAGAGCAATCCCCTGCGCATCATTTCCTTCACCTGCGGCATATCGACGATATCGGCATGATGGCCGAGGGAATTGTAATAGACCCGTCCATATCCCCAGCGCTTCGTCCACGCCACTGGCATGTCGACCGCTTTGTTAAGCAGGTGCGGTCCGGCCGCAACTGGAAAACGAGTGGTTGCCAGCACTTCAACGGCCGGATCCACATGCAGATAATACTGCTCGGAGGCCACCGTGAAATCCTGCATTCCTGCTACCAGCGGACTGGAGCTCGATTTAATCTCAACCCGGTATTTCACGCCGTCGTTGCCTGGATGCGCAACCCAGTTTCCTCCTGTCATGAACTGCCAATCCACATTGTTGCGGAACGAATCACACATACCGCCGTGGCAGCCCGCCAAACCGGTTCCCTTCTGTACGGCAAGCGATACGTTCTCCACCTGCTCCTTCGATATTTCGCCCATCGTCCATACCGGCACGATCAGATCCAAGGATTGAAGCTTCTCTGCATCATTAAAAGCATCCAGCGTGCCGGATACTTCTACCTCATATTGCTCATCCCTAAGCAATTCCGCGAATATGCCGGCAACCTGCTCGGGTTCATGTCCGTCCCAGCCGCCCCATACAATTAAAGCCTTTTTCATGATGATAGCACTCCTTTTTTATGTGTCCGGCCAAGATTGGCCGAATGACTTGATTACATTTCCGACAGCTGCACCCAGCGGCGCTCTTCAATGGATTTATCCACGGCTTCCAGCACTGCCTGGCATTTCACGCCATCCTCGAAATTGGGCATAGGCTGCCTTCCCTCGGATATAGCGGTCGACAGCTCCAGAATTTCATGCGTAAAGGTGTGCTCGAAACCAATCGTATGTCCCGGAGGCCACCATGCTTCCATATAATCGTGAACGGGATCGGTTGCGAGTACGCGGCGGAAGCCCTGAACATCCTCAGCGTCGGATGTAAAGTAAACCTCCAGCTCATTCATCCGTTCAAAATCGAATTTAACACTGCCCAAGCTGCCGTTGATCTCGAAGGAGTTGGTGCTGCGGTGACCCGCAGCAAAGCGGGTCGCCTCAAAACTGCCCAGCGCCCCGTTCTCAAAGCGGGTCATGAACAGCGTAGCGTCATCTACCGTCACTTTCCCCATGGGACCGCCTGTGCTTCCTTTTGCGCTTAACCCGGTCATCTCGCTGGCAATAGGACGCTCCTTGATAAAGGTTTCGCTCATTCCAATCACTTCCTGCATATCGCCGACCAGATAATGGGCGAGATCGATCAGGTGAGCTCCAAGATCCCCGTGCGATCCGGATCCGGCCACTTCCTTCTGCAACCGCCATACCAGCGGAAACTGCGGGTCCATGATCCAATCCTGCAAAAACCAGGCGCGAAAATGATAGATCTGACCCAATCTTCCACCTTCAATCAGCTTCTTGGCCAGTCTTACGGCTGGTGAAAATCTATAGTTAAATCCGACCATATGGGTGACTCCCGCTTCTTGCGCTGCCTGCAGCATCTCTCTGGCGTCCGCCAGGGTCAAAGCAAGCGGCTTCTCGCAAAATATATGCTTGCCCGCCTTGGCCGCGGCAATGGCAATCTCCTTATGGGCATCGCTTGGAGCATTGATATCGATCAGATCGATATCTTCCCGATGGACAAGCTCCTTCCAATCGGTAACGCTTTCACTCCAGCCCAGCTGAAGCGCCGCTGCTTGAACGGCCGACACATTACGGCCGCAGATTGCTACCATTTCTGGCTTCAGCGCCTCCGGAAAAAACATCGGGAGGCTCCGGTACGCATTGCTGTGGGCTTTACCCATAAATTTATAACCAATCATGCCGACACGTAATTGTTTCATCCTTCATTCCTCCTTGAATAAGGGTTCATTGATTTCGATGAAGCGAAGATGTACGGATTACCAGGCGAGTTGAAAGTTGGCGATGAAGCACCGCGTTCGTTACGTTACCTTCTGGCAAATCGGAGGCTTCCAGCATCCGAAGCACATGCTCCGCAGCAAGGCATCCCAGTTCATAGAACGGAACTCTCACGCTGGTAAGCGGCGGAGTACACAGCTCGGCGGCATCCGAATCGTCATACCCGACAAAGGCAGGCATTCGTTCTTCTGAAATGCCTAATGCCCGCAGTCCCTGCTGAAGTCCAATCGCCATGCGGTCATTGGCGGCAAATACGGCTTCAATCCGGTCCAACTTCCCGGCGATTAACTCGGCTGCGGCATAACCGCTTTTGCGGCTGAAGTTGCCTTCGAACAGCAAGGATTCATCCAGCACGATTCCCGCTTCATTCAGTGCCCGGGCGTACCCCTTCAACCGGTCGCGACTGTTGGAATACTGAGGCGGCCCATTCAGAAAAGCAATCTTCCGGAATCCCTCCTGCGTCAAGTGATGAACCGCTTGATAGCTTCCATCCACATGATCGGCATCCATAACGTGAAACGCCTCGCCGTCAAAGTATTGATTAATCAGGCAATAGGGTTGATTCGCTTCGCTCAGCTGTTTGATGGCCGCACGTTCGCCTTCATCATCCCGGGCGCCCAGAATAATGCAGGCATCAACTTTCTGGGTTCGGAACAGGTTCAAGTAGTCCATCGAACCGCCGGGCTCGCGGAACAGCATCAACAGGTCATATTGACTCTCCAACGCCTTACTGCCAATACCGCTCAATATTTCGGAAAAATAGTAAGCGGAGAATATACGAGCCTTCGGCAGATAGGGCATGACGACGCCCAGGTTACCGCTTCTTCGGCGGGCAAAACTTCGGGCAAGCGCACTCGGGGTATACCCGAGCTGATCCGCCGCTTCCAGCACCCGCTGCTTGGTCTCCTCCTTGATTGGTCCGACCCCGTTCAGTACACGGGATACCGTTGCTTCCGAAACGCCGGCAAGCTGTGCAACTTCTTTACGACTAGCGATATTCATCAAGCCTCCTGCAATTTATGTACGCGCGTACATTTTCTCATGGAGCCTTTCTGTTGTCAACCGCCTTAATCTAATTTCATGTATAATAGGGCGCCAAGAAACGCTGCTGCGGTTCTCCATGATCCTGATGCCGATCCTCGGCGGTACCATCATGCTTCTGCGATAATCTCATACTGCTTCTAGAATTAGAGCGTCCGCATCCCTTATCCTTTGTTGCGAACGTTCTTTTTCTGTCCTCCAGATATCCTCCGATTTCATGCAGCAAAATTGTTCTTGCACCATCATTTGAGATATGCAATAATCATCTCCAGACACTTATTAAACTCGTTTAAAAAGGTGAGGAAGTGGTGATGACAACGCGCAAAGAAGCTTTACCCACACCGCAATCCATGAAATACGCCGTGCGGCGCGCGCTCCGCTCTTCCCTGCTGGAGCTCGGCAGTGGAACCAAAGCGGAGCTAAGTGATCGGCTCGGCATCAGCTTTCCTACAGTGAGCAAAGTTCTGGAACAGATGGCGCAGGAAGGCGAGGTCACCCTGCTCGGACTGGATGAGTCCAGTGGCGGCAGGCGTGCAAACCGCTACGCTTTTAACCCGGACTATATGCTGGGTCTCGCCGTTTATTATGAGAAGGAGCAGAGCGTATATACCATTTTTAATTGGAACGGCGATCTGATCGAAAGGAAAGCTGAAGACGGCATACTCCAGCTTGGACCGGAAGCGCTGGCTTCCCAGCTAGGAAGCTGGATCCATCGTTATCCGAAGATCCGCTCGATTGCGGTCGGCATGCCGGCTGCGGTGCGAGATGGCGTCATTTTTCACGTACCGCTGTACGGGACATTCCAAGATTACGACCTCAAATCTTACCTGGAGAACCTGTTCTCCATTCCTGTCATCGTGGAGAATGACATGAATGCGGCCGTGCTTGGCTATCAGAATCTGAGCCGCTCGGAGGAGGCTTCCCTGGTATACGTGTATCTCGGACATAATGGACCGGGGGCGGGACTGCTGATCAACGGAAACGTCGTTCGGGGCAGGTCGTTCTTCACGGGTGAGATCGGCTATGTACCGATGAGCAAAGACAACAATTTTCATGATGTATTGGACCGTAAAAGTTCCGTCATGAGCAGTCTCATCGAGCCGGATGAGGAGCAAATCGATGCGTTAAGCCGATTAAGCGCCGCCTTCACCGCGATTCTCAATCCGGATGCCATTCTGTGGTGTGAGCATAACCTTCTGCCCTCCACCCTGCTCTCCGTTAAAGACCGGGCTTCCGCCTACGTACCGGAGCGGCATCTGCCCGAAATGCTGCTTCGCGAGTGGGAACATGACTATATAGCCGGCCTGCAGCGGCTTGCTCTGGATATGATGATATCCGATACTAGTGCAATGTAAAATTCAACGATGACGATTGGGGAATAACCGTGAATACAGACCTTCAAACGAAAGCAAAACCTAAATTCAGCAAAGACTACACCCTTCATTTGGCAACCATCTTTCTCGGCTTTATCATTTTCGGAATATCGGAAAATATAAAGGGACCCGCCATTCCAAGAATTCAATTCGACTTCAACCTGGATGAAATGCAGATCGGTACCTTGCTATCGCTGAACGCGCTCGGGTACTTGATTGCCTGCTCTTTCACCGCGCTGTTAACCCGGAAGATCGGGATCAAGTGGGTCAGCATGGCTGCCTTCGGTTCGATGGCTCTCTCGGGTGTGTTCATCTTCCTGTCCCACAGCTACCCAATGTTTACCGCGTCCTACTTCTTCATGTACATTGGAAACGGCATGCTGGAGATCGGCCTCGCCATATTGGCGGCCCGGATCTTTGTGCGAAACACAGGCACGATGATGAACCTGTCCCATTTCTTCTACGGAATTAGCTCAACCGTGGCACCAATGATTGCATCCGGCCTCATGACCGTAAGCGTGTTTAATTACACGCTGGACTGGCGGGGTATGTATCTGGCCATGCTGATGTTATCCGTACTGCCGATGATCCCGGCACTCATGAGTAAGTTTCCCGGGGACGATCTATCCGAAACGGAACGAACTCCGCTCAAGTTATTAGTTAAAGATCCTGCGCTGTGGCTGGTCGTCATGATTCTTTCCTTCGGCGTTGTATCGGAGATGGCCGTTGGCGGTTGGCTCGTAAACTTTCTTGAAAAATCGTACAAATGGGAACCTACGGCTGCAGCCGGGATGCTGTCCGCCTTCTTCCTCTGCTTCTCGGCAGCACGCCTGCTGCTTGGCCCGATAACGGATCGGATCGGCTTCACGCTGTCCATCATCATCCTGTCCGCGCTGACCGGAGTATGTACATTTGTCGCAATCTTTGGCGGGGAATCCTATGCCTTCCTGTTTGCGGCTGCCGGCATTGGAATTGCTCCGATTTATCCGACGGTCATGGCTCTAATTGCCAAAAGATATCCGAACGAGAGCGACACTGCGATTACGTTCATCGTCACCATGATGGGAATCGGCAGCGTTATCGGCAATTACGCGATCGGAGCAATCACGAACGGATTCAAGCAAATGTACGGCAGCGGAACAGAGCTCGGTTTGCTGCGCGGGCTGCAGGCCGGCTATGGCTTCATCGGATTGTGTGCCATCCTATGCTCACTCTTCGGCATCATTCTGTACCGTTATTTAAAAGTTCGTAAGCAATTGGTTTAATCCTATGAACACTAAAGTGAGCCCTCTCATGAGTACGAGAGGGCTCACTTTTATTCATTAATAACGTTTGTCTACCCACACCCTCATTAACCCAAGTCGGGTTGATCAACAAGTTCGATGCTTGCTGTTTCGGTATGATGCAGCTCAAACACCAAGATCTCATTGCGCCCCTGCTTCAGCAGCGGTCCAGGCAGATAAAGTGCTGCTTGCGGTCCTTGTTCCCAGTAACGCCCCAGGTTAAATCCATTAACCCAGACGACCCCTTTTCCCCATCCGTCCAAGCGGAGAAACGTATCGCCAATGTCATCCACCGAGAATTCACCCCGATAGAAGGTAGGGCGATCCCGCTGTTCAAGCGGACCCGCAAGCGGTTGAAACGGTGCCGCATTCGGATTCTCAAGCGGCAAAGGATAGATGCTCCAGTCATACAGGAACTGGTTGTTCATCCGGACTCCCTCAGTGATCCCTTTAAAGTCCTTCAGCTTCGGGCCGTAATTGATACGCCCCATATTCTCGACAACGATCTCAAGCCGAGCACCGGCTGCCGGAACATCGATCTGCAGGGCTTGGGGATTCCAGCGTTCAACCGTTCCCTGATACTTACCGTCCAGGAATACCTGTGCCCGGTCATGCACCTCTTGCAGATACAGCGATTCTCCTTGACGAGGTCCGGAGATATCCGTTGCGTAAACGATGAAGCCATAACTTTGACCCAGCAGTTCCATCGGAACAGGTGTCGTACGTTTCACCGGATCGGATAGAACTGACAGATGCTCCAGCAAGTCGGCATAATGCGTCATGCGAACCGAACCATAGCTCTTTTTCTTGACGGACTGAGGCAGACTTGGGAAATCCGAGAGCTCTTTCCCCTGATGCTTCGCAATCGCGCTGCGAATGGCCTCGTATTTAGCTGTTACATCCCCACACTCCGAGATAGGGGCATCATAATCGTAGCTAGTTATCGTGGGCTCATACTTCTCGTGAAAATTCGCCCCGTTATAAAATCCGAAATTCGTTCCGCCATGAAACATGTAGAAGTTCACGGATGCATTCAAGTCCAGCATCTCCTTGAACACGGCGGCAGCATCTTCCGCGTCCCGGGTATGATGGGGTTTCAACCAATGATCAAACCATCCATTCCAGTATTCCATGCACATCAGAGGGTCTTCTGCGCGATATTCCCGCAGTTTGGCAAAAGCTTCCTCGGTTCTTGAACCAAAATTGACGGTGGCAAGCACGCCTGGAACGGTTCCCCCTTGCAGCATCCCGTCGGTGGGACCATCCGAAGTGAACAGCAATACATCTACGCCCCGCTTGATCAAGCCATCCTTCAAATACTCCAGATATGCCGTATCATTACCGTAGCTCCCGTACTCGTTCTCGATTTGCATGGCAATCACCGGACCTCCATTGGAGGTTAATAACGGAACCAGCCGCGGAATCAGTTCATCATAATAATGGTCAACCTTCTCCAGATATACCGGATCCATGCATCGCAGATGGATATCCGGATACTGCAGCAGCCAGGACGGAAGCCCGCCAAATTCCCATTCTGCGCATATGTAAGGGCTTGGTCGAAGGATCACATGCAGCCCGAGATCGCCGGCAATTTGGACGAATCTCTCCAAGTCGGCGATACCATCAAACATAAATTGTCCTTCCTCAGGTTCATGCAAATTCCACGGAATATAGCTTTCCACGGTGTTCAACCCACAGCTTTTCAGCTTCATCAGCCTGTCTTCCCAATATTCCGGTACGATCCGAAAATAATGTATTGCACCCGACAGAATCTGGATCGGCTCATCCCCGAGCACGAACTGTTGATTAACCGCTTTCAATTGAGCTTTCATATCCTGTTTCCTCCCTGCTCGTATCATTTCGCTTTCTATTATCATCATCTATCAAAAGCTCGTGCTGCTCAATCTCCAAATGGATCATTCTTTATACCTTTTGTGCTGAATATTCAGAATCGCAAGCTCCTATTATGATAATATATATGGCATAATCACTGGAATTTTCGATGCCAAAGGAGCCGACCCATATGGATATCGCTTTTCGCTTCCCTAATATGATTCACACCCTTCAAGTAACAGGATGCCTTTTTGATTCCCATCCACCCGGATGGAGTTATCCGAGGCATCATCATCATCTGTTCGAGCTGCTGTACTGTCTGGAAGGCGAGGTCCTGCAGGAAATTCATCGGGAGTCCTTTACGCTGCGGCAAGGGGAATGGCTTCTGATCAAATCCGGAGTGCCCCATCAAACCTCCAATTTGGCGAGCGGGCCGTATGGATACTTCAACGTTCATTTTGATCTCGATGATCAGGAAATTCGGAGTTTATTGTCCGCCGCCCCTTACCGTCACATTCGCCAGCAGGAAAGCGAGCACAGCAATCTGAATGCATACGTTCAAGAGCTGGAGGGAATCGTTCGGCGCAGTCAGCCGGCAGCCCATTCGCTTCATCCGGAGAACCCGAGAGCTGAATACAATCTCACCTTTGAAGACAGGCTGCTGCTTCAGTCCTATACATTGCTCATCATCCACGATGTACTTTCACTTCTGAAGGTGCAGGATGAAGTCAAGCTGCCTTCGTCGACACAGGCTGCAGCAGGCTCGCATAAACCGTCTTCCTTGCATGCTGCCGATGCGGCGCATGCCATTGAAGAGAAATTATCATCAGGACTCACAGAGGAGATCTCTGTCGCAGCGGTATCCAAAGAGCTTAATTTAAGCCGCAGCCAATGCAGCAAACTGTTTCGCCAGGTTTACGGAATATCGCCAAGACAATATATCAGCCGTCAAAAGCTCACCCTAGCCAAGGAACTGCTGGTCACGACCCATCTGCCAATGACGGCGATCGCAGACAAACTCGGTTTTCGCTCAGCAAGCCATTTTTCAAGACAATTCCGCCGCTGGACTGGGCAGTCGCCAACCGAATACCGTCCCAGACACTAAATAGTGGAATTTGATTATTTTTAGTAAGTTACTTGACAATTAACAGCATAATTGAGTATGATACAATCTATAGTTTCAGCTATACAAAAGTTAGTTGATAACAATTAAAAACAAGGAGCTGTTACCATTCATGCGTAGTTATTCTTCTACGGGTACATTTATTATTCGAGTTATTCTGGGGGTCATCTTTTTGGCTCACGGTTTGGATAAATTCCAGAGCGGCATCGGAAATATCGAGGGCTTTTTCGCAAGTTTGGGTATCCCCGCATTCATGGCAACCGTTGTGGCCATTATCGAAATTGTAGGTGGTATTGCACTGATTATCGGTTTGGGAACAAGGATTGCCTCCCTTGTTCTTGGCGTCGTGCTTGTCGTTGCTATTTTTCAGGCCAAGCTGGGCATGGGTTTCCTAAATGGCTATGAATTGGATATAGCGCTGCTCGCAATGGCTGTCCACCTTGCCCTTAGCGGCAGCAGCCTGCTGTCAGTTGATTCATTGTTTAGCAAGAAGAACAAAGCCTAAAGCAAACGCAAAGGCTCGCCGTTAATCCGAGGCGCGACGACCTCATTTAAGAAAAACGTCTATCGACGTACTCTCAAAGAGGACAGACCGCGTTTAGCGGTAGTTTTTCTTGCGATATCAGGCAGCAGATCCTTCGAAGTTTCTATATCTTAAAAAAAGCCGTACCTGACGATCAGTCTCCCATGATCCTGATCCAGGTACGGCTCTTTTTATAACATGTTATGAAAAGTTGCTGCCGCCCGTTTCTGCCTCTAAAGCCGAATTCCTTTGCAATCTCAGGAGCGTAAACGACAACCCTGCGGATATCGCAATACAGATTGAACCTACAATGTACACCATGCGAATGCCGAGCGTATCCGCAACTAGACCAATTATAGCAATCGATAAACTCGTTACAATGGATAGCAAGATATCACGCGAAGCGTAAATTTTCGGCAGCATCTCTTGATTTACACTGGATTGGAGCGCGGTTTGCTGAGCCACATCCCGCAGCTGATAGGCCGGTCCCATTGCTATACACAGGATCAAAGCCACGATCGGGATACTGTTCAGGCCATACCATAGGGTAAGCAAACTGAACACCGCGGAACCTACGGCCATGCATGGAATCAGATTCTTCTGGATAAAGGAAGACAGCAGCAGCATCAGTAACCCACCCACAATGGCGCCTACATAATAACTGGCGTTAATGAATCCCCACCAAGCTTCGCCTTGATGCAGCACTTCTTTGACATACACCAGCGTGATCGCTCCTACCCAGATGGTTCCGGCAATCCCTTCAATCATATCCATCATCGTGACGATTCTTAATGTAGGATTTCTCCACAGGTAGAACCAGCCTTCACGTATCACTTCCCAGCTTGGTTTCGCTCGTCCAGCTGCAGCCGGTTCCTTCGCCTTCATGGAGCGCGCTGCGATCCAAAGGGAAAAGACGGATACCCAGATGAGTACACAGCTCATGATTAAAGTCGGCATATGTCCAAACCGTACAACTAGAAAGCCCGTAAAGGTATATCCTGCAATCTGCAAGGATTGGCTGGTCACGGATAGTGAGCTGTTGGCCTTAACCAATCGGTCAGGTGCAACTAGTCTCGGAACCATGGACTGGATGAGCGGGTTTCCCCATCCTTCGGTAAAAGCAATGAACAAGATAAACATACATAGTATGGAAACCTGAGATGATATGGATGGAAATGCAATGACCAATGCGGTTAACAACAGAGCTTTCATGACTTGAAGCCTTACCAGAAGCTTGGAGAAGCCGAATTTCTCCATGACAAGCGGAGCCGTAAGACCGGCGACAAACCGTGCGACTGCGTTAAACAGCGGGAACAACGCGGCAATAAAGGCCGATCCGGATTCTTGATACATAAAGGTAGTCAGTACCATAATGTAGACAACGCCTGCCAGCGAAATGCTCGAGTGCGCGGTCCAGTAGTATAGAAAGCCTCCTCTTTTCATGTTCACACCCTATCCTGATGATCTTTTTTCTAATAGTCATAACATAGGTTGCAAGTTTCTGTAAAGATAATGGAAGTTCTCCCATACTAAAAAGGCCTGCTCCCACGATCCATCCATGAGAGCAGGCCTGACTATAATTTGCTATGAAGCGCTACTGGCAACGGGCCAACGGTCTTGCCCCGGATAAGGGCATCGCTTGTCTTTCAGCTTTGCAGTGATCTGTACGATGCAGCCGCACAGCGTGCACGTCGTGTTCCCTTGCAGCTTTGGACAAGAGAAGCACGCACGCAGACGGGCGTCATACTCACCATCCGACACGCACCGGTCAGACGCAAACATGGGAGATGATAGGACGCGTGTAATTTGTTCATCGTTAACCTGGTAATCGTCATGACAACCTTTACACCGATTATCCGCCATCACCTTCGTTTATCCTGCCGTGATCTCGAGAACGGTAACGGACATCGGTGCAAGCTTCGCACGCAGAACGTCGCGTTCCTGTTCAAATGCATGGAATGTTGTTGGCCTCAGGGTCTCCGGCGATTCAAAGGTGTTATGAGCGTCCAGCGAATCGGAGGCAAGCTGCTGGCCTACGATCTTAGACACCTCACCGTTTAATCCCCGAAGCTGAATCGTCACGTCACTTTGATCCGTGTGGCTCACATTACACAGGCTCACATGGATTTTGCCAGCTTGATCCTTCGAGGCCGTTACGGATACTTGCGGAATCTTCTCGCCGTCCATCTCGTAATCGACGCCGCTGTAATTGGTTGCCAAACGTTCTGCATCCTGATGCACTTTATACATATCAAACACATGATAGGTCGGAGTCAGGATCATCTTCTCGCCTTCGGTCAAAACGACGGACTGAAGGACATTGACAACCTGAGCAATGTTCGCCATGACCACCCGATCATTATGCTCGTGGAAGATATTCAGCGTTAACCCCGCCACCAAGGCATCACGGATCGTATTCTGCTGATACAGGAAGCCCGGGTTAGTGCCAGGCTCTACATCAAACCAGGTCCCCCACTCGTCTACAATGAGGCCTATCCGCTTGTTAGGATCATACTGGTCCATGATCGCCGAGTGTCTGGTAATCAATTCATCCATATGAAGCGCCTTCTTCATCGTGGTGAACCATTCCTGTTCGCTGAAACCGGTAGCAGGTCCTTTACCGGTCCAGAATTCGCCCGGAATCGTGTAATAGTGAAGACTGATGGCATCCATAAACGGATGAGCTTCTCTCATCACGGTTTCCATCCAGCGGTAATCATCGACGTTCGGGCCGCAGGCAATCTTGTAAATCTTGTTATCGCCATAGTTGCGAACATAAGTCTGATAGCGTCTGTACAGGTCCGCATAATATTCTGGCCGCATATTGCCTCCGCAGCCCCAGTTTTCATTCCCAACGCCAAAATATTTCACGTTCCAAGGCTTCTCGCGGCCATTCTCCTGACGCCACGCAGCCATCGGCGACACGCCATCGAAAGTCATGTATTCAACCCATTCCGACATCTCCTGCACGGTACCGCTGCCAACATTGCCGGATATGTAAGGTTCGCAACCCAAGAGCTCGCAAAGACGCAGGAATTCGTGCGTGCCAAAATGGTTGTTCTCTACAACGCCGCCCCAGTGCGTATTGACCATTTGCTTCCGATTCTCGCGCGGACCGACGCCGTCCTTCCAGTGGTACTCGTCAGCAAAACAACCGCCGGGCCAGCGCAGCACCGGTATGTTAAGCTGTTTCAGCGCCTCCAGCACATCATTGCGGATCCCCTCCGTATTCGGAATCGGTGAATCCTCACCCACCCATATGCCCTCATAAATGCAGCGGCCCAGATGCTCGGAGAAATGACCATAAATATTGCGGTTGATTTTACCTTTGGATACATCCGAATGAATGGTAATAACATGACTCATGACTTATTCCGCTCCTCGCTCTTGTTTTGTAGATGTTTATATGAAACGGTTTAATATTCTTTAAAATAATGATATCGGCCAAACTGGATTCCGTCAACCCGTAATTTAAACGTTTTCACAAAATAGCCCTATTTTTTGCCAAAAAAAAGACCGGCCCAAAGTCGATCTTGCGATCGGGCTCTGAGCCAGTCACTGTTCAACGCGTCGCCCGAATTAAAAATTCCCGGGTCCGCTCTGCCTTCGGTTGGTTAAATATTTGATCCGGCGTGCCGGATTCGACGACCTGTCCGTTATCCATGAAGATAATTCGGTCTGCCACTTCTTTGGCAAAACTCATCTCATGCGTTACGATCACCATCGTCATATGCTCCTCGGCCAGCTGCTTGATGACCGCCAGCACCTCGCCTGTCAGCTCGGGATCCAGCGCCGATGTCGGTTCATCAAACAGCATGATGTCCGGATTCATCATCAGCGCTCTCGCAATGGCCACGCGCTGCTTCTGCCCGCCCGACAAATTTCCAGGATATACATCCGCTTTATCAGATAAACCGACCTTCTGCAGAAGCGCTGCGCTGTTTAACCTAACTTCTTCCTTCGATTGTTTCTTCACATGTTTAGGTGCCAGCCCCAGATTCTCCTGTACCGTGAGATGAGGAAACAGGTTGAAATGCTGGAAAACCATACCCATCCGGGCTGTGATCGCTTTGATCTGCGGCGGGTTGACATACACGCCATCCTTTACGAGATATTGATCCTGCAGCTTGATCGATCCGCCATTGATCTCCTCCAGATGCACCAGGCTCCGGAGCATGGTGCTTTTACCCGAGCCGGAAGGTCCGATGACGGCAATCACTTCATTCTTCTGTATCTCAAAGCTGACGTCCTTCAGCACGTCCAGCTGACCGAAGGATTTTTTTACATGGGTTACTTCGATAATTGCCATTATACGACAGTCCTTCTATTCATATTTAAATCGGCGTTCCAGAAACTTAAATAACATGGTTAACACTAGCGTCATCAGTAGATAAATAACACCCGCGATGAAAAACGGCATAATCGTGACATCGCGATTGACCGCCGTATAGGCGAAGTGCAGCAGCTCCGGAACCGCCACGGCATACAGCAGCGCCGTATCTTTCACCAGCGTAATGGATTCGTTGGATACCGCCGGCAGGGCTACGCGAAACATTTGGGGCAAAATCACTTTCGTGGTCGTTTGCCAGCGGTTTAGGCCCAGCACCTTGGACGCTTCATATTGACCCTTATCAATCGCCAAAAGGCCTCCCCGGAAGATTTCCGCAAAATAAGCAGCATAGTTTAGCACAAAAGCCAAGCTTGCGGCTACAAAACGGTCTAAAACGAGATACTCGCCGATCACGGGCAGCACCGGCAGACCGAAGCAAAAGAACAGCAGCTGCAGCAGCAGCGGCGTACCCCGAAAAACATAAATATAGGCATTGGCCAACCAAGCCAGCGGCTTGATTGCGCTTCGAACCATTAATGTGAACACAAAACCGAGCGGGATGGAGACCAGGATGGCAATTAAAAACAACAGGATCGTTGTCTGTGCGCCCTCCAGCATCGGTTTGCCGATTTGAACGATGTAATCCATACTCATATACTCTTAACTCCTAATGGAAAAACTTCTTGAGATGCTTGAAGTTCTTCAAAGATATCGTAGACCCATAGCAGGGAACACAAAACCGGAGCCTTTGGTCAAAGTCCGGTTTCTTGGAATACCTATGGAAGGATGAATAACCATCCTTGTGGAACATCTTACTTCAACACTTTGTTTTCGCCAAACCATTTCTCGGAAATCTTGGCTGCCGTACCATCGGCATTCATATCGTCCAGTGCTTTTTGCAGACTTTGAAGCAGCTCCTCGTTGCCTTTCTTAACTCCAATGCCGTACTGCTCCGGTGCCAGGGATTCCTCGAGAATCTTGTACGTTCCCTCTTCCTTGGACATGAAGTATTTCATCACGACTTCGTCTATGATCACAGCCTCTACGCGTCCATTCTTCAGATCGCTCAGAGCCAGCATATTGTCAGGAAATTCGTTGATCTTCTTCACCTGCGTGTGAATCTCGTGGGCACTTAACGCATCAGCAGCTGAGGATAGCGACTGCAAACCGACCTGTTTGCCTGCCAAATCGCTGATCGAAGTTATATCCGAATCAGCCAGCACGGCGACGACCTGGCTATTCTCCAGATAAGGCTTAGTGAACAACACCTTCTCCTTGCGCTCATCAGTAATGGTATAGCCGTTCCATATCAAATCAATACGGCCGCTGCTAAGCTCGGACTCCTTCGATTTCCAATCGATGGGTTGAAACTTGATTTCCTTGCCCATCTTCTCGGCGGCTGCACGAGCATAATCGATATCAAAGCCGACAATTTCATTGCTCTCGTCACGAAAACCCATGGGCGCGAACTTGTCGTCAATCCCGACAACCAGCTCATTGCCATCGCTTGCTGAGCTTGAACAGCCGACTACGGTTAATAAAAGCATGAAGCCTGCTAATACGGATGCTATCTTTTTCACCAAAAAATCCCCCTCGTAGACATTAAACGCAGCCATATTCAGGATGTATAGGAATCCGTTTCATATGCAAACTGCTTTTTCACTTTAATACGTTATCAAGACTCCATGATACCATATTAGCAGAGAAGAGTCGATAGTTTCATAGAATGGCCAATTTTCCATTTGACAAGAAATTTATGTATTTTCATCCTATTTTAAGGTTACTTTAAGGATGATTTCAGTTTAGCGGGAAAGAATGATGGACTGTAAGACCAACATCAAGAAAGGCGGTAAACAACAATGACAACCCACTTGAAGTCAGTGAAGCGGCTGGTGCTTGTCGCCATCGCTGTAGTCATGGGCCTCGCTTATCTTCCCGTCTCGGTCTCAGCGGAACCGATTGGACAGCAAACAGAATCACCGGCTGTTCCTTCGACCAAAGACGAACGCGGGCAACATAAACCCGGTCATATGTTCAAGGCAATCTCTCAATTTCTGAAGCTGGAACCGCAAGTTCTTCAGGATAAACTCAAAACCTCGACACTCGCGGAAATAGCCAAGGAACAAGGTATATCTAGAGATGCCATGAAAGCCAAGATCGTTGAGCTGTTGAAGGATAAAATCGCCTCGCATCCGAAGCAGCTGGGTAAATCCATCGATTACTCCGCTGCCGCAGACAAGCTGCTTGACGCCAAAGGCGGATGGCATAAGCAGCGGATGCATCATCGTCATGGCCGATTAATCTCGGATAGCGCCGAGCTGGCCAAGCTTCTGAAGACGACGCCGGAAGCACTCAAGCAGTCGCTCCAATCCGGAAAATCATTGGCTCAGATCGCGAAGGAGCAAGGCGTGCCCGTCCAGTCCGTCATTGATCAACAAGTCCAAGCACTTACCAAGCGCTTGGATCAGAAGTTGACCGAAGGCAAACTGACGAAGGAAGAATACGAGGAGCGCAAATCCAAAATTGCTCCGTTCGTCAGCGATGTGGTGAATGGTAAACTCAAGCCGATGAAACACAGTCGGTAAAGTGCCCGCTTGCGCTTGACCCTGTTGTCATTGGACAGCACAAAAGCCGCTCCAGCGGTTAGGAATAACCAATGGAGCGGCTCTTTATTTTCATCCGTTTATTCTATTTATCATCCATTTAAGGCACGTATTGTTGGATCATCTTCACAACGACGCCATCTTCGACGGTGATATGAAATGGAAACCATTTCATATCTACGATATCATCCTTTTTGTAGATGTCCGTGAATTTGTCCAGACTTACCAACTGGTTCCAGGAAATCTGGGCATCCTCATACCGTCCGGTATGATCGTACAACTGAAGCAGCACTTCTGCATCTTCTGCCACAGGAAGTTCAATCTGTTCTTCCGTATCATTTACGATATAATAGCCGTCCAGAGCTTCCGTCATCTCAGGGTCCTGTTCCCGTTCGCGGAATACCTGATTCGCTTCCTCTCCCTCATACCATTCAATCGGATCTACTTGCAGATAGACCTTGCCGTCTCTAATCTCAAGGCCGTTGATGTAGACAGCTTCCTGATTCGAAGCTTTCGGAACCGGCTCATAATTGTTGCCTGAGGCTACGCCAACGGTTGTCATCATGATCAGTACAAGCAGCATCATTGCTCCCAATTTCCAAGCCGACTTCTTCATCTTCTCATCGCTCCCTCTTCATCCTTCTATTAAATAGATTCAGCTCGTGAACCCGACTTATCGTACATTAAACATCATTAACCCAATTCCTGGATATTTGAAACGTATATGTATTTTATCATTCATATCTTTATTATACGAACCCATTTGGTAAAATGGATGTCAATTCGATGTAAATTCATTACAATATTTCAATCTTCGTAAGCGCTTAAAGACGGCGATATTGAATTATATTGTAATTATGGATGAATAGAGGAAAATCAACAATAAAAAAACAAGCCCTCCCCACTGATTCCTCAGTCGATGGTCAGGCTTGTTAATACTCATTCAGAAATTATTGATTGAATGTTTCGGTCAGAACAGGAACGATCTGCGATTTGCGGGAAACCACGCCTTTAAGCAGAGCCTTGTTCTCCGACAGAGACACATTGTATGCTTTCTCAACGGCTTTGGACTCTTTACCGAGTGCAAGAGCGATTGAATCGTTGTTCAGAATATCTGTCACGACGAAGACGAACAGATCAAGGTTTTTGTCAGCGATAATCCCTTGAATCGCATCTTCGAGTTCGGCTTGACGGGACAATACATCATTGGTATCGACCGCGTTAACCTGTGCGATTTCCACTTTGGCTCCGCCCATTTGGAATTCCTTGGCGTCCAGGGAGATCAATTGCGCGATGGTTTTGTCGCTCAGATCGGCGCCTGCCTTGAGCATCTCCAAACCATAGACGTCTGCATCCACGCCAGCGATCTCAGCCAGCTCGCGAGCTGCTGCGATATCTTCGTCCGTGCAGGTTGGGGATTTGAACAACAGGGAGTCCGAGATGATGGCGGACAGCATCAGGCCAGCAATTTCTTTACGAACAGCTACGCCTTTTTCCTTGTAAATCTTGTTCAGAATGGTAGCTGTGCAGCCGACAGGCTCAGCACGGTAATATAACGGGTGGCTTGTCTCAAAATTCGCGATACGGTGATGATCGATAACCTCAATTACGCGAACCTGATCAATGTCGCTTGCACTTTGCTGACGCTCGTTATGATCCACGAGAATAACGTCTTGGGCTTCATTCGCAACCGTCTCAACGAACCGCGGCGCTTCTACCTTAAAGTAATCGAGCGCATATTGCGTTTCACCGTTAACGTCACCAAGACGTACGGGCTCGGCGGAAAGGCCAAGCTGGTTCTTCAAATCAGCATAAGCAATAGCAGAGCAGATCGTGTCCGTATCCGGATTTTTGTGTCCAAAAATTAATGTTTTTGCCATATATAATGCCCCTCTCGCAACATAAATTTCATCGTTTATATCGATAAACAGATGATCACCTATCTGATTATATCGTTAAATTCTACTTATTCCAATTCCTTTACAGAGATTATTTTTAGGTCGTATTTATACCAATACAATTTCCGGTTCCGGAACGAATCCAAAATGGTTGTTAATCGACTCCGAGATCAGATTCATCAAGTACAGAATGTCGGTTGCCTTGGCATGCTTCTGGTTCAGAATCATGTTACCGTGATGCGGAGAAATGATCGCGCCGCCATATTCGGTTCCTTTCATATTCAGCTGATCCACGAGCGAGCCGACGGCTACCCCATAATCATAATTATTTTTGAATACGGAACCGCAGGACGGGTAATCGAAATGGCGTTTACTCGTCCGGTACTTGATGATGTCAAGCATTGACTGCGGCGTCTCGATTCCTCTTCCTGCCAATGCGTGCACCTCGCCCAGGAAGAATGAGAAGAAGGACGGCAAGGATGATGGATGGCTGCCGCGGGTCTTCCATTCTGTAAGCAGTTCGGACGTCATGCTGATCTGCTCCTCCGAGCTGACCGGAATATTGAGATCGGCGCCGACTATGATCCAAGGGTGCTGCTGGAAGATGGATTGCTTGTATGCAAATAAACAGTCCGGCACGGGAATGGACTGTACCTTTAAGCTCGAATCCGTTGTATCGATATAATAAACCGTGTCCAGAATATCGCAGATTTGGCGCGCATTATATTTGGCATTCATATAGATGCCAGCTCCTACGCAGCCTGGCAGCAAAAAAGTAAAGTCGAGCATATCCGTCCCCCCCATTAAACCCATCAAGGACAGTAGCGACATGGGCGCGCCGGATGAAACGTACCATTTATCTCCCGACACCCGAAGCTCCACCAGGTTTTTGAGCGATATAAACACCAGATCATGGTTCGGTTCATCCGGGAACAGGATATTGGAGCCCATCCCAAAGATGTACCATGGCATCCCGCGTTTCCTGCAGTCCTGCAACAGATCCGCCAGGTCATTTGCCGTTTCAGGCATGGCCAGATAATTGGCTGAACCGCCGATCCCGTACGTAGAAAAAGCAGACAGCTCCACATTGCGCTTGCACAATCGGTCGATAGCAGATGTATGTAAAGTCATCGTAGACATGTCACTCCCTATTCTTCACATTAGGCACAACATTCCTTACTAAATGTGGGGATGTTACATCATTATGATCCAACTACTTGGGTGGTGTCAAACTGGAGTGGAATCCTGGCTTAATAGCAAAAAATCCCTGGATTACAGCCATTAGACCGTAACCAAGGGATTCATTCATGATCTCTTTATTCGTGCCCAGGGTTTATTCAAGGAAATCCTTGAGACGTTTGCTGCGGCTCGGATGACGCAATTTACGAAGCGCCTTCGCCTCAATCTGCCTGATGCGTTCACGGGTAACGCCGAACACCTGCCCTACTTCCTCCAGAGTGCGGGTCCGACCATCCTCAAGTCCAAAGCGCAGCCGGAGCACATTCTCTTCACGCTCGGTGAGCGTATCCAGCACTTCCTCCAGCTGTTCCTTCAGCAGCTCAAACGCCGCGGCATCTGCCGGAGCCAATGCGTCCTGATCCTCAATGAAATCACCCAGGTTGGAGTCGCTCTCCTCACCGACAGGCGTTTCCAGGGACACAGGTTCTTGGGATACCTTCTGGATCTCACGTACTTTTTCCGGCGTGATATCCATCTCTTTACCGATTTCTTCTGGTGTCGGTTCGCGCCCCAGCTCCTGAAGGAGCTGCCTGGAGACACGGACGAGCTTATTAATCGTCTCTACCATATGCACCGGAATCCGGATCGTTCTTGCTTGGTCAGCGATCGAGCGGGTTATCGCCTGGCGTATCCACCAGGTGGCATACGTACTAAACTTAAAGCCCTTGGAGTAATCGAACTTCTCCACCGCTTTGATCAGGCCCATATTGCCTTCTTGTATCAGATCAAGGAACTGCATTCCCCGACCAGCATAGCGTCTTGCTATACTTACAACGAGACGAAGATTCGCTTCGGCCAAACGGCGTTTCGCTTCTTCGTCTCCCTCCTCTATTCGTTTGGACAGTTCCACTTCTTCATCGGCTGTAAGGAGGGGAACCCGACCGATTTCTTTCAGGTACATGCGAACCGGATCGCTAATCTTGATGCCTGGTGGAAGTGAGAGATCGTCATGAACCGAAAAATCCTCTGTCGGAGAATTAGCCGCTTTCTCTGTATCCGTAACCTCTCGTTCCAATGCAAAATCCGCACTTTGACGGTTCTCCATTCTATGCCCCCCTGTTGACAATCCCATATTTTCATGCTAATCTAGCATTAGGTTATTATGACATTAAGCCAATAGTTATTTATCCTTCATTCTAGCATATTTTTTACACTATATCAACTTCTAATATATTCTAGTTCATTTCACCCGATCTCACCCTGAGATCGGGTTTTTTATGCTCCAAATCTGCCTTAAGGAACTAGTCATTGCCTCTTCGAACAAGTACAAGTTCATCGTCTTACACTACATATGCTACGTTTATTTAAGCTGATCTAGTACAGCTTTCGTTTGCTGATTCAACGATTTCACATCGGGAGCCTTCGCGGGCTCATCGCTCAGCTGATATTTGTGCTTTAGTTCAAGCGTTGCCCTCACCCGGTCGTTCAGCATCTCCTCCGGGATTACGCCGCTATCAACAGCCTTGGTCAATGCTTGAATGACCGCTTCTTCTAATGCATATTCATGTCCGATCAGAATCATGTTGCTCCCTGCGACGACGGACTTCACGGAAGCCTCCCCTACGTCCGTGCTGCCGGAAATAGCCCCCATTGTCATATCATCCGTTATAACGACTCCCTTAAACCCCATTTCTTCCCTTAACAAATCGTTAATGACGGGTTTCGAATAGGAAGATGGCGTATCCGGATCAATGCCCTTCATCAGCAGATGCGCAACCATGACCACATCGGCCCCTTCATCAATCGCTTGTTGAAAAGGTACCAGCTCCACTTCATGCAGACGCTTTAGATCATGGTCAACAACAGGCAGACCGAGATGGGAATCGACCGAAGTATCGCCATGCCCAGGAAAATGCTTCACTACAGGAACGACACCATTCTTCTGTATCCCCTTCATGGAGGCGATCCCCTGCGCACTTACGGTTTCTGCTGTGGTGCCAAAGGCTCGATCGCCGATAACCGGATTGTTCGGGTTGCTATGAATATCCAGCACCGGGGCAAAAACCATATTGAGTCCGACTCCCGACACCTTTTGCGCGATAAGACCACCAACACGATTGGTCAGTGCAAGATCCCCGTTGCTTCCGATTTTGCCGCTTGACGGCAGCTTCACATATTCATCGGGAAAACGGGTAACCCGTCCACCCTCCTCATCAATACTCAGCCATAGCGGCACAGGATTCACGGCATTTGCCTTCTTCAGCTCATTCAATAGGTCTACTGACTGCTGTACGCTATCGATATTATCCTTAAAAAGGATAAATCCGCCTACATGGTAATCCTCCAGCAATCTGCGCGAGGTATTATCCAAGGTAGTCCCTTCAATTCCAACCAGCACCAGCTGGCCGATCTTCTCCTTGACGGTCATGCTATTCAGAAGCTCAGCTACCGCATCTTCAGGCTCGTTCTCAGGCAAATTCCCGTCCTCGCCTTCGTTGTCCGTGCTGCCTGATGAAGGCGGTGTCCCGTCTTCATTATCTGGAGAAGGAGTCTGCGGCTCCTGCACTTGCTCCGAAGGCGAAGCTCCTGGCCCGTTGTCCCCAGGGTTGCTGGGTTCGGCTTCGCCCCGACAACCTGCCACAGCCAATAGCAAGATGACAACCAGCATCGTTAAGCACATCCATTTTGTCCTACGCTTCAACTTGTCACCTTCCTTCAAATTCACACTATTATATTCGTCCTCTGTTCCACAGAGTCCTTCCATCATAACATGATTTCCTTACAGCCCAAACCAAGCCTAAGCTGCCCGCCTAAGAAAGAAGAAAGAGCCGCATCGACAACGGCCCTTCTTCGCCTATTTAAGCAGTCCAAGCTTACGGGCTTGCTCCTCGGTTAATATAAACTGCTCCGTGTCCCATACTTCATCCTCATCCGTTCTTCCGAACATCAGCATGATATCATCCCATATATTCTTTTGCATCGCCTCAGCTTGCGTGATAATCACTTTCATGTGAACGTCATTCCTTTCCTTGGAATCATCTCCTACTACATATACAACCATCACAGGTCGTATAGAATCGAAAAACAAACAAAAGCCTGCAGATAGTATCTGCAGGCAGGATCTGTACTATAACTAGGAATAAGCAGGATGATATTTAATCCACGACATCGCAATGGTGCCCTCGCCGGCATGAATGCCCGCAACGGGAATAAAGGTCATGATTTCGGTTTTCAACGCCGGATGGGCCCCGCTAATTTCCTTCTGGATTTCTTCGGCCTCTTCTACGTTGTTTGCGTGCATGATGCAGACCTTTTTAATTTTCTGTAAATCCAGTTTCATAAGTTCCAGCATTCTCTGCTTGGCCTTCTTGAACGTTCGGATCTTCTCTTCCACAATGACTTTGCCTTCATCAAATCGCAGCAGCAGATGAATGCGGAGCAGATTGCTGAGAAGAAGCTGGGTGCCGGATACCCGACCGCTGCTGTGAAGCCGGTGCAGGCTTGCCGGAATAAGGTAGAACGACATGTTTTGCACCATGGACTGGATTTTATCTTTTATCATCTGCACGGTATCCCCTTGGCTATGCCAGTGAATCCCGGACATGATCATTTCGCGTACCGGAAACGCTCCCGCTTGAGAATCGATGCCAACCACGGGTACCTCGGCAATCTCTGCTGCCTGCATAGATGAATTCAATGTTCCGCTGAGTTCGGATGAACAGTGAATGGCGATAATATCATCATACTTCACTTTCAGGGATTCATATAATTCGATGAATTCACCGATTGGAGGCTGTGAACTGCTGACTTTCGGTTCATCTTTCATTCTTTCATAAAAGGTCTCTGCCGAGATGTCAATTCCTTCCCTGTACGCCTCCTGTCCAAGTATCAACCTCAAAGGTACAATATAAATATGATTTTCCTTGGCGAATTCAGGATCGATTGTACTCGTGCTGTCGGTTACCCAAGCTATGGATCTCATTATCGTGTTCACGTCTCGCTTTCGTGTAGTAAGAAGTAGGAAAGGAAGCGATTTAAGCCTCTAAATTCATCATATCTTACCCTTACAGCGCATTGCAAACGAAAGGAATGTGATTTCATATCCTACACATAGGTTCGCCACACAAAAGCCTTATTTTCGCTCTGCGTTATACCCCTTTTCTCCAAAAGGTTCCAGCTGTTCAATCCAATATGCCTCCCGTTTGCTGACCGCGTCCTTCAGATCATAGAACGGATCTTGCTTCGGCTCAATCGTCTCCAGAATCTCGAAGGCAAAAGCATCCTCACCATACTCATTCCATTCCCGCTGAAGCGTCTTATTGTAGCTTGTTCCCATCTGCAGCTCGAATCGTTTGCCGTTCATGGTCTTCAAGTTATTCGTTCCGGCAACAAATACCTTGCCGTTCTTTGTGTTTCGAATTTGATACACGCCTGCTTCAATCTTGATTTCCTTATACATTTGATTTAGTTCCTGTCTGCGGTTCATGGCGTTAAAACCTCCTAATCTTAGCGTTTATGTCGTTAACCAGTACTGGCTTCCATCATCCTTGCGATTCAAAAAACCATATTCGATCAAATATCGGCGAATGGTCACATAATCGGGATTGTCTCTTCCGATCGTATCGTTGATTTCCTGTTCGGAATACAAGACATCCGGTTTAAAACGGGCAGCGATTTCTCGTAAAACGACGTACTTTTGTTTCTCTTTGAGCTTAAATGTCTTCAGCGGGCCATCGGTCCCTTCGGGAAACACCTTGGCCAGGATCGATTGCCTTTCTTCTTCCGTGACATTGTAGCGCTCATCCACCATTTTGGCCTGCTTTGGAATTTCCACGAATGCCGGTGCATGGTCATCCTTTTCCTTCAGCAGCTCCATTAAAGTCAGCAGCACCTTGGACTGTCTTTCCTTCTCCTTCAAGGCAAAACGGTGATTGCGTATCGTCGATGCACTGCCTATGCCGAGCTCCTGTTGTACCTCTTTATCGTTCTTGCCTTGGTAGAAGAGCTGCAGCAATCGATTCTGATGCTCGGTCAGTCCAGTCAGCTTCTTATCGAGGCCAGACAGATACTGAAACACGGAGCCATGCTCCCGGCGGATATGAACGGTCATGTATCGTTCTGACTCATATAACACATCTTGGTCCGGGTAGATGATCCCTTTCTCAATCGTCTTCCCGCACAGGAGGCATACCCATACGGGCCCTTCGTCAATATAGCCTTGTTTAAGTTCATCTATAGAAGCATTCCAGAAACGCTCGTTCGGATCCAATGTTAACACCACTTTTCAATTGGTTATTTATATAGACATTTTATATTTTTGTCTATAACATGTCAATCGCACTCCACTCACATATAATATTTCTTCCTCCCTTATGTGGAACCTGCTAGAATAGAGGTTGCTGCTGTAAAATTTAGGGGGTATCATCATGGGTTTCATTCAACAGTCGGCAAAAGAAATGCATTCTTGGCCGCGTAACATCAAGCTGTTTTTTCTAGCTAACGTGCTGTATCAGATCGGTACCGGCATGTTTAGCGTGCTCTACAATTTGTACATACAAGGCCTTGGATATAATGACTCCATGAATGGAACAGTGGTCAGTATTCAATCCCTGGCAACGGCACTGATGTTCATTCCGATTGGCCTGATCGGAGACCGTGGCAGCCGCAAACGAATCCTCGTCCTTGGGGCGTTGTTAAGCGGTGCAGGACTGATCGCGCGCTCTTTTCTTGAAAGCGAGTTCAGCTTGCTTGGTCTTGCAATATATACCGGTTTATTCGCATCCTTTTTTCAGGTGCTGGCTATCCCCTTTTTAGCGGAAAACACGGCGAAAGCGGCTCGCATGCGGATCTTTAGCATCCATGCCTCGCTTGTTCTTGCTTCTCAAGTGCTCGGAAGCATGGGAGGCGGATTCTTGGCGGATGCCCTGCAGGCCGTTGGTATGAACAAGGTCGGCAGCTTGAAAACCGCGCTTTTCATAGGCGGCCTGGCCACCTTTGCGGCGTTTATCCCGCTCTTGTTCACAACCGATCAGAAGGCCGAGGAGATACAGGCACTGGATGCACCGCTTACGGATCATCAACCAGCTCAGGCAGGAGGAGCTGTTAACACCTCCGGTTTGGGGGATTACAAAGTCATCGGTCAGTTCGCGCTTGCCCAATTGTTAATCGGCCTGGGCTCAGGGCTTGTCGTGCCTTATTTGAATTTATATTTTACCAACCGCTTCTCGGTATCGTTATCGGCTGTCGGCATTCTGATATCACTCGGACAAGTCATGACTATCGTATCGATGCTGATTGGACCTACACTGGTGAATCGGGTGGGAGCCGTCAGGGCCGTGGTGCTCTTTCAAGTCCTATCCTTGCCCTTCCTGCTGTTAACCGGGTTCACGAACGTACTCCTCATCGCATCGGTCGGCTTCCTGTTCCGCCAAGCCCTGATGAATGCTGCCAATCCGATACAGTCCTCTATTCTGATCGACCGCGTACCGGATCACCGAAGAGGAATCGCCAATTCGGTCACGCAAACAGCCTTCATGCTAGGCTGGGCTACCATGGGACCCGTACAATCTAAACTCGTCACCACTTACGGCAGCTATTGGGGATATGCGATCACATTTTGTATTACCGGAACGCTATATGTTGTATCTTCGTTTCTATACTACCGAATGTTCCGTGAGCGAAAGAGCAGCAGCCTCTCCTCCTCTGATACTACCGCTACTCTCTAACCTCAACCCGCAGAGGTTTCACATGTAGCGGAACAGCTCCATTGGCTACAGCCATGATCCGGGCCTGAAAGCTTCCCTTGTACCGGAAGACAGGCCCCCATATCGGATTGTCCACCTCAACGGAGATCCGGTATTGTTGATTCCCGTCATCATACCACTCGCATACATCGGCTGTTCCGGTGAGCCACCGGGGAACTCGAAACTGCAAAAGCCCCTCATAAAACCTCTGCTCCCCCGATTGAATACGAATTCCTCCGTTAGCCCCCGCGGCTATCCGGAGATCGACCGCCAGGTGCTGTTTATTCCCTAAATAATCCACGACACGGCTGCGCTGCGCACTATAGATCATCGTGGCATCAAACCGCCTCTGAATGCCCGGAAAATCAAAGCTGCGACACCACGTCACCGTTTCTCTTCCCCATTCATCCCGATAAGCATAGTTCTCAATCCGAAACGGGATCCCTTTCCCTCGATTTGGAAACATAATATACCGCGTCGTGCCTATATAGAGAGGCAGTGCAGCCCAAGGCGCGTACCAGATCTCTTCCATGATGCCTTCGCCAATCGAAGCGATGTGATCCTTGCTGTCAAACCCGAACCGCTCCTGAATTTTGGGATGGAGCTTTTGAAATTGCGAGCCTAGCGCTTGTTCATAGATCGAGGTCATGATCATTCACTCCTTTGCCGGATGTATGCCCGCGAACCGGTCTTCGTCTTCGAGCCGGACGGTAAGCGCTTGGCAAATCCGAAGCGGACAGCGAAGCCATCAAGCAAAACCCCATCATGGATCCGCTAAGCGTTAACGGATTGAATGGGGCCTTCATTAACTCGGGATCCGTTATCCATGCTCCAAGCATCAAGATCGTCAGCAAGAGAATTTGCAGCCTGTACCACAACCGACTCTTATGAAAGAGCAACGTCAATAATCCGACTCCGATCTCGGTGATGCCGAGCAATGTCAGCACCAAGCCCTCCTGGCCTCCTGCCAAGCCCGACTGCCTCAATAGATCAAGCTCCCCGGCTTCCGGAAACAACAGCTTCGGTACCAACCCCTCATAACACCATAGAATGACCAGCATAAGTGCGCTCAAGGCATGGATGAGTGCCTTTTGGATCGTTGCCGAAGGCGGAATATCCTTCTCTGCCCATAAACGCAGCACATCAAAGCTCCATGCCGTCGCCGCGCCGAATATAGGCCGGAACAGCAAGCGGTCAAACCAGGCGCCCGCCATGCCGAACCGCGTTTTGTAATCGTATTGGGTAGAGAAGCTTATGCCCCCGCTTCCCTTGTCCGCATACTTCCAATAGCCGCTGCCCTCCCGAATTAGGGAGCTGCGTTGATCCGAGCCAAAGCGCAGCACCGAGATCCGATTCCCCGTCTTCGGGTGGACAGCCGTTTTCGTGGCTCCCGCCCCTGTAACTTCCAGTCCGAACCCAATGCGGGTTCTATATAAAAACCGCTGGATGTCTGAATCAGCCTCCGGTAAATAATGAATCTCGGAAAATCGCAGATCCCACTGTTGATGCAGCTCAGGCCTTTGCGTCAACGTCCACAACTTATCCATCTCCGTCTTGATATCGAGTTCAACATAGATCGGATTTCTCTTCATGCGCTCAGCTCCCCTTGGGATGTCCTTTCGTTACTTAAGCCGGACACCTCTCTATTTACAAGTCATTTTACAGCCGCCGGGGACTCGCCGTCAGACCTCACTTTTATAGAACATACCAAGAAGAGGTACTACGTTTCGTAGTACCTCTTCCGATCCTTCCATATGATCCAGTCTTAATCTGCACCAGAGCTAGCTGTCGTTCTTTCTCACAATCCCTTTGCGGCGGACCTTCTCCACGGCTTCCCTGCTGCTTCTTACCCCGAGCTTTTTCAAAATTTTATTGATCTGGTTCTTGAGCGTGCTCTCGGTTTTGAACAGCTTCTGCTCCATCTGGGAATGGGTGTACCCTTCATCCAACAGATCAAACACCTCACGCTCCGCAGGCGTTAAGCCGCGTAACTGCTCTTCGCGCTTGAGGCGGGCAAATTCCTTGAGCAGCACCTCCATCGACCCCGGATGAAACACCGCGCTTCGGATCGCTGCCGGAAGCTCCTTAAACCTCGACTTCTCAATATAATTGATGGCTCCAGCCGTAAAGGATTGCATGATCGCCAACTCGTCACCGAGCGAAGTCAGCATGATGGCCTTGGCCTGCGGTTTACGATCAAGAATTTCGGCGGCGGTGGATATCCCGTCATGTCGACCTGCAGTCAGCTGAATATCCATAAGCACGATGTCAAAGGAGAGGATTTGCGCCATCGCAATCGCTTGCTCGGGCGACTCGGCCGTCCCGACAACCATCATATCTTCCTGCGCATTCAGAAAAACGGTCATCGATTTAATCCAATCCGGATCATCCTCCACCAAGAAGATTTGTATGCGGTTCAAGCTTCTTCCCTCCCGGATAAACGAATAATTTTACTACGCGGAAAATATAACGCAATCTCCGTACCGACCGATTCGCGGCTCTGCAGACTAACGGAACCACCGCTTTTCTTCATCACGTTATAAACATACGACAAACCAAGCCCGAAGTTATGCTTCTTTTGGCCCTTGGTGCTGTAAAAAGGTTCAAACACCAGCTCCTGCTGCGCTCTTGGAATGCCGATCCCGTTATCTTTAACGGTAATCGCCGCCCCTTTGCGGTCTGCCGTAATCGCTATCGTAATCAACCCTCCTTCAGGCATCGCCTCCACACTGTTACGAATGAGATTGCTGATCGATTCCTTCAAATGGATGATATCCGCGAGCAGCCACGGCCGCTGACTACAGATCACCTTCAATTCAACGCCATGCCTGCGCAGCTGATCCTGTTCACGGAGCTGCAGTTCAGCAAGCAGCTGATCCACGCGGACAGGCTGTTCCACCAGCTTGAATGCCTTCATCTGCTGCTGCATGCGCCCCACCATGGCAAGCAGATGTTCCGATGAGTTCGCTATGACTTCAAGCTGTTCGATGGCAACGCCGTTGTCCTGTGGCAGCAGCCGTTTTACGTTTTCCGTGCTCATCGCAATCTTCCCGATCTCGTTCTTAATCGTATGATTCAGCATCGATGTCCCCGAGCTGACGGCTTGCATCGTGCGATCCATCGGATCGCGCTCAAATTTCAGGCGTACGCCCAGGACGCCGTACACAAAGGTACAGATGACGGCAACGCCCAGTGAATACAAAATGAACAAGGAGACATACCGGAACGAATCATAACCGGGCGAGATCAGGTTTCCCACATTAATCAGCAGCATCACACCGAGTAAGGTAGGTACCATAATCCAGGTAGTGATCCACATGCTTTTGCGTTTTTGCGGATTCATCTCTTGGGACAACGCGCGAATAAGCAAGGCACATGCGGCCACATAATAGGGAACCGTCCACACGAATAACCAGCCATAATGAATTCGGTAACCCTCCGTCAAAAGCACTTGTGCCAGCATCGCGAGCACCGGCAGAAACAAGCCTATTTTGAAATCGCGCATTCTCTTATGATGCTGAGGTCTGCGGGTATACACCATGCAAAATATCAACACGCCGTACGGTGTCAGGGTATGGTTGAGAAATTGTATCCACGGCTCGTACCGGACCGGAATAAAACCGGAAGGCGCAAGCAAATCCGTCAAGCCGCCGATCCCTGCGCTCCATAGAAAAAAAGCCGCCCAGCGGTTCACCTCGCTCCGAGGCTGATTGAACAGTAGCACAGCCGCCGCGCTCCACAGCGCTACCACATAATATATCATGACGCATCGTCCATTCTCTTCGCGAATATAGTTTCATCCTACCATAATTGTAACAGCAGCGGGACCTCCTTCCTTACCTCCACGAACAAGCACGATCCATCGAATCATGAATTCCGTCTACTTCGAAATCTCGATTTTTACATAGCAAAAACATTCAGTTTACATTCAGCCGCATTTAAGAAAGATATCAGGAACGATTGATAGGATAGATTTCGTAAGCAAACAAGCAAACGAATGATAGAGAGAAACGAGGTGGAACATGACGACCCCATTAAAATACCGGAACGAACTGAAATTTTTTGTGAATATTCACCAGTATCAAATCATCCGTCAACGATTGAGAAATCTGGTGACCTACGATCAGCATGCAGGACCTGGCGGGGAATATCACATTCGAAGTTTGTACTTTGACGATATCAACAACAAAGCGTTATACGAAAAGCTGGCTGGGGTTCGGGACCGGGTGAAATACCGCATCCGCATCTACAACGTAACCGACGACACCATCCATTTTGAGAAAAAAATCAAATTCCGGGATTACATCGCCAAGCTGAAGGAGCCGCTCACAAGGGAGATGGTTGATCAGATCATGGCCGGTCAATACGAATGCCTCTATCAACCAGACAAGCCATTGATGATGGAGCTGTATCACGAGATGAAGCATAAGCTGATGCGGCCCAAGGTCATTGTCGATTATGTCCGGGAGCCGTATGTCTGTCCTAACGGAAATGTCCGGATTACGTTTGATAAGGAGCTTCGAACCGGCCTGCACTCCACGGATCTGTTCAATCGGAATCTGCTGCCCATCCGGGCGATCGATGAGAATCTGATCATACTGGAAGTCAAATATGACGAGTATATCCCGGATTACATCAAAATCGCGCTGCAGCTGGAAGGACTGGGCCGTCAATCGGCCTCCAAGTACGTGATGTGCCGCAAATTTCTGAAATATAACACATGGGAGGATCAATAATTCATGAACACCACATCTACATCAAGCAGTACGAGCACCACCAATTTTTCGGATATCATCAAAAACTCCGTCATGGAAAACTTCGTATCCGATATCAGCATCGCCAAAATCCTGATTACGCTGTCCGTTGCTTTCGTTATCGGGCTATTTATTTATCTGCTCTATAAAAGAGTCTTCAGCGGCGTGCTGTATTCCAAAAGCTTTAACGTGTCTCTGATCGGGATGACCATGATCACGGCCGTTGTCATCATTGCCATTAACTCAAATCTCGTGCTCTCGCTCGGTATGGTCGGCGCACTCTCCATCGTCCGTTTCCGTACGCCCATCAAGGACCCTACCGATCTGATCTTCCTGTTCTGGGCCGCGGTTGCCGGGATCGTAACCGGAGCCGGGTTCTACACGCTGGCAGCCATCGGCTCCATCGCAGTCGGTCTTATCCTGTTCTTCTTCATTAAAAAAGCAACAGTGGATACGCCTTATCTGCTCGTGATTCATTGCGATAATGAGCAGAGCGAGCAAGCCGTAAAAGAACAAATCGGTCAAGCCGTGAAGCGTTATAATCTGAAGCAAAAAACCGTGACCCCGGGCAGCATTGAACTGACGCTGGAAGTAAGACTGCGTGACGCCGAAGGCCAGTTCGTAAACAAGCTGTCCCAGCTCCCGGGTGTTCATAACGCGATTCTGATCAGTTACAGTGGCGACTATGTATCCTAAGTCAGGCGGTGGGCAGAGATGAAAAAGAAAAGAATGACGGTCCTGCTGGCCCTTGTGCTGACCATATTCCTCCTGATCTCAGGCTGCCAATGGACACCCACAGCTGACGAAACGGTGAGCAGCACGGAGAGTGATGCCCAGCAGGAGCAAATCGATTCAACGGTTTTTCCGAAGGATAAAGTCATAGATGTTAAAATCACGATGGACGAAGCGGATTTTCAGAATATGCTGGACAACGCCAGCGCCGAAGAATATAAAGAAGCAGCCGTCAATTACAACGGCATACAATTTGATCATGTCGGCATTCGTACCAAAGGCAATTTAAGCCTGCGCAGCGTGGTCAATTCGGACTCCGACCGTTACAGCTTCAAAATATCCTTTGACGAATACCTCAATCAAACCTTGAATGGAATAAGTAAAATCAATCTGAACAACAACTACAGCGACGCCTCGTATATGCGGGAATTTCTCACCTACGAGCTGGCGGATTCCATCGGGCTGCCAACACCCGGCTTCTCTTACGTCAATGTATACGTTAACGATGAATTATGGGGGTTCTACCTCGCGATTGAACAGATTGGCGACTCCTATCTGGAGCGTCATTTCGATCATTCGTACGGCGCTTTGTACAAGGCTGAGATGACCGGCGCTGGCAGCGATCTGACTTGGCTTGGCAATGACCCTGATTCCTATACCGGACTTGTCATGAAATCCAAATCATCCAACGATGATGTATTGATCGATATGCTAGATGAGCTCAATAACGGCTCCGATTATGAGAAGGTGCTGGATGTGGATAATGTACTTAAGTACGTTGCCTTAAATGTCGTTGCATCCAATATGGACAGTTATCTGGGGATGAACAAACAGAACTACTACCTGTATGAGAACAATGGCATCTTCTCTGTCCTGCCTTGGGATTATAATATGGCATTCGGAGGATTCGGCGGATCGGGCATCCTTATTGACGAGCCTACTCAGGGAGCCTTGGCGGAACGGCCCCTGATTGCCAAACTGCTCGAGGTTGACGAATATAAGGAGCGCTATCACGCTATCCTCTCGGAGATGCTGGAAGGCTACATGCAGCAGGAAACATTCAATGAACGGGTGGCGCAATTACAAGACTTAATTTCCGAACACGTAAAGAAAGACCCAAGACCCTTCTATTCCTATGAGGATTACGAGCAATCCATCCCGACATTGACCTCATTCGTGGAAGAGTCAACGGATAATATCCAGCAGCAGCTGGATGGAACGATCCCTTCCGCAGGCGATGGAAACGGCAGCGGCGGCATGGGCCCCGGGGGTGGTGGCGGCATGCGACCTGGTGGTGGCGGACTGGTACCTGGCGGGAATAACAATACGCCGCAGCCTAATTCGAATGGAGGCACCCAGGGAAACACTACTGATACTGATATTGGCACGAGCACGACACCGGGTGGAGATGGCGGCAGCGGGACGAATGGAAATGGGATGCTTCCCCCTAACGACACCCCGGCCGGAGGCACCTCTGTCGGGAAAACGCCCGCCAACAGCGATGGTGCTACGCCTGATCCTTCTGGCGACGCGTCGGGAAGTAGCGCAGACGTTAACGTTACCTCAGGCAAAGCTGGAGGGCCTGATCCTGACACCGTACCTACAGGGGATGAACCTTCCTTGTCAGTCGTATCAGCTGTCGGATCGAGCGCAAGCCCCCCTTCCGATGGAAATCAACCAATCATGCCTCAGGACCCCGGCCAGAATGGTCAAGGCCAGATGCCGGATTTCCCTCAGGGGCAGATGGGGAACGGATTCGGCGGCGAGTTTGGCGGTCAAATGCAGGGAGGTAGGGGGATGGGCCGGCCGGTCGATTGGTCAAACGGGGCTGCCGAGGAACAAGGCAGTGCCAAGGAGGCCTTGTACGCCGGAGTATCCATCGTGCTGCTTCTTCTCTCTTGTCTCTTGGTAACGCTGTATAAACGTAAAAGACTGTAATCATCAAACAAGGGGCAGTTCCAAAGGTCGATACCTTTGGAACTGCCCCTTTAAATCCCATCGTTCGAGCTTATGACCGATGAATTACACGAATTATACTATGAACCACGTGATCATGATGGGCGCTCCGATAAGGATCATGCCCAGTGCCATGACGATCCTCGTCGTATTTCTAGACAGCTTGTGCTGGGTCGCGGTTGAACGATACCAACCGCTGAACTGCAGGCGATTCCGGTAAAGCACAAGAAACAACAGTACATTCCCCACGAACAGGAACAGGAAATATAGTCCGTTCCAAGGTATCCAGGCCTTCAGTATTTCATGTTCAATGTTGCCCAGAACCGTTACAAAGATCATCATTATGATCATCATACGTATCATTTCGAGAATGGATGAGGCCAATTTGGTCATAACACTTACTCCCTTTTCAATCATGCTAGTTTGGACATTACTATTTTTCCATTATACAGCAAAAGGCGAGATCGAGATATACCAAAAGACGATATGGTCATAAAGAACCATACCGTCCGTTTTTTTCCTCAGCCATGATGCTATTCAATGGGACTCGAGCTCTGCTTGTTGATCGTGTACCGATTGTTTTCTTATAAAGTATGAATCCAGCTTCCGACTGACCCACAAGGACAGCACGATAAAGGCAAGGACACCGAACAATTTAAAAGGTTCCGCAATAAAATCGGACAGGTTGGCACCGATGTAAGAGACACAGAACACCATAATGCCCTTGCCCAAGGTTACAGCCATCAGATAGGACATCAGGTTCATTCTAGCTAGCCCGGCGGCTACGTTGACCGCTACAAACGGCCCTACGGGGAGTATGCCAAGCAGGAAAACGTAACTGAAACCGTTGCGCTGAATCCAGCGCATACCACGCTGAACTTTAGGTTTATTCGCCCAGCGTTCGATCAGTGCTGTACCGGATATTTTGCGTACGATGAGAAAGGTCGTTAAGCATCCTGCCACCATGCCGATCCAAGAGTAAAGAAACCCGGCCCACAGCCCATACACCGCCGCATTCACACCTACAATCACGATCGTGGGCATCGGTGGTATGAAGGATTTCAGAAAAGTCAGAAGGATGCCCGGCAGAGGGCCTAATGCTCTAAATTGTTCTAATAACCATTCCAGATTGCTCTCTGTAAAGTAAGACATGATGTCCAAGTAGCCAATCAATGACTTCACCCATTTCTGCTAAGTATTGCCGACTTGCTGACTTGAAGCACCTGATTCAGCTGAGCCAGATGGTGGTTGTCGTGCCAGATGAAATCCCGCATAAATTGCGCTACCTCAAAGGGATGCCCGTCCCCGTCCGTGTACCGCAGCTCATATGACGTTTCAGGCAGGGCTTCGATCGCCCGAATCAGCTTCTCCCTTGCGGTTATCGTCTGATCCACCAGCGCTTCTGTTGATAACGTTTTGGCATATTGCCTCGACTGTTCATTGAAAGTATCATAATCCATATGCCGGACGGTCAATGCATCCCCTGTAGAAATTTTGGCAATGGCTTCATTGTAAAAATACTCATCCCAGCGCATGATATGGCACACCACATCACATACGGCCCATTTCCCCTCTGCAATCGGTGTGCTCCAGAATCCCTCTTCCTGTTCCGCGAATTCTTTCACTTTGCCGATCCATGCGGAATACTCATTCAGCAGTTGCTGTTTGTCACTCATATCCATTCTCCTTGTCCTTATAAGATTTAATATAGGCGTCCAGTCGATCCTCCGGCCAGTGATACATCTTGAGCAGCTCCTCATAAGGATCGCCTGTGATATGTAACAGCTTCGCAAAGGCAGGCTCCGTCTTGTAGCCCGACCTCTTCAGCTCGATGATGCCTTGTCTTGCAGTTTCACCGAGTCGCTTCAAAAGCTTGTATTCCACAATCATATGACGGTAACCATTCTGCTTCGGCGAAGGTATTGGCTGTGCAAAAATCTCGAATTCCCACCCCTTATACTGAAAACGCGCTACCGTTCGATCCACGTTGTTGACCGTACGGGATGAGCATGTGAAATTCGAAACAAGTTGACTATAATTCTTCGTGAGCTCTCGCCCAAAACGGGCAAAATCCGTCACATGGCATATGATATCGAGATCGCTTGAAGCGATGTCAATCCCAATAGGGATCGTACCCACCAATATCGGGTTGCAGGGTTTCAAATGATCCCATAGTCTAAGCTCGTCTATAACCATGGCTGCTTGCTTCTGTTTAGCAGAGCCTAGTTGTAAGTACTCCAAATTAAGAAAATCCATATGTTCTTGCATGTCTGCCACCACCTGCATTACTGCTCTGAACTTTCAGGCTAGCGCTCGGTCCACGTCGTCCGAACATAACCCAGCTTCATGCCAATCGATTCCATATTACGATGGCTCTGCGATAAGAAGGCACATTGGGAGGCAATCAGATCGCATCCTGCAAGCTTCGCATCCTGTATTCTCCTGCGAAGCAGCTCCTGCTGCAAGCCCTGTCTACGATACTCCGGGAGTGTTGCCGCAAATGTTAGTGACGCTGTCGATTGATTTACATACATGACGCCAGCTGCAGCCGGTTCATCTTTGACATACGCGATATAGAAGCTCCATCCCGGGCGTGAATACAATACACGATTATTCGCGGCTACAGATGGAATTCCTTGATCAGGCAATCCTGTTCCACGACAATGAACTTTAGCATAATCCTCAAATTCATCTTTGTCTATTGTTCTGATCACAATTCCATTACCTTGCACCCCCTTCATCTCTTGCGGGTTCATATACATGGAATTATGAAAAGCAGATTGATAGAATCCGCGATCGGCAAGCGCAGTTAGGACTTCCTGATTCACCAGGCCGGGTACAACCTCAAACTGAAATTTTCGGTCTCTCGATCGATAAAAGTCGATGATATCGTCCAAGTTATTCAGATCCTCTGAACGCAGTCCTTTCACCGTGTTAAAAGAAAGCCAAGGCATCGTCTTGCTGTACAAGCACAGTACATGGCCGAAGCGCTTCATTTCGACCCCTTCGGGATTTCCGGACCGACCTTCGATTGCTTTCATTCGATCAAACATATAATCCGTTTCCGAATCCTGAATTCGATGGATAAGTTCCTCAGATGGAAGATGCCGCATATGGCCTCCTATGTATTATGATTAGTAATTGGAAAAATAGAGCCCGAAGATCGTTTACTGATGCTTCGGGCTCTTACTTGCTGTGTATGTTTTATTTCGCGCTGCCCGGCAAATCGCAAGATCCGTCGGCACACATGCCGTTGCTGCTGTCGGAGTCATTCACCATCACTAGCGGATTCGCTTCACGATAAGCCTTATCTAGGGCGTCCGTGAACACTTCCAGCGGCTGCGCACCGGACACGGCGTATTTGCCTCCCAGTACGAAGAATGGCACTCCCCGAATCCCCAAATTTGTTGCAGCGGATTCATCTGCCCTTACTTCCGATTGGAAATCGTCACTCTCGAGGGCAGCCACTGCCTGATCCCGCTCCAGGCCGACTTCAGCCGCCAGATCAGCCAATCGATTCTTATCACCAAGATTCTCGCCGTCTGTAAAGTGTGCACGGAACAACCGCTCCGTCATTTCTTTCATTTTACCATGCCCGGATGCAAAATGAACCAGGCGGTGAGCATCAAATGAATTGGCCGGGATGACGCGATCCATGTGATAAGTAAGCCCGACGCTTGCCGCTTGCTGGGTCACGTTGCCGTTCGCAGCCTTAGCCTGTTCGATACTCATGCCGTATTTGGATGCCAATATCTCATCCATGGAAACCCCGGTCTTATACGATGCACTGGGATCCAGCTCAAAGCTGCGGTATACCACCTCAACCTGATCTTTATTAGGGAATTGCTCCAAAGCCGATTCGAAACGGCGTTTACCAATATAACAGAACGGACACATAAAATCCGACCATATTTCAACTTTCATTCTTTACGCCTCCTAGCGAGTATGAATAGTGACTTACTTATTGTAACCCGCTTTCAGCATGACATCAACACCTCACATGAATACGGAGAGGTCTTACATGGATGTTCCAAGATACCGAGTACAAGCACGCCTGTTATCTAAGCGGGTTCCTGTTCTCCAGTAATCTGGTTAGAATCCAATCACTCACAACCTCAAAGCCTTGATTTCCCTTCAGGGAACTATTCATTACCAGATCCGCATGCCAGCGGGTAGGCTCAACATATTCATCGTGTCTGTATCTCACAAGCTGTAAATATTCCTGAAGCACACTTTCCTCGCTATGTCCCTTATCTATAAACCAGCGGTTTCTGCGAAGCATTCTTTCATCTGCAGGGCAATCTACGAACAGTTTCAAATCAAGGGTGTTCCGAAGATATTCGAATTGATACAAGAGAAATCCTTCCATGACGATTACATCGTATTTGCCGTTATGGACGGCGTGATCATAATCCTCGGTCAGACGCTCGATATCGACGGCATCCGGATGGTTAAAATCCTCGAATATTTGATTCGTGAAGGGCGCCTTGGCCAAGGGCCTAACGGACTTATAGTATTTATCCATATGGAAGATGGTCATCCTGTACTCGCTTAACCTCTCCTTGAGCTTAAGACTTAGCGTTGTCTTGCCGCTGCCCGAACCTCCGCCAATCCCGATCCTTAAAGTCTGCCTATGCTCCATATGCTTTCATCTTCCTCCGCATGTATGTCCAATGTATAGGTTCCATTATTATACAACCGATCCAAGGAAGTTGAAAGTTCCTGCGTTGCAAGAAACACATCAAACGGCGTACTCTCACACAAGGCAGACCGCGATAACGAAAAAAACAGACAGCAAACCGCCGCCTGTCACTTATATTTTTTCCAATCCATCTCGCTGTGTTCCAGTAAATACTCAAAATCATTATCGCGCCGCTTCTGTTCAGCCTTGCGCACAGCTTCCCGTTCCTGCCTTTCCTGCTCAAGCCGCTCGGCTTCATTGGCTTTCAAGGATTCGGTCGTTGCCTTCAACTTCGCCAGAACTTGAGGGTCCAGCATATCCTTTAACGTTGCGGGTTTATCGGCAGCTTCAGTTCGCGGCAATGGGGATGTTCTTTTCTTTTTTGCCATGATGTTCACCTCGATTTCCACATCATTATATCATCTTATGTACGGTCTGGCATCTATATATGTTGGGAATAACCACGAAAAAAAAGAGAGCCTATCGGCTCTCCTTCCCATTATGCATACTTTACTTTGAGGGCGATCGATGGGACTTGAACCCACGAATGCCGGAGCCACAATCCGGTGCGTTAACCCCTTCGCCACGACCGCCAAGATAATGAGTATTTCATATTCTCGAGAATACAGTTTAGCAGACATCAATCCATTTAGCAAATTGTAATTTTTTACAGTTCATTCTTGATTTCAACGGAAAGAACGTACTATACTTACTTGAACTCCAACATCTGAGAATAGAGCCCTTTTTCGATACAATATGATTTAAGCATAGGAGGTAGGACATCGATGATCTATCATATTGATTATGTCTCAGAGGGATTACATGTCAAGGGGTATCTGGGTCTGCCGCCGCAATTGCCCCGTTCAAGCACCCATGAGATGTCCGAAGCGGTCGATGCCATACCCGGCGTAACGGTAGTCGGCACGCTTGCATGCTCATTGAATAAGGACACTGTCCCGGAAGGATCCTTCGGGTCAACTGAACCTAAGCTGCCACTGGTCCTGTATTGCCGCGGCGGCATTGGACGGGTTGGGGCGGTAAAGTTAAAATGGGTCGAAGAATTCGCAGCGCAAGGATATGCGGTGTTTGCTCCAGCCTATCGTGGGAATGAAGGCAGCGAGGGCAGGGATGAATTCGGGGGTGCTGATACGATGGACGTGATCTCCGCAATCGAATGGCTATCGCGCATTTCATGGATAGATAACAAACGTATTCATCTGTTAGGCTTTTCCCGCGGGGCGATCAATGCTGCCGTGGCAGCCGCCCTGTCGTCACATGTATCCAAAATGATTCTCTGGAGCGGCGTCTCCGACCTGGCCCAAACCTACGAGGAACGAATCGATCTGCGCAGAATGATGAAACGCATCATTGGCGGTACGCCAACCAAGTTTCCGGAACGATACCTTCTCCGGTCTCCGATCCATTATGCGGACCGAATCCGATGTCCGGTCCTGATTGTCCATGGGACGCGGGACGAGCAGGTCCTGGTGGAACATAGTTACCGGATGCTGGACAAGCTTCAAGAGCAGGGACATCAGCCGGAAGCCCATCTGTACGAAGGTCTTGGGCATCATTTCCCCCCGCCGCAGCATGCAGCGGCGATCAACCGGATGTTCGACTGGTTGAAGAAATAAGTAGAAGTTGAGGAGCGCTCCTCACTTCTACTTATTCTCTCTCCAAGCGCGGGTTGATTGGCATTGCTTCCAACTAGTCGTGCCCAGCAGCCGTCTCAATCCAGTATTTACACGTTCCGTTCGCAATGGAACTTAATTCACCGTGATTCCATTCAATGATGCAACGGGAAGCCAGGTTGGATTCATCACAGGTCAGAAGGACCCGGCTTATGTTTTTGTCATAGGCTTTCTTGACCAACTCCGCCAGCAGCCGCTTGCCATATCCTTTTCCACGCTCCGACGGCCTGATGACATACCCGATATGTCCCCCTAGCTCTAGCAGATTCTCATTCAGTCGGTGTCTCAGCTTACCGTATCCTACAGGCTTGTCGTTATCGTATAACCAATATATCGTCTGAGGAACATACTCATCCGGAAGATCGATGCCTCTCGCCATTTCGTAATTGCGCTGCACCTTAGAGGCGAACTCTTCCATGCCTCCGCTATTTAGACCATTAACGAAGCCATTCCCGCCCTGGCCGATTTCCTGGACCATAAGCAGCAGGCTTTCATCCTCCTTCACCTGCAGCTCCCTTATCACTAATGCCATGCCTATTCCTCCACTTGAAAGATTGAATCTACAATGACAGGCAGCTGATCCCGTAAGGATACGGCTCCGAATACGGATCTGGCGTGAATCCCTTGATCCCCGAATACATCAAGCATCAAGTCCGAGAATCCATTCAATACCTTATGATGCTCCTCATAGTCGGTTGTCGCGTTAACGAAGCCTTGAACCTTGACCACGCGCTTCACTTTATCAAGTGATCCCAGGCCTTCTCGCAATACGGCCAGGACTTCAATTCCGGTCAGGCGAGCATATTCATAGCCCTGTTCTGTTGTGTAATGTTCGCCCAATTTGCCCCTTGGCTGTCCTGAGGGTCCTTTCCCCGAAACATACATCAATCCGTTAACAACGACATAGTTGGCATACTTCGCCGCTGGCGAGCCTGCTTTAGGTAGGTTGATGCCCAGCTCCTTCAGACGTTCCTCCGCACGAACGGTCATATGATCACTCCTACAGGAAAAATATTCAATATAAATTCCAACTATTGTATCACGGAATGACCTTTTTACAAGTAAAAAAAAGACCAACCTCACTCATCGAGGTTGGTCTTGATATGCGACATATCGGATGTTTAGAACCGGAACGAATAATAAGCATACCGTTCCGCATTATGAATGGCCTGCCATACGTCCGTCGTCTCGGCGCCCGGATACCAGTAGGCATAACCGGCAATCTGATATTTGGCGGCCATAAGATGTTTCATGGATAAAGAACGGGACTCCTCGGTCCATATGCGATGCTGAATGCCACTGCTGCTATAAGCTGCTTCATACTGTGCCACACTGGCATTCCATGTTAAAGAAGCCTTTTTCAGACGAATACGATGTCCCTGTTCAATCAAACTGATGTCCGACGAGGACACCGATGAAGCGGTTTTCCAATCCCTCGTGTACAGCGGATACGCGATGATGCTCTTCTTAGCCGGTACTTGAGTCAGCAGCTTGCGCAGCGCGGATTCACTCCAAGGGACCGAGGAAACCGAGCCTGCTATTGGCGAACCACCCCAGTGCTGGTCATAACTCATGAGCACCATATAGTCCACCTGAGTGCCAAGCGCTGCGTAGTCGAATGCAGCCGTCCAATCCGTATTCAGATCAGGTGAAACATCGATGGATAATTTAGCTCCTAGCTGCCTCATCTCTATGGATAATTGCGTAATAAAGGCCGTCAGATTCTGACGATCCTGTGGCATGACGTTCTCAAAATCAATATTGATCCCATCCAATCGATACCGGGAGACATTCGCTGTAATACTGTCAACGACAGACTTCCGGGACTGTGCGCTGCTTAAAACTTGATGAGTTCCTTCCGCATTCCCGCGGTTCCCCACCATTGCCCACACCTGCCGGCTGTTGTTATGAGCCCAATTCAACAGCTCCTTGTCGGTATGGTCCGTCAGCTTGCCGTTAGCTTCCATGTAGTACCAGCGCGGTACCAGAACATTCAATCCGGCCCGTTTGGCATAGGAGATGTATTGATTCGTTGTACCGTTATACAACCAGCCCATATGAACATTTGCAGGAGTCTGGAGGTTAATCTGGGTCAGCACATTTCCCGACTGCAGGACCCGATCCAGCAGCATAGCCGTTTCCTCACGGGTGATCGCGTCCTGCGGTCTGAACTGTCCCTTACTCCCCTGCAGCCAGCCTGTATCGGTCGCTTTGCCAACGGCATTCCAAGCCCATTCCGCGATAGAAGCAGAATCCGTGTATTGGCCGGCTGTATTTCCGTTCATATATCCATTTTCTTTCATGGCACGAATCACCATCACAGCGGCCTCTTGCCTTGTTATGGAAGCATTGGGGTAGAACCGGTAACCGTTCCCCTCAACAATGGACAAATTAAGTCCCGCGTGAACCCAGCCATAATACCATGCTGATTGGGAAACATCCCGAAACGCGGACAAATCATTCTGAACGGGCTCCAACTTGAGCATTCTGGCAACCATGGCCATGAATTCGGCCCGGGTCACCGGATTTCGCGGCAAAAAAGCTCCTGTGCCATCCCCGCTTACGATACCTCTCTTGGCCAGACGCTGGATCGCGTCTTTGGCAAAGCTTGCCGAGATATCGTGAAAATCGGTCGGGCTAGGAGCTTGAGCCGCTGATGCCTGAAAAAGGCCGAAAAACGATGTAAAGGACAGCAGCAAACAAAGTGACAGGAAATACTTCTTCAAAGGGACGCCTCGATTCTATCATCTGATACCATCAGCATATCAGATGATCATAGAATCAGGCATTATTCATTTCTTGGTAATATTCGCTTCCGGTATCGTATTAACAGGATAAAATGACCGCACCGATCCCTTCTACGACAACGGAATCCCGGGTTAGACGCCTAATATGCCCTTCGCCTAGCAGAATCTTCCATTGGCCCAGCTCAGGTAAAGCCAGAGAGGACTCTTTCCGTGCTGCATAATAGAGCACATAAATATGTTTCTCTGGATCACCGCCCGCATGATCACGAAGCGTGAAAGCAACGGCATGCCCAGGGCATGGTTCAAACCGAAGATGCTTACGAATCGACGCGGCATCCCTCATTCTGAATGCCGGGTGATTCTTGCGAAGCTGAACGAGCAGCTGTATGTATTTCACTCCATCCTGGTGCTCCGATGCCATTCCCCAGTCAAGCCGGTTCACTATGTCACTCGAGTTATAGCTGTTCTCCACACCGTTCTTGGAACGGTAATACTCTTGGCCGGCATGCAGGAAAGGGATGCCTTGACTGGTCAGAATCATGGCGGATGACAGTCGGTGCATATCGCGACGTATGGCATCATTCTCCCCTTCCGTGGACAGCATAATTTTGTCCCATAAGGTATGGTTATCATGACACTCTACGTAATTTACGCACTGATCCGGCTCGGAAGCGAATGACTTGATATCTTTGGAATACGGAATGCCGCCCACGATGCCTTGCCTCACCTTGTCTTCATATCCATCTCCGCCGCTCACAAAGCCTCTATAATCAAACTGGAAGATGTCCCCTTTGACCGCATCGCGGAATCCGTCGTTAAAATGAGCGATGCGCGGCATCACGGGTGCCTGCTGCTGATTCGCTCGCTTCTTCTCATCCAGCTCGGTATTCATAACCCAACCTTCACCGATCGTGATGATACTCGGATCAATTTGGTCCAGGCGCGCCCGGATTTCATTCATCGTCTCCACATCCAGCAAACCCATGAGATCAAAGCGAAAACCGTCGATCCGGTACTCCTTCACCCAATGCAGGACGGATTCCACAATGAATTTCCGCATCATCGGACGCTCGGATGCCGTGTCGTTTCCACACCCGGATCCGTTGGAGAATTTGCCGTCCTTCGTATAACGCAGATAATATCCGGGGACCAGCTTCGTGAAATTGATCAGATACCCGTCATATACATGGTTATACACCACATCCATGATGACCCGAAGGCCATGATCGTGGAATGTCTGAATCAACTGCTTCAATTCACGAATCCGAACCTCAGGCACATACGGATCCGTAGCATACGAGCCTTCGGGAGCATTGTAGTTCTTCGGGTCGTATCCCCAATTATACTGCGGCTCATGAAGCCTGGTTTCGTCCACGCTTTCCGTTGCAAAATCGTAAATCGGGAGCAGCTCCACATGCGTGGCCCCAAGCTCGACAATATGATCAAGCCCTGTGCGAATCCCTCCCGGACCTCGGGTACCTGTCTCCGCCAGGCCTGCAAACTTGCCTTTATGCTTCACTCCGCTGCCTTGATGAATGGTGTAATCACGAACATGCAGTTCATAGATTACGGCATCCAGAGGACTATGAAATGGCGGTTTATCTTCTGTCCAGTGCTCTGGATCGGTCGAGGCCATGTCCAAGATGTAAGCACGATCGCCATTTACGCCTACGGCAGCAGCGTAGGGGTCGACAGCTTCGTTCCATTGATCCCCGATAAGGACCTGGTAGGTGTAGAACATCCCTCGAAGATTTTCTCCTACTTTCAGCAGCCAAGTTCCCTTCACATCACGCGTCATCGCGATTCGCCGGGCTTCTACTGCCTGCCAATCCGGATAGAGCAGAACGTAGGCCTCACTAGCAGTCGGTGCCCACAGGCGAAACGCGGACTCTTGCGGTTGGTAGGTTAAACCCAGATCCGTTCCATCGTAATAAAAAAGCTTGTCAAATTCCTTATCAAAGACGGAGACTCCCCCGGTGACCGCGGGATCTCCGTAGTGAATAACAGCATTGCTTTCTTTTTGTACCGACAAGATGTCCACTCCTCATGTATGCTTCCTATTCAATTGCAGCCGTTCAACTTCTTCTTCCGTAATGGTACGTGTACCATATCGGGCTTCCTCGTAAAGCTCGATCAAGGATTGTGGAATACGATCCTTCCTTCCGTCCCATTCCTTAAGATCGCTTTCGGTTTCCCGCGGTGTTAGCGATGCTTTCCAATGATAGCCTTCCCTGATACTTCGGGAAAGTATCATCCGATACATTTGGCGAATTTTCTCATTCAGATGCTCTGATCCTTCTCCTGCTCGAAACTTTCCGCTGATACGCATACCGGACAACAGCCGTTTTAGTCGTTTGGATGCCGGGTCATGTTCAATATTCTCCACTTCATCCTCATAACCTAGTGAGGGCTGAACGTTCTGTCTGTTCATCATCCTGTTCATCCATGCAGAGAATCTTCGGTACAGCTTAGGCAGTACTTTGCCAAACCTGAACAGAACATACAAAATCCCGATCCCGATAGCGGTGAACACGCCATAGATCAGCACTTGCTCCAATACCTTCATCCATGGGCTCGGCGGCTTGGTTTCTTCATCGAGGAATGGCATTTCGGGCGGAGGCTCCGACATCGAAGGCGGCTCCGGGGCCTGCTCCGCTCCGGAGCCGAACCATCCGGAGATCCATGCAGCGATCCCCCGCGCCATATCAGAGACCCATTGCTGCAGCTGCGGAAGAAAAGCGACCACCGCAACCAGAAGCAACAATACGATGATAAACCAGCGATTGTAGCGCAGAACTCGCCGTTCCAATATGGGTTGATCATTGCCTGGCAGTGTCTCATCCAACACCAACTGTCGATTGACAATCAACAGGGTCAGTCCTAAAGCCGCTGCCCCCATCCAGGTCAGAGATGATATGCCACCCTGGAATGAATCCATGAAACTTAGCATAAAACTGCTGACCCCGTACAGAATCAAACCTATTAAGAAATAAGTCCCCGGAAACATCAAATTCCAGCTTCCCTGCTCCATTCGGCTTCCGCGATAACTGGCAATAAATATCAGAGGGATGAAATAAACAAGAGTCAAATCAACGCCTATGAAAGCGATGGATACCGTAATGGAAACCAGGCTAGCCCATAAGGTTGCCTTAAACTGACGATCCAGCTTGAACCATCGCGCACCTGTATAGCCAAGTAAGTACCCGCCTAATACTAGGACTGGCCATACCCAGTGGTACGATTCAGGCAGCAGATAGAACGCCGGAATAAAGAGAACCGGAAAATAGAGCACACATTCCACGAATCCCTGCAAGAAAGCCTTTATAAACCCAGTGCCTCGAGTCGTCATGCAGACACCTCCTTTGCAGGAGACGGCACATCATCGAGAGGAAATACCTGAATCGTGTGCCCATGGTCCCGAAATCGCTGAAAAATCTCTTCCAGCCTGGGGCTGACGTAAGTGCTAAGAATGAGGATATCTCTCGCCTCTTCATGCCGGGACAGTTCATGGGCCAGATAATCATGAAAAGAAGCCTTTCGCGTCAGCTCCAGTCTCGCCAGCATTTCGAAGATCAGCTGCTGCTGCGTCATGCCGCCTGCAACGGGGACGAATGCTTCATCGGTTGAATCCTCGCCAAGCGTTCCGTTCGTCCCCATTCCGATCTCCATTCCCTGTGACAATAGATGAGCTGTAATGCCAGCCGTCAGGCGGATGCCATACTCGATCGGCTCTGGCCGCGTCGCTTTGCTCCACATCTGCTCATGATCCTCTATATTCAGATAAATCAAGAGTCGGCTGTCAGCTGTGGTATCCCGCCTGTGGACCTGTAGGGTGCCCGTCCGAGCGGTCGCTTTCCATTGAATATCCTTCAGCGGATCGCCGTCGCGATATTCGCGCACGCCCGATATCAGGAAAGGATCCTCCAAGATCCATCTTCGGACCAGCATTTCGCCCATCCAAGTCTGGACCGGGAGGGCCATGTCCGACACATCCATCGGCATCGGATACACGATAATGCCACCGGACAACGTCTTACTCTCCACAATCGACTCCATTCCGACCAGATCCCCCGTCGTCATTGATACTGTGCCCAGCTTATACAGGCCTCTGCGCTTAGCGGTAATCCGATGTCTGCGAAGGATCTTGGTCCAAGGCAGAAGACTGAAGAAGCTCTTGTGATTCTGATTGAATTGCCCCTCACTGATATCCAGGTTCAATTGATTATCAAATGCCAGACCCGAGCGGAATTGGGATTCCACCCTTAACCAGGGTACAGGCAACGCTTTGCGGTTCTCAATGATTTCGATCAATTCCACGGAATCTCCCTCATAGCAAGTCGACACCTTGAAGGAGCGGCTGTAGTTCAACCTTTTCAAGGCCATCCGTTTGAAAAGCTTGCCCTGCACGACGACGACCACAGCGGCGATGAACAATATCCAGTAGGCTCCCATAGCTATTCGCCCCCTACGACGATATGCCTTCTTCAGTCGGTACGGAAACCTGCTGCAGCAACCGTTCGATCACTTCTTCCGCCGCTGCAGCACCGCCGCGGCTGTGGAGCGTCCCGCGAAGCTTCAACCGATGCGCCCATGTCGGGACAGCCAAATCCTTCACATCATCAGGGGTAACAAACTCCCTGCCCTTCAGGATTGCTTGTACCTGCACAGCCTTCAATAAGGCTTGGCAGCCCCTTGGACTTACCCCGGAGGCAACCGCTTCATCCCGTCTCGATTGCTCGGAAAGCGCAACGATATAGGATAACATCTCGTCACTGACATGTACTTGGCTGACGATATGTCTGGCTTGTACGATCCGCTCAGACGTTGCAACTGCCATTAATGACTCCAAGGGTTGATCCTCTTTAAATCGCTTCAGAATATTCACGCTTTCCTCCGAAGTAGGGTATCCCATATTCAGTTTGAACAGAAAGCGGTCCAGCTGTGCCTCCGGCAGCGGAAACGTTCCTTGCTGTTCCAACGGATTCTGCGTCGCGATGACCAGAAACGGTTCTTCCAACTGATGGGTTACCCCGTCAATGCTGATCTGGCGTTCCTCCATGCACTCCAATAGACTGGACTGCGTACGGGGTGTCGCCCGGTTAATTTCATCGGCTAGAAGGATATTCGTGAACAAAGGACCCGGACGGAATTCAAACGTCGTGGATTGTTGATTATAGAAGTAAATGCCGCTCAGATCCGTCGGCAGCAAATCTGGCGTAAACTGCACCCTCTTAAACGTGCAATCAATCGACTTCGAGATGGATTTGGCCAGCAATGTCTTGCCTGTACCCGGCACGTCCTCCAACAGAACATGACCTGAAGTGACCATGGCAATAAACAGTCTGTCAATCAGCTGCTCTTTACCTACCATAACTTTGGAAACGTTTGCTCGAATGTCATCGGCAAGACGGCGAACGCCATGATAATCTATAGTAATTGTAACCACTCCTTATGTAGTTTAACTTTACAACAAAGTTCGTCATGACATCCCATAATTCCTGTTATTCGGGACAAAATAAGACCGATTGCATAATAGACCGCCTTCTCCTTCTGTTACCATGAAGATATATCCCGATCCCCTGTGCTTCCGATACGCCAAGAAGCTGTCCAAGGACAGCTTCCGAGAATGCACCCTATTGACGTATGAAGTGATATTTTTAAGATCTGATTATTCTGCCGTCCTTTCTTCATGGGAAGCTGAATCCGTCCCGCTCTCAGGGATCAATAATTTAGTCAACTCCGCCTCAGCCTGCTCGCGACTATCGATCCGGATATCGATATAATGCTTAACCTCAGGCGGTCGGGTATAAAACGGCTCCAGAGAGGCATTCCATAGCTTATAGTCCGGATGCCCGCGGAAGCCGATCAGGTGATCCTTAATGCCGCTCCAGCGGACGAGGAATATATATTCATCCCGGTTCTCCACGCACTTGTTAAGCTCATGGCTTACATATCCCTTTTTCGATAACAGAACGCCGGAAGCTTCACGAAAAGCACTTTCAAACTCGCTTGCCAGCCCTGGCTTGATATAAAGTATCGCTGATTCCAGTATCATATCGCATCCCCCTCTTCGATATCCTTCCGTTCAACGGTAAACCGTAACGCTTGTATATGGCAGCGTCATACTAGGAAAACAAGTAGGTGCAGTCAAGTATATGCTGATATAATGAGAAGCATGAATATACTTATAAGGATGAGACAAACATGGCATTCGGCATCTCGAGACAGGAACTGCTGCAATGGAAGCAGAAGGTCGCACAAGGAGACATCGCTTTTTTGACCCATTATTGGTACGACAAGCGGTTCCCGGAGTTCCATACCGTAACCAAAGTAGGCTGCTCGAACATCCAGCGCCTTGAGGACTGGTGTGTATCCAACGGACTTAATCCGGAATATATCCATTATCGCCTACCTTACCCGCACTTTGATCTGATCGGTCCCAAGCAAACCGAATTACTGCAAAAGTATAGGCTTGAAGAGCATATCACCCGATTCGGTCTGTAAATGCCTATCGGCGTACTTTTTTAGGACAGACCACATAAAGCGGAACTAACCCGCCTTGATCCACGGCCATGCTCGCTACATGCCGTGCCTGATCAGGCGGGTTTTTTAGAATGCTTATCTACGGAATCGTATCGTCGTTTTCTAATGATTCGGGTCTATTTCTATAACATCAAGTAACAGCCCCGCTAGTCATCTTCTTTAGCGTCTTGTTGATCCAGATCGCGGCAGTCGCACCCTCACCCATCGCCACGGTGGTTAATTCGGAATGGACGCCCAGATCACCAGCGGCCCAGAGCAACTCGACACTCGTCATTTTGGACCTTGGATCGGTCTTGACATGACGATTGTGCTCCAGCTCTGCCCCCAACTGCTCGGCCAATTCGGAATAGATCATATTCCCGCCAAAAGATATGAACCCCCGCTCTGCGGACACAATGCTCCCATCCTCTAACATGACGGCCGATAGAATGCCGCCCTCCTCATGAATTTCCGACACCTTTTTCTCTATATATGGAATCCCGAGCTCCGCCAATTGGGACATATGCTCGGAAGAAGCTGGATCCCCCTCATGATTGATGTAGATGATATCCTTGGTCCGCTCCGATAGCAGCACGGCCATACTGGCACCGGGATCCCCCGATCCCATCACGACGGTCTTTCGATCCTGAATTTCATAACCATCGCAATCGGGGCATACAAAAACGGATGTGCCCAGCGTGGGCATCAGGCCTGGCAGCTTGGGAAAGCGGTCCATCACGCCTGTTGCGAGCAGCAAGGTCTTGGCCCTGTACTGAACTCCATCTTTACCGGTTAACACAAAATATTGAGGTTCATCACGCCCCGCCTTCCGGATATCATCGGCAGCAAACTTTACACCGACAGACTCCGCCTGCTGACGTCCGCGCCGCCTGAGCTCTTCACCAGGGACCCCATCCGGCCATCCGAGGATGTTGCGGTAGCTCTTACATATGGTGGACCGCCCCGTTCCCCGGTCGATCACCAGGACATCGTAGGCAGAATACCGCCCCAGCTGTATAGCCGCCTGCAGACCTGCAATTCCGCCGCCGATGATAATGCAATCTTTCACTTCGGTATCCGACATGTAGCTTTATCCACTCATTTCTATATCGAATTAAGAACTGGAATTCCTTGAATCAAAATATCCTTCAAGAAAAGAGGTACACCCTAAATATTTAACCAATCTGCCGTGATTTACTCCTGAAAAGTCAAATAGACCCCGGTACCACGGCCGAGGTCTAAATCAATGAATCACAGGAGTAGCTGTCCGGCTAATGCACCGGTGATTACAACCAGCCACGGAGGGCTCTTCCAGAACATCAGCATTCCGAACAGACCCGCTCCGATCACAAATTCAAGCGGACTATGAATGGAGGATGTCCATATCGGATGATACAAAGCGGCCAGCAGAATCCCGACCACTGCCGCATTCATGCCTATCAGCATGCCTTGCAGTTTAGGGTTTCTACGGATGCTGTTCCAGAACGGCATTGCCCCTACGATGAGCAGAAATCCAGGCAAAAAGATAGCGAGTGTAGCAACGACACCTCCAGGAATCCCCTGGATCAAGACCCCGAGGTAAGCGGCAAAAGTAAACAACGGACCGGGTACAGCCTGTGTCGCTCCGTAACCCGTTAGGAAATCCTCTTTAGACATCCATCCGTTCAGCACCGTCTCACTCTCCAGCAGCGGGAGAACGACGTGCCCTCCGCCGAATACAAGCGATCCAGCTCGGTAGAAGCTGTCCACAATGGCTACCCAACCATTATCGGTCAGCCCTTTAAGGATCGGCAGACCCACTAATAATACTACAAACATGCCCAAACAAAAGAGTCCGGCTCTCCGTCCGATCGGCATCTTGATCTCGGGTGCAGCCTCCTCGTTTACTTGACGTTTGAACAACCACAGTCCCGATATGCCGGCCAGCGCGATGACCGTCACTTGAGAAACGGGACTCTGCCACAGCAGAACGACTGCCATGGCTATTAACGCTATGGCCGACCGTACGGGACCTGAGGCCAGCTTTCCTGCCATCCCAAGTACCGCTTGCGCTACGATGGCCACTGCGACAATTTTCAGCCCTTGAATCCAGCCTGCCGAGCCGGGATCGAAAGTTTGCATCAAATAGGCGAAGATCATGAGCATGAGCACGGATGGTAACGTGAAGCCGAGCCAGGCGACGATACCGCCCCATAATCCCGCTCGCATCATCCCAACACCAATACCTACTTGACTGCTAGCCGGTCCGGGAAGAAATTGGGCGAGGGCCACCAGATCCGCATAGCTTTTTTCGTCAAGCCATTGTTTGCGCCGCACATAAGTCTGGTGGAAGTATCCAAGATGTGCGATCGGTCCGCCAAAAGAAGTGAGTCCCAACTGTAGAGCGGTCCACCAGGTTTCGCCGAGGGCACGCCACCTGCCAGAGGGCTGCCTATTGCCGACTTGAGTTTGTACTTGTTCTTTCTCTGTCTCCGGATTCAAAATCCATCGCTCCCCATATGCTTGATTAATGAAATGAAACGGTTAATTCGTGCATCCCAAGGTATAAAGAACATCATCAAATTTCAGATTATAACAAATACTCATTATCAATCTACCCATTTATGTAAACGCTATGTAAAATCTATATAGGATCTTGAATGCTACGATCTGAAGATCACATAACCATGTAAAAGGAGCGATCCTTGACCACATTGTCCAAGGATCGCTCTTTTCTATTTACTTATTTCCCTTCTCCCATTCATTATGGATTTATTCCTATCGTAGCTCAAACAGTGATCGTTCGACGCTCTAGCTGAGGTGGAAAGATCGAGCTTTACACCCGGCATTGCTGCCAATGAAATGGATTCGGCTTGGAGGGTGTCTCAAAAGATCTTAGATCTTGCGAGATGCCCTTTTTGCTGTTTGATCCATTATTGAGAGCACCATGTTGTGACCTCTGATATCACTCATTATGATTTTTGTTATTTATTGGAGACTAGTCTATACAGCAGGGATGTTTGATGAATATGCTCTTTATACCTAGGATTCAACAAGAGGGGTGGATTTCAATGACAATTGGAAAAATGAGGGATCAGTGGGGAATGTTACAGAATCATATCTTGCGTCCACATTTGCCTGAAACTCGATGGATGACAGGTTCAAGGATCTTACGGATGCTGAAAACATATTCATCCGTCTTCATAAAACCCAATCTCGGAAGTGGCGGCAACGGAATCATCCGTGTCAATAAATTGAGTAGGGGATATGAAGTTCGCTGCGGCCCAAGTCGGAAGATTGTTGGAGTTCACTCTGTCTTAAAAGCAATTGATTCATATCGGAATTCAAAGCGTCGGTATTTGGTGCAGAAAGGCCTGCGAATGGCGGAGTACCATGGGGAAATCTTTGATATCCGTGTATACCTGCAGAAGCCTGAGGACAAATGGATCATTTCGGGTATGGTCGCCCGTGTAGCTGCACCTCATAAATTTGTGACCAACTATCATCAAGGAGGGCATGCAGAACCATTGCAAGAGGTTCTCTTAAAGCTCTTTCAGAATAACAAAACCAAAGTGGACGCCTGTTCTCGTAAAATAAAACAACTATCCATTACCATTGCCAAGACGGTTAATAAATGGAAATCGACTCGTGAATTTGGGGTTGATCTTGCCATAGACAAGAATGGCTACATTTGGATCCTTGAAGCTAATCCATATCCCGGCCATAGGTTGTTTACTCAACTCTCCGATAACACAATGTACAGAACCATTATAGAAAACAAACGGCGCATGGCAAAAAAAATACCATGATTGCAGAAGCTTTTATTACAGATGGGGAACGTTGGAAGGAATCCCCAACCTCCCAGGAATTGAAGAGCTTCCTGAACGACAGCAGTGGTGGATTCCGCGCTTCCGCTTTCAGCAAGCCCTATTTACTCACAGGTATTCATCGTTGTCATGATGACCTCTATCGGTATTAAGCCTCAGGCTTCGCCTCGTTCGGTACGGAGAGATAACCTGGTTTCGCTGCACCAAAACCGAAGATGAACAGCACCACAACAATGGCAGACAAAACCGCCAGGGGCACCTTCCACCCTCCTGTCGCATCATGCAGGAACCCGATCAGCATCGGACCGACGGCAGCCAATAAATAACCCAGCGACTGAGCCATTCCGGATAACGCGGCAGCTTCTTGAGCCGTTTTGGTACGAAGGGTGAAGAACATCAGGGATAAACTGAAATTGGCCCCGCCTGAAATACCTACCAGCATCACCCATAGCAGATTCAATGAAGTCATGCCGGAAAATAAGCCTGCATATCCGGTCAGCATGGATAATGCAGATATCGTCACCAGCATACGCTGATTGGGATTCCGGCCAGCCAGAACAGGAATAATGAAAGAAAATGGCAAGCTGACAAATTGGAGGATCGAGAGCATCCATCCCGCAGCACTATAATCCATGCCTTGGCTTCTCAGAATCTCGGGCAGCCATGAGACGTTCACGTAGAACGTAAACGATTGAAGTCCCATAAATAAAGTAATGTACCAAGCAAGCGGTGACCTCAGCACACTCTGTTGTTTGGTAGAAGTCGAACTGACCTCAGCTGTTTTTCCGGAACTGCGGCGCTGGATGATCCACATGATCAGAGCTAAAACGGACAATGAACCCCAAATGAGCAGGGACCCTTGCCAACCAAGCCCTGCTTGGGTAGCCAGCGGAATGCTAATCCCCGATGCGATCGCGGCGAGCAGGTTCATCGAGGCAGAGTACGTGCCCGTCATCAATCCGATATGCCGCGGGAAATCCCGCTTGACCAGACTTGGAAGCAGCACGTTCCCTACGGCTATGGCCATTCCAAGAAATGCGGTACCTATTAACAGTGTATACGGTGATGATATTGAGCGTATGCCGATTCCGAATGTCAGCACCACCATACTCAGCAAAAGGGTATTCTCCAGTCCCCATTTTTTGGCCATGGCCGGTGCCATCGGCGATAATAGAGCAAAAGCCAACAGCGGCAGCGTCGTCAGCATGCCCGCCAATGTACTCGAAATTCCTATATCCTCTCGAATGATCCCGATCAGCGGACCCACCGAAGTAATCGCCGCTCTCAAGTTAATAGCAATAAGGATGATACCTGCAAAAATCATCCATGTGCGCCCTGCGGAATTTGTGTTTTGATCTATTAATGTTCTTGATGTCATGACATGGACTCCTTACTTTCATGCGATATGTAAAAATAAACTTATCCGAGTTTATCACAAACCCGGGTATTAGGCCATAGCCTCGGGAAGCTATCATGGCAGCTTTTAGGGCTATTGTGTCGCCTATCCAGCGTTGTACATTAGCCTGTAGACGCACAGATAGAGCCCTACACAAGCGGGCTCCAAGCATACACGGATAATTTTTGGACATCACGAATGAATTCATTATACCGTTTCTGTATTTCCTCGGATGCGCATTGACGGAACTGCTCGAAGATTCCCATACACCGCAGCATCCCATTATCACTTTTGATTCTGATCGAGTACTCGAGGCTGTCCAAGATATAGGATAACCCCCAATCATACTGTTTAGCATTTAAATAGTATATCCCTAGTTCGGCAAGGAGGCGAGTGTATCGGTTTAATGTGACCTGATCGCTAACCTTTCCAAGTTGATTTTGCTGCGATCTATAATGCAAATGCTCTTTAAAGCGTTCTAAAATTGCATCAACATGAAGTTGGTAACGATTGGCTGCGACCATGATATTGCATAGAGCTAGAAATATTTCATCTTTTTTTGATTCAACATAACCTACATACTGATTCAGAGCACCTGGTTGTCCACTCATTAAACAATACATATATCGATTAGCCTCAGCCCATTCGCTGAACTGATCCAAAATCAGAGCTTCCTCTTGACTCGGATTTATTACCCAATCTGGTTTATCATACAATGATACGTAGTGGAAAGCATTATCGTAATCTCCTCGTTCTTGATATAAATATGCCTGAATTAAATAGGAATATAGAATATAAAATATAAGCGGTTTTCTTGGATTTTCACTCCCCTCAAACCAGTTTCTATTTTGCTGATAATGAATTCTGGCTTGATGTTCCATTCTTTTGGCCAGAGCTTCGATTTTGTCCATACGCTGCAAAGATATATTCAGATTAATAAGCTTAACAAACGCATCCAATTGATAGATCTCATCTAACCTATCAATATAAAGCTCAAAGTATACAGCGGCTTGTAAATTTTCTTCTTGATTCTCCCCTAATCTTATTAAAAATAATCGATACTGACAAAGTGCTAACCGTTCGGAATACTGCAATTTTTCACACTCAGCAACACATTCGTATAACAAAGCTGCCGCTTCACGCTTCTCCTTGTTGAATAAGGCCTCTGCCATATCAAAAAGCATCGGTGCGTAGTTAATGTTTTCCATCGTCATTCGTGCAGCTTTATGCAGACAGTCCAATTTATCCAATTCCGCACAACGCCCCAGAAAAGGTCCTAGCCTTCGCCAATCCGGAGTCGTATGAAAAATGCTTTCCGTTATGTAAAGCTCATAGAAATGCCCCTCTTCCAGGCCCATTCCTTCGGTAATCCGGTCTAATTGGTACATGGACATGGGACGATTACCATTCAGAATATTACTAAGTGTCCCACTGTTGATGCCCGATATCCTGGCAAATCGGTTAATCGTCATACGATGAGTCTGCAAATATCCTCCTATTTCTCTGCGAATCGTGGCTGTCGTCTCCAAGTAACAACACCCCCAGATGGAAAACCAAATATTAGTATAGTAAATAATTAATTACATGCTATTATTTTACATTCGTTGAGTCAATAGTGGATAAAAATTCAAGAAATCAAATAATTTATAACAATACGAGAACGCAAAGTAATAAAAAGAAGATAGCCCATTGTTTTCTGGAACCATCTTCTTCATATATATCTTATGATATTGTATGATTGGTACTAACTTCCTATACCATGATCATGAGTAGCTCGATATGTTAAATCATTAAGATCAGCATTATTCGAAATACCTGGTACAAACAGTAACATTACAATACTAAAAGTAGCTAGTAGACAAGCCAATTTTCTTTTCATTTAAATTTTGCACCTCGCTAACTAGAATTTTATATCGTTTCTGAGCTTCAAATGATGAAAAATCGCGAAATTGCTCAAATAATCCCATGCATCTCAGCATACCTCGACTGCTATTAATTATAATAGAATAGTCTAAACTTTCCAATATGAAATGTAATCCGTTGTGGTAATTCCCTGAATTCAAATGATATATTCCCAATTCAGACAAAAGTCGAGCATGCCTTTCTGCATTAATTTGTCGACTTATCGTCCCAATATTACTTGATTGATCCTTATATACTAAATACTTCTCAAAACGTTCCAAAATATGATCTACATTCAATTGATGACGGTTGGCAGCAATCATTATATTACATAGTGCAGGGAAAATTTCATTCTCTCTTGTGGAAATATAGTCAACGTACTCAGGTAGAATCTCAACCTGCCCAGCCATAAGCTGGTATAGATACTTGTTGGCTTTTCCCCATTCTTTGAATTGTTCGATGAATCGAAGTTCATCTTCAGTCGGTTCATTAATCCAATCAGGATTTGTATATAAAGAAACATAGTACAACCCCGTCTCGTAGTTACCTTTTTCACGACAAACGTTTGCTTTTACTAGTTGTCCATAAAGAATATAAAAAATTAACGGTTTTACATCTTGATCTTTTAAATCATATAGCTTCACATCACTCTGATACTGAATTTTTGCTTTACTACCCATTTTTTCAGCTAATTCTTCAACTTTATCCCAGCGATTAAGTGATAAATTTATATTGATCAATTGTCTTAGCGCATCCAACTGATACATCTCATCCAACCGATCCACGTATGGCTCAAAATAAACGGCTGCCTGCAAATTTGCATCCTGATCATCCGTTAGTTCTAATACAAACAACCGATACTGACAAAGGGCCAATCGCTCCGAATGCTGAAATCGTTCACTCTCAGCCACGCTTTTATAGATCAAAACAGCCGCCTCATGTTTTCCCTCTTTGAAAAAAAGCTCTGCCGTTTCAAAGAGTAAGGGTGAATAAGAGATATTATCCATCGTCATCCGGACAGCCTTGTCCAGACAATCCAGCTTCCCCAGCTCCGCGCATCGGTGAAGAAACGGACCTAGCCGACGCCAATCCGGCGTAGCATGAAATATGCATTCATCGATATACAGCTCGTAAAAACAACCCTCTTCCAGACCCATACCTAACGTAATCCGGTCCAATTGCTGCATGGAAATCGGGCGGTTGCCATTCAGGATGTTGCTGAGTGTGCCGCTATTGACCCCCGATATCTCAGCAAACCGATTAATCGTCATTTCGTTCTTATGTAGAAACTCTTCCATTTGTTCGCGAATCGTGGCTGTCCTTTCCAAGCTAACACCACCCTCTAGGATCAGAACCCAAATATTAGTATATTTCTCTATACAGTAATCATATTGATTAATATTCCAGCGGTCAATACTTATTTACGTCATTTTTTTACAAAAAATAACCAATACAATTTAAAAATGCCAAATCCAATACTTTTCTTTATGATTTATATATCGTCAGTTTGATCACTACGATGAGAAAAAGCGCTCCGAAATTTTCGGAAGCGCTTTGTTGGACAACAATAAGGGCCCTGACTTCAACCAAGTCAGGGCCCTTACTTACAATATCCTCTCCTAGCTCCTTCTTGCCTGAATTAATGTGAACCAATTCGAATCCCCATTAAATACACCGTATACTGTGTATACAGGCTGATAGAAGTTTTTCGTGTCATATATGAACGATAGCTCAATTCCTGTTATATCCAGTTGGTCACCCTTTTTAATAACGAGTTGATCATCCGTTAATATTGCATTTCTTTTGATTTGTGGAAATTCACCATTTTTGATACGATCATACACCTCTGCAGGAGACAGTATATCCACTTCCTTCATAAATTGATTCTCTTGGAGCCCATTATTTATCGAATAGATACTGCCATCTTGTTTAAGACCGAGTAACAGTTCGCCAGTCCAATAACTCTCGTGTAGACCCGCTTTATCCGGGAGGGACCATTGAAATTCCCCGTCCTCCAATGCTGTAAAATCAGCGTCTTGAGGGAGTAGGCCAAGATCGGCCATTATGGTTTTGGCCTTCTGTGATAGCAGTTCTTGGTCATTGAATGAAGTTCGCTCCGGTGTATCATTGTTCTCGGTTAACGACCAGTTTCCCTCTTCGAATTGATAGAATGTATATGGTGTTCCTGATTTATCTTCCAATAGAACCTCACGATCGCCATCCCAATCCTTAACCTTCAACTCAGATAATCCTAACTTCTGCTGCAGCAGGGCCTCTACTCCATCCGGCTGAGTGATTTTCTTGTAGACGGGGGCCACTGCAGGTGCCGAGCTTAACTGAAGGGATGTTGTTACATGAACATCTTTCATATTCCATTTGGTAAACGAGTTTATGGCCAGGTTTCCGAACTCCTGCTGGATGTAGACGATATTCATGCCGACAAAAAGCAAACCCATTAGTAGGGGTATCACCAGGTTTCCCAGAAGACTTTTCATTCTGACTTTTTTGTTATGAACAATGGAAGCAGCAAGTCTGTATAACTGATATCCAAAAATACCACCGAGCGTGTTGTTCAAGATATCAGCAAGCTCAAACAGTCCTGCTCCTGAAAGCGTCTGATAGGTTTCAATAAAGAGCGTAGAACTTACAACGACCAGAAGAAGCCACTTGAATGCTTTAAATTTTCGGCTGATGAAGGGCAGCAATATTCCCATCGGGATAAACATGATGATATTAAATATACCGTTCTGAAGATCACGTAAGGAATATTTGTTCCATGCTTCAACATAATCGCTGAATGGATGGAGATTCATCTGCAAGAAATGAGAATTGCCGCGGCCCAACATCGTTAGCTCAAGTACAAATACAACATATCCGATGAACAAGGCGCCAAGAAAAAGCTTGTTCATTTGAATCCGTGGCTTTCCCTCTGATTGTTGTTTTCTATAATAAAGATAATAATATAACCCGATTAGAACGAATTCGATCCCGATAATTACGATGACCGGCAGCATTAAAAAACGTAGATTCGTATAGATTGCATCGATCCCCAAGACGAGGCCTCCCCTTATGACTTTATTATAATGATGGTTCAGAGCCGGTCACTTTTATATACTCTCCTGCTTTAACGCGTCGATAATGTCTTCCTTTTTTACTTTCGCGCTGGAATATAGCATGGCAGAACCGACAATGACAAATACGGCGGCAATGACAGACAGAATACTCATCCAGGGAAGGACGAATCCGTAACTAAATTTGTTCGCAAAGGCCATATAGAACAAATACATCACGACGAAGCTGATAGGAAGCCCGAACAGCAGTGATTTAGCCCCATAAAAAACACTTTCGTAGTTCATCATTTTCGCAAAACCTTTTGGCGTCATTCCAACGGATTTCAGCATCGCAAATTCCCGCTTTCGAAGAGCGATGCTCGTTGAGATCGTATTAAAAATATTCGCAATCGAAATCACTGAAATTAATACGATAAAGCCATAAGTAAAGACGGACATCAATAGTATCATCTGTTCTTCCTGTTTTCTGGATTGGTACACATTGTACACATACAGATTAGGCTCTTTCATTTCTTCGATTTCCTGCTGCGTTTTCAGCGGGTCCGCACTTTTCAGATAGAGAAAGGTTTGAACGAACTCCCCGCTCTTATCGTCTGCCAGTTGATTTAGGACTCGTTCCGAGACGACGATATTTAACCCGCCTGTTCCGATTGAGTTCATCCCCATCGGAGATCGATCCGTCAACGCCGCAATGTACACTTCACTTACATCCGTCACTTTTTCCGTTTCCTCATCGAACGTAGTCAAATCGAGACTTTGCCCAACATTCGCATGAATAGCCTTCGTTTGGACGTATTTTCCCGTGTCCATATCTTTATAATCGATGGTATCGATCACGATGGCGGAGAGATGTTCCGGATCCGTCAGTAACTCGTAATCTGCGCCGACTGCTTTGGCATAAGCCCGCAGGTTCGAATCGTTTAATGCATTGATTTTAATATCGTAAGGATATTTTCCGTCCTTCAGGATACTCTTATCCTTCTTGACCGCCTCCTGCAATTCATCGGCGATGGACGCTTCTTCGATCCAAGCGTTCCTGTACAACTCATGAATCACGCTGTATTCCGATACATCCGAAAGGGATGCAATGGACTGAACCAACCGATCGTCTATTCTTTTTTCATTGCCGTAAGATAGTTCAATATCATAGTTGACGCCTTCCTGCGACATGGCCAAGGATTGTTTCAGATTACCGGTAAAAAATGATACCGTTAAAAACAAAACGATGCTGATCACGAGCGAAAATACGGTGGCATGGTATCTCCGCTTGTTCCTTTTTAAGTTCTTCAATCCGATCTCCGCTTCGATTCCGAAGAGCTTTCGAATCCATTTCGGCGTTTCCACGCTTTTGCCCGAAAGCTTCACATCAGTAGTTTGACGAATCGCATCCATGGCTGAAATCCGGGATGCTTTGACGGCCGGGAGATACGTCGAAATGAAAATCGTCAACATGGAAACAGCGCAGGCAATCAAAATCGATAATGGCGTGACGATCACCGTTAGCTTTTCAGTAATTCCTAAAGCCCCTTGAATGATAGCGTTAATGAACTGAAAGGTAATACCGATCCCGGCAAGACCGCATAGGATTCCAACCGGAATGCTGATCAAGCCAATAATGACACCCTCAAAAAACACCGAATTTCTCTTCTGCCTTTTCGTAGCCCCCACGCTTGCAAGCATCCCTAAATGGCGGGAACGTTCCGAGACGGAAATTGCAAAAGCATTATAGATCAGCGAAACTGAGCCGATCATAATTACCGCCATCAGAATCACCGATAAGGAGAACATCGTGCTGTACGAGGCTTCGCTTTTGGAGACGCCATAATAATGCAGCAAATCGTGATGATATTGGACCTTTTCGATCTGGTTGTTCTCTGCCAGGTTTTCTGCATGAGCGAACAAAGACTGATTGACTTTTTGCAAGACTACCGCCGCATTGACTCGATCGTTTGCCCCGATGATGTTTTCATCGACATAGCTAATGGTCGTATACCCCGGTGCCCACGCCGATTCCCATACGGGAGGTTTGATGAAGCCTACGACCGTGTAATCCCTTGTCTTTATATGTTGCAGCGTTTCGTTCTTTTCGTTATCTACCATACGCAGCGATTCCGTTTGACCCAGCGGTTGATCGTTCCCTACCTCGAATCGTTCGCCGACGCGCAGAGTGAGACGATCCCCGATTTCATATTTCACCTTGGCGTTTGTCGCAGCGGCTTCAGAAATCACAACTTCCTTGTCGGTTTGCGGCAGACGCCCCTTGCTCAATTCAATCGGAAATTGCGCTAAACCTTGTGCATCATAAGCCTTGATGAACCAATATGGCTTATTTGGATTTTGTCCCCCTTCTAATGGGGCATAACCAAGATCGTTTGTGATCGCAAGGGTCTTGGTTGCGTCATCGTTTTTTATCGCTGCAAGCTGTTCCTTGTTTACATCTTGATATAGGACATGCCATTCCCCTTCATCCGCGATGGTTTGCCTTTTCATTAAATCCAAGTAAGAAAAACCAAGCGTTGCAACAGCCGTCACCATGGCAACTGACATGATGACACCTATGATGGTTACAAGCGTTCTTCTCTTGTTTTGCCGCAAATGTCTGACGGTGAGTTTATTGACAATATTCAAGGGCGAATCACCTCGTCTTTGGCAATCCTTCCGTCTTCAATCGAAATGACTCTGTCAGCTTGCAAAGCGATTCGTTCGTCATGCGTGATCACGATCAATGTCTGGTGATAGGTTTTATTCAACATTTGCAATAAGTCGATGATCTCGCTGCTATTCTTGCTGTCCAAATTCCCGGTCGGCTCGTCCGCCAGCATAATGGCAGGATTACTAATGAGTGCTCTGCCGATCGATACCCTTTGCTGCTGTCCGCCTGATAATTGATTAGGCAGATGGTTTAAGCGATGTTGCAGATTCAAAGTCTTCACGAGACCATCCACCTGCTTCTTATCTACCTTTTGGTTATCAAGCAAGAGTGGGAGCGTAATATTCTCTTCCACCGTCAAGACGGGAATCAGATTGAAAAACTGGTAGATCAGGCCGATTTGTCTGCGCCTGAAGATAGCCAGCTGCGTTTCGTCCAAGTTATACATGTCCGTATCCTCTACGAGGACTTTGCCGCTCGTCGGCCGATCCACACCGCCCAGCATATGCAGCAGCGTGGATTTCCCCGATCCTGACGGGCCAATGATGGCGACAAATTCACCTTTTCGAACCGAAAAGGAAACATCGTCAAGCGCCTTTACCGCCGATTCGCCCTTGCCGTATATTTTAGACAGATGATCTATCTTTAAAATTTCCATTGTCATATCTCCCTCCCTTCATGCTCAATTCCAGCTATATACCATCTCTTTATATCCAACATCCCACAGGGTTACATTTCCCTCAATGGTTATCGTAAGCTCATTGACCTGAGGGAGATAAATGGAGCTCATATCCGGCTCATGGCGTCCGGCTTCTACAGATACAGTCAGTAACTCATGTCCATCGGCGGTAACCCTAATGCTGCCTCGGGAATCCTCCTGATCGGGAATTCCATAATTCAAAAAGAGGTACACCTCCTTCTTATTGCCTAACGTGTACCTGTACGTTTCCTTGTTTTTGCCTTCAATGCTGTACATATTATATTGGGGTTCCACGTCTTGACCGCCTATCTTAAGACGGTTCGGTTTCGTTCCCGTTGATGGATTGCCGTTACTGTCCTTCCATTCGTTTATCGCCACAAAGGGGCCCATCTCTTTGGTGAACACTTGATCAACCACCCCGAAGATCCCCCACACCCCGAGCATCAAAACAACGCTGGAAATACCCGCAGCAGCAATATTTCTCCAGTCGTTTTTTGTACGAAAGCCAAGTTTGTACGCCCCGAACCCGATGGCTGCGCCCGTTGAGTTCTGTATGACGTCGTTCATGTCGAAGCTGCCGAGGAAAGTTAGTGCCTGAGTCGTCTCCAGCAGAAGGATGGATAGGATGAACAATGTCATGAAGCGAACAAAGCTAGTCCGATATAACAACGGAATCAATATGCCAAAAGGGATAAAGGCTGCGATGTTTCCGAAACCCACAAAATCCATCAATGTAGGATGTAGAAGATCTGATAGACTTGGCACCCTGAAAAAACTGTCAGGTAAAAACATAAAGGTGTACTCGGAGATTTGATCTACCTTACCTACTCTGCCGAAAGCGAAAAACAAAAAATAAAGAATAAACAGGGTGTAGAATATCGTGATAGCAAAAATAATTTTACGTTGTTGTTTCAAATGCATGGTCGTACCTCCATCGTTCATCTGTTGAATATCATTGTATCTGTCTAAAATGACTTTTCAGTGACGATGAAGGTGACAATTCAGTCACTTACGGAGTGCCGCTAAATCACGTGCTTATAAAATTTAATCCGAAACTGCGTACCCTTGTCGCTGCTGCTCGTCACATCGATCACTCCGTTCTGACTTGCAATAATGCTGTAAGCCATCGCAAGACCAATGCCGATGCTCCCCTCGCTCGCATTTTTCCCTTTATAAAAACGTTTGAAAATATAAGGTAAATCTTCTTTTGGAATTCCTTTTCCGTTATCAGCTATGATAATTTCCGTAAATAGCGCATTTTCGGAAAAAGAAATGGCTATGAGTCCGCCTTCATGCGTGTGCTCAACGCCATTTTTCAAAATATTGATAATCGCTTCGGCCGTCCATTTGAAATCACCGACAAACGAGACGCTGTCATCGCCCTTGATGGAAACCGTTTGGTCCTTGATTTCCATCGGAATCAACATCGGTTCTAATGCCTTTTGTATAAGCTTATGAACGAATACTTGATCTCTTTTGAACTGGATTGTCTTTTCCTCGATTCTCGATAGCTTTAACAAAGAAGAAACAAGCCAATCGATTCGTTCAAGCTGAATACGGATATTGCGGGTGAACTCCGTTCTTTTCGCTGGAGGCAGGTCGGGTTTGCTTAGCAAATCTGCCATCACTGTCATGGAGGTAAGCGGCGTTTTAAGCTGATGCGAGATATCGGAAATGGCATCCGTCAGCCCCGTTTTGTCTCGCTGCAGAAGCGATCGCTGCTCTGATAGCATCAGTGTCACTTTATAAATATCATTTTTTAAAATGCTAAGCTCGCCTTCTTGATTATCACGAGCGTCAAGTGAATAATTGCCTCTGCTTATTTCACGCAAATAGACGGACAGCTGTTCAAGTTCGCGGTATCTCCATTTCGTGAATAACAGACTGCTTCCAATAAGTAATATAGACATGATGAAAACGAGCGCCGCAGCTACAGACGAAATGAAAGCAGCGGCAACGCCCCCCACTAAACTGATGGAACCCATGATCAACAATAATATCTGAATCTCTCGATTTCGCAGCATTTAATCACCGACCTTATATCCTAAACCGCGTACCGTTTTGATCATCGTGGGATGCTGCGGATCATCCTCCAGCTTTTCCCTTAGCCTTTTGATGTATACCGTTAGCGTATTGTCGTTCACGAAGTCGCCTGCCACGTTCCAAATCTGCTCCAAAAGCTGGTTTCTTGACAGAACTTGTCCAATATGGTTACCAAAAATCAACAATAAGCGATACTCCAGAGCGGTCAATGAAATTTCGGCGCCGTTTTTATATACTTTTCCTTCCAGCGTATTCAAACGAACCTGGTCAATGTTAATGATCCCTTGGGTCTGAGACGACTTATGGTATCTCCGCAAGACGGACTTGATCCGCGAGAGAAGCTCGCGAATACGAAATGGTTTTGTAATATAATCATCCGCTCCCATGTCAAGCCCCATCACGACATTGACCTCATCGTCGATCGCCGTTAAGAAAATGACCGGAATATCTCGTTGCTCTTTCACCATTTTGCATAATTCATAACCGCTTCCATCCGGGAGCGATAAATCAAATAAGCATAAAGCGAATTGATCTATATCTTCAGCGAGCACTTTTTTTGCAGAAACGACATCATGGCATAGAACGGTAGAAAAGCGATCTTGCTGCAGCGAATACTCCAGCCCGGACGCAATCGTTTTATCATCTTCCACTAACAATATTTTCATCTGTAGATCTTCTTTACGAACGACCATGGAAGAATAAGCCTCCTACATTCAAATGTCCGCTAGTTTAAGACTAGCGGTCGTCAGGCATTTTTAAAGCACACTCTTGATCTTTTTCCGGATTAAAGATGTGGCTCACCCAACATTAACACGTTATCAGGAATCCATGCAAAAAGCGATGGAATTGAAAACAGTCCTATCATTAAGCGACCTCAGTAGTTAACTGGCAGGAAGAAATTAGCGTATAGAAAAACGCTAAGCCTGTCAAGATTGAAGGCTTAGCGTTATATTCATTATCATGTTTCCCGTCTCAACGCAAGATGCTTACCCAAGAACTAAACGATCGTCCGACAACTTATGGCCGCTAATCTGCTCAAATTCCCCGAGCAGCTGCGCCACCGTCAGGGATTTCTTGCGCTCTTGGTCTACATCCAGAATGATGCGTCCCTTATCCATCATAATGAGGCGATTGCCAAGACGGATGGCTTGCTCCATGTTATGCGTGACCATGAGCGTGGTAAGCTTCATGTCGCGCACGATGTCATCGGTTATTCGGGTGATCAGCTCCGCACGCGCCGGATCGAGCGCTGCCGTATGCTCATCCAGCAGCAGGATTTGCGGCTGCGTAAAGGTCGCCATCAGCAAGCTTAGTGCTTGACGCTCCCCTCCCGACAGCATCCCGACTTTGGCTCGGAGCCGATCCTCGAGTCCAATGCCAAGCCGCTCTAAGTGCTTGCGGAAGCCCGCCCGCTTGGAGGCTGTAACGCCTACGCTGAGCCTGCGGGACTGGCCCCTACGATATGCCATCGCGAGATTCTCTTCAATGGTCATATGCGGCGCAGTGCCCGCCATCGGATCCTGGAATACCCGGCCGATCCAGCGACTGCGACGAAATTCCGGCAGATGGCCGATCGAAGTGCCGTCAATGCGCACTTCGCCTGCATCCGGTCTCATTACCCCGGAAATGATATTCATCAGCGTGGATTTGCCTGCACCATTACTTCCGATAACCGTTACGAAATCCCCCGGATTCAAGTGAAGATTAACATCCATCAAGGCAATCTTCTCATCCACCGTTCCCGGATTAAACAGCTTGGACACATGGTTCATTTCCAGCATCAGAGCGCACCTCCTTTGGTCTTCCCTTGCGCAGCTAACAGTTCGGTTGAGCGCCTCCGTGCCTGTGAACGCTGCTTCATCGCCCGGTTGATGGTCGGAACCACGAGAGCGATAATGACGATGATCGCGGTGATCAATTTCAAATCTGAAGCTTCAAGCCATGGAATCTCATACGCTGCAGCAACGACAATTCGATAGATAATCGAACCGCAGACTACAGCCAGCGTCGTCCGGAATACCGAACCGGTCCCAAGCACGGCTTCGCCAATAATAACGGATGCCAAACCAATGACAATCATTCCAATACCGGAGCCGATGTCCGCAAAACTGGATTGCTGGGCAACCACTGCGCCGGATAAGGCCACCAGTCCGTTCGAGATGCTGAGTCCCAGAATGGTTGTGGTGTCCGTGTTGGCACCAAAGCTGCGGATCATCCGCTTGTTATCGCCTGTCGCGCGCAGCGCAAGACCAAGATCCGTGCGGAAGAATGCATCCAGCAGCAGCTTGCCGATAATTACGATTACCAACATAATATAGATCGGATCAATGGATCCGAAGATAATTTTTTCCTGGCTTAGTGAGATGTTAGGCTTGCCCATAATTCTCATATTGATCGAATACAGGGCAATCATCATAATAATGCCCGAGAGCAAACCGTTGATCTTGCCCTTGGTGTGCAGCAAACCTGTACAGATACCGGCTAACATACCTCCGGCAAATGCTGCCAGTGTAGCAAGCCATGGATTTACGCCGTTTGTGATCAGAATCGCTGCAATCGCTGCGCCTGTCGTAAAACTTCCATCCACTGTTAAATCCGGAAAATCCAAAATTCGGAACGTAATATATACGCCGAGTGCCATCAGCGCATACAGCAGCCCTAATTCAATCGGACCATCCAGCCTCATCACGAAATCCAGCATGTCATTGACCTCCTTAAGGATTAATAAGTAAGGCGCGGGCTGTTATCTCCGCGCCTTACAGTTACTCGATGATGTTGTTGTCCGGGTCTTTGACTTCCTGTTTCATGGCGTCGGTCACTTCAATACCATAGTCAGCCGCAACTTTCGTGTTCAGGATCAGATCCAGCTTATCCGGCTTCGTGATTTCCATGTCCCCCGGATTCTTGCCGTCCTTCAGGATCTCTACTGCCATTTGCCCCACTTGATATCCGTGATCGTAGTACTTGAATCCAACCGTTGCAAAAGCTCCCTTCTCCACCGTATCGCGGTCGCTGGAGAAGAACGGTATTTTATTTTTTTGTGCTGTCTGAATAATTGTCTCGACCCCACTTACTACAGTATTATCTAGGGTGATATAAAAGGCATCGACTTTACCGACTAGCGATTCCGCTGCTTGCTTCACTTCCGAAGTATTAGTAACGGCAGCTTTCACAAGCTCGATTCCGTGCTCCGAAAGCACCTCTTCAGCCGTCTTGGCCATAACAACCGCATTCGCTTCTCCTTCATCTAAGACCAAACCAATTCTCTTAACATTTGGAAAATGAGTACTTACAAAATTCATCAACTCTTTGGTTGCTTCCGGGTTCGTATCAGATGCCCCGGTGATGTTGCCTCCTGGTTTCTTCAAATCGCTGACCAGCTTCGCATCGAGCGGATCTGTCACCGCTGCGAACAAGACCGGCTTCTCCTTCACATTCTGTGCCACAGCCTGTGCCGAATCCGTTGCAATTGCGATCACCAGATCCGATTTCGTATCCTTCAACTTCTGTCCGATCGACAAATTGTTCGCCGGATCGCCTTGCGCATTGTTGTAATCAATTTTCAGCGTTTTGTCTTCCTCTGAGATTCCAGCGTCCTTCAGAGCTGCCAAAATGCCTTCCCGCGTTGCATCCAAGGATGGATGCTCTACGATCTGCGAAATAGCGATGCTATAGTATTTCTTCTCCGCTTCTCCGCCGCTTCCCGTTTGAGTCGTACCGCCGCCTTCCGGCTTGTCCCCGCATCCTACCGCTGTAACCAGCAGTGCGGAGAGTGTAAGTGATAACCACATTTTTCTCTTCATCATGATTCCCCTCTCATTTGTTAACCGCTTCAATAATTTTCTACATAAAGCGACAACGCTTCCCCGCTTTCACAGACGAAAGCATTAAAGTCAAAAAATAAGTCGTTCCTATTGAACAACGGTCTATTATGAACATTTTATATGTACCCAATTGTTTTCGTCAATCAAGATTTTATAAAGCATGTAATGGTTTACATAAAGAACATCCCCGGACGTTACACGCTTCCGGGGATGTCAACTAAACGAAATATTATTTATATAGTAGAAAAAATCTGGAGCGTCTACAAAATGGACCGGCCCTGCATCGTCGCTAGCCACGCTTCTGCCATGAGCGCATGACCTGCGGGGGAAGGATGAACACCGTCAGATGCCCAATAACTCATCTCAATCTTGGAGCTGGCTGCAGCAAAAATGCCGTCGAGCGGAACGTACAGCGTCTCAAATTCTCGCGATAATTCGCGAACGGCCTGAATTTTGGGATCCAGATCCTCCCGCCATTCCTTCTTCGCTTCCGTAACAGGCAGCAAGAACGGCTCCATGAGAATAAAATTCGCGCCGGTTAACTCGCGGGTTTGAATAAGCAGCTCACGATACCCCTCATAGTAGGCTTCCACGGACGTTGCTTCACCACGGTTATACTTCCTGCCGGTCTCATTAATACCGATCAGGATGGATACCCATGTCGGATCCAGATTGATGCAATCTTCCTCCCAGCGCCCCCGCAGATCGACGACCCGGTTGCCGCTGATTCCACGGTTTACAAAACGCAGCCTTTTCAAAGGCAGCTCCATACCAAGCCGGGCAGCAGCCATTAGCGCATATCCATGCCCCAAACTGTCCGACTCCTCGTAATTTCGCCCGCAATCGGTAATACTGTCGCCTTGAAACAATACGAGTGCATTTTGCTCGATATGTACCATGCTGTTCAACGCCTCCAATAATTGAAAGTGTTCTCAAGCTCACCCCTTCATCATAACCGCTTTCCTGCAATCGTGAAACCCCTTAAATTCACATATCATGGCAAACTTTCTATACATTTAAGTTGACTATGTGGAATGAATTCACTACAATTCTATAGGTAAACGTATGGCTGAATATATAAAAGAACAGGTGATTAAATCATGTCAGAGCAACAGAAGTATCAGATCCTTCTCTATTATAAATTTGTTCAAATCCCGGACCCTGAAGCGTTCAAAGACGAGCATCTGCAATACTGCAAAGATCTTGGACTCAAAGGACGTATCCTGGTTGCCTCCGAAGGCATCAATGGTACGGTATCCGGTACGATTGAACAGACTGAGCAATATATGCAGGATATGCACGCCAACCCGCTATTTGCGGACATGGTGTTTAAGATTGACCCATCCGAAGGGCACGCATTCAAGAAGATGTTTGTCCGTCACCGCGAAGAACTCGTTACCTTCCGGGTGGAGGATGAGCTCGACCCTAACGAGATCAGCGGAACCCGCTTAGCTCCTAAAGAATTCTATGAATACTTGCAGCGTGATGATGTAATCGTCATCGACGGACGGAATGACTACGAATACGATATTGGTCATTTCCGCAATGCGATACGTCCAGAGGTTCAATCCTTCCGTGAGTTTCCGGATTGGATTCGCGAGAACCTGAGCGAGCATAAGGACAAAACCATCCTGACTTACTGCACAGGGGGCATTCGCTGCGAGAAGCTGACCGGCTTCATGCTTAAGGAAGGCTTTAAGGACGTTGCCCAACTGGAGGGCGGCATTGTCACCTACGGTAAAGATCCTGAAGTAAAAGGCCGTCTGTTCGACGGGAAATGTTATGTATTTGATGAGCGTATTGCTGTACCGATCAATCAAACGGACGAAGATATCATCGTTGGTAAATGCCACCATTGCGGAAAGCCGGAAGACCGGTATATCAACTGCGATAATGACGCTTGCCACCTGCAGCATGTATGCTGCGAAGAGTGCGAGGAGCTTCATCATGGCTGTTGCTCTGCAGAGTGTGAAGAGATTGTAGCTGCAAGCCACAATGCTTCCTAATCCAACCCAGCCATAAATAGTTATAACTAAAGGAAAGGGCAAGGTGCGATTCACTCGCACCTTGCCCTTTTACTATACGATCTCATCTGCATTCAAACAATAGGAGCGACTCGCCCCTATCGTTCCATCAAGTTTTGAATTTTTTCTCTAACCAGTTACTTTAACAATTATGTTATCAAACAATTTCTCTCCAATATAAATATTGATTTTCCATATTCCCGCTGAAGGAAAATTCAATGTAGAGGGCAAAACTGCATTTCCTGCAGGAGATTTTTGTGTTCTCAATTTACTTTTAAACAATTCAATTTCTTCTTTAGTTTGCTGTTCTATTGCAGAAAATTTAACTGTGCCATTTAATTCATCCGCTTCACCCCAAAAGTACCATAGATATTTTTTAGGCTTATTCACAACAAAATTCGATACATTTTCAGTGTAGGTAAAGACAACTCGGTTTTCTTTCCCAATTACGGTACGAGTAATCGGGCTACCCTTATTATCTTTAATTGTTATAGCGAACTTTTTACTCAATTCCCAATCCTCATGTTCAGGTTGTGTAGAGGCGGGCAGTTTTTGTTGTGCACACCCCGAACAGATTAATATCATAAGGCAACAAAGATACAAAGTCACCCTCATGTTGGTTCTCCCTCCATGAATTAGAAGATTAATTGTACTATAAACAATAATCGGTACAGTTTTCACTGCACCGAAAGGATGAAATGGACTATTAGGAAAATCAAAAATAGCATTGAAGAAATACCATTAGCGAATTTGAAAAATCCATTCTTCTTCTTATACAGGCTCTTGATTTTCTCCATTTTAAGCTCTGTTCTGTTTATAGAAAAAAGTATAGTAGGTACAGCCCGGGAAAACCCATAAACTAGTCCAAAGAGCATGCCGAATGTAGGATCCTTAAAAAGACCAACATAAATGTATAATAAATAAAAAGTCATATAGGGTAAATAAGTAAAAATACCAGCACCCAGAATACTTCCCCAAACCCACATATTTCTTACTGAGGATCCGTTAACCCAAGTAGCGGGGATTTGCCATTTTCTTTGAGGGACTTTTAAATTTATAATCTTATAGTCATGCATCATATACAGTCCCACAATTATTATCATGAATACCATTTTTAAAGTATACGGCAGCCATGAGAAAACTACGAAAATCAATAAAGTATACAAGAAACCTGCTAAAGCTCCTGATAAAGAAGATGCAGTCAAATAATTTATCCAACATTTTATTCTTGTTTTGTAATTCTCCTCACCGAGGAGACTGACCTCCAGGGTCACATTTAATCCTCAGTTGGTACTTACTTTAGTTACACCCGCTACAGATGCTAGGAGTGCTAATAAAATTATCTCAACCAGCTCTAAATGCATTTTTTATATCTCCTTTTTTTCCTTTACTATCTTACTGTTACGGCACAACCACAATCATTTACATTTGCTGTGTATACATCTGGATTACTGTTTGGAGTGCAATCGCAGCAAGCAATTGCCCCCCAACTATAACCAACACACCAGCATCCGGTGGATCCCCAATATGCGTATGTTGTTTTATAACCAGTCGGGCATTTGGAAGATTGTGAGCTTTGGCATCCTGAACAGGTTTTCCTGTTTGGGAAATTACATGCTGTTTCATATTCCCAGGCCTCACACCAGGTTGAGGATCCGTCGGCAAATGCAGGTCGTGCCGAAAACGAAACAAATGATAAGAACGCAGTAGAAAGAACTGTTTTTAAGAACGTAGATCGAGTAACTCTTCTTTCTAAATTTTCAGCAATGATTTTTGTAAACCTATCCACCGACTCGAATAATTTAAGCATTTACTTCACGGTCCTTTCAAATAGATTTATTCCTTCAACTGACTCTGATTTTCCTTCAAGAGACGATATCAGCCCAATAATATGTTCCATTCCGTTACACAACCCTTTACCTTTTACCGTTCCTTTTTCATCTAAAATAAAAGCAAATGGTGTTACTCTAACTTTGCATAAGGTTAACACCGCTCTCTCCTCATCTAACAGCAATTCACCACTTAAGGATTTATTTTCCAAAACTTTAGAAAATCCATTTCTGTCACCAAGACCCACAAATAGAAAATTAATTTTTTCATTATATTTCATGAAGGCTTTATTCCATTCAGGTATTAATTCTTGACATGGTTTGCAACCCGGTGAAATAAATGTAATCAACGTTGGTTTTCCATAGAAAGATTCAATTGAAATCTGTTCATTGGAAAAGTACGATTTCCCTGAAAATTCAGGTATTTTATCACCAATTGATATGCCATCTCTGGTAATTGCTTCACGTGAACTTAAGTAGACTGAACCAAACTGCCTAAAAATAAGAAATATAGTGAACATCATAAATATAACGGCAATCCATAAAAGCAAATTAGAATAGAATAATATTTCCATATATCCTCCCGTATTATGTTTCTAAAAGCTTTATGTTTTTCCTGTATTCATTCCATATTATTTGTGAAAGCAAGTATATTAGCACAATAACCACACTAAAGATTAATGAAGTTGCAGAAAAATTAGAACTATACAAAATCGATAAAATTATTGCTAAAACATTTAATACGATTAATGCGCCAATTCTATATATACTAAAAAGATCAACTTTACTGTCTAAAAAGTTTCCGAAGCAAGAGCAAGTAATTACTCTTTTGGATTTAATGACCTTTGAAACCGCGATAAAAAAGCTTACCAGCATTAATAAAGTAAGAGCTAATCCATAGTAGGAGCTTTTATGAAAAAAAATCATGACGGATGACACTAACTCTATAAACGGCAGCGAATATCCATAGAAACGAGAGAGATTCCTTGGTACTACGTTATACTCAATGACACCATTCACAAAATTTTTCAAATTAGACAGTTTAGTTATGGATGAGATTAAGAAAATTAAGATAAGAGTTAATTTCATTACATTAGTCAAAAACTCGAGCATCAAAAGCTCCCCTTCTCTTTTCATCTTCAGTCTTCACTATCTTTTTGTTGTTTACCTGTCACCCCCTCCTTAAATTCTTTCACAGCTGATCCTAAAGACCTTCCCATCATAGGTAAATTTTTTGCTCCAAACACAATAAATGCCAACACCAATAAAATGATGATCCCTGGAACGCCTATTTGGTTAAACATGCCTGGGTCAGCCTCCTCTTAATTTTTCTGTTTTCTTCTCCATAACACCGCAAATAACCAATCCAATTTCAAAAATAGATATCAGTAAGATAATTGCAGTTATGTCGGAAATGAAATCAGGTGGTGTGAGGATAACAGCGGCTATACAAAAGATTGGATATAGAATCTTTCGCAGCTTCTTAAGTGTATTGGAGGATATAACTCCAAGTTGTGTTAACAAAACCATAAGAGCGGGAATTTCCAAAACTAATCCTGCTAATAAACAGATCATAAACACAAATTGGAAATAATCGGAGAAGTTATACATGGTATTCATACTAAGTTCTTCAGTAACTCCAAGAAAAAAAGAAAATAATAATGGTGTGAGGAAATAGTATCCTAGAATTACCCCTAATAAAAAGAGTATCGATACAACAGAGGAAAATACTAACAGTATTTTTTTGAGTTTATTATTAATCGTAGGCTTTATGAATAAATAAATTTGCATGATTAATATGGGAAATGAAATGCACACACTTTGAAGCAGCATGGTCTTTGCGTAAATGGATACAGATTCAGTAACCTTAAACACGTTTAACTCAATCTCATAATGTAAAGCGGACGATTTTAACAAATTCACAAAATAAGGAGCGGTAAAGTAAGTAACGATTAAACAAAAGATAAAAGCAACGGCAAAATAAAATATCCTTCTACGAAGTTCATAAAAATGTTCGAGAAAATTCATCGTAGTGTTGCCATCAATCGATTGCTCTTCAAACACTCTTACTTTTTCGATTTCATTTGACATCACGATCTCCTAAGTGTTTCGAGTCGAGGAAACATTATTCTAAATTGAATAATACATATTTATTTACACTACTTGGTTTTAATTACATGAGAATATAAAATAAATGAATTCTCAGTAATCTTGGTTGTCTCCCTACACTTTGAAGAAGCATAAATATGTAGGTCCTTTTGAATCCCCTCCTTATATTTAACATTAAGATAAAGTTCCCGAAATTAAGTTAATGATTCCAATTATTTACTTGGTAATATTTATTATAATTAATTAAAAAAATGTTTGGAATAGGACTTCCGACTTAATCCCGTTTCTACATAGAAGCCTGCTTTCAAAATGGCCTACGTTATGCTTATAAAACACTACATATAAAAGTTCTCAAAGCAAAAAAGCGTCGGCCATCTTCTTTTAAGGGAAGTGAACGACGAGTAATCATTGCTATCCGTTTTGTTTGTTAACATAATACTCTTCAAAATTTCATCCTTGTATGTGAATAAATGTCATTATATAATGAAGGTCTAATTGGTAATTCGGGGCTGGCTGGGGTACTGGTGTCCTTCTAGGTCTTCAAAACCTTTTGGGAGACGTCCCGCGTCTCCGGTGGGTTCGATTCCCACACAGTCTCGCCATATTCAATTCATTTTAATCACACGATCCAATGTCTTTTATCGTTCTCTCTACATGTAATTTGTAAATAATCTAGCAACTCGAGAAACATAATCAGTTTTTTTCTTGAACCCTTCAAAATGCCCTTAGCATCTTGTATACAAAATGCTTGCTTGTTTGTTTCAACATATAACAATTTGAATTCATCCTCAAAAGTTTGATGATGAATTAGATGCTTATCGTCTAATCGATATGCAAGTTTGCTGTTAACAACATAATGAGTCAATTCATTATGAAGGTGTTCGGGTACACTTGCACCTCTCAAGTATTCATTCCATTCCAAAACTTCCAACTTATCATTTTCTAAATTCTCCAACACGCTTTCAAATTTAGAATTCCACTCCTCAGGTACATGAGGTACGAACTCAGGTATATGAATAAAATGATTTCTTCTTGACAATATCCCTTCTTCTATTTCCTTGTTAATCACTATTTCACCTAACTTTTTAGGGATATTTCGTTGAAGCACTTGAATACATTCGGCTTTACTTATTCCAATACGGAGGGGGAATGATATATGGTATTTCTCTACTTCCATTTTAACCTGTGATCTAACATTATCGTAAACCATACTAGACGTAAATAGATTGGGTTCGATAACAAAAATTTGATGACTTTGAATCATTCCCTCCAATATTACATTTAATTTATCTCCGTATAATGATGTCAATTTACTTAATTCGTTTGTATTTAACATTTTATGTATTGCCAATGCGTCCAATATCCTGTCTTTCGGGTTTGCTTCTTTTTTATGTAACAGTTTTTCAATCGTTTTTTGACCATATCGATATTTTTCACTTGATGCACTAATAATCCATCCTCCACCTATCGTTTCGACAGGCGAAGGTCGTCTTACAATAAAACGATCTCCACGTTTAACAACAATCGGTTTCTTCAATAAGATTTGGCACAGAATTTCAGAGTTATCATGTAATTCATTGCGATCGAAGAAGACAATCTTTCCAGAGGTTTCATTTGTACCAGAGTAAAAATTAATAGTAGTTCGTTGTTTTACAGGATATTCAAGATCCTTTACAGTCTTAAGTGTAACATCAATCATGTTGCTAATTACAAAGTCCGTTGATGAAACGATAACATCTCCCCTTCTTATTTTTTGTTTTTGTATCCCTCCAATGTTAATAGCTGCTCTCTGACCTGCCGTAGCTTTGTTCTTAATCTTGTTATGTATTTGAACCTCCTTAGCCTTTACTGGAATATGTTGAGGAAGTATGGTAAGAGCATCCCCACTTTCTAGAGCCCCTTCATAAATCGTACCTCTTACAACTACTCCTTGACCATGAATTGTAAACACTTGATCAATAGGCATCCTCAAAATTCCATTTGAAATTCGTTGTGGGATCTTTTTTAACTTCTGAACAAGCATATACTTAAGATTATCCACTCCCTCTCCACTTATGCTCTCTACATATAAAATTTCAACACCTTCAAATAAGGATCCTTCTACTGCCGATTTTATATCTTCTTCTATTATTTCTAAAAATTCATATTCCACCCGATTTATTTTGGTCACAACAATAATTCCATGTTCTATACCCAAAAGAGTTAGAATTTCAATATGTTCTTTAGTTTGGGGCATAACGCCTTCATCTGCCGCGACAACCAAAATGACAAGATCTATACCAGCAACCCCAGCAATCATTTTCCGAATAAATTTTTCATGCCCTGGGACATCAATGATTGATGTTTCGAATCCATATAATAAGAGTGGCGCATATCCGAGTTCAATGGAAATATTCCGCTCTTTTTCAATGATCAGACGGTCAGTATCAATATTAGTTAATGCTTTTGTTAATGTAGTCTTACCGTGGTTAATATGACCAGCGATTCCAATCGTATAATACCGATGCGTCATAGTTATCACCTTTGCAGATTAATTGTTTTTATTTAAATATACGGTTTATCCCTTCCGCTACAAGTTCAATTTCGTCATTCTGTATCGTTCTAACATCTAATAAAAGAGTGTCTTTTTGAATACGGGCGATGATTGGCGGATTACAATTTCGCAACTTTCGCTCTAACCATTGCACTTCAAACTTATCAGACCTCAGTGAGATTGCAAACGATGGCAATTTTACTTCTGGCATCGTCCCACCACCAATTTCCGAATAAACTTGAATAACTTCGACATATGATTTAACTTCGTCCGTTAGTAAGCAATAAAGTTCTTCCGCCTTTATTTTAATAACCTGTGGAGAAGCTAGAATATCTCGAAGTGTTGGCAGTTCTTTTACAACCAATTCCTCATTAAGATAGAGTAAGAGAGTGGATTCTAGAGCCGACAGAGTTAATTTATCAGGTCGTAAGGCTCTAGCAAGTGGATTTTTTTTTAGTCTATTTATCAACTCATGTGATCCAATGATAATACCCGCTTGAGGGCCTCCTAAAAGTTTATCGCCACTAAAGCTAATGAGATCTACTTTTTTTTCAACAACCTCTTTAATTGAAGGTTCGTTTCCTATACCATGTTTTTTCAAATCGTATAACACGCCGCTACCAAGATCTTCATATACAGGAATATTATACTTATTCCCTAGCTTGACCAGATCCTTAGTATCTACTGACTGTGTATATCCATTAATTACAAAATTACTTTTGTGGACTTTAAGTAATAGAGCAGTATTTTCATTTATTGCTCCTTCATAGTCATGTGTATGAGTGCGGTTTGTAGTACCGACTTCGTTAAGAATTGCTCCACTTTCTTTCATTATGTCAGAAATTCGAAATGATCCACCGATTTCGATTATTTCTCCTCTGGATACAACTACCTCTCTTTTTGCAGCGAGCACTAGTAAGATTAGAAATACAGCTGAAGCATTGTTATTAACAACCATGGCCGACTCTGCACCAGTCAAAGTCTTAATAATATGTTCGACTATATCGTGTCTCGATCCACGTGTTCCGGTTTCAAGATTGTACTCTAGATTTGAATAACTTCCGGCTATTTTCATCAAATGCTTGTTTACTGCAACCGGAAGTAAAGACCGTCCTAAATTAGTATGTAGAACAATTCCCGTCGCATTAATTACTGGTATCATATTAGGATTTAAACTCTGTGAAATAAATGTTCTAAGATCCTTAATCAATTCTTCTTCCGATAAAACGTTTACACTTCCTAACACACTTTCACTTCTCAATTTCTCAAGATATTGTTTAATTAATAAAGTTACATAGTTAGTAGATACAGAGTAATCCTTTATTGTGCTCTTGATGTCAGGATTTTTTAATATATTTGTCACTGAGGGAATTGAACGAAGCTTCATGTGATTCTCCTTTACTACAGGGATAATATACTCTACATTGAATTCCCATGATATTACAGTATAAACATTATTTATTGTTCGAGCAACCTCTAGAGACGTTTAATTAAAAATTTCCTGTTTAATAGGAAGACAATAGATTCCGGAGCATCATAAATCAAAAGTCTAATATTAAAAATGTAGAAGTTCAGTTAGCACCTCGAACAAGCAGTTGAAAGCCTCGTAATTCAGGAAAGCAACTAATTGCTTTCATAAAAAATCCCTTTCAGCCAACAAGGTTACGTCCATCAAAATCAGATGTACTAAAACTCTTGCCTACCAAAAGGGAGGATATCTAAATACTATATTAGTGTCTCGTTAATTTATTCCTCTAGGAAAACAGCCAGTTCAGCTTCGATAGCAGCTTTGATCTTCTCGACGCATTCTTCCGTCGTTGCCGCGAATACACGTTTACCATTCACCAGTGCATATGGCCGCAGCTTGCACAGACCGCAAAGATTCATGCAATCGGCTCGCAGGACAGCGATTTCGGGATACAATTCCTCAAGTTGCTCAAGTTCCAAAGCACTCATCAAGTTGCTGTCGCATATTTCCACAACAACAATCCCCATCCCCATCTTTATCACCACTATTCCATTTGACAATATGTTCATTCATTATGAGGAAAATGCCCGGTTTTGTCAAATCGGTCTTCGTGGAAGATCAATGAATGAGGGATTCCGCTCCGTCGATGTAGATTTCAGTGCCGGTAATATGGGAAGCATCATCCGATGCAAGAAATGCTACAAGCTGGGCAACCTGCGAAGGTTGTCCCGGTCCATTCGCCAACGGCTGATCACCTTCCGGATATTCAATCGGGATCGTCACCTCGTCGAGCTCTGGCTTCTCGATGGTGCTCTCATCAATGTTGGTTGAAATCGCACCCGGACAAATGGCATTGACCCGAATTTTATAACGTGCGAGCTCGAGAGCCGCCATCTTCATGAAAGCAACCTGTCCGGCCTTCGTGGTGCTGTATGCTGAGAAACCAAAGCCGGTAAACACCCGGTTACCGTTGATGGAGCTGGTAATGATGATGCTGCCTCCATGCTCCTTCAAATAGGGAATGGCGTATTTTACCGTGGCAAATGTTCCTCTTAGATTGGTATTGATCGTAGCATCCCATTCATCAAGCTCCATCATCTCGATCGGAGCCTTGGTCCCATTGATCCCGGCATTGGCAAACACGATGTCCATCTTTCCCCACTTCTCGGCAGCTTGGCTGAAGCAATCCTTCAGCGATTCCGCTTTGGAAATATCACAGTTGCCGGTCAGCGCTTCGCCCCCGCCTAGTTCAATCGTTTGCTTCACCTTCTCCACGCGTTCACGATCAATATCGATCAACAGCAGTTTAGCTCCTTGCTCCGCCAAAAGAAGGGCTGCGGCCTGGCCGATTCCGGAACCAGCACCGGTAACGATGGCTACTTTACCATCCAAACGTTGTTTTGTTGACATTGCCACAACCTCCTCGTTTAAGTTTTCCTGATTATAGATAACCCAACGAGTCGGTATCTGAATCTTGGCTGTCTAAAGCTGGAATACCGCCGGTTTTACACATACCGGTTTGGATTGCGAGACGGTATATCCCGTAAAGACAAGCTTGCCGTCTTCCGGATTCACCTCAAACAATACAAGATTATTCCCGTCTCTATTGGCGACAACCAGGAACTTGCCCCCAGGCATCAGCGTAAAATGACGCGGGTGTCCGCCTTCTGTCGAAATATATTGAACCGGACTTAAGCGACCAGTATCTTCATGCACGGAGAATACAACAATGCTGTCATGTCCGCGGTTAGACCCGTATACCGTTTTGCCATCCGCAGACACGGCAATCTCGGCGCAGTAACTCTCCCCGTCAAAATCCGCAGGCAGTGTCGATATCGTTTCCAATATTTCTAAACGCCCCTCGTTCGGGATGTAACGAAGCACCGTGACACTGGAATTCAACTCGTTGATGACATAAGCGTATGCACCGCTTGGGTGGAACGCTAAATGACGGGGGCCTACGCCTGCTTCCAGCTGGGTTTCGCCATGAAAGCTTAATTCCTGGGCATTCTCATTTACCGTGTAAGCGAGAATTTTGTCCAGTCCCAAGTCCTGTACGAACACGTATTTACCATCCGGACTGTAAAACGCCGAGTGCGCTCTGGATTGCTGATCTTCCCGTACAGAAACGAGATCCGCGTGTTTCTTCTCATCCAGAAGTTCACCGGCTTGTCCATCCGTACCGATTGCATGAAGGCCTACCAAACCTCCATGATAACTCGAAACAATCAGATGCTTGCTCGCTTCATCTCGCTGGATATGGCAAGTCGAGCTGCTCACACTGCGAATACGGTTCCGTTCGGTCAGCTTGCCGGCCATAGGGTCAATCTCAAAGCTGATGACCTCGCCAGTCTTTCCGCCTTCCTCTGTAATTTCGCCAATGGCATATAAACGTCTGGCTTCCGGGTCTACGTTCAGAAAGGTCGGATTCTTAATGCCGGATACCTCATCAAGCAGCTTCAGTTCGCCGCTATCCCCGTTAAATTCATATACGCATACTCCGCTTTGATTGTTTTCCGCATACGCACCTGTAAACAGCAGCGTACGGTGTGATGGATTCGCCATAATGTCTATCTCTCCTCTCATTTATCTATACTTATCATGTTTTATGTAGTGTACTTTCAGTTACCATGTTAACTTCAACCCCAATGAAAATCAAATGACTTGACGTCGTATGCCTGTTTGTCTTTTGACATACCGGGTATGTATGTATTATATCGACTGAAGGAGGTCTTCCCATGAAACAACCGAACAGCGAGGAAGTACGCAATCAGCAGGACACGGAGAATGACTCTCAGGAACAAAGGGACAGAGTGAAAGTGAAGAAACATCAGGATGTGGAGCCTCAGGCTGAGAACTGGAACCCTCGGGATCTCCCCGATCCAAACGATAACAATAAATCAAAATCATAATCGCTTATATAAGAAGGCCGCATGGCAATGTCCATGCGGCCTTCTTATTATGAATATGTCGCAAGATGATTAACCTTCCAATAGCAGCGACTCTGGATCTTCAAGGAGCTCTTTAACCGTTACCAGGAAGCGAACCGCTTCGGAACCATCAACGATCCGATGATCATAAGACAGTGCGATGTACATCATAGGACGATTCTCCATGCGCTCTGCATCAATGGCTACCGGACGAAGCTGGATTTTGTGCATGCCGAGGATACCCACCTGAGGCGTATTCAGGATCGGCGTAGACAACAGCGAGCCGAACACGCCGCCATTCGTGATCGTAAATGTACCGCCTTGCAGCTCAGACAAGGACAGCGCATTATTACGAGCTTTCGCAGCAAGATTGCCGATTTCCTTCTCAATCTCGGCAAAGCCAAGGCGATCAGCATCGCGAACGACCGGAACGACAAGTCCTTCCTTCGCGGATACCGCAATACCGATATCATAGAATTTCTTTACAACGATGTCGTCGCCATCGATCTCGGCATTCAGATGCGGGAATCTCTTCAACGCACCCACAACCGCTTTGGTGAAGAAGGACATGAAGCCGAGGCCTACGTCATGCTTCTCTTGGAAAGCTTGTTTACGACGCTTACGTACATCCAGGATCGCTGTCATATCTACTTCATTGAAGGTAGTCAGCATCGCAGCCGTATGCTGCGCTTCGACCAAACGATTCGCAATCGTTTGACGACGGCGGGACATACGAGTGCGTTCTACTGGCTTTCCATACTCAGCAGCCGGAGCCTGTGCTGCCGGAGCAGCTGTGGCAGCAGCAGACTTGCTTGGTGCTGCAGGCTTGGCTTCATTATGATTCTTCACATCATCATGGTAAATCCGACCTATCGGGTCGCGGCCCTGTACCTGGTCCAGATCAATCCCGCGTTCACGAGCCAGTTTGCGTGCGGATGGCGATGCAGTCAGACCCGCTCCTTCCTCGTTCTGAGCCGGTACAGGAGCTTGCGGCTTCGGTGCTTCTGCCGCGGGTGCCGGAGCAGTCTCCGTTTGCGCGGATGCAGGAGCTTCAGCAGCCTTCGGTGCCGGTGCGCTTGCAACGCCTTCCTGTGGAGAAATTTGACCGAGCACTTCACCGATCGTTACATTCTCCCCTTCTTGACGAAGGATTTTTTCCACAACGCCTTCAGACTCTGCGCTAATTTCAAGATTAACCTTATCCGTTTCTAACTCGAGCAGCACATCACCGATGTTAACGCTATCCCCTTCTTTAACATGCCATTTGAATATCGTTCCTTCGGTGATGGATTCGCCCATAGCTGGTACAGTAATTTCGCTCACAGCCGCTACCTCCCCAATGAGATCTGTTGATTTATAGTTTTACGATTAAGGGCAAAAGAAATGATGGTCTGTTGCTCATAAGCATGAACATCCTGATAGCCGCTAGCAGGGCTCGAACGCTCAGGACGCCCGCTGTAACGGACCTCTGTGCCTTTAGGTGCAATTTCACGAATTCTTGGTTCCATGAAGCTCCAGCTGCCCATGTTCTGAGGTTCTTCCTGAACCCACAGAATTTCTTTCAGGTTCGGATACTTCTGCATCACACGGGAAATTTCTTCTTTCGGGAATGGATACAGCTGTTCCACACGAAGAATATGAAGCCAGGACTGATCCTGATCCTTCTGTTTATCCAGTGCGTCCTCCAAATCGATTGCAACTTTCCCCGAGCAAAGAACAAGGCGTTCCACCTTCTTCGGTGATTGGCCAAGACCCGGCTGCTCCATCACTTTCTGGAAACCGCCCTCACTGAACGCATTCACAGGCGATGCCACGCGTGGATTACGAATCAAGCTCTTCGGAGCCATGATCACCAGCGGTCTGGCATCTTCGGTTTCGGTCAAGGAAGCTTGTTTGCGCAGCAGATGGAAATACTGGGCAGCGGAAGTCAGATTCGCAACCGTCCAGTTATCTTCACCACTCAGCTGGAGGAAGCGTTCCAGTCTTGCACTGGAGTGCTCAGGCCCATTCCCTTCATAACCGTGAGGTAACAGCATAACCAAACTGGACTTCTGTCTCCACTTCGAGCGGCCGGCTGTGATGAACTGGTCAATGATAACCTGAGCACAGTTAACGAAATCGCCATACTGCGCTTCCCAGATAACCAAAGTCTCAGGAGAGTACACATTGTAGCCATATTCAAATCCAACAACGGCTGCTTCAGTCAACGGGCTGTTATGGATCGCGAACGAAGCCTTGGCTTGCGGCAACCGGTGGAGCGGACAGAAGGTCTCTCCATTAACCGCATCGTGAAGCACAAGGTTACGATGGGCAAATGTTGCACGTTCGGCATCCTGTCCCGTAATCCGGATCGGCTTGCCGTCTGCAAGAATCGTAGCGAAAGCCAGCGTTTCGGCATGGCCCCAGTCCACCTTCTCGCCTTCGTCGAGCGAATTGCTGCGGCGCTCGAGAATACGTTGAAGCTTCGGATATACCGTAAAGCCTTCCGGCCACTGCAGGAGCTCGCGATTAATCCCGCGCAGCACTTGTGCAGATACATTCGTAGCTACTTCCGACTTGGATTTACCGTCGGTCGCGTTCAGTCCAAGCAGGATCTGATCAACAGGATCCTTCGACTTCACGCTCTCGTAAGAATTCTTCAAGACCTCCAGAACGCTATTCTTCAGACTGTCCACTTGTTCTTGGGTCAGAATGTTTCCATCCACCAGTTTCTTCATATAAATCGTGCTGACGGTTGGATGGTTCTTCACCTTCTGATAAATAAGCGGCTGGGTAGTTTCCGGATCATCGGTTTCGTTATGGCCATATTTCCGGTAGCCAACAAGGTCAATCAGAATGCTCTTCTTGAACTTATTGCGATAATCACTCGCAAGACGAGCAACCGCGATACATGCCTCCGGATCATCGGCGTTCACGTGGATAATCGGAATCTCATATCCTTTCGCCAAATCACTCGCATAATGAGTCGATCTGGAATCCTTGCCTTCAGTTGTAAATCCGATACGGTTGTTCACGATAATGTGAATCGATCCGCCCGTACGGAACGCTGGCAGTTTATTAAAATTCAGGGTTTCCGGCACGATCCCTTCGCCAGGGAACGCGGAATCACCATGAATCTGAATGCTCAGCGCTTTGTTTACATCCTGCTTCGGATATCCCGCTTCACTGCGATCCTCCTGAGCAGCACGAGCAAAGCCCTCTACCACCGGATTGACATATTCCAGGTGACTCGGATTGTTCGCAAGGGTAATCCGAACCTGTCGTGCTTCATCCTTCTTCAAATAACGGTCCGCACCCAAATGATACTTCACGTCACCTGTCCAGCCGTAGTTAATGCCCATGGAGCCTTCGGATGGAACGAGATGTTTATTCGGAGAGTGCATGAACTCCGAGAAAATCTTACTGTAATCCTTGCCCAGTACATGAGCCAGGACGTTCAAGCGCCCACGGTGTGCCATCCCTACGAGGATGGAGTTGACATCCACCTCGGCCATTTGGCGAACGATTTCGTCAAGCAGTGGTACGAGTGCTTCGTTGCCCTCAACCGAGAAGCGCTTGGCACCTACGAATGTGCGGTGCAGGAACTCCTCGAATTGCTCGGCCTCAAGCAGCTTCTTCAAAAGCCCCCTGCGCTCTTCTACGCTCATGGCGGACAAATAACGTCCCGATTCGGCCTGCTCGTTGAGCCATTTGCGTTCTTCTTCATCGTGAACATGGCTAAATTCATAGGCAATGGAGCCTGTATATAATTGTAACAGCCGCTGGATTGCCTCTAAGCCATTCTTGATATCGCTAGGAGCCTCCTCCCAGACGATCTCTGCAGGCAGGGCTGCCAAATCCGCTTGGCTGAGTTGGTAGCTTTCTGGTTGAAGCAGACGTGTGTCAGCTTCGTTTCCAATTCCAATTGGATCAATGTCGGCGGCCAGATGACCATAGGTTCTAATGTTCCATACCAGTTTGCCGGCAGCTACCCCTTTTTTCAGTAATTGCGGGTCATAGCTAACACCTTGTCCCTGCGAATCCGCTTTCTTTTCATTGTTTTCCAAAGATGGAGGCGGTCCCAAGCTGGCGAACAGCTCACGGTATCCTGGCTCCACAGATTGCGGGTCTTGCAAAAACTTCTCATACTGATCTTGAATGTACCCCAAGTTCGGACCATGATATTTCTGCCAAGGTCCCTCTGTCATTCTGTCAAGGGTCTTCATCGCTGACTCCCTCCGTCAGATTATTTTGATTGCTCAAGGACGGAATTTCTAATTTTACATTCTGCATACTACATTTTACATTAAATAAACGTTTTCTTACGATTACATTATAATACACTTGGCCTCAATACCGAAAATACCCTTTATATATAATAATGATCTCAGAAACAGATGAATTTGCGTCAATTTTTTGACGATTTGTCCGTGAAGCCACCAATTCTCTGTATAGGTTTCCAATTAAAGTCATTTATCTGAAAAAACATCCACTTCCAGCCAGTCCATCTGCCGCAGCGGTTCAGGTCCGGTATCCATCCCCAGCAGCTGAAGAAGCTGTTTGGCATTGTCGGAAGCATCTCCTCCCGAATTGTTATTGAATATAATCCAGCATTGCTTCGACTTCTCAAGCAATTGCTCTATCCATACCTTCCACTGCTCCAATTCCTCTAAGCTGTAACGGTATAAATACCGCACCTCGCGCCAGTTGGGCTGACCGCTAGAGTGCCACCCTTCGGCGTTACGGCCATGCATCCGGATCATCACAGCCTCTGTACCCGAAGTCTCAAGCACGACCGGGACGGATCCAATGCCCGCTTGCGGCTCGTCGGCGATGCTGTGAATCCAGCCCTCATTTCGCATAAACTCAAGAGTCTTCTCCCGAAACTCTGGCGCATACCAGCTCTGATGCCGAAATTCCAGAGCTACAGGTACATCCTTCATCCACTCCCGCGTACGCTTCAGAATGTCCACATGTTTGCGTTCGCACCCGAACCAGGGCGGGTATTGAAACAGAACGGTCCTTAATTTGTCCGCAGCCCGCAATTCCTCAACTGACGTGAGCAAATGATCAAACATCGCTTTGACGCTTGGGTATCTGTCCTTGCCCTGGCCGCGTGCATGGCCTGTCATGCCTTGATAAGCCTTTACAATAAAACCGAAATGTTCCGGAACAGCAGCTGCCCACTTATTCATTTGTTCCGGTGACGGTATGGCATAGAATGAATTGTCCATCTCCACGATGGGAAAATGTCGGCTGTACATTTCCAGCCTGTCTGCGGCCCTCGCCCCTTCATCATACAACTTGTTATGATCTCCCCATCCGGACAGACCTACCTGAATCACATGCTCATGCTTTTCTTCCGTTAACATAACAATCCTCTCATCCACATGATTTACCATATCGGGGACTTCTATTAATTAACCCCATACGGGAAATTTCAAAAGCAGGCAACCCCTTATTGTTTTTACCAACTGCTATCATCACATTCACTTGTGATCGTAAAAAATATGATGCGCCTCCAGCATTCCGTTCACGATGTGTATCCTTCCATAGGAATACCGGGGCTGTCGTCTTTTGTCCGTGGCGGAACCGGGATTGAACAACAGCACCCCTTGCACATGTTCTTTAAACGGTATATGGGAGTGGCCAAACAAGATGCAATCCACCTCCGTGTCCGCAAAAGCTTTTCTTGCCCGGGAGGGGGTTGTTCCTCCCTGTCCGTGCCCATGCACAATACCGATGCGTTTGCCTTCGATTTCGACCAGCTTCTTGTAGCCTAACCGTTCTATGATCCGCTCGTCATCAACATTTCCGGCTACTCCTTCCACCGGAGCATATTGACTAAGCTGTTCATAGAGCTCCCAATTAGACCAGTCACCAGCATGAAGAATAAGATCCGAATGCCTCACATCTTCAAGCAGTGCGGCTGGCAGCTCTTTCGCTTTTCTTGGCATATGGGTGTCTGACAATACCGTAATCCGAAATGGAAAACTCATCTTGATCGACCCCTTCTTCGTCATATTAAATGCTGAGATACCTGCTGTCTGACACTAACCTATATCCTACCAAATAAACGAATTCAAATAAAACCGCGCAGGTGAGCTGCGCGGTTTGTTGGTCTGTTTCGGACAGAAAAAATTTCCAATCATAAGTTTTAGTTTGTTTGAGTGCTGAATAGAATGTACGAGCATGAAGGTACAAGCTTTCTTATCCATGTTCATGACGAGAGGTGGAAGTCAATGAGTATTTTTATTAGCTACATGATTCTGGGACTTTCTCTATCAGCCCCCGTAGGCCCGGTCAATGCAGCACAGCTCGATAAGGGGATTAAGAAAGGGTTTTGGCATGCATGGTTGTTCGGAATCGGTGCGGTCCTGGCAGATATCCTTTATATGATCCTGGTCTACCTGGGCGTTGTTCACTTACTGAATACGCCGTTCATGCAGACCTTTCTGTGGCTGTTCGGTGCCTTTGTTCTTATCTATTCGGGGCTTGAAAGCATCCTGAATGCCAATAAAGTGACGATCAGTCAAGAAAACAATGAAGATTCGTTATGGAAAAGCATGCTCTCCGGGTTTCTCTTGTCCGTATCCAATCCGATGACAATCCTGTTCTGGCTCGGAATCTACGGCTCTATTCTCGTTAAAACCGCAACGGACGACGGCTCCGCCAATCTGTTTCTCTACAGCGTGGCCGTCATCGCCGGGGTTGTACTATGGGATTTGTTCATGGCTGCGCTCGGCAGTGTATTCCGCCGATATTTGAGCAATAGAGCGCTCTCCCTGATCTCCATAATTTCCGGCATCTCGTTAATCGTCTTTGGCGTTTATTTTGGAATTCGGGCTCTTGCGCTGCTATATCCGCTCATATTCTAACGGGCCGGCTTCGGACGAAACTTGGGTTTATCCGCCTCCCTGGCGTGGCCTTCACCGGATTTCTTCCACACGGAGCGCATGCATAGGACAACCAGACCGATTACCACGATAAACCCAATACTGATCCAGAGCCCCGGGCGGCTCATAGGGTGGAGTGCGGTTCCACTGACGGCAGCCGCAATCAACAGCATCCCGATGTATCTTTTGATCTTGCCCCACACCGTAAGCTCTATGAGTCGGCCTGCCGATATGAGGATGAAGAACCAGTTATACAGCAGCATAAGTCCTGCACCCGTGGTCAAATACTCATAAATCTTGCCTGGCATGAGCAGAGACAACACAATAGATACAATCAATCCGATAGCTGTAAGGGAAAGTGCATATATGGGCGTATCCCGCTTAAACTTTTTCCTAGAAAACAGATTGGGAGCGTCCTTATCTTCGGATAACGTAACCAGCATCGTGGTCACTGCATACAGCGAGGCAACCATGGTCGAGAAACCGGCTATAATCAATACAGCATTAAATATATGCGGGATAAAAGGAAGGTGGTAGGAGCTTAGTGCCACAACAAAGGGGCTTTTCGTCGTGGAGAATTGATTCCAGGCCACCATGATCACGGCCATGCCAATAGAAAGAACGTATACGATGGATAGCAGCAGAATCATCACTCTACCCGCTTTGGGCGCTTCCTTCGGATTCTTCAAGCGAATCGCCATGACCCCCATGACTTCAATTCCGCCGAAGGCATAGAACGCAAAAATCAGGGACGACCACATGCCCATGCCACCTGCCGGGAAAAATGCGTTTATGCTGCCTGGAACGTGTAACTTCGACCCTCCTTTTAACCACCCCATCAAGGCGGCAGCAGCAATGATGAGAAACATGACAATCGCGGCGACCTTAATGATAGCCAATACATTCTCCAGCCGGTCGAAGCCTTTGTTGCCGATCCAGATGACAAACAGTCCCAATACGGCATAACCTGACGCAAATATCCACATTGGAACGCCAGGGAACCAGAAGCGAGAGAAAATCGCCAGCGCCGTCATCTGGCTCCCCATGATCAACACTTCGGAGCACCAGTACATCCACCCCGTAGAGAAGCCTGCCCATCGGCCATAGGCTTTTTTGGCATAGGTTCGGAACGAGCCCTTCTGCGGGTCCTCGGCCGTCATCCGTGACAGCACATCAAACACAAAGAAGGTGGCTGTCGCCGCCAATATAATAGAAAGAAGAAAAGCCGGTCCTCCAAGCCGAATACCTAAAGCGGATCCGAGAAAATATCCTGTGCCGATCGTTGATGCAACCCCCAGCAGCGATAGCTGCCACCATCTCAAGTTCCCTGACTCCGCCTTCGCCCCTTTGTTCACGGTTCTGTCCTCCAGATTATTGTTATGGGTTCGTTCAAAACTTTCCTTATTATGAAGGGAACCTCCGTGATTTATGTACCGCGTATCTCAACCTAAAAATGCCTTTTGGCAAAAGAGAAGCCATGGAATTATGCCCATGTCCAGTCTATGGCTGGGTTCTCTCGCATATTTTGGGTGTTCCCCGAGAACTCTAAACGGAAGAAAGCTGTATTGGGGGATCACACATGTCAGGAACTCGCGGTATTCCAACGAATCAGGCGTTTATGATTATGATGCTTACGGCCGGCTTGACCAATCATGTCATGATCATACCTGTGCTTCTGGAGAAATCCGGACGGGATGCCTGGATCACCATTATCGTGTCGGCCGTATTATTCCTGCCCTGGGTTCTGCTTATTTACGGGATCATCCAAAAAATCGGCAATCGTTCCATCACGCAGGCACTTGACGAAAGCAGCGGCAAAGGGGCTCGAATATTGGTGATGAGTTTGTCCGCTTTATATTTTTTTACTTTTGCCTTTTATACCTTAAAAGAGGTCATCGATTGGACAAAATCGACCTATATGGTCCAAACCCCTATCATTGCCACCGCATTGGTACTCTTAGTATTATGTCTTGTCAGCGCAAATCACGGCATAAAGACCATTGGCGTTTCTGCCGGAATATTGCTTCCTTTTGTTGTTTTGCTGGGGATATTCGTATCCTTGGCCAATCTGAAAGTAAAGAACTACAATTATTTGCTGCCCGTCCTTGAAGATGGCTTCCAGCCGGTTCTAAGCGGAATCCCCGTCATGTTCGGAGGACTGTCCCAATTTATATTGATTTTATTCTTACGCCCCCACCTTCAGAAAAAGCCCGGTTTTCTTACAATCCTGCTCATCCATCTGGTTCTGATCTTCCTGACGTTTGGACCCACCGTTGGCGGCATTGCCGAATTTGGACCTGAAGAAATGGGTCTCCAGCGATACCCGGCTTATGAACAGTGGCGTCTCGTAAAGCTGGGCAAATTCGTAGAGCATGTCGACTTTTTGTCGATTTTCCAATGGCTCAGCGGAGCTTATATCTCCATATCCATCTCGATTTTTTTGCTCTGTGAAACCCTTCTTCCCAAGTCCAAGCAAAGCGTAGGCATATTAGCCGTGTCAACGCTGCTTATTATTCTGTGCGCTTCACCGATCAGCAATCCCAAAATGTATTATGCAATGGCAGACTATTTTTTGCCCATATCCGCCGTTTATATTACCATCTTAAGCCTCCTGTTGTTCTTCTTGATCCATAAACCATCCCAACAACAGAACTCACATTCGTCGAAAGGAGAATCCCCGCAATGAATATGACGGAACAGCAGCTCCGAGATCATTATGCCGATTCCGATGACATCTATATTACCTCTTATCCTGGTGCAGAAGGGGATATGCTGCCATGGGCCATTATGGTTTACAACCCGATGATGTGCGATTCTCAACTGATGTCCAAAATCTTTTTGCCTGTTATTAGCAAGGAATGGAATATATCCATTTCTCAGAAGCATCCGTTTGATCCCGAACATCTGGAATATTATCTTACCCTTGACACATCCGAGGCTAATGTGGAATCAGTTGATGATATTGTATATTCAGGTTATGTTGCGTTGTATTTTCCTAAGGACAATAAGCTGTATTCTTATAGCGCATCCAAAAGCATTGGGCGTACCCCGGAGGAAAGTTCCGCAGAGACCTCGATCAAAGGTCCTCGTGACGGGTTCGTCGAGGAATTGGATATCAATGTATCGCTCATTCGCAAACGGCTGAAATCACCCGGACTCGTCTATTCCTCCTTTAAGCTGGGTGACAAGAGCAAAACTACTGTCGGCATCATGTACTTAAAAGACAAGGTGATCCCAGAGACCGTCACTGCCATCGTGGATAAGCTAAATGATTTCTCCGGCGACTCACCCGTAGGCATGGGCGAACTCGCGGAGCATCTAACGCCGTATCGATTTACGGTGCTTCCCATGTTCGATTATACGGGAAGGACCGATCTTGCTTATGACTCTTTAACTCGCGGTCGATTGGTCATTATTATGCAGGGAAGTCCCGTAGTATTGATTGCACCTGCCAATTTTATGCAGCTCCTGTTTGCCGCAGAGGATCCGCAGATGCCGTTTTATTTCGTTATCCCATGGAGAATTCTCAGACTGGTTGGCTTCCTGATTTCCGTTTTCCTTCCGGGATTTTATATTACCTTGCTGTCCTTTCATCAGGATCAAATCCCTTTCCCGCTGCTGGCCACGGTCGCGAACACGCGGCTTGGGCTTCCTATTCCGACCGGGTTTGAAATGCTGATCATCTTGTTTCTACTTACCCTACTGCGGGAAGCCGGTATGCAGATGCCTTCACCAATCGCTTCAACCATTACGGTCGTTTCCGGTATCATCATCGGTGACGCCGCGATTCGGGGCGGTTTTTTCTCCCCAACGATGACGGTGATCGGCGCAATGGCTTTTGTTGCGGGATCAACCCACTCCAATCAGGATTTTGTTGTTACCCAGACGATTTTCCGGTTTTTAGTCCTTACACTTTCCTCGGTATTCGGGTTATTCGGTTTTTTCATATCGGTATTCTTGATCGTTCAGTATGCAGCCCATCATAATCCATTTGGACAGCCGTATCTTGCCCCCTTCTCGCCTTTTTCCTTATCCAAAATCATTGGCAATCTCATGCGATTTCCGGGTAAACGAAAAAAGGGTGGCGCCCTATGAAGCGTGTATGGATACTCGCATGTATAGGATCTTTGCTGATCTCAGGCTGCTGGGATAACAAAGAAGTGCAGGATATCAACTACATCACGGCTTTGGGCGTCGATTATAAGAACGACAAGTATATCATCTATGTGCAGATGCTGGACTTCGCAACGATTGCCAAACAAGAAAGCAGCAAGCCAACTGAGAAAGCGCCGATTTGGGTCGGCCGAGGAACCGGCACCACTTTGGCTGAAGCCCTAATCGATTTGTATACATCGAATCAGCAGCGGGTCTCTTGGGGCCATGTCACGGCTTTGGTACTTACGGAAGCGGTGTTAAAACCTAAGCAGTTGTCCCAAGTGTTCGACCTGACCAACCGTTCGCAGGAAATCCGTTATACGAAATGGATCTATGGCACCAAGGACAATATGGAGGACCTCTTTACGGTATCGCCGTTCTTTCAGCTCTCACCTCTGCACTCACTGCTTCATGAACCCAGAGAAAGCTATGTCCAATTCTCGTTTATACGTCCGATTCAATTCGTGCACTTTATTCGTCTCTACCGGGAGAAAGCCGCTACCGTCGTATTGCCCTCGCTCCATATTTCAAATCAGAACTGGTCGGAAAATCTGAAGCAGCACCCGATTTTAGAAGTGAACGGCGGTTTTCTGATCAAGAACAAGGAATTGATGGGTTGGCTCAAACGATCCGATCTGTTGGGTACACGCTGGCTAGCCTCGCCTCAAACCCATGCTGCCGTCATTGTTCAGGCGGACGGCGAAGCCGTTGGGAGCATACGGCTGGAGAAGCCCCAATCATCCATTGAAGTCATCCGTAAACCAAAGGATGCGTCATATCGAATCAAGCTTAACGTCATCGGGACGGTGCAGAATATGTATAAGAAGGTGGGAATTAAGGAGATGAAGCGCTTAACGGAAGATACCCTGCGCAAAGAAATGCATAATACCTTCCATAAAGCTGCATTGATCCACGCGGATCCCTACCAGCTATGTCTCCAATTGTACCGAACCGATCCGAAGCTCTGGAAGAAATTAGTGGAACAGAAAAAGGAAATCTACGATGAAACGTCGCTTGAACTTGAGGTTGACGTCAACCTGCGATACTGGGGACAGCGCAGAAGTTTGAACCGATAAACGCACGTCATAAACAAGCTGTATTTTCCCCGAAATTGTGAAAACAGCAAAAGAAGCAGACCTTTATCGGCCTGCTTCTTTTTGTTGTTCATTTATTTTTTCATAATGTCCTTGATCTCGTCTTTAATGGATTCCGCAGCAGGTCCGAATACGACCTGAACCGCACCTTGACCCAGACGCATGACTCCGGAAGCGCCGAGTTTTTTCAACTCCGAATCATTAACAGCCTTCTCATCCTTAACTACGAGACGCAGACGTGTGATACAAGCATCGATGCTGGTGATATTATCGGCACCGCCGATGTTTGCGAGAACCTTCGCTGCTTTGGACTCATTGGATGCTGCGCTGGATGGGGACGGGGCAGCTGTATCAGCATCTTCAGAAATCGTATCCACGTCGTCATCCTCCTCGCGTCCAGGCGTTTTCAAGTTCAGCTTGACAATGAGGATTCTGAACAGCAGATAGTAAACAACACCGAAAGCCAAGCCTACCGGCAGGAGCAGCCAAGCATTGGTAGACAGCTTCAGATTCACCAGGTAGTCGATCAGGCCTGCCGAGAACGAGAAGCCCAAATGCACATCGAGGAAGTACATGATCAATCCGGAAAGGCCTGTTAAAATCGCATGCACCACATACAATACCGGAGCAATGAACATGAACGCGAATTCAAGCGGTTCCGTGATCCCCGTCAGGAACGATGCCACTGCCGAACCGATAAAGATGGAGCCGACGAGCTTGCGTTTGGACGGCTTGGCGGTATGCATAAAGGCCAGCGCCGCAGCCGGCATCGCAAACATCATGATCGGGAAGAAACCGGACATGAACATACCAGCCGTCGGGTCTCCCGCAAAGAAACGCCACAGGTCGCCGTGAACAACTTCGCCTGCGGTATTGGTGTAATCGCCGATCTGAAACCATGCGATGGAGTTTAATACGTGGTGAAGACCCAGAGGGATCAGCAAGCGGTTGGCCGTACCGAAAATGAACGATCCGATGCCTCCAAGGCCGACAACCCAGTTGCCGAAGACGGAAATGCCATCCTGGATTGGGCTCCAAATCATTCCGATCAGAACCGCAAGCACCATCGTGGAGGCTGCTGTGATAATCGGAACGAAGCGTTTACCCGCAAAGAAGCCCAGCCAATCCGGCATTTTAATCTTGTGGAATTTATTATACAGGTATGCGGACCACATACCGACAAAGAGACCGCCAAGAACTCCCATATTCAGCTTCACGTCATCCGGTATAAACGGCATTTGCAGCGGTACTTGTTCCAGCACTCTTGTAAGCACCATGTACCCAATAAGAGCAGATAGAGCTGCAACGGCGTCTCCGGCGAACCCGATTGCAACGCCGATCGCAAAGATAAACGGCAGATTATCCAGAATCGCAAGGGCACCAGAGGTCATGAACGGAGTTACATATTGATTTAGAAAAGCGCCTAGGGCACCCAAAGGTATATCTTTTTGATAGTCGATCATTCCAAGCCCCTGCAAGATACCTGCCGCAGGCAAGGTGGCCACCGGCAGCATAAGGGACTTGCCCAGCTTTTGCAATTTAGCTAGCATGTCAATCATCCTTTCAACTTCAATAATTTAGCTTCGCAATGAAATCGTTTACATAATGCGTCGAATGAACAACCATTTTTTCCCTTCCATTCGGGAACAAAAAGATCTCAGAAAATCCTCCTCCTTGCGAGTTCTTGTATTCATCATTTTAAGGTGGTATGGATCCGGCTATCATGGGTACCAGGGGCCGTAAGCATATCAAGGTTCTCAGAGAGCGACCGTGTCTTAGAGGTAAGTTTTCTTGTGATATAGAAATCCGTCAGCCCCGCTGAACCTTGACCCTATACCAACAAAAAAAGCCAAGAAGAACGGTGACTATAAAAAATATAGTCCGTTTCTTCTTGGCTCATGCCCATGTTTATGGTAACACGCCTTAAAACGTATTCATTTATGCTGTTATCTTAATTCACGACTTCCTGTTTTGTCAATAACCAATAATTCAATCAATCGCCTATGGAATTGAATTATTTCAATTCTATGGTCAAGACAGGATCCTGGCCGGACACGACATTACCCGTCTGACCATCAACCTTGGAAGCTACCTCATCGGCATTGGTCACAATAACCGGGGTAATCGTCGGATAACCTGCGGCTTGGATTGCAGCCATGTCGAATTCGATGAGCGTCTGACCCGACTTCACCTGATCACCCGCTTGAACATGGCTTGTGAAACCTTCGCCTTTCAAACCGACTGTATTAATCCCGATGTGGAATAAATATTGCAGACCAGTCGCCGGATCCTCCAGCATCACGGCATGTTTGGACTTGATGACATGCGCAACCGTCCCGTCAAATGGCGCAATTAATTTGCCCTCGGAAGGCTCAATGGCAATGCCTTGGCCCATATGACCAGCAGCAAATGCCTCATCCGGCACTTGCGATAAAGGCACAGCTGTACCTGACAAAGGTGCTGTGAGTTGAATAGCAGTAGCTGTTTTTTTCTTTTTCCAACGATCAAACATGTTAAGATTCCTCCCTGGGTTGATTCTTTTGTTGTAGTCGCCCTGTAAAAAGCCGATATAGATGCATCGCTAGAAAGCAAACCTCCGCTTCAGGTACTTTCTTGCCGAGTTCTTTCTCCATCATGCCTGCAAGGCGCGTAGCCAGACCATATTCATTCGTGAACTTGGAGCGGATCTGGTCCGCAAATGGATTATCCACATGGATTTCTTGATTCAACATACGGTCTACCGAGAACCTCAAATGCATCAGAAGACGGACGTAATCCATGCTTCCCCGGTCAAAAGCGACCTGCCGTTCCTCTTCAATATACCTTACCAGGTTTCCCACCACATTCGATGCCTTGACCAGATGGCCAACGGGCACATGGCTGACGGCCGAATACACATGGTAGGTCAAGAAGCCGATCTCATCCTCCGGAACTTCGATATCGAAGGCCTGGCCGATCAATACCGCTGCCTTGGCTGCGATATCATATTCTTTTGGGAAGCTGATCCGGGTTTCTTCAAGGAAAGGATTAATAATATCCATGCCTTTACGGATTCTGTATATCGTAAACTGGATATGGCTTGGAAGCGCCAGATACACCTTGTCATTTAATGTGCCCGGAAATTCCTGTCCAATGAGATTGAGAATCTGATCTGTAATCTCCATCACCAGTGGATCAAATTCTTCCAGCAGATGGTGAGCTTGACTCCACTGCTCCCGATCCTCCAGCCTGAAGAGTTTCTCAATCCGCTTGTCGGCTGAAGCGATCGTTCCGCCTGCTTTGGCGCCGAAGCCAATCCCTTTACCCAGGATGACGTATTCCGATTCTTTCTTACCGCCGGTAACCATCACGACATTGTTACCAATAACACGTACGACTGTAAACAACTCGATCCCGCTCATAAACTTCCCCCTTTCCTTTAAGTTTAATCAGAGAAACGGCGAAGGATTCATATCCGAAGAAATGCTCATATCGATCCCCAAAACATTAAAAAAGCCAAGAAAAGACCCCATGTGAAAGCTGTCTCTTCTTGGCTCATGCCCTCTTAAGGTAACACGCCGTCTTATGTTCCTGCTATGAATCCATCATAAAACAATTGGCTCGCATTCGTCAACATACGACATTATGACAATATTCGAAGCTGCCACCACAGGTAAATATACGATCGCTTCCCTTAATTCCCAATCCATTTCTGAAGCGTATGGATCACTTCTTGGATATGAATGGGTTTGTGCAGATATCCATTCGCGCCGTCTGCAAGAAACTGATCCGTATCCCTCATTGTGTTGGAGCTCATCACGATAATGGGAAGCTCCGCCCATTCCGGGTTCTCGCGAATCCGCTTCATCGTTTCGACTCCGTCCATTTCCGGCATGACCATATCCAGCAGCACCGCATCGATGGTTTGATGTTTGTATAACATCTCCAAGCATTCGAATCCGTTCTGGGCTGTATGCACGGTCATCTGGAGTTTCTCCAACACATTGGTCAAACCGTACACATTCCGAATATCATCATCTACAATCAATACGGTTTTGTGCTCCAATCGGCTAGATACTTCCATGTCGAACGCCTCCATTCGGAGATCACTCCAACTGGCGTTGCTCGAAGTGGCAGCCGCTTCAGGCAGCATAAACAGACTTTCGCTGGTGCCATATTCCGTAACAAGCGGTAAATATAGAACAAACGTGCTCCCGATTCCTTCCTCGCTCTCCACGGTAATATACCCACCAAGCAATTTTGCCAAATGCAGCGATATGGATAAGCCGAGACCTGTCCCCCCAAACTTTCTGGCCGTAGCCTCTTCGCCTTGCTGGAACGCTTCGAAGATCGGTTGAAGATGCTCTGCTGCAATCCCGATGCCGGTATCTTCAACGAAAAAAGCAATGACGTCGCCACTGATCACAAAATCCGAGGTCACCATCGAATTCATCTTCTTCACCCGTAGTTTAACACTGCCGCTCTCGGTAAACTTAATTGCATTCGAGAGCAAATTACGCAGAATTTGATGGAGCCGCATCCCATCGCTGTACATCAGATCAGGCAAGTCATCGGCCATCTCAATATCAAATTCCAGATTTTTGGATTCTGCGCTTTTGGAGAAATAACCTTCCATCAGTTCTGGCAGCTCCGTCAAATTTACCAAGTCCATTTCGATTTGCATCTTTCCGGCCTCGACCTTGGACAGATCCAGAATATCATTGATTAAATTAAGCAATTCACTGCCTGAATTATGGATGACAGAAGCGTAATGCTGTTCTTCCTCTGTCAGGTTCCCCTGCTTGTTCTCAGCCAAAATCTGGGAAAGAATTAACATGCTGTTCAGTGGTGTCCGCAGCTCATGGGACATATTGGCCAGAAATTGAGACTTGTACTTCGAGCTCTTCTCCAGCTCTTTCGCGTATTTTTCCAATTCGCTGGCTGCGATTAATGCGGCCTCCTTCTGGGCCCCCAATCGCTCGTTCAGCATATGCATTTCCACGGAATGGGTTTGCAGCTCCTCGGTCTGCGCCTGTAGTTCTTCGGTCTGACTCTGAAGCTCCTCATTCAGCGTTTGGGATTCATGATACAATTGCTGGATTTCCATTTTACTCTGGATCGAGTTCAATGTTACCCCAAGCTGAAAATTCAGTTGTTCGATCAGCTGAATTTCCAGGTCATCGAAAGGCTTGAACTTGGCCAATTCAATGACACCAAGAACTTGTCCTTCAAACATAACGGGCGCTAGCAGCAGCGTGGTTGGCTCAGCATCACCCAGCCCCGATTCAATCCGCACATAGTTAGGTGGAATATCGTCCAGAATAATCATTCGCTGCTCCAGCATACATTGCCCCACCAAACCTTCGCCTGGCAGGAAACGATCTCTGACCTTGTTCCAAGGCTCACCATCCGGATCGGCAAAAGCAGCTGCCTTTACCAGTTCCGATCCACCCCGGTTAATAAAAACGGCACCGTACGGCAGTTTCATGATCAAAGCCAGCTTATGAATGAAAAACTGTACGGCCGTTTCCACACGATCTGACGATTGAAGAAGCGTCGACATAACCGAAATGTGATCCTTAGCCCAGTTCTGTCTGCCGACCTGTGCAAGGAGTTCGTTGGTTGTGTCCGCCAACTGGCGGACCTCATCATTGGATCGCACATGAATCCGTTGGGAGAGGTTACCACCTCTGACAATATCGGAGATGATATGAGTTACCTGCGTGATCGGCTTTACAATGCTCTTCGATATGACCCAAGCTCCACATATGGTAATCAGCGCTGCCCCAGCCCAAAGGAGATACATCGTATACAATAAATGGGTGTTGCTTTCTTTCATCTCTTCAATCCTGCTGGTTGTCAGCTCGCGTTCCTTGCTTCTAAACGAGAGGAACAGCTCATGAATGGAGTTCATGGCTTGCTGGCCGGGATCATTAATAAAGAAATGAAGAGCCTCCTCATCCTGCCCTAGCTGCTTCAATTGAACGGCAGGCTGACCGGCGTTGGTAATCCACTCCTTGATATTCTCCTTAATATTCTCCAGATGATTGGCTTGCTCCGAATTATCGCTAACAAGCTTATACAGCTTGTTATAGTTAATCTGCCAAGACGACAGCGCTTGGTTGAAAGGTTCCAGGTAGGTATCATCCCCCGTTATCACAAAACCCCTCTGACCCGTTTCCATTTCAAGTAAATTCTTCTCGATTTCGTGCGTGAGATTATGTACTTCGATATCATGCTTCTCTATAAAATCCGCCTCTTCCTGCAGAGAAGAGATACGGTCTGATACAATCCAGAGAAAAGCTCCAAGACATAATAATATCATTAAATATCCAACTACAATCTTGCTGCGGATGTTGAATTTCAGGTTGTTAGACAAATGGCTAACCTCCCTTGTCATCTATCAGTCTAAGTCTGCTCCTATTCTCATAGTAATTGTTATGAAAATGGTTTACAAGCAAAACCAGTTTTGATGACATCAATGATTCTTTAGTCGTAGGCAGTCAGATTTATAAACGTATGAGCATATATTATAGAGGAACACGCTTGTACAACATAATAGGATCTCAATCTCAAAAAGGAGGAGTAACTCGTATGATAACCTTTAAAGCGCTTGCGGGGATCCTGCATTGACGAGGCATGTTTATCATTCCAGGCAACAGGCTGAGCGTATAACCGGCCTCGGAGTTGCGAATGTGTCGTCACTGGAGCTGCCCCTTCTGCAAGGTATGATGATGTCAGAAATTCACCTTGAACGAGGTAAGGGCCTCTCTCCACATAGCCACCCGGACACGGACGAATTGTGCTATGTCATTCAGGGAGAAATCAGCTATTCCCTGATTGATCCAGATACTCATCAGAAACTCGTATATCAGATCGTACCCGGTCAGGTGGTACACGCCCCTATTGATTGGTGTCACTGGATAACAGCGCTAACCCCTGGAACGATCTTGCTATTGCTCTATAACACTGAGCGTCCACACCAAATGGACATTGCGCCGGTCTGGGCTTATACGCTCATGGGAGCAGAAGCGTTGCCATGTGATGATACGAACAAGAAACCTCTCTCGGAGGCGCTCATTACACCCGTCCCGCTAAATAAAAAAATGGAGAGTGACGCCTCGGATAAGCCTCTGCCTGCGCCACCCTTACTCATAACCGGGCACCCAAACAACAAAACCACACGCAGCCGGTGATCGGCCAAGTGTGGTTATTGTTATTGGGACGCTTCTTATGTAATGATTTCGCTCGCAACGATATTGCATCAATCAATATAAAATCTTTGTTCAGGGCGAATCTGCTTCTTAAGGGTATGCAAGTCGGCTTCCAGCTTCGCCACCGTCTCTTCAATCTCTTCCGGGTTCAGTGCCGGGCGTTCTGCCTCTGGCTTAACGCCAGCCCTGAGATCGCGAATGGTGATTTGCTGCTCCTGCCATTTATCCATAAGATCGGAGATGGTGGCATAAAACCGCTCATAATCTTGAATCACTTCGTCCAGAAAGGAATCCACTTCCTCCTGATCATAACCCCGTAGTTTATTCGAAAAATTCTTTTCATGGATAGACAAAGCGTCCAGTTGAATGCCTAGTTGCTTAAATAGCTTTTTCTGTTTATCCAATCGGCGTTTCATGTGTTCATCCATAATGATTTACCTCCAAATATTGGCGCAGCCCTACTTTTTTAGCCTTCTCTCTCTATCTTTGTTTATATCACATTAAGCACTGGGATTAAAACACTCCAGGGCTTTTTTGGAGAATGTTCCAAAAACGATGGGCTGCCATTCCCACAATTCATGTGATTGTTACCAATCCATTTCGGGTATTGATTTTACATAAGAAGCTTTATTGTGTACTTAGCGAAAGAGAGGAGCGACTTATCTATGACAACGATGACAAAACAACAATACAGTGAACTTAAACGACGGTTGCTCAGTGATAAAGAACGATTGGAAGAGCAATTGGAGTCCCGCGATGAAACCAATAGGGATCATTCCCTTCGGGACTCTACGGGAGAGCTGAGCTCAGCCGATAATCATCCCGCAGACATAGGGACCGAGGTTTTCGAACGCGGACGGGACCTGGCCATTCAGGAAACGCTCGATCATGAATTGGAGCAGATTATGTCTGCCTTGCAGCGAATGGACCAGGGCGAATACGGGACCTGTGCCGAGTGCGGCCTAGAAATTCCATACGAGCGGCTTGAAGCTTTGCCTTATACGGCCTATTGTCTCGAACATACGCCGCGGAAAGATATCAACGACAACCGGCCGGTTGAAGAGGATGTCATGACCCCGCCCCCTTCCGGAGCTGGCGTCAACCGCCAAGCGGCCGACGGTAAATTTGATGACGCCGGCGCGTGGGACGCCGTGGAAGATTACGGAACGTCCACCTCTCCCGGCATGTCCATTAAACCTGGACAAGACGATTATAAGAAGAAGGTATGAACCGATCCAGTTAAATAGAAGGGAAAGCTGGTACCTGTACGTTAGGTACCAGCTTGTTTTCCGTGATCAAGTTTCTTTATGAGTCCGAACATTCGAAGCAAAAAACTCATATTCGTCGTAACCTTCACCGCGTTTCTTTTTATAGGGGGTCAACATTTTATCCAGCTCAACAAAAAATTCACGCGCTTCTTCCTCGCTCATATACAAGGTTGTATTGGTCAACATGGACGTCGTTTCGCCCTCTTGACTCATATTTTTGAAGAAACGGTCTCTATTCTGGTCAAACAACTCCGATAATAGTTTGTTCGTCTCGGTTCGAATTAATTCCTTGATCACCGGCTCCTCGGAATTTGCTCCGCGTTTGATCTTTACCGTACCGACAAAAGGTTCATAATACTTAGCAATGATGCCGTTGATCTCTTTCGTGGAAACGATCTTGACCATTCCGATTCGCTCCAGCTTCTTCATATGATAATGAACTTTAGCAGGCACATCCCCGATATTGTCCGCGACTTCCTTTACTGTTGCCGGACGGTCCATCTTATTCAATACATTCAAAATCTGGAGCCGATATGGATCTGAATATATTTTGATCTCTTCCAGTGTAGTCAGTTCCTTCGTTTCCACACCGTACACCTCAGCTTCATGTTATTTTTCACTTCTTTTCATTATAGGCCGAGAGTATCGAAATTACAAAATGCGAAGGATTTAAATGGCACGGAAACTCTTCTTCCGAATGAGGAATATGACGGGCAGTATCATGACAATTCCCATGATCGAATACAGAATGGGAGGAGAGTAATGCTCCGCTACAACTCCGGTAATCAAGCTTCCCACAGGAATGGCAGCCGTGCACGCCACCGCCATAAGGGCACCTATTCTGCCGAGCATATGCCGAGGCGTTACTTCCATCAGATACGTCGAGATAGGGGCATTCAGCATGGAGACGGCGAAACCGGCAATGAACATACAGACCGCTGCAGACTCCACGCGCCATGCCGGCAGATGTCCTGGAATCCCTAACGCAAAATAACCGATTCCGAGCATGATAGACCCTGACATGATCAACGTGCTCTTTTTGAAGCTCTTCCCATAACGTCCAATCCATAGCCCGCTGCAAATCATACCGATCAGGAGGCCCGTTCCTAAAACGCTCAGACCTCCGGGTCCTGCACCCAAGGTCTCTTTGACGTAGACCGGCTGCAGTACGTTCAGGGGGGCCAAACAGAAATTATTGATCATGGCAAGCACGGTTGTTATAAGGAGCAGCGTATGCTGCTTCACAAAAAGAAGAGCCTCTTTAATATCGCCGAACACCGTTTTATTCATCTCTGTCTCTGGCCGTGCGGAGGTTTCCTTGGCTTCAGCCTGTTCGGCTGCCTCCGGATTCGGCATAAAAGCGATAATAGCTGCTGCAATTAGAAACGTTATAGCATCAATCAAGATCGTCCCCGAAATTCCGATCAGAGCAATAAGGGCACCGGCGATGGATAAACCGATTAATTCAGCGCTCCGACTTACGGAAGTTGAGAAAGAATTGCCTGCCAGCAGTTTATCCTTGGGAAGCAGCCGGGGGACGATGGAGGTCTCGGCGGGTCTGGAGAAGCACTCCAGAGTTGAATTTAGAAACGTGAACAGGAACAAATGCCAGACTTCAAGAGAACCTACAGCGTACAGAAAGGCCGTTAGCGAAACCACAATACCGCGACTGAGATAGGTTAGTGCCAGGACGAGTTTCTTCGGCCAGCGATCGACATAGGTGCCGGTAAACAAACTGAAAAGCAACCCGGGCAGAAAATTAAAGGCGAACAATGTACCCATTAACAGTTCGGAACCTGTGAGCATATAGACCATCCAGCTGTAAGCGATGGAATCCAGGGAATCTCCGAATCGGGTAATAGCCTGGGCAGATAAATAAATCAAGTACGGGCGAATTTTCAAGAGCTGACCAAAGCCTTGCTTTTCCAGAACAGCAGCATTTTGCATGGTTTCTTTCTCCTCTTCGTTAAATGGATAATTACATTAAACTTTTTCAGTCCATTAAAATAATATTTACGTTAAAATTATTTTATCGTTAAGTTTATTTTAATGATTTTGAAGAGGAATGCAATAGGTAAAAAAAAATAAATCGCCATCACGGCGATTTATTGAGTCTAACGATTATTTTGACAGTGTTGCTTCTTTATTTAATAACCACTCGCGATGAGGATCTGGCTGCTTGAAGACACGCTTCAATGGCTCTGATATTGCTGATGGCATCTTCCGGACCATAAGGGAGCGGCGTTCCGTCCATCACGGCCGCTGCCATCGCATCCGCTTGCAATGCAAAGTGGTTGTAAATCCCTACCTTCTCCTCACGGGATCCCTTGGCCGTATGAACGCAGATCTGGGCCATGTCCTCCATGCGCTCCCATCCAAAGGCAGAAGGAAGCTCAATCCTGCCCTCCGTTCCTGCGATCTCTAAAGAGCATCTGGAATATGTCCACATCCCGCACTCAAATGTAAGTCCCAGTCCATCGTCAAACTCCACCATCCCGTGGACCATCATGTCCACACCGTCATGCTCCTCAGAGAAAAAAGCATGGGCCGTTACAGCCTTGGGTTCCTGACCATAAATCATGCGCGCCGCTGAGATGGGATAGCATCCCACGTCATAGATTGAACCTCCGCCCATATCCTTGCTGTAACGAACATTGCTTTTATCCTCCGCATTGTTGAAGGTAAACGATCCGTGAATTCCGCGCAGTTGGCCGATTTCGCCGCTTTCGATGATTTCGCGAACACGTGCGTGTTTCGGATGATATCGGTACATAAAGGCTTCCGCGAACAGCACGTTGTGTGCTTTAGCAGCCTCAGCCATCTCACGGACATCCGCTTCGGTCAAGGCTGCCGGTTTCTCGCATAAGATGTGCTTGCCGGCCTGTGCCGCTTTGATGGTCCAAGGTTTATGAAGGTGATTCGGTAAAGGAATATATACCGCATCAATGTCGGGGTCTTCCAGGAGCTCGTCATAAGATCCGTAGTATTTCCCGATATGATATCGATCCGCGAGCTCACTTGCTTTGTCTGCATTGCGGCTAGCGACCGCCCCGACTTCACAGCGTTCCGATTTCAATATGCCTGGTATCATTGAATTTCTTGCAATCCGAGCAGTGCTCATAATTCCAAAGCGCAATTTCTTGCTCACGAGGTCATTCCTCCTTTGGCTGCATTCCGTTCAGATGTTTTTTTAAAAATTATCGTTGACCGCTTTATGAAGAATCCCCAAACACCGATCCAAATCTGTTTTAACCTGTTTTTTGTAGAGTTTAGCTTTCTCGGCACCGTCATCAGTAAAATGATAAAGAACGATTTCTTGAAAATCGACCCGCGGATCATTCCCTTTCAGCTGCTTGGTACGGTATAATACACCTTCTTGCACCAACTCATGCAGAGCCCGGTAAATTTCGCTTTGCGGCGGTGAATATCCATGGCTCTTGAATTCTTGCCGCAGTTCTTCCAGCATCTGATATCCATATCCGCGCTGCTGCTCCACCATGGTAATGAGATATACTTTGATAAAAGCACGCTGGGCGATCATAAATGCCATCTGGACGCCTCCTCCTTCACGAGCTACTTGTCCCATAATATACCTAATTATAACCCACAGTTTCCCAGTTTGCACAATAGGAAGCATCCCCCTCTTTTTAAACCAAGAAGGCATAGATTGAAACGTAGTTGGGTCTTGGATGAAGAAGAATGATGCAAGAGCGTCAGTGTTTATACTATTCTGAATTTTTCATATAATGAAATTATATAGTATGTGATTTTTCATCTGATGTTTTTTGGGTGGTTGGTGGATCAAAGGATTGGTTTCATGAAAAAACCCACCCTCGGAGGGTGGGTTTAATTCTTCACATCCCGGTGGATGTGCCGGTGTTTGGACGCGATTTGCCGTATGGGCGAACCCCGCGATTTTTTCTTGCTCCGGCGATTCCGACAAGCCACTTCCCGAACGGCAGCTTGGCTAGCAGGCGAGTGGCACCATAAGCCACGCCCACGCTGATGATCCATGAAGAGAGTATACGAACCAGAGGGTGCATGCTGATCAGCATAGATTCGTCTACTGCATAGCTCATACGTAGTGTCAATAGATGGATCAGGTAAGCACCATACGAATAGAGCCCAATGGAGGTCAGAAGCGCATTCGCTCCCGCTCCGGCATGACGACATATCCAACCAGCCACATCGTACATGACCAATATAGAACTAATCAGAAAAAGTGCCATCATCGGGCGAAGCAGCGATAAGGAATAGAATGTGATCGCGCCATTCGCGGCGGAACGGATTTCATTAACGGCCTGGATGAGCATCCATCCGAACAAAAATGCGAAGGCGAGCCATATCGCCGGCCGTGCCTTTTGCAGCCATTTTTTCCAAGCGTCATGGTATAATCCGGCCGCCGCCCCCAGCGCAAAATAGAAGAAATAATAGAGTGCATTTCGATCTGCGTAGGTTGTGAACAGCTCACTCCATACCGGAATATTCAGGTTTCCCATCCATTGGCCAATATCATTGATAATTCCTGTTAAACCCACGTACAATAACCCGGATACAATCAATATCGTAAGCTGCGTCTGCCAGCCCCATCGCTTCTTTATTCCTAATATAGCGGAGCGGAACAGCGGGTACAGCAAATAGAATTGAAACAGCATAATGATGTACCAAAAATGCGAGCTCGATTTCCCGGTTAACCATACTTCCCCAAGATACTTCCAATCCTCAATTACAGTGGGATTAAACTTATGATTGATCAATAAAGTAATCAAGGTCCATACCGCAAACGGAACGTAGATATCACCAAAACGCCTCTTAATGAACTTTCCGTAGTACAGTTGACCTTTATCGTTATAAAACAGCACCATGCCAGTAATAAAAATAAAGACGGGCACAGCAAATTTTGTCACCATCAGAAGAACTGCCATCATCAAACCATCGCTTGTCGTCATTCCCGGCGCGACAGAATAGTGCGCGATGGAGTGCTGTAAGACTACAGCCAGGAAAGCAATTCCCCGCAAGCGCTCAATTTCCGGTATTCTTTCTTTGGGCATACTGCTCCCCCTTCGTCTGACTTCGTGTGAACACTCCTCATTGTAAGGGACACTGCCCTGAATCGGGTAATCCAATTATTTACTGATCCTGAGGTTAAGGACCCTCGAAGAAGGTCCCCTTGTTATTTACTTCTGCAACTCAGCCAGCTGGACTTCTAGATGAACAAGTTTAGCTTTGGCATACTCCAGGCTTTTCTTTGCTTCATCAATCTCTATCTTGACTGTCGTGAGGAGGTAGCTGCAAAGATATTTGGAGAGAATGTGAGAGCCACGCCTATGATGATTCCTGCCAATAATGTCGACGCACTGCGTTTGTTCGCATGTAATAATCCGTCATGAGTTTATGTATTATAAAAAGGTTTTCAGATATCAAAAAGAAATACGTCTGTCGATGTACCTTCATAGAAGACAGACCGCGATTGATATCAATATAAAACCCGGTTCCAATGAGAACCGGGTTTGTTTCCTTACAGCAGCGTAGTGCCTCGCGGCGGAAGCATATCGTCCCGATCCAGATCAACCGCACCGGCACGACCCTCGTTTCTATAATCATAATCCCGGAATATATCATAGATGCCTGTATTTTCTTGATCAGCGTCAACCAGTACCAGAATCCGTCCTTGCTCTATATAGGACTCGTACTCTTTCGCCTCATCTTCCGGGATGCCAAGGCCGATAAAACCACCGACCAGCCCCCCGGCTCCCACACCCACTGCTGCGCCGGTAAGCGTCGCTGCAATAGGTCCTGCGGCAAGAATCGGACCGATGCCGGGAATAGCCAAAGCCCCAAGTCCTGCCAGCAAACCTGCCGTACCCCCAAGTATGCCGCCTGTTGCTGCGCCTGCAGCTACTCCTTCTGGCGCCATCGTTCCCGTCTGTTCAGCAATCATGTCTGCTTCGCGTTTATCCTTCGCTATAATCGAAATGGCATCATTCGGAATCCCATGCTGCTGAAGCTGCTCGATGGCTTGAGCCGCTTCCTGTTCCGAACGGAATACTCCAACAACTTTCTTCTCCATGATAAACCCTCCTCATCGGTGGTCGTTCATATTTAACATTACCCGACGGAAGGTGAAATTAAACGTGACGCTGCTCTGTTAAGCCTTGGGCCGGATCCGATGGGTTGCAGTCGCCTCCATGGGATCATCAGGCCAATAATGTTTAGGATATCTTCCCTTTAAGTCTTTTTTCACATCAAAATAGCCGCTGCGCCAGAAACTGGATAAATCCGAGGTTACCTGAACGGGTCTTTGTGCAGGTGACAACAAATGCAAGGTCAACGCAACCCGTCCATTGGCAATTCGCGGAGTATCCTGAAGTCCGAATATTTCCTGCAGGCGAACAGCCAGGAACGGTTGTTCAGGGTCACTGTAGTTAATTGGGATCAAGGACCCGCTCGGTACCCTGATATGAGTTGGCGCTTCCTTCTGAAGCTGCTGCTTTTGCTCCCAGCTAAGCATATGCTCCAAGAGCGTTCCCGGAGCAAGACGTCTCATATCATTTCGATTCCGCAGCCCGTCCAAATAAGGGAGCAGCCACTCCTCCGCCTGATTCATCAGGCCTTCGTCCGAAACATCAGGCCAATTCCCCTCGGGATCATGTCGGAACATAAAAGCCAGCCGCTCTCTCAGCTGCAATGCTGCCTTGCTCCACTGTAACAATCCAAGGCCCTCTTGCCTGATCCCTTGCAGCAAGGCTAGCGCTATTTCCTCTCCAGTTGGATTCGAATAGGATTGCTCCTTGATCACGATCGCTCCAAGCATCTGCTTTTGTCTCGCCCTGATGCTGCCGGTAGCAGCATCCCATACGACCTCTTTATGCTGTTCCATCTCGCCATGATAATACTTATCGAGCCATAATTCATCCATTTCAGAGGCAAGCTGAATATTCCCGTCCGCGCCTTGATCATCAACTGCAGCGACCACAATATACGGGGCACGGCTCATAGGCTGTACCGACACCAATTTCACACCTCTGCTGCTTCGCATAAGGAACCCGGTTCCTCCCCTGTTCTTTGCGATCCGATCCGGGTAGGCGAATGACAGCAATAGTCCACAGAGGTTCAGATTCCCGCTTACTGTATATGTGATATTTAGCTGTGTATGCAGTTTCCTAATCTCTTGTTTCATCCGCTGCAGTACGGCTTCATTGGACATATCTTGTTCGGCGAACCGCTGCCCACCTTGTTCATACGCGAGAAGCCGCTCCACGCGCGAACGCATATCCTGATCCCTTAAGGCTTCACCTCTGCTCATGATATCACGCTCCTGAAGCAGTACAGCCATTCGGATGGACAGCGATGCCTCGCCTAGTTCTTGTGCCTTCAGCAGCATGTGGGCCAGCCTTGGATGAAGCCCGAGAAGCGCCATCTCACGGCCATGCTGTGTAATACTGCCCGAATCATCCAAAGCCGACAGCTGCTTCAATAACGTTTGCCCTTGCGTAAGAGCTGGTCGAGGCGGCACATCAAGCCAGGCAAGCTGCTCCGGGTCACGCGTCCCCCATACTGCCAATTCCAAGGCCAGCGGCGTCAGATCGGATTCACGGATCGCCGGAATGGTGCTTTCCGGCAGATGGCGATGCTCTTCCTCACTCCATAAGCGATAACATACACCAGCAGATACACGTCCAGCCCTTCCCCTCCTCTGATCCGCGGATGCCCGGGATAACCGTCTCGTAATCAATTGCGGCAGTCCCGTTCTCGGCGAGAACACCTCCGTCCGCATATAACCGCTGTCAATAACGGTCATGATCCCCTCAATGGTAATACTGCTCTCGGCAATGCTTGTGGAGAGTACGATTTTACGCCTGCCATTCGAATCGCGTCTAATCGCTTCATCCTGCTTCTCTATGGGAAGCGCGCTGTATAACTCTCGAATGACGACATCTTCCCTTAAACCCATTCTTAATAATTCGTTAGCGGTCCTCCTGATTTCGCGGGCGCCCGGCAAAAATACTAGAATATCGCCTTCCTGTTCGGAGAGTGACCGCATGATGGCACTCGCAGCCCCTTTATGTAACTCTTCGAGAGAGAATGAGCGCAAATAGTGAGTAGACACTGGAAAAGCACGCCCTTCACTAACGATGATCGGTGCATCGCCAAGAAGCTTCGCTACTGGTGCGGCCTCAAGGGTAGCAGACATGACGAGCAGCCTTAAGTCTTCCCGCAGCACCGACTGGGATTCCATCGCAAAAGCCAGGCCGGTATCGGCCTGCAAATTTCGTTCATGAAATTCGTCGAATATAATCATACCAATGCCGGTTAATTCCGGATCATCCTGCAGCATGCGCGTCATGATGCCTTCCGTCACAACTTCGATCCGCGTATTCTGCCCGATCTTGCTGTCCATTCGGACGCGATATCCGATCGTCTCACCAACTGCCTCTCCTAAAGAGGATGCCATGTAACTCGCGGCCGAGCGGGCTGCGATCCTTCTGGGCTCCAACATGATGATCCGCTTGCCTTCCAGCCAGGGTTCATTCAGGAATGCTAAGGGCACCTGGGTCGTCTTGCCTGCACCCGGTTCAGCGATCAAAACCGCATGGGTCCCAGTAGATAAAGCCATTTTCAAATGTGGAAGTATTCGGTGAATCGGTAATTCAGTCATGGATACATCTCCGTTATCCTATTAAATATCAATATAATCCCTTAATTATATAAAACACCCGATGTTCGTCAAGGGGAGTTCCTTGTTCGCCACGGCTGGAAAGTATCGATATAATTGCGCTACAATATGAATATCATTCCCAAGTGAGCATCAAGATTCATGGAGTCAAGAAGGTGAACTGTATGGAGCAGCATGCCACATTTCGCGGTCGCTTTGCCCCTACGCCATCAGGCAAAATGCACATCGGCAATGCATTGACCGCTTTACTTGGATGGCTGCAAATAAGGAGTATGAACGGCCAATATATACTCCGAATAGAAGATATCGATGTCCAGCGTTCCCGACAGGAGCTTGCCGTCGAGATTATGAGAGATCTGGAATGGCTCGGTTTGGATTGGGATGAAGGTCCTGGTATGGCCGGAGCCTATGGACCTTATCATCAGGCGGCACGCCAAGCGCTGTACGAGCGGGAAATCAGCAAGCTGAAGGAATCGAATAAACTATACCCCTGCTATTGCAGTCGGGCCGATATCACGGCTGCAGCCAGCGCACCGCACGGCATTGCATCGGAAGGCCTCCGCTACCCGGGAACTTGCAGAGATTTAACTCGGGAGGAAGCGGTGCTTAGAGAGCTTCATAAGAAACCTTCGCTGCGGATGAAGGTACCGCAGACGATCGTTTCCTTTGTTGATGGCATCGCCGGAGAGCAGTCCTATCGGCTATCCGATGGAGGAGACTTTGTGGTTCGCAGGGCAGACGATATTATCTCATATCAACTTGCGGTAGTCGTGGATGATGCCTTAATGGGCATAACCCATGTACTCCGAGGAGCCGATCTACTGGACTCCACCCCACGTCAGCTTCTGTTATACCAAGCATTAGGCTACCACCCGCCACGGTTTGCGCACACCCCGCTGATGGTGGATGCGGAAGGCAGAAGGCTCGCTAAGAGAACCCGCGGACTTAGCCTCTCATTTCTTCGCGGCCAGGGCCTGATGCCCGAACGCATCATCGGCTGGCTGGCTTGGACCGCCGGCCTTCTGGATCATTCGGAATCCGTTCGCCCTGCGGATCTAATTCCTGTTTTTGACTTATCGAAAGTATCCTCTGCCCCGATAAAAATGACGGATCATGTCAAAAATCAGCTGTTTGAATCCTAAGTACAGCTCACCGAAATAAGGGATTCATTGAGCATTGTTCAAATTACGTTCCTTCACATCCCGACAAACAATCAGCGCCAGCACTATCATTCTCGAAAAGAGAAGAAAGGCTGGCGCTGTTCTGTTATTCCTCATGGGTTAATCGTTCCCTGACCTTGGACTCATACTGTGTAAACGCGCTATTACCGCTAAGGCCCCGCTGTTCCATCAGCAATTGCAGTCTTAGATGCTTTTCATTCAGCTTGCGTTGAAGCTGCTCCTGCTCACCCTCGTTTTGGGCTGCACCGAGTAGGTCATACAGCTGAACGCATTCCTTGCGAAGTGTAACTTCTTCAGGAACATAACCCGCATTTTTCATGATGCGGTAGGACATTCTCAGATCTTCCGGAATGTGCGAAAGATCGTCGATCGGAAGTTTCTGCCCGGCAAAAGGCAAATGATCGAGCTCTCCGTTACGGATCGCTTCTTCAATCTTCTGCTCAGCCAATCTGGAAAAGATGCTCATTATTATCCAGCCTCCTCCTTTTCCCTTCGTCCTCCTCATCATATAGCAGCGCAGTTTATATTCCAAGTTCTAAATGCAGGGAACCTTTTGGGGTTCAACTGATCTCATTTACAACAGCGATTCGGCTCCATCTATGAATATTTGAGCCCCTGTAATATGTCTCGACTGATCGGAAGCGAGAAACGCCACCAAATCCGCGACCTCTTCAGGCGTACCCGGACCGTCAGACAGCGGCTGGCTCCCCTCCGGATATTCCACCGGAATCACGATCTCCTCCAGATCGCCCTGCTTCTTCGTGCTTTGATCAATGTTGGTAGAAATTGCGCCGGGGCAGATTACATTAACCCTGATCTTGAATTTTGCCAGCTCCAGCGCAGCCATCTTCGCAAAAGCCACCTGTCCCGCTTTGGTTGTGCTGTAAGCGCTCATCCCAAAGTTGGAGAAGGTTCGGGTGCCATTGACGGAGCTGGTAATGATAATGCTGCCCTGTCCCCGTTTCTTGAGGTGCGGAATCGCATATTTGACCGTCAGAAACGTACCGTTCAAATTCACGTTCAGCGTCTTGGTCCATTCCTCCAGCTTCATTTCATCAATTGGCGTCATCACGCCATTAATCCCTGCATTGGCGAATACGATATCCACACCGCCAAAAATTTCCACCGTTTCGAGGACCGCCTTCTCCACCCGGTCAGGATCTGTGGTATCCACGTCAAAGGCTCTGGCGGAACCCTCCCGAATCGAGTTGATCTCCGATTCCGCTTTATTCGTTCGGTCATCCAAGAGATCAAATAAGGCAACGTTTGCGCCTTCCTTCGCCAGGTGAATGGCCGCTGCTTTTCCGATGCCTGATCCGGCTCCGGTAATGATCGCTGTTCTCCCATGAAAACGTCCGTGTCCTTCATTCATTATCAACACGCTCCTTTTAATCGTCATCCGTTATGCATTCATCTGTCACAAGATTACCCAAAAGGAGTTATTTTATAATCATGATTACAAAATAACCCCACAAAGTGGAGCCTATGCTACGATGCTTATTCCAAATACTTTGCGGGGACCCCAAAAAACTTATGTGCAAAAAAGCCGGACCTTGGGTCCGACTCAGCGTTTATCATACCATACTTCTTGGGAACCTACCATACAATCTCCAGAAACGAAGCATCATCTTCCAGACCGTCCGTATGGCGAGCATTCATTAATACTTGCACCTGCTCGTCGGGAATCGGCTCCTTCATCGGGTCCAGATCGTTGAGCCCATCGCTGTATAGCTGAAGCCGATATTCGGTCTCCGGGTCTAATTTGCACGAGAACACATGAGGACTGCCTCCGATCGGTCCACTTCGGGAAGACCAGCGTTCCGACGTTCGGAAACGATCTCCGAATACCGAGGTGATCTCGTCTTCCTTGCGCCACAAGCGTACCCTGGAATCACCCTGCCATGCGAGCCACAGCCTTCCTTTGCGACGAAAACCCGAAGAGAGCTCTATGCGACCGCAAATATACATGGCTTCGCTTCCCTTGCGCTGCTTCTCCTCCAGTACTTCACGAAGCAGCTTTGGCGTTTCGGAACTCAGCGAATGCGTCCGCATTTCCCGATCGGCTTCATGGGTAAGTTCCTTCAGTTTGCGTTCAAGCGATGCGCTCGTGAGTTCCTCCACCGTTTCCAGCCAGTTCATTAACCCCTGACCCAGCAGACGTGAAGCCACATCGCCTCGATAACTCAATCCTACACCATCACACAGTACAAAATGGCACACATCTTCATTCATCTTTAACGCAATGAAATCCTGACCCATCTCGGAGAGCATGACTGATTCTGCCGCTCTACCATACGCATAACGACATGTGAACAAATCTTTAATCTTCGTAATCGGTTCTTCCACGGTCTGCTTGCTCTCGTAATAAAACGATGCTGCTTGAGCCTTCCGCTTACGAATTCCCAACGATTCCATGCTTCTCGTGTATGATCGCTTCATCTTTGTGACCTCTTACCTTACAGGCGTGGCAGCTGACATCTGAAACCCGATGGACACCAGCTCAGAGCAAGTGCCTGGAAGCATCATCAAGGCTCCCGGGCTCAGTTGATAATCCGCCTCAAGCAGCATTTCTCGATAGCTTTCGGGAAGAACGGAAGACATCATTTTAAGTTTGCGCGCATGTTCATCCTCAAGCGATGTATCAGCCAAAATCCCCTTCCATCGGCGCGGTTCGGATATCGGCTGGCTCATCAGATGATCGGAAATGAAAATATTCTCCACGAGCACGTTGCCGTCCGGAACGCTCATGTTCATGATGCGGCGAGCAATCGGTTCCGGATCCTCTCCCGTGGCTACACCGTCCGTCATATGACACACAAGCGGTGCAGGGCAATCCTGCATATTCGGAATCTCCGATTGCAGAATTTTCTCGGCTTGAAGGAACGCTTTCGCCGAATCGGAGAACCGTTTAGGCGTTAAGTCCGGAAGCGATCCGATCGCCGCAATTTCGTCAATGCCCTTGATCCCGTTTAACAAATCATAGACATCATCGCTGTAAGCAAGAATGGCGATCCGGTACCTCGGCGTCAGCCGATTCCCTTTGGTGGAGCGAAACACCATTTGCCGAATGGCCAAGGACAATGCTTCGTATACGACGTCGATCCGCCTGCGGTCCTCCATCAGCATATTCATAGACGCGCTGATATCAATCAGATATATAATGAGCGCTGGCGTGCGCTGTGATGCTTGAATGGTATAGTTCATCGTGAATTAACATTCACCCCTGCATTTTCGTCATGTTTACTTCTTTATAGTTTTGGTATCCAGTGGCTGTCGTTACTTATGAATTCCTGCAGATTATTAAGGCGGCTTCTCATTTTACCAACCGTCTTATAATAGGCTTTATCGTTGTTATACAGCTCTATGAACTCACGCGCGGCATTCTTGGCGCGGTCTTTGTTGCCGGCTACCTGCGCATTATACGCCTTATTATATAGGGCAACCAGTTCTACAACGTTTTGGGAACGCTGCTTCTGAAGCATTGCGGCTTGGGCCTCTTGGGCAGCCTTGGCTTTCGCCTGACGCTCTGCCTCCGCCTTGGCAGCCGCTGCTTCCTGGGCCGCCTTTTTCTTCTTCTCTTCCATTTGGGCTAAGTACGCCTCATACTTGACTTGATTATCATATTTCTCTTGCAATGCTTGCTTTTTTTTCTTATCTTCTAGCGATGCCAGGTAAGCTTCATATTTCGCCTGCTTCTCATACTTTGCCTGAAGCTCGGTTTTCTCCTGTTCCTTCAGCGCCTGCTCAGCTTCTTTAGCCTTCTTGGCCTCTTCTGCCTTCAAGCGCTCCTCTTCCGCTTTCTTAGCCTCTGCTTCTTTCTGAGCCGCCTCTTCCTGCTGCTTCCGCGCTTCTTCCTCTTGCTTGCGGGCAGCTGCTTCTTTCTCCTGCGCTTGCTGCTCGGCTAATCGCTGGGCATCCAACTGACGACTCTCTGCCTTCTCCGCCAAAATCTGGTTCACCGTAATCGCAGAACCAGCCAATATGACGATAGCTGCAGCGGCCGAGAGCATGAATTTACGGGATAACAATAGTGCTTTAATGCCTTTGTTGGATGATTCTTCAGCCGGACGAAGCTGCTCCTCGAGCCCCTGTATAGCGGCGGCAAGCTCCACTTCAAGCGGACTATCCTTTTTCACAAAATGATACGCGGAGCGGAATATTTCCAACGCACCGGAAAGATTGCCCGCATCCTCCAGATCACGCGCCTGATGAAACAAGCGTCCAACCACACTGTCGTTGACCTCTCGGGTGCCTGGCTCAATTCCAAGCGATGCCATAATCTCAGCCGGCACCTCTTGGGAAGTTTCAGAACGGGGTTCATCCGAATGGTCGTCATGGGCAGTTGCAGCGGCTGGTACTTCCTCCACCACTTCTTCCTCACTTAATGAGGATAATGCAATCAGCCACTCACCAAAAGTAGGACAGCTGCTCAAATCCTGACTGTCCCAGGTTCTGCCGAACAGATCCGAAATCCGTGTACCCCAACGCTGACCCAGCGACTTTTTCAGTAAAAAATAACGCTCGCACGGAGTCTGCATTTCATGCTGGTCAAAATAACTTTCGCCCCATGCCCGATTAACGATAGCCGGATCGCTCCATCCCAGCATTTCCGCAATGATTACAGCGCCCGCGAAACGGTCGGCATACGCACTCCATAACCCGCTATGTACCGTTCGATGAGCCGCATATCCAGGAGAGCCAGCAAGCAAAACATCAGGTCGATCCATTTTGGGGCTGTACATCTGCTCCACATCGACAAGCTCAACGGCGGCAGCGCCTTCCGGCAGCTTCACTTCCGAAAAAAACGGAAGCATGACATTGGGCGCAGACAGGTCACAGTGTGCTAATCCGCGCTGCTCCATGCTTGAACCGATGGCTGCCAATGCCTTGGCAAGCATCAGACTTTCAGAACGTCCCAGATTACGCTGATCGCTTATTACGTCAAACCAAGTACATCCATGAATCCATGGCATGATGACCGCGTAGAGCAAATCCGGATATTCCGCTATCAAATCTCCGTTTCTTTCGGGAGTGAGCACCTCTCGACTACTTACCTGCAAACCCGGTATCTCGCGATAATTCCCCATATGCTCGGATTGGTACACCATAGCCGGAATTCTGAACTTAGGAAAAAACACCTTTAGTGCTTTGGCTTCATGCAGCTCCCCATCCACAGGAAGCAGCTGATAGACGATTCCCTGCCGCCCAGCTTGGGCGTAGGCTACGCCTGGCGCTGCGGGATGCTGCCCTACTGTATAAGCCGTTCCATTTACAACAATCCCATCGCCCGGGTTTGGCTGAAATGTCATGAACGTCATCCTCTCTTAACTCCGTTACCTAACTATATAACTCTCTACTCTATTAACCAGATTGTTATATTCTAAACATCCAAAATTGCAAGAAAACCGGGTTGTCTTCCACCCGGTTTATTCTGCCTATTAAACTATTATAAAGCAAAAGTCTCCGAATGGGTATTAACGAGATTCGTCAGCCATACGGAATTTCTGAGCGATCGCTTTTAGCTCATTGCTGATGCTGTCAAGCGTTTGTACGAAGGAGTTCATCAAGCGGCTTGCTTCCTGGAATTCTTGGAAAAAGCGCTGCTTCGTCATACCGTCCCATTGACCTTCCATACCGTTGATCGATTGAGTCAGGCTGTTAACGATTTGCTGACTTTGATCACCGCTCTGTTTAAATTGGTTCGCTACTTGCTCGACTTGCTCTGGCGTAATTAAAATACGTCCTGCCATTTATGTAACCTCCTAGAAATTCGTTTTCTGGTGACACTTGACATCTTAGCCCAAGAGTCTCAGTTTATCAAAATGTCCTCAGACCTAATTTCCAGTTACCCTATACGTCCCAATTTGAAACATTTACCATCCTGATTATCCCAAAGGGAATAGGAATTTAGTTGGCAATACCAAATGAAGACGGATCGGTAAAGGTCCAGCTTTGCCCGGCTAATGCGGCTTGTTTAGCCGAATCCCCGTTGTCTCCACTGGCCATACCTACGGCAGCGGCTACCGAACTCGGGTTCGATATTACCGTCGAGGAATTACCATATTCCGGTAATATGGATGAACGTCCCTCCATGCCGGAAGCCGCAAACAGAGCTGTCGGTGATACTGTACTTATGATTGCATGCTCCAAAATCGTATGGTACTGATGATCCGTTTCTTGAAATTGATCGGCTTTGCTTTGAAGATGCTTGCCCAGCTGAGCTAGAAGAGCTCCCAGATGCTCTCCAAGACTCCGGGCAGACTGCCACTCATCAATAACCGCCGCTTTGAGAGACGTCTCCCAAACGAGTGATTCCATAGCTTGGTTGAGCGTTCTCGTAATCGCTAAATATTCATCGCCACTATGCTGCAGCTGACGGCTTAACGTCCGGAGAGACTCCGGCTCGACAGAAATACGCATTGGTCCTCACCTTTCATACAGGCTCTGTTACTGTTTCAGCCACATGAGTAGCATATGACGAAACTGCTCTTTAGTCGCTGGCGCTGCGGTTAACCAATCCTGGTCTCCCTCCAGGCTCATACGCAGCAGCCAATTCATGGACTCGTTCACTATAAATGCTGCATTTTGACTTTCCCAGCTGATTCCGTTCCATATCGACAGCTGGAGTTCCCCCGAAGACACCTTGTTTTTCATACATTTCGCTAGAGCGATTGAACCCTCCGCATCATCCGTCAACCTGGCCAAGCGATCGCCGATATCGTCACACTTCTGTTCGGAAACGGAGGTGTAAATATCTCCGAATTCTTTCCGGCTAAGGAGTAGTGCCGGTATATCCCCCCAGTTTTGGTCGCTTAGGGCCAGATCCTGCACCAGTTGATCGCAGGTTTGTTCGATAGTACCAAGTTCGCTAAGCAGGTAACATCGGTTGTCTTCGCTGCTTCTGCATACTTGTATTACCCGTTCGTCCGTAACATGCAGATATCCTTCAAACGCCGAATCCTGATTTTCATATTTCAACCAGCACGCACGTTCCGCAAGTCCGGCAATAGCTACTCTTGAGAAGACTTCGGGTGGAATCGACAATTCCCCGCCCTCCTCTTGAATCAAATATTGCTTGCTTAGGAGCGATTGTTTGGTTTTCTCCCACTCAACCGCGATTTCTTCCGTTAAGTATCCTACAAAAGGATCTTCAACACCAAGTAATCGGTCCGATCCGATAATTCCAGCCAAGAAGAAAAATTCCTTGTCGTTCAGCGTGATCGTTTCTTGTTTGGAAGCATGAATTGTCAACATTATGAGCCACCTCCCCTCAAACTACAACATGCCATCGGTCGCGAATTTCTGTGACCCATCTTTGGGCGTTCCATTCGTCATCGAACGGAACTGCGCCTTTTATTCTGGAAAATTTACGTTTTACATAGTACCCCTGTCCTGGCGGAAGTATTTTTAGTCCTCCAGGACTATTGGCGGATTCGGAAAAAGGAATTCTGAAGAACGATAAATCGTTGGAATCCAATGTTCCGAATAAAAATCCGTTTTGTGCAGCCTTGATATCGGTAAACCAATCGACGCCATACGTCGGGAAATCGGCCGGTACACCGGCAATGACAACATGTACCTTGCGGTCTCTTCCCTGTCTGACGATGGCAGACAGCTGGTCTTTCAAGGTGAAATCGGAAAGCTGCTTGCTGAGCACGTCAGCGTCATCAATCATAAGCAGGATAGTCGGATCTTCACTGTCTTTGGACCGGGTCTGAACCCGTTCATAAAGGCCTGAAATGAGCGGAGCCAAATCTTCCTCATTCTCCGCATGCCCACGGACATGCGGAAGATGGTTCATCCGACTCAGACCACTGCTTCCATAGCGCGTATCTACCGTATATAATTCCAGCTCATCCGGCGATGTATGATATGCAAGTGATAACATCCAGCTAAGGAGGAATGATGTTTTACCACCTTCCATCGGACTCGCCACAATAAAATGTGGTCCATCCTCCAGATTGATAGCAAAAGGGGTCAAGTCATCCGTAGCCACCCCGACAGGAACCCGAAACTTCACCATTCCTGCTGATTCATAAGGCTTTTGTACCTTCAGCAGTTGATGGAGCGGAATCTTGTCCGGCAGTGACTCAATCCGTGGTGCTTCTTCCCCGTGCCACGCTGCCCGGTGAGTGCGAATCGTATCGCGGAGCGCTGTGGAACGGTCCCCCTCTTCCTGACCGGAAGCCGGCAAAGCCGTCTGAAATTCAAGCGGCGGCACCTGCCCTTTAACCAATCCTCTTCCTGGAGGAAGCTGGCTGGGAACTCTTGTTGGACGCCCCACTGCATAATAGTAATCAGCAGGATCGGCGAGTTCGTACGATACTGCTTGCGAGATATTGCTTCGGACCTTCTCGAACATGTCAGAAATCCGGTTCGCCGTAATGACAAACGTAATCCCCAGACTGCCGCCTTCTCGCAGCAAGTATTCAAGCATATCATTCTCATCCGGATAGGAGTTACGGAAATTCAAGTAACCGTCAATAACCACGACCAGCTGCGGGACGGGGCCTGTGTTGCCCCGGCGGTAGGACGCAACAGTCTTCACACCTGCTTCAGCGATCATATCTTTGCGAGTCGCCGCCGTTTTCGTCAAAAAACGGAACAGGCGCTTGATACGATCCTCTTCCTCCGCCATCATGACTCCTCCGATATGAGGGAGCCCTGCAAAATCCCGCAGCATCCGGCCCATATCCACGATATACCCATGCCAAAAGTCCGGGGTATACCGATTCGCTAACGACATCAGCATCGTTTGAATAAAGGTGGTCTTTCCAAGTCCGGGCATGCCATATACGGCCCAGTGGCCTTGCTCAAGATTGAGCATCAGCGGCTTCTGGCACTGGTTTGGCAGATCATCAACCATCCCAACATAGGACACAAGTGCCGAATCACTGAACAGATCTTGCTTCTGCAGCTCGGTCCCAGACGGTATGCTCTCCAGATCCAGACTCTCCGGAAGCGGTGGAAGCCAAGGTCCCTGGAGCCGTTCGATCCCTTGCTCCTTGGCCACCTCAGCCACATGGTCGATAAACACCTGGAGCTGTTTGGGCACCTCCAGATGCGCTCCCAGGGAGGGATTAGAAGCAAGCAGAGGCTCCGACTTCCCGTTGATTCGCACCTCGCGAATAACCACTGCACCTGGTGTATCCTTTTCTTCAATATAAGGAGCGCCGCTCCAGGCAAACTGCATTTCTTCAAACACTTCGTCGCTGCCCACCTGAAAATAGCCTCGTCCGGGCTTGTTAATCCAAGCTGCATTCGGAATCTTCAGCATATCACGGCTGTCGCCCTCGCTTTGTACCCGAAGACAGATCCGAAAGCGCGAGTTACTCCAAATCTTATCGTCCACGACGCCTGCCGGTTTCTGGGTCGCAAGAATCAGATGGACACCAAGTGTTCGTCCAATAGCGGCAATGCTGATCAATTCATCCATGAACTCCGGTTGATCTTTCTTCAGCTGTGCAAATTCATCAATGATGATAACGAGATGCGGGAGCGGCTCGCCATGGCGATTGCGCAGCAGCTTGTAGTATTCATCGATATGCTGCAGATTTCCCGCATCGTTCAATATTTTCTGGCGGCGGACCAGCTCGGCTTTCAGCGACACCTTCGCACGTTCAATCAGATTGTTATCCAGGTTCGTTATGGTGCCTACTACGTGCGGCAAGTTAACAAACGTATTGGACATGCCGCCGCCCTTATAATCAATAAGCATAAATGCTAGATCATGCGGGTGAAACTCGGAGGCCAGGGAGGCCACAATAGATTGAATAACCTCACTTTTCCCGGAACCGGTCGTTCCCGCAATCAGACCGTGCGGTCCATGACCTTGACGCTCTATTTTATCATGAAGATTCAAATTAATCTTCTTTCCGCCCGCCCGGACACCCATCGGAACGGGTAATGAATCCGGATATCGGTTCTGCTGCCAGCGTCTGTGCATATCCAAATCGTTGATTTTCTGTATATCTATCATCTCGAAAAGTGCCAAAACGCTAGGGATATCGGACGCAGAAGATCGCTTCAGCCGGATCGGCGCCATGTATCGAGCCAAGGCTTCAATCTGCTCCCTGCTAATATGATGGGATTGGAAGGTTTGCTTGGAGACCGTGCCGTCCGCTTTCTTAATCGTGTACGCCGCCTGCTCCCGGTCAACCTCAACAATAAGCTGGCAGTGCATCGGCAAGCTTTCCTTGCGGTCGGACAAGATGATGGTAACCGCATCGGTCGCTTCGGCATCTTCCATCAGCAGAGGCAGCAGCGGTTCTTCTTCGATTAATTGGGTAGCAGATAAGATCACCACGTATGCCGGCGTCTCAATCGATTTCTTCCCATGTTCAGAGCGATTATTTTTACGCCGGTACAAGTGAGTAAATATTTCATCGGCAAGTTGATGGGCATTGCTCCGTCGATCCGCAAGATAGCGGCTGGAACGATCATCATCCCACGTATGAGGGAGCCAGCGCAGCCATTGCCACTCGCTCGCTTCTTTCTCTTCGTAGAAAGCGGCGATCTTCACTTCATCGGGTGAGTGCCGCACAGCCGTTTGGGCCATCATCACGCGCAGCATATTTAATACGCGGTCTCTTCCGCCTACGATCCCTATTACCTTGGATTCGAATAACGGCAGCGCAATCGATGCATCGTCGACGGACTGAAATTCGGAAGACAGCAATTCGGCTGCTTCTATCAGAGGGTCCTTGTCATACCCATCCGCACGGGGTGGCTTTACGTTAATGTAGAACGGAACTTCTCCCTTGCCCACGCAAATCTCCAGAAAATCCTTATCTTCCGGGGAACGTTCCCACAAGCTGCTGCTCCGGTTCTTCACAACGTTGTAACACACGTCCGGATCGCCATGGATATCAAACAGAATGTGTACCTGATCCTCCTGCCGCTCCTTAAGCTCTTCCCGGTGCAGGTCAAGTTGTGCACGGTACTTCTGATTTCGTTCGGCCAGCTTCTTCTGATAAGTCTTCTTGTTGCTTAAATACATGAAGAACGGCAGCGTGTAGGAAGTCAGCATCATAAAGATGGTAAGTATCATGTAGCTGCTCCCCATTTTGCCGTTTGCGCTCATATAGAAATAGAAACCAACCATCGCAGCCGTCATAATAATCGGAATAATGATGGCAATCATCGAAAACGACGGTTTGCTTGGCTCGGACGGCGGTCTCAGAATCTCCATGTCTTCATTGGGTAAAGCCGGTCTAATACGCGGCGAACGTTGGTACAACACGTTCATATGTCACTTCCTCCTAATCCAGAGCGTCTGAAATGTACAATTATGTATTTTGCTGTTTCAATTAAAACCAAAGGGTTACTTACCCAATCTCAGCTTTCTTGAAACAACAATCTTCTGCCATAGACAGGAGCTTCCTCGGTAGTTGTTGAGAATGCCCGCTGTAAACGGATATAGGAGCCTTCTCTAAGTCCTGCTTCAACTAGGTTAGAATGGCCCCCTACCGTAAACCACAAGCCTTCCGGGAACTTTGCTTCCAATATATATTGAATCCCTTCACCCGAGGGTTCACGAAAAAGACGTAGCCCCAGCAGCTCATTCAACCGTTCAATGGAGCACTCATCGGGTACGTCGATATCAAACCAATCATCTTCATTTCGCCCGCTGATCACGGTGAGTATCATCTGGTTAACCTGCCTTTCCAAAAATGGTAATCCTTATGTTTATTCCATATGCAAAGTCCAATCACCTATTTCAATAGTTGCAAAAAATAGTTACATTATTGTAATAATATCATCCCAGGGTCAGTTCTGTCAATTTGTGTCATATTTCCTATTTCCTATTTTTCACGCGGCATTGTTAGTCCCGAGGGACTATTTATGTATTGATTATAGGTTAAATCCGGGTTTGTAGTCGGGAAAATATCGTCGTTCACAAAAATGTCACGCTCAGAAAAATGATGCTGATTAATTCTATGAATTTAAGGTTATTTTAAGATTGGCAATTTATAATGCAAATATCATGAAAAATCTTTCGTGAGGTGATTGATATGAAAACACTAATCATGTTCCAAAATAAGCCGGTTCCCGTATACTTTACAACGGATAGCAAGCAGCCGGTACAGAAGGTGCTAAAACTGCTAACCAGCGCGCTTGACCATAAAATTCAAACCGGTAAAAACGCGCTGCAAAAATGCCTCAATTCCCTGATCAGCATTGAAATCGAGGGATCCGAGGCAATTCTTCACAGCAAAAGCGAAAACGACTCTCTTGCGCTATCTCTCTTTTAAAGAGGGGTAGCCCTTTTTTTGTTTAACTTCATTATAACCCGTAATGGCGATCCTCGGCTATCTGCGCTCTCTGAATTCGGATTTGAAACAATTTCACGAGATTTCTCCGCGTTGTGATCTCCTGGCATCTGTCCAATTTTTTTAATATAAACCGATCGATGGACATACTGTTCATCCCTCCATTCTTCTTTTGGAAAAACGACCTAATGTTCTGATAACTTCTATTAACCGTGCCTTTTTAAGATTAAACGAGACTTTCTTTCGTTTAACAAAGCTTCTTATGATTCGACGTTATTCTGACGACAGCCCGTTTTATAATCAGTACCTTGCATTAATCAGTACTAAGTGATATCTTATTCATAGACCACTACTGAATATTAATTACTACCTCGTGTTTACAGCATGAACATGGACTTATGAAAGGAGGTATCATCTGCCGTATGAATGTCAGTATTCAATTCAAAAAAGGCGTGCTTGAACTCTGCGTGCTTGTGTTAATCCATCGCAAGGACCAGTATGGCTACGAGTTGGCTCAAGCGGTATCGAAGCATATTGAGGTAGCCGAAGGGGCGTTGTACCCTCTCCTTCGCCGACTTGTTAATGAAGGCTATTGTACGACGTACCTCCAGGAATCGACCGAGGGTCCGCCCCGTAAATATTATAAGCTGACGCCTAGCGGAGTGATTTATATGAGAGCCTTGGTAAAGGAATGGCAAGCTTTTGTGGGCAATGTGACCAATCTGATAGAGGAAGGAAATTTGTATGACTAAAAAACAGTTTATTTCAATTTTGGAATCGCGTCTTGCCGCGCTTCCTCCCGACGAACGGCGGGAATTCATTCATGATGTGGCGTCCCATTTTGTCATTGGCATGCAGAATGGACGAACCGAAGAGGAAATCGCCCGTGAATTGGGAGATCCTTTTGAAATGGCCAAGGAAGCGTTAGGCGACCGGTATGTGGATATGGATATGCCTGTTCCGGCAGCGATCCGAAGACCGTCTTCTTTTGGAAAATATGCGTTAGGAGTCGGTTTGTTCTTCTGTGCATTGGTGGCAGTCCCCTTCCTTGCAGCATTATGGTCCGGAGGGGTCGCCATTGCTCTGGGAGCCCTGGCAACCTTGCTGAGCCCAGTGCTCGTTCTGATTGACTATATCGTAAACGGAACGTTTTATCCGGCCAAATTATTCTTATCCATCTCTTTGATCGGAATCGGCATCTTCCTCGGATATGCCACACGCTCAGCCATGGTTGGATTGTTATCGTTAACCTTGAGGTACTCCAGATGGAATACGCGTTTGTTGAAGGGACGTGACGCACAGTGAACAGAAAATGGTTGTTCAGTTTAGCAATCGCACTTATATTGGTAGGAATCATCGGCATGGCCTTGAACAAGTTTAAATTCGGTGAAGAGCTTGTCAGCTATCAGAATCGATGGGATCTGCAGGATGCCGTAAATTTGAAAAAATTAACTATTGCCAGCAATATTAATATCAGCTTCGCGTTTGAGGACAGCGGCGATTCGAACGGATATATCGCGTTTGACGGCAAATTAAAACCGGAGCATGTCGATATTCTTAAAAACTTTAATCCATCAGGTCCTGAGGTGAAATTGGATCTGACTACACCTTCCACCTTCCAGTTGATGAGTGTGGACTTTCGTTCACCAAAAGGAAAACTGACCATTGTGCTTCCATCAAGCACAAAACTCGACGAACTCGATTTATCGACGCTCTCAGACAATATCCAGGTAAGCGGAGCTTCCTCCAAGATGATTGACATCTCCGTGAAGTCAGGCGACATTAACATGAGCGGAATACAAGCCGAGCAGTTAAGCGTTGAGAACATTTCAGGAAATATTCGCGGTTCTGACATCCGGGCATCCACCCAGATGGTCAATTATTCGGGAAATGTCGTGCTGAAAAATATGGAAGGTCCCGTCGACGTTGAGGTCACTTCCGGTAACGTAAACGTGGGATTGCTCGGCGTTTCATCGGTTAATATCCTGTGCAGATCCGGCAATGTGAAAGTGCAGCCTGACCCGTCCTTCCGGGGATTCTATGACCTTAAGACACTATCGGGAGACGTTTCTGCGCCGGAGTCACTGAAAGAAACAACCGATACCATCCAAGTGGAAACCTACTCCGGAAATATCGATATCGTACATTAAGACGTTGTTGACAAACGATCGAAATGAAATATACTATACTTTATAAAGTAAACTACACAACAAGGAGAGTTTTCATACATGTCTAATGTACTATTCATCAAAGCAAACAACAGAGCCATCGAACAATCGGTAAGCGTAAAAATGTACCATGCGTTTTTGGAATCCTTCAAAGCAAGTCATCCGGAAGACCAAATCACGGAGCTTGACCTTTTTGCAGAGAATCTTCCTTATTATGACAGCACAGCCATTAACGGTATGTTCAAAGCTGCTCAAGGATTGGAATCTACCCCCGAAGAGCAGGCAGTTGCTGCGAATGTAAGCAAATATCTTGACCAGTTTCTTGCTGCTGACAAAATCGTGCTCGCTTTCCCATTGTGGAACATGACCGTACCTGCCGTTCTTCATACCTATATCGACTACCTGAACCAAGCAGGCAAAACGTTCAAATATACGCCGCAAGGCGTTGTAGGTCTGGTGACAGGCAAAAAAGTCGTCATCCTGAATGCTCGTGGAGGTAACTATTCGGAGGGACCTATGGCCGCGGCTGAGATGGCAGTTAACTTCGTAATGGGTAATCTTCGTCAATGGGGCGTGCAAGATATCGAAACCCTCATCATCGAAGGCCACAACCAATTCCCTGACGAAGCGGAAATGATCGTTCAGAACGGTCTCGAGCTCGTTAAAAAGGCTGCTGCCGGTTTCTAATCGAACTTTTACCTATGAATACAACGGATAGTTAATACAAAAAGCCACCTTCCACTGCTCTCAGGCAGTAAAAGGTGGCTTTTGTGTAATCCCGTTTAAACCTTTTCCCATTGGGTCCATAACTCGCGCGGGTTACGTGTATAGATTTCATGATCACGGCTCATATATTGATGAATGATAAATTCCCGCCGAATGGTCGCATAATCCGAATGATAACGCTTGATAAACGCATTGATGTCCTTTTCCGGATATTCTTTCCCTGCTTCAAGCTGCTCTACCAGATACTCCAATATGACGAGTTTCTTTTTGTACTGGGCCGGAATGGAACGCAGCGTTCCGTCTTTCGTTATAAAATTCCGGAGAACGGATGCCTTATAGGCCTCATTTGCAATTGGTTCCATCATGGTGTTCTTCCTCCCTTCTAAATAAATTTCACGATTATCTAATTTAATATTTATCTAATTAGATGATAATCAAATTTGAAATGTTTGTCAATCCCGTCAAATCTGGATTTATCCTTTTATTTGCTGTAGGATTATTATGCAGATCGATAGCGTAAGGTTATTACATAAGGAGGTTCACCATGCTCGACGTCTTAATTATCGGCGCAGGCCCATGTGGTCTCTCAGCTGCCATTGAATGCCGCAACCGGGGCCTCAGCTGCGAGATCATTGATAAACACAATGTAGTTCATTCCATTTATCTCTATCCAACGCATATGCAGTTTTTCAGTACGGCTGAAATGCTTGAAATCGGAGAAGTTCCGTTCGCGATATCGAATGATAAACCGTTTCGGCACGAGGCGCTGGCTTATTATCGCAGAGTTGCCAGACACTTTAATCTGAAGATCTTCCCATACGAAGAAGCTCTCACCATAACCAAGCAGCCTGACGGCAGCTTTCAGGTAAAGACCCAGCGCCGCGGCGGTGTAGAGTCCATACGAGAAGCCAAACACGTAGTCATTGCTACGGGTTATTTTGATCATCCGAATTATATTGGCATTCCTGGAGAAGACTTGGAGAAAGTTACCCACTACTTCCGGGAAGCCCATCCGTATGCTGGAATGAAAACCGCGATCATTGGCGGCAGTAATTCCGCTGTGGATGCTGCCATGGAGCTCATCCGTGTCGGAGCCGAGGTCACGATGGTATATCGGGGTGAGGAAGTTTCACAGAACATCAAACCTTGGGTACGTCCTCTGTTCGATAGTATGGTGCAAAAGGGACATATCCAGCTTCACCTGAACTCGCGTGTCGTTCAAATCGCAGAGTCTTCCATTACCGTTCTTTCGAATCAAGGCCAGGAAACAATCATTGAAAATGATTTTGTACTGGCATTGACCGGATTCCGTCCTGATCGGAAACTGCTTGCTTCCTCCGGCGTTGAACTGGATGAAGACATGGAGAAGCCGCTCTATAATCCGGATACGATGGAGACCAATGTTTCTGGACTCTATGTCGCTGGTGTCATTGCATCCGGTCGTAATGCCAATGAGGTGTTTATTGAGTCAGGGAGACTACACGGTCGTTTGATTGCCGAACACTTGGTCTCGAACGCTTAACAAAAAAGGAGCGATCCCCCATGGACGTAACTTCACTCATCCTGCTGGCAATGGCGGGAATTGGCATTATCAGCAGCAATTCGGCCGTGACGATTGCGATGCTGGCATTGCTTCTCATCCGTGTAACCGGCTTTCAGCAAGCATTCCCATGGCTGGAGAAATACGGACTGACGGTCGGCATTATCATTCTCACCATAGGTGTCATGTCACCGCTGGCCAGCGGCAAAATGAGCCTGCAAACGATCGGCGAATCCTTCCTGAACTGGAAATCTCTTTTGGCCATCGCCGTCGGCATGCTTGTCGCTTATCTGGGCGGTCGTGGTGCCACGCTGATGGGAAGCAATCCCACCGTGGTTGCCGGTCTTCTTGTTGGCACGGTGCTTGGGGTCGCCCTATTTCGCGGCGTGCCCGTCGGGCCGCTCATCGCCGCCGGTCTGTTGTCCCTGCTCATCGGTAAATCGTGAGGAACAGGAACAGATGCAACCTTTTTTTATAAATAACATAAATAGAACAATAACCTCCCTGCCGGTTCGTGAACGCTTGGGGAGGTTTATTTGTTCTATTAACAAGCCTCGTATCGGACGGATCATTACCATATATAGTCTATTTTATGGTATGATAGCTATCGTGTTTTAGCGATTTTTCCGTAATCCCTTATGAAATATGATGTATCAGGAGGTAACACAATTGTCTTCAACGAATACCGAATCGGCGGCTGCTCCGCCTAGGCAGCTTCCCATGCTGCTCTTCAGGCAGCTGAGGCCGAAGCAATGGACCAAAAATCTGCTCATATTTGCAGCCCCCCTCTTCTCGTTTGAAGTGGTAAATCCCGGCGTGCTCTTCGACACCCTGATCGGTTTTTTCCTGTTGTCCTTCGTTTCCGGCTGCGTCTATATTGTGAACGATTATGCCGATCGCGAAGCGGATCGCAACCATCCGGTAAAGAAATACCGTCCCATGGCCTCGGGTGCGCTGCCGCCCAAGCTGGCTATTGCATTCGGCGTGCTGCTGCTAATCGCTTCGCTGGCCGTATCTTATTTCCTAAATCCGCTGTTTACCGTGTTATTGGTGCTCTATTTTGCCATGAACGTAGCCTACTCCTTCCGGCTGAAGCATGTTGTCATCATTGACATCATGATTATCGCGGCCGGGTTCGTGCTGCGAGCCATCGCGGGCGGACTGGTCATCCACGTCCCGTTCACGCCATGGTTCCTTCTCTGTACGATGCTGCTATCGCTCTTCCTGGCGATCGGCAAGAGACGACATGAGCTCCATCTGCTGCAGCATGACAAAGGCTCTCACCGCAAGGTGCTCGATCAATATTCGTTCGATCTGCTGGACCAGATGAGCAGCATTGTCACCACAGCAACCATCATCAGTTATTCACTGTTTACCTTTACGTCAGGCAGAACCGTTCACCTCATGTGGACCATACCGCTTGTCATATATGGGATGTTCCGCTATCTTTATCTGATTCATATCGAGAAAAAAGGCGGGGCTCCGGACCGGGTGCTCCTGGAGGACACACACATCCTGGTCACCGTGATCCTCTATGTCGTCAGCGTTATCGGGATTTTAGTATACTTTGAATAATACAGAATTAGTAATTGAGGGAAATGATATGAAACAGAAATTCGCAATCTTTGACATCGACAAAACGGTCATCCATACAGACTCCATGTTTCAGTTTTTAAAATATGGTATTCGAAAAAAACCGTCCACAGCACCCTTCATTCTGAAAGTCGTGCTGCATTCCGTGCTGTACAAGCTCCGTCTTCTGGAGGCTGAGAAGGCAAAGAGCGCTTATTTTCATGCGATGCGCCATATGGATGATGCCGACCTGAAACATTTTTACGAAACGGAATTAAAACCTGCCATCTTTCCGGCTGCGCTGAAGGAAATGCAGCGAAAAAAAAGCGAGGGTTATCATGTGCTGCTTGTAACGGCGTCCCCCGACGCTTACATGAGATACTTTGCAGAGCTTCCTTGCGTCGATACCGTGATCGCTACGAAACTTTCCGTACGGGAAGGACGCTTTACCTCGATGATTGAAGGAAACAATTGTAAGGGGGAGGAAAAAGTGAACCGGATTCAGCAGTACTTGAACGAGCGGCAACTGAGCATTGATTATGCAGCTTCCTGCGCTTACTCCGATTCCTTGTCCGACCTCCCTATGTTCGGGCTCGTCAAATACAAATATTTGATCAATCAGAAATCTGCTCAGGGATGCGAGGGATTAACATGGAACAGATAAAAGCGCAGAGCGCCCCGCGCCACCTGGGCAAGCTGTTCATGGTTCTATCGGCTTTTTTGACGGCTACCGGCCAGCTGTTCTGGAAATGGGGCCACGCCAACTTGATATACATGGGAATCGGTTTTATCTGCTACGGCCTCGGGGCCATTCTCATGATCAAATCGTTTTCATTGGAGAAGCTGTCCGTTGCCTATCCTCTGATGTGTATCAGCTATATTGTGGCTCTGTTTTATGGTGATTTTTTTCTGGATGAACCATTAACCCTGCAAAAACTGGCAGCCGTAGCCCTGCTTGGAATCGGGGTGACATTAACTTCCTATGAAAAATGACGGGTTCCTATACTTGCTTCTGCTCCTGATGACCTTACTCGGCTCACTGGGCAGCGTATTCTTCAAAGGATATACCGCAAACAAACAAATCAAGCTGCTGCTGATCGGTTTTCTTAGTTACGGATTGGGAGCCTTGTTAAACATATACCTTCTAGGAGAGCTTCCTTATACGCTGGTTATGCCGGCGAATGCACTTACGTTCCTGTGGGCGTTACTGTTTGCCAAACTGGTATTCAAGGAAACCATCGGGATCCGAAAAATCGCTGGCGTCGCTTTTATTATTTCCGGATTGCTCCTGCTGATCTGGTAAGCGAATGCCGCTTGGCCTATTTTCAGTACATATAATAGCAAGATGGGGGAACGAAAAACATGACTTTTTTCAGTTATTTATTTCGACATAAAAAAGATAATTACACGGCGATCGGCCTAAGCGTCTGTCTGGCCCTATGGTATGTGTTCATGAACCTTCCGTTCGTAGCCTACATCAAGGATCATGCAGCCGAGTTGATGCCTCATAGCCCATTCTATGGTGCGCCCTTTACGCTGAATCTGTTCAACTTCGATCCTTCAATGGAATATGGACCGGAAAACATCTCAATTATCCATCCGTTCATTAATTTCCTGACCAGTCCGTTAACAACGATGATCGGGAGCTCCAACCTCCCTTATCTTCTGATTCAATCGGTCCTGAACGCTTTTAGCGCAGCGCTGGTCTATTACATCGTCCGAAGAAGCGGAGCCAGCTGGTTGTTGTCTCTCGTCACGGCGGCTTTCTTCGGTATCAGCTCTTATTCGCTGTTCACGGCATTCATACCGGATTCCTACGCTTATGCGCAGTTTATGATCATCCTATCAGCCGCTTATTTGCACTATGGCCGGCTTACGAATCGATTTGCCGTCATGCCGAATGCCTCCCTGGCCCTGATTAATTTCGGCATCACGTCTACGAATGTGGCTACGTTCGCAGGAGCACTGCTGATCAGCCAGTTCGATAGAAAACAAAAGGACACGTTTAAACGGTTTATCATGACTATGCTGGTTTTCCTGGGGATGGCGGTGATCGTAACTCTGCTTCAACACTTGCTGTTCTCAGGTAAATCGTGGATCGCCAACGTGTTTTCAAGCGTGCAGAACGGTGCGCTCAGCTATGTTTCTCCTTTTTCATTCGAGCACCATTCCCGAGTCTTCTACATGCTATTTGTAAGTCCCATCCTATCGCCTGAGCTTGCCATGATTGATCCGGGGATCGCTGCATTCGTGACGAATTTGGCCAAGCCGTATCCGATTCATGTCCATATCGTCGGTATCGGGATGCTTATCCTTGCGGTTCTATCCTTCATTAAGGGTATCCGCTCCCGCGATACCTGGGCATTTGGCATCTATATTCTGTTCGCTATTCTGCTGCACATCATCGTTGGGTTTGGTTTGGCTACGTATGCTTACGATCTGTACTTGTACGCAGGACATTATCTGTTTGCCCTGTTTGTGCTTGCAGCACTGTTTATTGCCAAAACAAAGAACCTCCGGATTCAACAAGCTCTGACCGGCATCATGGTACTGTTCCTGCTGATCACCTTGGTGAACAATATCGTATTACACGGGCAGACGCTGGACTATATTCAGACGACTTATGACACGGTGTTCAAGAATATCGAGAAATAAGCCTTTAAACACATCAAAAGACCCGTCCCCTGAAGCATGGCCGAACACCATGCCTTAGAAGGACGGGTCTTTCGTTAATCAATGAAATAAGAGAATATTAATTCTCCAAATGCTGCACGTTGTATAGTCTGGCATAACTTCCATCCAGATTCATCAGCTCGCCGTGCGTGCCTTGCTCTGTAATTCTGCCATTCTCCAGCACAACGATTTGATCAGCATGCGTAATGGTAGAAAGGCGATGGGCCACGATCAATGTGGTGCGATTGTTGGACAAGGACTGCAGCGCCTGCTGTATCAGATGCTCGGACTCCAGGTCCAGCGCCGAAGTCGCCTCATCCAGCACCAGAATGTCCGGATCCTTGAGGAAGACTCTGGCGATGGCAAGTCTCTGCTTCTGCCCGCCCGAGAGCTTGACGCCCCGTTCCCCCACTTCGGTCTCATAGCCTTGCGGCAACTGGGTGATGAAATCATGCGCATTGGCGGCTTTCGCAGCGGCGACGATTCTCTGCTCATCCGCTTCCGGATTGCCAAACAATATATTTTCACGAACAGATCCGCTAAACAGGAAGTTGTCCTGCAGGACCATCCCCACCGATCCGCGCAGGCTGTCCAGCGTCAAATCCCTGACATCGTGACCGTTAATCTTCACCGCGCCCTGCTGTACATCGTAGAATCTCGGAATCAATCCAATCAGGGATGATTTGCCGCCGCCGCTCATGCCGACGAAGGCAACCGTCTGCCCGTGCTTGATGGTCAGGTTAATATCTTGCAGCACCCAGCCTGCGGCATCATTGTACTTGAAGCTTACGCGGTCAAACTCGATCTGTCCTGCTGTCTTGAGCGTTTTGGCACCCGGACGGTCCACGATGTCATATGGCTCGTCCATGAGCTCCTTGACCCGTTCCAGCGAAGCTGAAGCCTGTGTCAGCACCGTTGACGAGTTGATCAAGCGGCGAAGGGGCGCATACAGCCTGTCAAGATAACCAAAGAAGGCAACAAATGTACCTAATGTCAGATCTCCCTGAATCACCCGATATCCTCCATAACCGATAACCAGAATAGGCGCAATATCGGTGAGTGTGTTGATAATGGAGAAGGTGAGCGCATTCCAGCGGGTCTGCGCCATCGCTTTTTTCAGAAAATTGCCGTTGATGCCTTCGAATTTCTTCTGGTCGTACCGCTCCAGAGTAAAACTTCGGATGACCGAGATCCCTTGAATCCGCTCATGTAGGTACGCTTGGATGCCGGCGAGAGCCTGCGACCGGTCCTTAGTCAAGCGCTTAAGCCGCTTATACAGCAAATTCACCGCTAACCCGTAGAGAGGAAGAATCGAGATGGCAACCAGCGTCAGAACGGGATTCATGAAGAACATGACGATTAATACAAACACCAATGTAAACATATCCAGCCAGATGTTCATCATACCGACTTCTACCAGGTTCTTGGATTGTTCCACATCATTGATAAAGCGCGATATCGCCTCGCCTACTTTGGTATTCTGATAGTAACGAAGGGATAACCGCTGCAGATGGGCATACAGTCGATTACGCATATCGAATAAAATACGACTGGTAATGAACTGGGCAAAATACTGCCGCAAATATTCCACCGGACCACGTACAACGACAAACAGCACCAGGGTCCCGGCGAGAATCCACATCAGATCCTGGATTTTCTGTTCAATGGTCATCTGCTGGTTGATTAGCAGATCATCCACGACATATTTCATGATCATGGGCAGTAACAACGGGATTGCAAATTTGATCATGCCGATAATAAGGGTCAGGATGATCCACTTCATATATGGCTTAACGAACGGATAATAGATTTTCCATGATTTCAAAGGTGATAACAGCCCCTTTCTGAAGTAACATCCACGTGGTTGACAGGCGAAGAGCAGTTGACATTTATGCGCTTCAATGCTTTATTAGTTCTAAACTTATGAATTGTATCATGTCTTGCAGGAGGATTTAGTCATGACCAGAATTTTCGTGACGGAGGCCGTCATGCTGGCCATTTACGGTCAGCTGTTAGTACCACCTAAACCCGTCGAGTACATCATTCCGTACACTACCATTTTGGAATTATATGAGCTTCATACCACCGAGGAACATCTCATGAATAGCAGTGCTGATGACCAGCACGTCAAGATAAAGATTGGCGAATTGATTTCCTATTTTGAAGAACCACTGAACAAAAAGAAAATCGAGCGCGCCCTGCAGGTGCCTTGGTCCAAGAGCCCCACCATTCCCGTTAGTGAAACTACCCGGGTCTCGGTCATGAATACCATGGACACCGCACCCTATGGGGAATCCTTCGATCCTGTGGAAACCGAGCTGCTGCTGGCATCCCAAAGAGCCGCGGCTCCCATACTGACCGATCAATACGAATTGATTCAGCGTATCGTCGAAAGCGCTCTTCCCGTTCAGGTCTATGATATCGACGATTTTGATTTTGCATTAGAGGTCCCGCTGTCCGGGCAGCCATAAATCGCATGGCAAAAGGAGTCCCTCCCCCGGTTTGAATGGGGCAGGGACTCCTCATGTTGACCGAAAAAAATTCCCCGTGCGGGGAATTTAAGGCGTACAAACTGCCACCACTAAACGAGCCTCAGCTGTTCTTTTTTATCTTGTCCAGCAAGCGGACCGTGATCTCATCCATAACGGGCAATGCTTGAAAATCAAAATATTTAAGAGATACTTCCGTATTAGGGGACAAATGAATGGCACTGTGCAGGCCGGTTGCCGCATACACACCTATCACATAATACACTTCATCTCCACCTATTTGCTTCTTCATATACTCCGGACCCGACACAAGGTCCAAGAGTCGCATATCATCCGCTGTCTGGCCGCTCTCCTCCCACAGCTCTCTGGACGCTGTGTCTTCAAGAGCTTCGCCGGGCTTCAGGTTTCCGAGTGGAAGTCCCCACTCGTCCTTGTTCTGCCGCTTCAGGAGCAGTATCTCTCCGTTATCGTTCAGCACAAGCACCGCCGCTTTCACACGGACCACCGAGCGTTTGCCGATGTATTGGCGAATATCGCGGTGATATACGCTCATCTTGGGAACCTCCTTTCCCTAGATGGCGCTGCAGTCTCACATCAGGTTAATTCACTGCGCCCTCTTCTTCATAAATATACGAAATGTCATCCAAGGATTCCTCATACTTCACGCGTAGCGTATATCCCTCCAAATACCACAAATCCTGTTCTTCCATAAAAAATGTTACCTCTTCGGAATGCTCCGTCAGTCCCGCTTCTCTTGGTTCTTCTACCGAAATACCGAGCGAAAATCCGGGATGGAGACCGCCGCCTGAGCTATATCGTGGAAAGAAGCGAACGAACGTGCCTGACTGAAGATCAAGTTCCTTCTTGTACCAACGTGCCGCCTGGTCGCTGACTTGAATTTGCATGTGTCGTACACCCTCCTTAGACGTCATATTATGTTGACCCCTATCTTTTTGCAGACCGGAGATCTTAGGGACGGTATCTTATAAATAGTTGCAATATTATCATAACGCATACGCACGTTAGGATACAAATCATTTTGATAATAAAATAGTGACATAAGGTTCTACCCTACCTTCACTATCGAAGTTCTTGCTATGATCCTGAAAAATAAGTTTGACACATTCCAGTTCATGGTGATAAAATTCAGTCCATACGAGATCGATTTGAATAAATTGTAAATTTACGAAGAAAGGGTGAGTGACATGTTTAAACTGTTTGCGATGGATCAAGATCATCTGGATCATCATTTCCTACAATTAAATATGGATCGACTCCCCAATGGTGCTGTCTCATCATCATCAAGCCTCGTTCATTCGTTGCCAGAATGATCAGAACGAAGCAGCTAACCGTTGCGCGGAAGTCATGATCGCCGTGCGAATGATAAGTTCAAAATTAATGAAGCATATCGTCCGTCGTCGGATGATGTGCTTTTTTTGGTTTTTAGGATGATATGATGCCGGAACGACCTACGAAAGGAAGGGATAATGTGTTTGCCGTACTTAAAAATTTAGGCTGGTTTTTCAAGCAAGAGAAAAAGCGTTACTTGATCGGCCTTGCGCTTCTCATCTTTTGCGGACTGGTTGAGCTGCTGCCGCCGCTTCTGCTCGGAAACGCCATTGACGATATCGTCAGCAGTTCCATAACGTGGGCGTCCCTCGTCCAATATCTGCTCATGATTCTCGGCATCGTTGCTGTCGTTTATTGTGCCACTTACATATGGATGCACCGTTTGTTCGGAGGAGCAAACCTCGTGGAACGCCTGCTCCGTACCCGGTACATGAACCATTTGCTGCGGATGCTTCCGCCGTTTTTCGAGCGTAACCGTACAGGAGATCTCATGGCAAAAGCCACGAATGACCTTCGCTCCGTGGCAGCAACTGCTGGCTTCGGGATGCTCGTCATGACCGACTCCACCATATACTTGATTGTCGTTCTGTTCGCCATGGGCTTCATTGTCAGCTGGAAGCTTACATTGGCAGCCATTCTGCCCATGCCGATCATAGCCATTGGTATGGTCATCTACGGAAGAGCCATCCATAAACGCTACACGTTGGCGCAGGATGCCTTCGGTGACATGAACGACCAGGTTCTGGAGTCCGTAGCTGGTGTGCGCGTCGTTCGCGCTTATGTGCAGGAACGCGCCGATCAGCAGCGCTTCCAGGACATTACGGATGATGTATATCGAAAAAACCTGGCGGTAGCCAAAGTGGACGCCTTATTCGAACCAACCATCAATTTCTCCATCGGTCTCAGTTACGTCATCGGTTTAGCCTACGGTGTGTATCTGGTGTTCCAGAATCAAATCACGCTCGGAGATCTCGTATCGTTCAACATGTACCTCGGGATGATGATTTGGCCGATGTTTGCCATCGGGGAATTGATCAACATTATGCAGCGCGGAAACGCATCCCTGGATCGGGTCAACGAAACTTTAAAGACCCCGCCAGATGTTACCGACGCCGCGAACCCTGCAGATGTGGAGGTTCCGGATACGATTCAATTTAAAGATGTCACGTTCCGTTACCCAACCTCTACAATTGATAATTTGAAACATATTAATTTTACGCTGCAAAAAGGCCAGACGCTCGGCGTCGTAGGACGCACGGGCAGCGGCAAATCGACGCTGCTGAAGCAGCTTCTCCATGAGTACCCTACCGGAACCGGCGAAATCCTCATTTCCGATATACCAATGGAGATGCTGGCGACTGACCGGCTCCATGGCTGGATCGGGTATGTGCCGCAGGAGCAGATTTTGTTCTCCAAGACGGTGCGTCAGAACATCCAATTCGGCAAAAAGGATGCCAGCGACGAATTGATCATGGAGGCCATTACGACCGCTGCGTTTGACCGCGATCTGGTCACCCTGTCCGATGGGCTTGATACCCTTGTAGGCGAAAAAGGCGTGGCGTTGTCCGGTGGGCAAAAACAAAGGGTCTCACTGGCCCGAGCTTTTATCGGCGACCCTGAAATCTTAATATTGGACGACTCCTTGTCCGCTGTAGACGCCCGGACGGAAGCCAGAATCATCGATAATATCCGGAGCAAACGCGCCGGCAAGACGACCCTGATCTCCACGCATCGACTCTCAGCCGTTCAGCATGCCGATATCATCGTGGTGCTGGAGGACGGTCGAATCACGGAGCAAGGAACCCATGATGAACTGCTGGAGCTCGGTGGCTGGTACCGTGAGCAATTCGAACGCCAGCAGGTAGAAAACAATCTGACCTCGGAGGAGGTGTCTTAATTGACTCCAACCGATACGACCATATCGAATGAATCCGGCATTGCCAAACGACTGTTCCGTTATGCCTTAACAGCCAAGGGCACCTTCATCGCCGCCTTGATTCTGCTGGCCATCGGCGTTGCCGCAGAGCTTGCAGGTCCCTTCATCGCAAAAACGATGATTGACGAGCATATCCTGGGCATCGAACGGCCTTATTATGAGACGACGCAGGCTCAAGATGCCGCATCCTATAACGGGACTTATTATAAACGCGAGGATCGCTTTATTGAAGGCGAGACGCGAGGACAGGAAGTACGTCTCGTTCAGGCTGGCCGCAGCTTTTACTTCATTAACGAGCCGGTAGCCCGAACCGAAGGAAACCGCTCCTTTCAGGACGGTGTCATGACAATTTCCTACGCCTCGAAGGAGATGCAGTATCCGGCTGTTAAATTGACCAAGGAACAGCTGTTTGAATTTTATAAACCCGAACTTCCCAACATATATAAGCTGGTCGGCCTGTTCCTGATCTGCCTGTTGATCTCCATGATTACGGTATTCGGCAGAACCTACTGGCTGCAATCGGCAGCTAATCGGGTCATTCAGAAGCTGCGCACCGATGTGTACGCCCACATTCAGCGGCTGCCCGTCAATTTCTTTGATGATTTACCGGCGGGCAAAGTCGTTTCCCGGGTAACCAATGATACCGAAGCGGTAAAGGACCTGTTCGTTGCGGTATTATCCAACTTCAGCTCCGGCGCCGTGTATATCACGGGTGTCTACGTCGCATTGTTCCTTCTGGATGTACGACTGGGCTTGATCAGTTTGTTTGTTATTCCGATGTTGATTGTATGGACCATTCTGTACCGTAAATTTGCAACCAAATACAATACCGTCATCCGCTCCCGTCTGAGCGAGATCAATGCCATCATTAATGAATCCATTCAAGGTATGGCCATCATTCGTGTATTCCGCCGCCAAAAAGCGACCCAGGACGAGTTCGAGGCGCTGAATGCGGATTATATGGCTCATCAGAACAAAATGCTCAATCTGAACTCCTTCACCACGCACAATCTGGTGAATGTTCTGCGTAACGTTTCCTTTGTAGTCGTACTCTGGTATTTCGGTTCTGCTTCATTAAATGGTGCCGGCATCGTCTCGATCGGCGTCCTCTACGCCTTCGTTGATCTGCTTGGCCGCATGTTCCAGCCGATAACGGGCATGGTTAACCAGCTGGCAGCGCTCGATACCTCCATCGTCTCCGCCAAACGGGTGTTTGAGCTGATGGATGAAACAGGCGAGAAAGTAACGGATGGCAGCATGCCGCGGTATTTAGGAAATGTAGAATTTCAGAACGTGTCGTTTGCGTACAAGAAGGACTATGTCCTTAAGAACATTTCTTTTGAAGCGAAGCAAGGCCAAACCGTGGCGCTTGTAGGTCATACCGGCTCCGGCAAAAGCTCCATCATTAATCTGCTGTTCCGCTTCTATGACCCGCAGAAAGGCACGATTACCATTGATGGCCAGCCCGTTACCGATATTCCAAAGCAATGGCTCCGCAAGCATATGGGGATTGTACTGCAAGACCCGTACCTGTTCACAGGCACCATTGCTTCGAATGTCAGCCTGGGTGATCCGAGCATTACACGGGAACAAGTGGAGCAGGCGCTGCGCGACGTAGGGGCTGATCGGCTGCTCGCTCATCTTCCGCAAGGCTTCGATGAGCCAGTACTGGAGAAAGGCAGCACGCTCTCCGCCGGACAACGACAGTTAATCTCTTTTGCCCGGGCTCTTGCGTTCAATCCGGCCATACTGATTCTCGATGAAGCCACCGCTAACATTGATACGGAGACGGAAGCCTTAATCCAGGAAGCCCTGGAGGTTCTGAAGCGAGGGCGCACGACCTTTATCATCGCCCACCGCTTATCCACGATCCGTAGCGCCGATCAGATTCTGGTCCTTCACCGCGGCGAAATTGTGGAACAGGGTTCCCATGACGAGCTGATGGCCCTGGGCGGAAGATACTTTAAAATGTATCAACTCCAGCAAGGCAGCACGGCTCCGATTGCAGAGAGTAAGGAGACGGTACTTGCCTCCAACAGTAAAATGGCTGGTGGTCATGTATAAACCAAGTTAGAAGAGTTTTTTCTTGCGAAATCAGGAAGACCCAGGCTTCGAAGTTTATACCTACAGATATCAATAAAAGAAGGCTGTCCCCTGTCGAATGTTACATTCGCTTGGGAACAGCCTTCTTTATTGCATTGTATGCTGGCGGTACATTACAAGAATTACTTTGCCGGATGATCAAGAGTAGCTTCTGCTTTGACCGTGATTTTGGTGTACTTGGAAGGCACGAGCACGTCATCTGAAGATTTGGAGATGACTTGCGGGTACATTTTGTCCGGATCGGGTTGAAGAACTTTGTAGTAGATCACGGCTTCGGTATCGCTAACATAGTCGACCGACGTAATTTTAATGCCATACCCCGGATTCGGTAGGTCTTCCTTGGTTACCGTGACTTTATTCTGCGCATCATCCACCTTAACGACGCTTGTACTTACATCCGGTTCAGATTGTCCCGGCTTCTCGGGTATCATGTTCTTCTGATGCTCCTCAATAAATTGAATGGAATTGTACGCAAGCTCTGCCGCTTCAATACGGGTTAAACTCTTGACGGGATGGAACTTGGCGTTAGCGTCGAGCTCGGCGATCTTGGTTAACAGCAGGAACTGCACCGCTCCCCGGCTCTCCTCTTTCATCAAATCCTCGTCGGCCACATGCAGATACATCATGACCACGGGATAATTCCCGGTCTTCTGAATCGCTTCCGAGAGCAATGTCGCGAACCCTTCTCGGGTTATCGGTTCATTCCATTTCATGTCTGCGGATACGGACAATCCGTTCTGAGCCGCTATATTCACAGCATCCGCGAACCAGGCATCCTTCGGCACACTGTCAAACGAACGGCCCGTATAGTTCGGTTGTACCTTCAGGTCGGCGACATTCACAATCATCTGCACCGCTTGGGCGGTCGTTATTGTTTTGGCCGGAGCGAATTTATCGGCACTAATCCCTTGGATAATTCCTAGCGAATCAGGAAGCAGCTCGGCATCGAATCTTGAATTCAGCCGGGCCTTCCGGTGCTCACGTACCCAAAACGTACGCTCCGCTCCTGACGTCCCTAGCTTCATCCAACCTTCTCGGTGCTGAAAATCGACCTTTTTGAACACGCACTTACACGCTTTTTTCGCTGTCCAGGCCAAGCTTCACATACATTTCGCGAGAATAGCCCTGCAGCTTTTGCTCTAACGCTTGAGCCTGGTCCTTAAATGCGGTCAGTTCCCGAATCATTCGGGAACGGCCAGCCGGACTGAACGTCTCATGAATCCGTTCTTTGAAATAATCATGAACGATGTAGTTACGCTGCTTCCAGACTTCTTTTAATTGAAGTGTTTCTTCTTCGGAGAATGGAAAGTAATGCTGGATCTCGTGTACCAGTTGGCCCAGAGAGCTGCTTAATTTCCGATGATATAGTTGGGTGAAATCTTCTTCTGAAGGCACATTCCCTTGGGAAAGCTTGATCAGCATCAACAGATTCGCGAGCTGCTGCTCAAGCGCCTGTGAATAATACACCGCTAATCCGAAATAGGCAAACAGCTCTTTGGAGTGGTCACTATCCATCAGTCGAGATTGTTTCATGGTATCCTCCTCTAGTATTGGCTGTCTTTACCGTTTCTATTTGTGTATATCCCTATGGTAAAGGAAGATTCCTCCTACTTCAACCTACTTTTCGGATTATGGTTGCCGCATCCTTACGACAGGCCGTCCATAGATAAACCGCCAGCAAAATAAAGCTGTATATGAACGTGTACGCAATCGTCATGAATAACACGAACTGGGAACGCTCGTCAGCATGAATGAACATATCAATCATAACAGAGACAGGTGGCAGAACATAAGGAATCAATCTCAAAACAGCAAGATCATCCTGAACGATAGATTGCCCGGCTAAGGAAATAACGATAACGATTAACAGCCATCCTGCCGCTCTTCCCTGATTCTCCATAAAACCAAACTGAAAAAATACGGACAGAGAAATCCCAAGCAAGGACAATGCCACATGTCCCAGATAACCCAATGCAAACTGGGATAATGTAATCGGCTTATCAAACATTCCAAATACGATTGGATAAAGGACGGCAATTAAACTGAACAGGATAGATAGAAGCGTTACGGTTACATATTGGGCGGCATAATATCGTATGGCCTTCCCGCTGTGAACGATCAGGAGCATCGTTTGACGCCCTTGATCATGATTGAGAAAGTTCAAACCTAGCCAAGCTGAGCCAACAAACAGAAATGCAGCCGTTACGGCATAACTGTCCATGATCGGATTGGGCCGGTAGGAGTATATAAACACCACCGATATCAACATGAAGGCAATCGGAGCGAAATATCGATAGGATCTCGTGTAACTAACAAGCATGTAACGAATCAATGACCACATTATGCTCCCTCCCCTTCATTTGATTGACCAGAGGTTGGGTTCACTTGATTTGCCATCTCTCCGCTCCAGGGTTCCAGCCGTATCAGCGAACCACCTGACTGTAAAATATCCAGCAGCATATTATCCGCGACTTGCCGCGACACGACCATCGATGCAGGGTTACCTCTCGAAATCCAATAGTGAAACCCTGAATGGCGTTCCAGTTCCAGCATTTTGTCCTGAGAAACACGCGTGAATTCCAGCTTCATCCGTCCCATCTCCGAACCGGCTTCCAGCGTTCCGTCCCGTTCGATCCGCCCCTGGCGGAGCTGCGTTACCCGGTCGGCCAGCGAAGCAATAAGCAGCGGCTCGTGAACGGACATCACAATGGCTGTCCCTTGTCTTTTGATTTCACTTAGAATGCCAATCATCTCCATTTGAGAAGCCTCGTCCAGTCCCGACAGAGGCTCATCCAGAACCAATAGATCGGGCTGACGAAGCAGGGCCTGCATGATATTGACTTTTTGCAGCATCCCCTTGGAGCATAGGGTCATCTTCATGTCCTGCAGCTGAAACACATTCAGCATCGCACCAATTCGGTTCTCGGCTTCTTGCTTGTTCATCCCCTGAATGGCGGCCATATGGCGCAAGTATTCAGAAGGACGAAATCGAAGCGCAGGGAATCGCTCCGGAACATATCCGACGCGAAGGGAGGTTTCATACTCGACCCGGGACCCTCCCGATGGATTAGCAAGTCCGGCTATTACATGCAGTAGGGTGCTCTTTCCAGCGCCGTTGCTTCCTGTAATAGCAACACACTCGGCTCGGGAAATGCACCAAGTAATGTTATGTAAGATTGCAAATTTACCGAAACGCTTGTGTACTCCGTTCAATTCCAGCAACTCTTGCAAACATTTCAACTCCTGTTCACTTAATCTGGTGTTGTATGTATTGTAGAGCTATTTTACCTGAAAGCACAACACTTCAAGCTCTGTGAACAAAGGTACCGTTATCTCACATGACATGAATATCCAGCGATTATTCCAGCCACGAGGCCATTATCAAAAAGCATCGTAGGTCACGGGCAGGAAGATAAAATAAGCAAAGGCGGCCTAATGGCCGCCTTGTTAATCATTCTTTCTTAACGTTTACCTTGGTCATAACCCTTTTCTGATTAACCCAATCCATTTACGCTGTCATCATCGCGCCCGTTGACCTGCCACTTCAAACGATTCAATCTCTCCTGATCCGGCGCCTGCGTTTAGCGCAGCGCCTATGGCCTCTTCGGCATGACCTTTGGCTCACATGAGTCACATTGCTTTAACCGCTAATTATTTTGCTTATTCTCCAGATCTTCGATATTCTTATCGCCTTCATTCTTGTAATCGTCATAAACCTGGTTTCCATTTTTAGTGACTTCGTCATATAAACGTCTCCCTGTATCACGAGCATAATTCCATGCGAAATTCTTACGATTAGTAACCTGCATCCAGATCTCACCGTGAGGGATATCATTTCCGTATTTAGTTTCTAGAACCCGAAGGGCTGCTAGCAGATTATCATATTCTTTGTTCGCTAGAATTTGCATATCCATTTCTGTAGTATTGATAGCTCCCTGCTTCCGTATGACTTGTGTATTTGCCTCTCCTTCTCCTTTTATTTGCCACGTCTTCCACTCGCCGAGTAATTTGATATACGCTTTATTGAGATAATTTTTTAGTGATTCGTCATTATTTACAGAAGTGAACTCTCCACCTCCAGATGAAGCAACTTGTCGAAGCAATTTCTGTCCTTCGTTATCCACATCAAAGCCAATAATATTTACAACGGTCTTCACTTTGGATTGGTTGAGTTCTTTGGCAATCTGTACTGGATTACCTCCACATGTTTCAATTCCATCACTAACCACATATACGACCGAATCGGTTGTCTCGGGATTAATATCTTGTTTTACAGATTCCAGAGCATTTGCAATGGGTGTCCATCCAGCTGGTTTTACGCCTTGTAGTGCCGTTTTCATTTGATTTGCCTGGTCACCTTGGCCATGAAATATTTCTTCTGTACTGTTACATGATACTTGTTTATCTTTCTGACTTCCTGTTCCTTTATGTCCATATACCCGCAAAGATACTTCTGCATTTTCAGGTAATTTATCTGCGAAGATCTGTATAGCTTCTTTGGCAGAGTCCATTTTTGATTTGCCATTGATCTGCGCTTTCATGCTGCCACTGGCATCAAGTAGGATCGAAATGTGTAATTTCCTACTTGCGGGTAATGTGATGTTTCCATTAGGTCGGTCAATATCCACTTTAACTTCTGTGTCATATTCTTTGAAAGTGGTTATATAAGAGCGATAATCTTCAGCCAATAGAAGGAGAAGTTCTTCAGTATATTGATCAGCAGTCAAGTCATTCGGTAATTGATCCACAGCTTCCTTAACTTTCTGTACATCATAATTGGAACCGGCAAAACGTCCTGGTGGTTTCATTAATGTTTCTTCATCGGTCAAGGAAGTCTGAGGTTCACTTTGATTAGAGTCCGGTGGACTCTGAATTTCTGAGCTGGGTTCATTTTGATCTGAACCTGATGGGGTCTGAATGTTTGAAGGGTTCTTTTCTGGTTCAATACTTTGCGTAGAATCCGATGAGTCAGGAATTTTTAAAGCATTCTTATCTGTTTCATTACTGCAACCTGCAAGGAATAAGATTAACATCATAAAAATGAAGATAGATCTTCGAAACATCAACTCACCTCTAATTAATAATCTTCTGATACATAAACAAATACCGCTTACGGTCAGCGGACATGATGAACGTCTCCCCTTTAAGCTCGTGCAGCTGTATTTAAGGGAAATTTGGAACCTGCCCTCTCGTATTCGGACTTCCCTCCTTAATCTAAGTGTTGTTATAAGGACCCGGATCTCCTGTGTCTTTCCAAAATCATACACTACAATCAAGTAATTAACACCTAATAATGGTTAATCAAATAAATATTAGACTTTCTTCCCATAACCATGGGACCATGAAGAGACCCACCAGCACATACCGTGATCCTTCGTAAATAAATGCCGGATAGCCCGGTACAGTCCGCAATGCCTAGACTTGGGTAAGGATGAATATACTTCGGCAGCAAAATTAGATTAAAAAAGCAAAAACAGCCCGTTTATCGTTGGATAAACGGGCTGTTTTTGCTCCCCTGCTAAACTCACGGATTTGCCTTGCCAAAATCAATACTAGAGCATAGCCAAGAACATTCAGGAATTTATTAAACCTTATTTAATATTAATGAAGGTGAAGAAGTCCTTTTCCCTCTAATCGCTCATTTCATTCAGATATTTTTCAAACACAATCGTCCCTGCACCAATGATGCCCGCATGTTCTCCAAGCTCTGAGGGCTGCAGCACCATTTGATTATGGAAGCTGGACGAGCTTCTGTTAAAGGATGTTTCATTAACATGATTGTAGAAATCCGGGTAACGATTAGCCAGTACTCCGCCAAGGATGATGGTTTCCGGTGTAAGCAGATTTATCATATTGGCCAGGGATATACCGACATAACATGCCGATTCATGCAGGATATTGGCAGCTAGTGGATCTCCAGCCAGCCCGGCATGGATTACATCGACTACATCCAGATTCTGATTCTCACCATTTAAATAAGAACAAAGAGAACTTTCAGTCCCACGTCCTATCTCCTCACACACTCTACGGACGATGGCAATCCCCGACGCCATTGCTTCAAGGCAGCCGTCATTACCGCAAGTGCAGCGCGGACCGTTGATATCTATCGTACAATGCCCAATCTCACCGGCTCCTAAGGGGAAACCCTGATATATTTTCTGGTTGATGATCAGGCCGCTCCCAATCCCGATATCCGCATCCACGTACACCAGATTGTTGAAATGGCGACCGTTTCCATACCATAGCTCACCGAGTGCCATTACGTTAGCGTCCTTCTCTACATGGGTTGGGAGCTCCGTATTCTCCTCGATTAGTTCCTTTAAACGTACTTGATGCAGACCGGGTAAGTTGGGCGGAGACAGAATTTTGCCTTGAAACGGATCAAGCGGTCCGGGAGCCCCTACGCCGATGCCGATAATTTCGGACTCCAAGCCTGACTTGTCCAGTACAGCTTGTATCGTGGATATAATAATATTCACTACACTGCCGCGATTGGCGCTATCTTCAAAGGAGCAATGTTTCGTGAACAACATGTCTCCCTGCAAATTAATGACCGCTGCCCGCACGGAGGCTGCGCTAATATGAACGCCGACCGAATACTTATCGGCGGGATTCAACGAGATGAGCTTGGGCTTCCTGCCGCGGCTGGAGTCATCATATAACCCGGCTTCAATGATCAATCGCTCCTTCATCAGCTCTTCCACCAGATTGTTAACCGCCGTAAACGTCAAGTCCATCTTGGCTGCGATTTCCGCTTTCGTTAAACTGCCATAATCGCGAAGCAGCCCGATAATGCCGATACGATTCATATTTCGGACATACCGATTGTTTTTTCCAACTGAATTATTCATGTTACAACCTCATTCTTTACCATTCATTGTACTTACCTTCCTCGCACATCTATCATAGGGGAAAATACGAAGTTAGTAAAATTCCTCCAGTTGATCTCGTGGAGAAAAGTCAGTTCACCGAACCTGAAGACACCCAACTTACAACTAAAAAACCTAATTTCCCGCTTCGGAAATCAGGCTTTGTTATATCGTACTACGATAGTTAACTTACATGTGCTTAAGCATTTCGCGGCATGCGTCGGCACATTTCCGGCACGCGTCGGCACATTGTTTGCAGTGCTCGTGATCATGCTTCCCGCATTCTTCCGCACAAGCCAGGCATGCCTTGATGCATAGTTCGCAAATTTCCTTAACGTAAGGACTTTTCCGTGACATGGCTTGAGCCGCAAACGCGCATATATCGGCACACTCTCTGTCGAGCGTTATACAATCGCGAAGCATGGCCAGTTCGTATTCTTTCAGACAGGATACATAGCATACATTGCAAGCGTTCATACATTGGAGACATGCTTCAATACATTCTTTATATTTGAGTTCATTTAACATTGGGTAGATCCTCCTTGTAGTTATTACGCTATGCCTTTGTATTAAACTTTGAACTGCCCTCTGAATCAAACATGGGCCATAAAGACCCCAGTACAATTGCCCAAAAATGATCAGGCAAGTCTGTGACTTATGCCCGACTTATCTTCCCTTCCAGCATTTCAAGCTGCTCTCGCAGCAGCGACTTCTGGAAATGCTCCCCGATAAATACCACCACATCCGGTACTTGACCCTGGGGCGTAATTTTCATAAAATCGGATTCCCGGAAGGCGTACTGAAATAGAAACCGGCTGTTGGTATCATTGAAGGTGAGGATGCCTTTAGCCCGGTACACATCCCTTGGCAGCCCAGCTATGAATCGCTCGAATTCCACACTGTTTACCGCATGGCTGAAATAGTAGGTGTAGGACATCACATGATCATGAGAATCGTGAGCATGACCATGGTCGTGGTTGTCGGCATGGTCACGATTGTGCGCATGTTCATGGCTGTTAGCGTGCTCTTGCTTGTATGTATGTTCATGGACATCCCTGTCCTCTCGACCATGTACATGCGAATGCTCATTCTGTCCATGTGAACCGCTCTGCAGCAGATCTTCAAGATTCAAGTCGCAGCGTACCGCAGGGATAATCGGAGCATACGGGTTCCAACGTTCAACCAGCTGCTCAATCGTCTCTTTGTCCTGATCGTTCACCAGGTCCATCTTATTGAGGACGAGCGCCGAGGCGGCGCGAATCTGCTCCTGCATCAAACGATAGGTCTTCCCCTTCTGCTCTATATTCAAATGCAGCAGATGCGCGGCATCCACGACGGTGATCAGCTTTTTCACATCGATTCTCATGTATAAAGAAGCTTCTGCCGCTGCGTCCAGGATTTCCATCGGATTGGCGATCCCCGTCGCTTCAATGACGATGACATCCGGCTGTTCCCGCTGGATCAGCATCGCAATTTCAGATGATAAATCGGATCGAATGGTACAACAAATACAGCCACTTAGCATCTCTGCCGTTGGTACCTCTTCACCGGCGACAAGCCCTTCAATGTTGACCTCGCCGATTTCGTTCATGACAATGGCCGGCCGCAAGCCCTGCTGCTTGAAGCAGGTAATGAGACGGCTAAGCAATGTCGTTTTTCCACTGCCAAGAAAACCTGATAAAATATAAATGGGTGTTACATGCTCCACGTTCCATACTCCTTTGCGTGCATCATGATTATGCTAGCGAGTGTACTACATTTCATCCGACTACTGCAAGTTCACCACCATTAACTACTACAGGAGATGTCATTTCTATGAATTCAACGCAAGAGCATAAACAGCAATCCCCCGCTTCCGTGAACTGTAAGGTGATTACGGTCTCGGACACGCGGACCAAGGACACGGACAAGAGCGGTAAACTGATGATCGGCTTGCTTGAAGAAGCCGGGCATGCCGTTGTATCTTACAGCATTGTCCAAGACGACTATGAAATAATCCGTGAAACGATCTATTCCGCGGTCAGCAATTCGGAGATTGATGTCGTCCTATTAACCGGCGGTACAGGCATATCGAGCCGGGATACCACCTATGAAGCCGTATCTTCACTGCTTGATAAGGAACTCCCCGGATTCGGCGAGATCTTCCGCTTCCTAAGCTTTACCGAGGATATTGGGTCTGCTGCCATTTTGAGCCGTGCGATCGGCGGCACGTTAAGCCACACGGCCGTCTTCTCGATGCCAGGTTCGACCGGAGCCGTCAAGCTTGCGATGAACCGGATTCTATTGCCTGAGCTGCGACACATCAAATATGAGCTGGATAAACACAAATCATAATAACAGCGAATTTAACATGCTAAAGAGGGTGTCCCAAAAGTTCTTAGATCTGGCGGGATGCCCCCTTTTTCTGTTAGGAGACGCTCCGTGTACGAATCGTTCCTCCCATCGCTGTTGCCCCCAAATTTCTTGGAACGGTTCTAAGCAAGGATGAAATTCGAGGACAAAGGCGACCGCTCTCGCTTGTCCGGAATCGTTTCGTCCTCTCCGCTAAGTTGTGCAGATCCCCACATTAGACATACGAAAAGAAACTGGACTTGGAGGACGACATTCCACCTCATCATCTTGTTTGCATCATTCATGAAGCGGTCAACCACTTGGATGACCGCATCTTTTCGGCCGCCTATCCCGGTGGCGGGCGAGACAGCTACCATCCCAAGATGCTCACCAAAGTCATCATTTACGCCTACACACAGCGAATCTATTTCTCTCGTCAGATCGCCAAACTGGAACACTATTATTTGTATTTCTGCTTCGAGGACTGACGAAAGTGAGCCTATGTCAGATGGCTTTCGCTTGCCCATAATCTACTCAAGCAAGCGACAAAGACCGAAAAGCAAGAAATGGCGGTGCAAGGATAACATCCTGAGCACCGCCATTTCTTCATTTGACACATTTTTTATCTGACGAACCGCCCGTCAAGTGAGCAAACCTACTTATGGACAGCTACTTCTCTCCACTCTAACTGCTGGCGCGTCGTTGATGTTTGGCAAGCAGGGAGGGCCCTATTTTTTTGACCTGGTCATAATAGTTATCCGTTTTGTCGCCCGTCGACGTATATACGATGGACGTTTCCTTGTCGCTCATGATCAGGTTATGCCCGCCGGCCGCATTGGCATCCCCTTCTGTAACGCCGTATATCTCCTTGATCCCTTTTTCCCTGGCCGCTTGATCCTGATAGACATACACGGTAATAAACTGGCTTGCATCATAATTGATCCGGTATTGATACGTGATGTTGCCTACGTTGTCCTCCGCATAGGTTTCATTGGTCAGCGGCATGCCCACCTGATTGAATGAGGCCTTGAGATCCGCAAGGAATTTTCCATTCATGCCCCGCCCCGATATCCGGGCCTCCCTGGAACCTTCCTCGTAAGCCCTCATGTTATATAAGCGCGCCTCGTCCCTGGCCACCTGCCTGGAACAACCGACCGATATGGCAAGAATGGAACAAAGCAATAAAGCGGTAACGATTCTGCGGTAATTCATGTTCACTCACCCTTCCTTAGGTGTCAGAGGTTGCCTTCCCTTAGCATGCCTGAGGATGAGGAACATTATGCGTATGAGAAATCAAGGTAATATTATAGAGCGATGACGCTTCTTCCAACCGCCCTGCCCTGCAGAATGGTGTTCAGCACTTCAGGCAGATCGTGTAGACCGTATTCTGTAATTCCTTCTTGAAGAACAGATGCGGGCTTCCATTCATCGGCCAGCTTCGACCATACCGATCGGCGGAAGGCCATAGGACAATACACCGAATCGATTCCGAGAAGATTGATCCCCCTAAGGATAAACGGAAACACCGTCGAATCAAAAGCACCGCCGCCCGTCATGCCGGAAACGGCGACGCTCCCGCCGTATTTCACGCCTTTCAGCAGTGAACCCAATTGGTTTCCACCGACCGGATCAACCACCGCTGCCCATTGCTCGGCAGAGATGGCCCCCTTGGAGGATGCCGCAGCCTCTTCCCTGGATATCACTTCATGGGCTCCCAGCTTTAAGAGCCAGTCCCTCTGACTTGATTTGCCTGTGGATGCTGTTACGCTATAGCCTAATTGACTGAGGATGGAGACCGCGAAGCTGCCCACGCCCCCTGTTGCCCCCGTAACTAGAACGGCCCCCTGTTCCTGTCGCAGTCCATTCCGTATCAAGGCCTCTATCGATAATGCAGCCGTAAAACCTGCGGTTCCGATAGCCATCGCATCACGCGGGGACAAACCCTGCGGCAACGGGACGAGCCATTCTCCCTTAACCCGTGCGTACTGGCTGAACCCACCTTCATGAGATACCCCTAATTCATAACCGGTACAGAGAACGCCATCGCCTTCCTTGTAATCAGCATGAGCGGAATGCACAACCGTCCCTGCCAGATCAATACCCGGAATGAACGGGTACCGGCGGACAATTTTCCCCTCCGGTATGCTGGCTAGACCGTCTTTATAGTTGACCCCGCTGTATAATACCCGCACAATAACGTCACCTTCGGGCAGCTGCTTCAAACTCATGTTCTCCACACTGCCGCGAACCCCTTGCTCATCTTGACGCAGCACGTAGGCCTGAAATTCGGTTTCGTTGTCCACACATATCACTCCTTGGGTTAGTTTAGGTGCTGTAAAGCAATTTGGATCTGCACTATGAATATGTCGAAGCTTTATACATGCTCTCGGAATATGGCGACTTATGCGCTTTTCCGAGAAATGATCCAGTTATCGTTCTTTATAATCAGAATTATGTTATTATGGAAAATGAATACTTTCATAAAAAAATTATCAGCAGGAGTTGAAATCCACGTTATGACTCATTTTGATCATGAATCTAAACGTAGATCCTACCGCTTCTCGTTCTTGCTCACTCTGGTGACACTACTTCTGTTACCGATCATCTATAAACCGATCAGCCAGGTTTTTGGATTCCTTGGTATACATACACAATCAGGGGGCATTGCCGGCTCGTTTCTCGTTTTCTTTCTAAGCTTGGGTCTCGTTCTAACGCTGTTTAGACTAGTCTTCTGGGTTTTCCCTTTAATTACCCGGCCTGGTCTCAAAGTGTACGTACTAATCGGCCTCCTCTTCATTTTGATAACAGGGATCTACGAATACACAAGCACACACCGCTCGATCGAAGCGGCGGTATTCAACGAGAAACATGCTTTTCTTGAAACACCTTTCAGCATTGATCATGCTGAAATCATACAATCCGAATTAACCTCTGAGAAGGCTTATTCTTTCGTGGTGACTTCTAGACTGGGACTACAATTATCCACCTATACCAAAGGATGGTTCGGATGGAATATGTCCGCCGTATCTACATTATACCCTTCTGCCGAGAATCCCTCTTCTCCATCCGTTTTCTCGGAGACAAGCATGGATTCATCACTCGTATTTGGCCTGTATAGAAGCACAGAACCCATTCAGATTCATGTAAATGGTCAGTCGGCACATACCATACCCTACCAACAACTGAGGCCAGATGTCAGTGAAGATTTGTACATTTGGTATTACGAACGCCAGCCCGACATGCTAGAGAACAAGGACAAGGTTCATCTCACCGCACGTGACGTAAACGGAAGTATAGTGGATCGACTTGACCTATAGCCGAGTACAAAAAGACGCCCCTTCTCCTGCCAAGCGGCAAGATTGGGAAAGCGTCTTTTTCATTGCTGTATTTTATAACCTACTCTTCATGCTGTTCCATGAACTCGGCCATCATCCGATGTTTCACTTCCCAGACCTCTTCACTCAGATTAACGCGGTATATTTCCGGATTAAGCTTCCGCAGATACTCCGGCCAGAACTGATCCAGCTGAGCATCATGATAGCTGCGAATCTCTTCAAGCTTCGGCAACTCATACACCAGTTCGCCATTCAGGAACACCGGTTCAAGCATGGACACCGCTTCAAAATTCTTTACATTCTTGCGCATGTAAGGATGCAGCGGATTAAACAGCTTTAATTTCCCGTTTTCCGGCGGCATCTCTTCTTCCGGGAAGCAGATGTAATCGGCTATCGCTTTGCCACTTCCCTTGGATATGATGCGGTATACTTCTTTTTTGCCTGGTGTGGATACTTTTTCGGGGTTGCCCGAGATTTTGAGAGTCGGCACCATCTTGCCGTCAACTTCCCGCTCCACGAGCTTATAGACGCCTCCAAGCGCAGGCTGGTCGGCTGCCGTGATCAATTGGGTACCCACGCCCCAAGTATCCACTTTAGCCCCCTGTGCCTTGAGATCCAGAATCGTTCCCTCATCCAGATCATTGGATGCCACAATGCCAACATAATGAAGACCAGCCTCATCCAGCATCTTCCGTGCCTGAATCGACAGATAGGCCAAATCCCCGCTGTCCAGACGAATAGCATTCATCCGCTTCCCTTGAGCCTCCAGCTTCTTCGCTGTTACAATGGCATGGGGAATCCCGCTCTTTAACGTATCAAAGGTATCCACCAGCAGCGTCACTTGATCCGGCATCACCTCGGCAAAAATATCAAAGGCCTCCTGCTCACTCCGGAAGGTCTGCACCCAGGAATGCGCATGCGTACCTTTCGTCGGGATTCCGAACTTCTCGCCAGCCAGCATATTCGATGTGGCATGGAAACCGGCCAGATACGCAGCACGCGCGCCCCAAACCGCGGCATCCGCTTCCTGTGCACGTCTTGTGCCAAACTCCAGCAAGGTATCGCCGCTGGCAACCTGACGGATACGGGACGCCTTGGTGGCGATCAAGGTTTGAAAGTTCATGAAGTTCAAGAGTGCCGTTTCAACCAGCTGTGTTTCAAAAATGGTCCCTTCAACCCGAATGAGCGGCTCATTCGGGAATACCAGCGCCCCCTCTTTCATGGAATGAATATTTCCATGAAAACGGAACCGGCGAAGCTCCTCTAGAAATTCAGGTTTATACTTCTCTTCCTGTTTGGCCAAATACGCGATATCATCCTCCGTGAAACGCAAGGATTCAATATAATGTACAATCCGTTCAAGACCGGCAAAAACCGCGTATCCGTTACCGAATGGCAGCTTGCGGAAATACGCCTCAAACACCGCACGCGTACGATGAGAGCCATTAATCCAGTGAGCGTACATCATGTTGATCTGGTATTTGTCCGTATGTAGTGCTAATCCTGCTGTCAGCATCACGATCATCCTCCACTGTTACCCGGTTCATCTAGGCTTCCGGGTGGTTCAAGCTGTCTATTGATTAAGAAGTTCCTTACTTCGCACGACCGATGCCCCGAGACTGCCTTGAAAGTGACTTAAAGCCCACTTGTGTCCCTCCGGATTAAAGCTCGCGACGGCATCTTCATAAATCGTAATCCGGTATCCGTAATTATAAGCATCCACTGCAGTATGCAGAACGCAGATATCGGTGCATACTCCGACGAGATCGACTTCGGTAATCCCGCGTTCCCGCAGCTTCTGGTTCAGATCCGTACCGCAAAATGCGCTGTATCTCGTTTTGTCCATCCAATAAATGGTGTCCTTGCGTTCCTCATATACCTGCTGAAGTTCACCGTACAATTCCCGCCCCCGGGTTCCCCGAATGTTATGCGGAGGAAACAGCTTGGTTTCGGGATGATAAGCATCATTGTGCTCATGCAGGTCCACGGCCATTACAACAAAATCACCACGATCACTGTATGACTTGGTTAGCTCCGCGATTGTGTTCTGAATGTTGATGGCGGGTTCGCCTACAGGCAGATTGCCATCCACGAAATCATTCGTGAAATCTATCACGATCAAGGCTTTCATCTGACACACACTCCTCTTCAACATGATTAATGTGATCGATAAAATAACAGCGGGTGAATCCATTCCATTCCTACGTATAAATCGATAGCAGTGGTGCATGATCCGTAAAACGATACAATTGGGCCGGCCGTTGGGAATATTGATTGGAATTTAGCGGCTTGCCGTTCTCATCACGGGCTTCTTCCAGTATCCCCTGCCTGCTGCGGGTCGATGTGATTTTGCGGATGAAATTGGGCTCGTTGAACTCGGGCACGACGGTCTGAATGACCTGGTACAACTCACTCAGTGTAAAATGCTCCGGTAAAAACTGCCGTGCAATTGTCGTTTGCAGCATTTGCTGCTGAATCTTGCGGTACGCATCCATAATGATATCCCTGTGGTCAAAAGCAAGCTCCAGCTCCTCCAGAGCTTCCGCTACAGTAAACAGACCCACCTCTTCCGCATCATCGGCAGCCTGGCGGTGCTCCAGCATCCATTCTTCTACCAACGCATAGAATGCATGGCTGATGATCCAGCCCCTTGGATCCCGTCCCGGTGCGCTGTAAACGCCCAAGTACTCCAAGTGACCGCCGTCCACCCCGGTCTCTTCTTTCAGTTCCCGTTTGGCGGCATCGTAAATAGACTCACTCTCACGGCAAAATCCACCAGGGAGTGCCCACATCCCCGCACATGGCCATGATCTTCGCCTGATCAGCATCACCTTAAGCTCACGTATGGGCAATGTCTTGGTGAAGGTTTTCCGTTCCCGCTTCGTCAAGGTAAACATCACGATATCGGCGGGTACACCATCCGGTGTTCTGTATTTCTTGGCACTGCTCTTTGGCGCCTGTTCGCGATCCGTCATTTCCATCACCATAACTATTATTTTGATAATTTCATTATGACATATTTAAAGATGATGTCAAGGATTTCCTGACCTCATCCTCTTTATAAGTGTACTATGCCCTATTCATTCTCATTCTGTGCATAATGTAGCAAGAATAGAAAAGGTGCGGAACCATCCATTCCGCACCTCGTTTCATCTATCCGCAGCTGCTTGGCGGCGTATCTTTTCCTGTTTCCACATTCACTTTTTCCGAAACGGTATCATGAATCACGGACACGACCAGCTGAAGAAGATAATTAATATCGCTTTGACTTTGCTGGAATTCCATCACGAGCGGAATACCGTCAATCTCCTCTTGCAGTTCCTCGATCTCCCGTTCGATTTTGGCAACCATGTCCTTGTTCTGGAACGTTTCAAAGGCTACGATTTCTTTTTGCTTTTTCTTAATGGTTTTAATCAGGTTTTGAACCCGTTCGTGGTTCTGGATCTTCTCTTCGGCCTGCTTAAACATCTGAACTTCTTCACTGGTGGATATTAATTCAGCCAGCTCGCCGGCTTTTGCTAAAATATCGTCACGTATAATCAATTCACGAGTGTTGTAAGTTGACATACCGTATGTGTTCGTACGAACATGATCATGTGCCAAGGTTCATCGCTCCAATTCTTCATCATCTATATGGGAATATGCAGCACCAGCCGCATTCTGCTCGCGGCCCAATGCTGCATTTGAATGCTGTGCTTCTCTATTATACCGCATCCGAGGCAGGAATCGTGTTCGGGATCATATCCCCTTTGATATACCAGGTCTTCGTATCCGTAATTCGTACATTCACGAAGCTGCCTATGAGATCCGCTGAGCCTTCGAAATGAACCAGCTTATTCGTGCGTGTGCGTCCCGACAGCATGGAATCATTGTTCTTGCTGACACCTTCTACAAGGACCTCCACCGTAGCGCCAAGCAGCCTATCATTGCTCTGGCGGCTGTACTCACTAATGGCTGCATTCAAACGTTGAAGCCGCTCGCTCTTGACCTCCATCGACACATTATCCTCCATCACTGCAGCCGGTGTTCCTTGGCGAGGAGAATAGATGAACGTATAAGCAGCATCATAACCTACTTCTCGCACAAGAGACAGCGTCTCCTCAAACTGCTCATCGGTCTCACCGGGGAACCCGACAATAATGTCGGTGGTAAACGCTACATTGGGAATTGCCTTCTTAATTTTATGGGCCAGTTCCAAATACGTCTCGCGTGTATATTTGCGGCTCATTTTTTTGAGCACTTCGGAGCTGCCCGACTGTACCGGCAGATGAATATGCTCGACCAGGTTGCCACCCTTCGCCAGCACTTCGATCAGATGATCGTCGAAATCCCTTGGATGGGATGTCGTGAAGCGAATACGTGGGATATCGATCTTGTGAATATCATCCATCAGATCGCCGAAACGGTACTCGATATCTTCAAAATCCTTGCCGTAGGCGTTCACGTTCTGACCGAGCAGCGTAATTTCCTTATACCCTTGCCGGGCCAATTCACGAACCTCAGCAATGACATCCTCCGGACGCCGGCTGCGTTCCTTGCCGCGGGTGTATGGAACGATGCAATATGTACAGAATTTATCACAGCCGTACATAATGTTGACCCAGCCGCGGAGACCTTCTCTCTTCTTCGGAAGATTCTCAACAATGTCGCCCTCCTTGGACCACACTTCAACCACCATTTCCTTGCTGAAGAGCGCTTCCTGAATAAGGTGAGGCAGACGATGTACGTTGTGCGTACCAAAGATCAAGTCCACGAAGCCATGCTTTTGGAGAATTCGATTAACAACCGATTCTTCCTGCGACATACAGCCGCAAACCCCAAGCAGCATATCCGGCTTTTCGATCTTCAAATGCTTCAGGTGGCCGAGTTCGCCAAACACTTTGTCCTCCGCATTTTCACGAATGGCACATGTATTGAGCAAAATGATATCCGCCTGCTTCCGATCCTCGGTTGCCTGGTAGCCCATCTGCTCCAGCAATCCCTTAATCGTCTCGGAATCATGCTCATTCATCTGACATCCGAACGTATACACAATATAATGCTTGCCAGCTCCGATGCTTCGGAACTCTTCCGGCAGCTCAGTATCATACAATACTTCGACACTCTGCTTGCCGCGCTGTTTTTCCTGTCTATGATTAGGCTCCGAAAGGATGTTGATTTCCCGGCCATTGATGCGAATTCTCTTCCCGTGTTCATCTTCCGAGAGAACTTTGGCTCCTGAAAAATCAAAATACTTGGAGTAGTCCTTACTTTCTTTGGACATGCTTGGTCACTCCTTAGATCCGCAAAATCTTTGGTTTACATGACAAAATATCTTAAATAGGCACTGTTTTAAATTATATCATGATCTTATTGCCTAAGCTACCACCCTGGCGTTATTGAGGCTAAACCTTAACAGATGAACTTTCTCCTTCAAATTGGCTTCCCGAAACATTTAAACCCTTGGGAAATTTCAAAAAAGAGCCTGAAATCGAAGTGAATCGACTCAGGCTCTTCCAGCTGTGATCGCTTAACAGCAGCACATGCGTGACACATACAGTATGTTCATAAAGGTTTACTGAAGCTATGGATTAATCAATAATTTCAGCAGTGTCTCCGGTTTTGGCGCCAGCAGCGTTAGCTTCATCGGTATCGATGTGCATGTCGAGCGCAAAATTATCGGATACGCGGGCAATGACATTCTCCAGTACAAGACCGCGTTCGCCGCCTAAGCGTACCTTCAGCAGATCCTTGTCTTTAATCCCCCATTGATCCGCAACGGACGTATGGAAGTGAATGTGACGAGCAGCTACGATAACACCTTCGTCCACCGTTACTTCACCTGCCGGGCCTTTAATCGTGATACCCGGGGTACCGGCGATGTTTCCGGATTCGCGTACGGGTGCTTTTACACCGATGGCGAAGGAATCCGTGCGGGAAATTTCCAGCTGGGTTGCAGGACGTGCAGGTCCCAAAATTCTTACTTTATCGAATTGTCCCTTCGTTCCAATGACCGCTACCGTTTCGTTGGCTGCGAATTGTCCTGGTTGGGACAATGGTTTGAACTCTGTAAGCTGATATCCAGGGCCGAACAATGCCTCAATATGCTCTTGGGTTAAATGAATATGGCGGGCGGATACACCCACAGGTACAGTTTTACTCATCTGTCTCACTCCTTGTTTTTCTCTATATGCTGTACATGCCATCACCTATTATACTCTCTATTACCCAAAAATAAAAAGGCAACCCGGGTGATTCAGGCCGCCTTCTTCCGTTTCATGAGCATTCTGCAACAGGATTGTCAAAGTTATCCTCGAATCATGGTCGTTATGCGAAAGGTTACTATGCTTGAGTTGACAATGAAGGTAAATTCTGCTCAAGAAAACGGAGGGCATACTCCGACATCCAGCCCTTGACCATCGATTCAGGATAATGTTTAAGCAGCAGCTCCTGAAAATCCGAATACCGGCCCGGATGCTCAAGTCCGGCTACCCATTGATCAATCCCGTCGAAATCCGAACCAAACATGATGTGCTTCTCCCCGCCCATCTCACAAATTTTCTCGATGTGCGGCAATACGTCCTCCGGCTTGACACGCTCTACACCGCTGCGGATAAACCAGGGCACAAACGTGATTCCGATCATCCCGTTTAACGCGATTAATGCCCTTATCTGTTCATCATTCAAATTCCGGGGATGCTGGCAGACGGAGTACGCATTGGAATGCGAGGCGATAATGGGCCCTTTGGTCAGCTCCGCGAGCTCCCAGAAGCCAGCTTGGGACAGATGGGACACATCCAGAATAATACCTGTCGAATTGCATAGCTCTACCAGTTGACGCCCCCGTTCTGTGAATCCCCCATTTCGCTGCTCCAATGCTCCATCTGCAGCCCAGTTCGCATAATTCCAGGTAATCCCCATAAAACGAACGCCCATCTCAAACAAGAGCTGGACGTAATACAGATTCCCCTCCAGCCCGTCAACGCCTTCCAGCGACAGAACGCCGTACCGTCCATTCTTCCGTTGTCCGAACTCTTGGACTTGTTCTCGCCAGAGCAGTGGCTTCAGATGACCCGGTTTAACAATGCGGCTGCGATAGGTATCGATTTGTCCCAGCACCCGTTCAAAGGAGGGTCTTCCCCATTTCTCCGATAAAAAAACAGCGAACACCTGAAGGGCCAGATCGCCCTCCTCCATGCGCTGCAGCGTTACATCCAAATGCGGGTCATCCACAAAGGAGGCTTGGGAATCTTCCCACATTTTGCTCAAAACATCACAGTGAAAATCAACCGTCCGCATCGCGCCATTCATCTCCCTTCTAAACTTATCACAGCAAAAAGCCTGTTTACACCAAGGAGAGTAAACAGGCTAATACCTCAACATTCGAAATTTATCTAGGTTCTACGATCAATTTAATTGCCGTCCGGTCTTCGCCATCAATCACAATATCCGTAAAAGCAGGGATACAAATCAAATCCACCCCGCTCGGTGCTACAAATCCCCGGGCAATCGCTACCGCTTTAATGGCCTGGTTCAGTGCTCCCGCCCCAATCGCTTGCAGTTCCGCCCCGCCTCGCTCCCTAAGAACTCCAGCGAGCGCCCCTGCAACTGAATTAGGATTGGATTTTGCTGAAACTTTTAATACTTCCATGGTAAGTACCTCCCCTGGGAATGTTGAGTGATGGTTTGCTTCCGCTTACTAGATGTTATTCGTGAGAGGGGAAAAAATTCCTGCTTTTTACCATCCGTTCCTAATTTAATTAAACGGATTCCGTCTTTTTTAATCCATCCGCCATTCGTCTTCGTACATGCGGATTTTCTGTATCTTCCGGGCTCTTCCCGTTTCCTCATCCATATCCACGCATACGGCATGGAACTGCCATTTGCCTTCGTCGACCTGGAAACGAGCAGGAAGCTGGGTCTTGAACTTATACATTACCGCATCGCGCTGCATGCCGAGGATGCCTTCCTTGGAGCCGACCATGCCGGTATCCGTAATATAAGCTGTTCCTCCAGGCAGTATGGTGTCGTCATTGCTTTGTACGTGGGTGTGCGTTCCAACCACCATCGAGGCGCGGCCTTCCAGATGCCATCCCATGGCAATCTTCTCCGAGGTTGCCTCTGCATGGAAGTCCACCAGAATGCACTTCGTCTTCTGGAGAAGTTCATCCACAATGTCATCGGCTGCACGAAATGGGCAATCGATCGCTGGCAGGAATGTTCGTCCCTGTAAATTCACAATCGCTAGCTGTTTGCCGTTCGCTTTGATGATCGTGTATCCGCGGCCCGGTGTGCCGGGCGGAAAGTTTGCCGGACGAATCATGCGAGGCTCATCATTGATAAACTCAAAAATATCCTTGTTATCCCACGTGTGGTTTCCCAAGGTGATGCCATGAATGCCCCAATTAAAAAATTCATTGGCTATGGCCGAGGTAATGCCGCGTCCTGAAGCTGCATTCTCCCCATTGGCAATAATGATGTGCGGATTATATTTGGACTTCAGCTCCGGAAGGGAAGCCTTCAAAGCTTTACGACCTGTACTGCCGACAATGTCTCCGATGAATAATACGTTGATGTCAATCACTCCTTCAGGGATACTTGTCCTGATTCCCGGCAAGACCGTTCCCGATTCATAAATGTCCGAACTGTATTTTCGGAAATTTCAAAGATAAAAAGTGGCCGGATTGCGGCCACTTTTTAAGGTCCAAACTCTATTTTGCGTAATCCACCGCTCGGGTTTCCCGGATAACGGTGACTTTGATATGACCCGGATAATCCAGTTCATTCTCAATCGTTTTGGTAATGTCGCGTGCCAAGCGGAATGCTTCAGCATCGTCGATTTTCTCAGGCTGTACCATGACACGAACTTCACGTCCTGCTTGAATGGCATAGGATTTCTCAACGCCTTCAAAGGATTCGGAAATTTCTTCGAGCTTCTCAAGACGACGGATATACGTCTCAAGCGTCTCTCTGCGTGCTCCCGGTCTGGCAGCAGACAATGCGTCAGCTGCGCCAACCAGCATGGCAATAACCGAAGTTGCTTCACAATCACCGTGATGAGAGGCAATGCTGTTGATAACCACCGGATGTTCCTTATACTTCTTCGCCAGCTCCACGCCGATTTCAACGTGCGATCCTTCCACTTCATGATCCAGCGCTTTACCGATGTCATGCAACAGTCCTGCCCGTTTCGCAAGCACGATGTCTTCGCCCAATTCGCCGGCCATCAGGCCAGTCAAATAGGCCACTTCCATGGAGTGTTTCAACACATTTTGTCCATAGCTTGTACGGAATTTCAGTCGACCCAGAATTTTGATCAAATCTGGATGCAAACCGTGAACGCCAACCTCGAAGGTGGCTTGTTCTCCATACTCGCGAATGCGTTCGTCCACTTCCTTGCGGGATTTCTCCACCATTTCTTCGATACGAGCCGGATGAATCCGTCCGTCTGCCACGAGCTTTTCCAAAGCTGTACGGGCAATTTCACGGCGAATCGGATCAAAACCGGAGAGAATAACAGCTTCCGGAGTATCATCGATAATAAGGTCAATCCCTGTAAGGGTCTCAAGCGCACGAATGTTTCGGCCTTCACGTCCGATAATCCGGCCCTTCATTTCTTCATTCGGCAAGGTGACTACAGATACCGTGGTCTCAGCTACGTGATCAGCCGCACAGCGTTGAATAGCCAGCGTGATGATCTCGCGTGATTTCTTATCTGCCTCTTCCTTCGCCTGCTGCTCGATTTCTTTAATCATCTGAGCGGTTTCATGACGAACTTCCTGCTCAACATTACTGAGAATAATGCTGCGGGCATCCTCCATCGACAGGTTGGAGATGCGCTCCAATTCTGTCGTTTGTTTCTTGTAAATGGCATCGATTTGCTGCTGGGTCTCTTCTATTCGTTTCTCTTTGTTCGCCACTTGTTCTTCTTTACGTTCCAAAGATTCTATTTTTTTATCCAGCGACTCTTCCTTTTGCAACAATCTGCGCTCCTGCCGTTGAATTTCATTCCGGCGCTCACGAGTGTCTTTTTCAGCTTCGGCTCTGATTTTATGAACTTCGTCTTTAGCTTCGAGAACCGTTTCTTTCTTCAATGCTTCTGCTTCCTTCTTCGCACTTTCTACGATCTGCAAAGCGGCATGCTCGGCACTGGAAATTTTAGCTTCTGCAAGGGATTTGCGAATAAAATAACCGAACCCAAAGAATATAGCGGCTACAACGAGAACGATTATGATCCACCAAATGGAATCCATCTGATCACCTCCTCGTTGGTTCCTCCAAGGCATTCCTTGGGAAATGTGCAATTGTCAGGTTACTCATTCATACATAAAATTTTCCGGCAGTGGAAGCTGCCGTCCATACTGCGAACGCCGTATCACGTACGCAAATTCCGCCTTACCCAGCGGAATACATTTCACTATGAATTGGCGATTTAAGAATCTTTCACAAAGTAGTCACTTTTTTGGAAGGAAAAAGGATTCTAATTTATGATAAAAAGATTCATATTTATTTTAGTATTTATAAAAAGATATTGTCAAGGGAAAGCAATGGGTAAACGTCAGTTTCATCCAACGAAACCATTTCTTTCACGAAAAAGTGCCCAATTTGCCCTTTATTCGAAATCTTCCAGTCCATCGTCCCACTCACCCTGTTGCTGATCCTCATCGACCAGACGTTTGAGTACCTGACGCACCTGGTCCCCGCCGAAGCCCCTACGCATTAAATATGCTCCCGTTTTACGTTTGCGATCCAGCATCTCCCCATGGGTTTGCTTCCATTTTTTCCGTCCCACGGCGAGCGCGCTCTCCAATTCGGCATCTGCACTGATCTCGCCCAATGCCTCGGAGATCAGCTCCGTGCCGATTCCCTTCTGTCTCAGTTCCTGCTTGACCCACAGCCGTCCCTTCTTATGGCTGGTCATTCGCTGCTCTGTCCACATCTTGGCGTATAACGCGTCATCAATCAGCTTGTCCTTCTCCAGGCGCTCCAGCGTCGTCTCCACGCTGCTCGGCTCGAAACCTTTTTGCTGCAGTCGCTGGGTGATCTCCTTGGCTGTTCTTGGCTTCCTAGCCAGATGATTCAACGCCTCTACGTAAGCCCGCTGTCGCTCGTCGGCCACGATAATTTCTTCCAACTCTTCCTTACGAAAAACATTTCCCTTGAACATCCGGTATTTCAGCATTACATCTTCATGAACGGTCATGAGGTACGGACCAAACGCGATTCGGTATCGATGTTTGGGCTTTTTCAGCATTTCGACTGAAGTTACAACCAAATCCTCGTGAGCCGGAAAATGCTCAATACCTGATGATTCTGCCTGCTCCGACATTTCTTTATTCTCTTCTTCCATATGTCGCTCCTCTCACTACCGCGCCATCCTGAGTAAAATAACCAAGACTGACTCTCAATTCTGGATAAATGCAAAGAAGACCGTCTGGTGTTACAAACACCGGACAGTCCTCAACACTTAATCGTTAACCAGCAATTTACTATTCTACTTTAAACAACTCTTGCTCTTCTATTTCCTCTTGTTCCTTATCCTTCTCGGAAGGCTCAGGAACAGCCGTAGTCAGATTGCTCGCTTCACGGATTTTGTTCTCGATAACACTAGCAATCTCCGGATTCTCCTTCAAGAATTGCTTCGCATTCTCACGTCCTTGGCCAAGACGGTCACCTGCATAAGAATACCATGCACCACTCTTATCCACGATATCGAGGTCCGTTCCGATATCGATTAGGCTTCCCTCTCTAGAGATGCCTTCACCGTACATAATATCAAGCTCAGCCTGTTTGAAAGGTGGCGCTACCTTGTTCTTAACAACCTTAATCCGTGTGCGGTTACCCACCACATCGTTCCCCATCTTGATGCTCTCAATTCGACGCACATCCAAACGAACCGTCGAGTAGAACTTCAGAGCACGTCCGCCTGGAGTCGTCTCAGGGTTACCAAACATAACACCAACCTTCTCACGAAGCTGGTTGATAAAGATGGCAATCGTTTTCGATTTATTAATAGCACCCGACAATTTACGAAGAGCCTGGGACATCAGACGAGCTTGCAGACCCACGTGGGAGTCCCCCATGTCGCCTTCAATTTCAGCTTTTGGAACAAGCGCAGCAACCGAGTCAATAACGATGACATCCACTGCACCACTGCGTACCAGAGCTTCCGCAATTTCCAACGCCTGCTCACCCGTGTCCGGTTGGGAGAGCAGCAATTCATCAATATTAACGCCCAGTTTACTTGCATACGATGGATCCAGAGCATGCTCGGCATCGATAAATGCAGCCTGTCCACCAGCCCTCTGAACTTCCGCAATAGCATGGAGGGCTACTGTTGTTTTACCGGAGGATTCCGGTCCGTACACTTCAATAATCCGGCCTCTAGGCAAGCCGCCGGTTCCTAAAGCTATATCCAATGCCAACGATCCGCTCGGCACAATCTCAACTTGCATGTGGGTGGATTCACCCAGTTTCATGATGGAACCTTTTCCGAACTGTTTCTCTATCTGACGAAGCGCCATTTCCAGCGCAGCACGACGATCTGACAATTGTTCCACAACCCTTCACTGTTGATAGTCATATCATACCTTGTTTTGACACGTTTGCCAAGCTTTTTTTCGAACATACATTCGTTTTTTTTTATTCAACGCCCCTTCCGGTATATGCTCCATCCCCTATGTATAAAGAACAAGAACCGTGGCAACATCATTCGATATGCCACGGTTCTTCCGTATTTCCCATTATACTTGGAACTGTTCGTTAATTCAAGAAGAGGTACCAAGCAAGGTGTAAATTATTTACTTTTTTTGAAAAGCGGATATCTCTATTTTTGCAAAATTAATCTTGTTTGGAGGCAACAAGACGCTGCCAAAGCCGGTAGAGCAGCGCCTTCGTCGCACGGAGCCGGATCGTCTCACGGTTACCCTGGAGGTGCAGCTCATGCACTTCTGTTTCTTTTCCCCGTTGAGACAATCCGATGTAAACAAGACCTATAGGCTTGCGTTCAGCGTACCCTGGACCTGCTACGCCCGTTACCGATAAACCAAAGTCGCTGTCGGTTACCATCCGAACATGATCTGCAAGCGCTTCGGCAACCTCCGCACTGACGGCTCCCGGCGCATCATCCCCCTCGAGCAGCGCATGCGGGATATGCACAAGCTTCTCCTTAATCTGGTTAGTGTAACAGACGATCCCGCCAAGGAACATCGATGCGCTGCCGGGGATGGAGGTCAGCGTCTCCGCTACAAGGCCTCCCGTGCAGCTCTCCGCGGCGCTCAGCGTCCAGCTATGATCTGCCATCATATCCACGATAACCTTCTCAATGGGCACATCCTCGTTAGCATACATAAACTCAGGGCCTCTCTCCTGGATCCGGGCTTCCAGTTCATTCAGCCGGACCATCGCCTCAGCCTCGCTGGAGGCCTTCGTGGAGATTCGGACGGTGACCTCCCCTTCCTTGGCATACAATGCAATCGTCGGATCGGTCTGGGCCGTAATCAGGTCTTCCAGGCGCTTATCAAGCGCGGACTCCCCGATGCCTGCGAATTTGAGCATCTTCGAATAGATGGGAAGCTCTCCCGTAAGCACATGCTGCAGAAGCCAAGGCTTGGCCTCCTGTTCAAACATCGGCATCAGTTCTTTCGGCGGTCCCGGCAACACAATATAATGAGTGCCTTCATACGATACCGCGTTCCCGACGGCGAGGCCTGTTTCGTTCGGAAGCGGAGTCCCTCCCTCGATAGCCAGGGCCTGGCGCCGATTGTTCTCGGTCATTACGGATCCCCGTTCTTGGAAGAAACGTTCGATCCGGTCCATAGCCATCCGATCAATATGCAATGAACGATCCAGAAAGGATGCGAGCGCATCCTTCGTCAGGTCATCCTGTGTGGGGCCCAGGCCGCCGGACAGAAGCACGATATCGGCTCTGCTGCTGGACAGCCGCAAGGTCTCCTTGAGCCTCTCCATGTTATCCCCGACAACGGTTTGATAGTACACATCGATTCCCATTGAGGCAAGCTGTCTGGACAAATACTGTGCATTGGTATTCACAATCTGTCCAAGGAGAAGTTCGGTTCCAACTGCAATGATTTCTGCTTTCATGATTCGTCGATCCTCCTGTATCTTCTATCTCTTCACAATACTCGCCACTCGCCGTCACAAATTTATTACCCTGCGGAAGAAAAAAGCAATAGGATAGCTCCTATTGCCGTTATGCCCCGGTACCTTTAAGAAGATGCCTGTTCTGGACAAAATATTCGATTCCCGAATAGATCGTAATTATCGCGGCAGCCCAGATTGCAATGACATCAAACGGAATTCCCAAGAATACAAACGGGAAATTATTGATCAGAAGCGCGACAATTGCCACAATCTGAATCACCGTCTTGATTTTTCCTGATTGACCTGCTGCAACGACGGAACCTTCCAGGAGCGCAATTTGTCTCAAGCCAGTAACCGCGAATTCTCTGCTGATAATGACAACAGCAATCCATGATTCACATTTCCCCATCTCCACAAGCGATATGAGGATAGCTGCCACCAGCAGTTTGTCCGCGAGCGGATCCATAAGTTTACCCAGGTTTGTCACCATATTGTTTTTCCGGGCCAAATACCCGTCAATCCCATCCGTGCTTGCAGCAAGTATGAATATCAAAGCCGCAATCAATTGGTTATAGGGCAGGACAAAATCATTCCATACAATAGGAGCCGGATAAAAATCAAAATCCACCAGCAGAAAAATCATCATGACAGGGATCAAGCAAATGCGGGCCAACGTGATACGATTGGGTAAATTCATGGGGCAACCTCCCTTGCAACGGGTTGTCTTGAAATTTTCGCAGACCCCGCGACTGTTATCCATCTGTACTTCAATAGGGTCGCTCTTCCCAAGAGCCTAAAGGGTTTGAAGCGTGAAGCGCTGTCTGTCATATTCATCCCCCAGTGATCTATGTATACGTTAATCCTTATATATCGTTTTTTAGTATAATATTTCCGCTCACGCCCTGTCAAAAGAAACAACCTGTCCATCCAATCCTACGTGAGCCTGTGACGGCGTTTATTTGAAATTGGTGAACTGCAGGTCCAGAGAAAGATCCGCTTTGCGAAGCAGCTGCATGATCTGTTGAAGATCGTCCTTGTTTTTTCCGGTTACCCGAATTTGGTCACCTTGAATCTGACTCTTGACCTTCAGCTTGGAATCACGGATCAATATATTGATCTTTTTCGAATTTTCTTGATCGATTCCTTGCTTTAAGGTCAAACGCTGGCGAACCGTACCCATGGAAGCCGGCTCGATCTTGCTGTACTCCACATTTTTCAGCGACAAGCCCCGTTTCACCATCTTGGTTTGCAAAATATCAATAACGGCGTTGAGTTTATACTCATCATCGGATGCAATGACCAGTGCGTCCTTGTCCAGCTTCAAGCTGCTCTTGCTGCCCTTGAAGTCAAAACGGTTCTCAATCTCCCGCTCCGCCTGATTAACCGCATTACTAAGTTCCTGCATATCCATTTTGGATACGATATCAAATGAATTTTCTGAAGCCATGGTGAATCCTTCCTTTCATTAACGATAATGCTTCTATTATAGGTAAAACATAGAGACAAGTCTAATCCCATTAAGGATCGGCGGGTTGATCTGGAACGAAAAAGACTCCGCTTATCGCCAACACCCGGCGAAAACGAAGTCTGCTCCTTCAACTGCTAGCTTTCTCATCCTGCACCGGACGGCGGAACATGCTCAATATACCAAGCAAAATATGTGCCAGTCCAAAGCCTAATATGCCATATCCCCAGTCGCTTGGAATCAAATAATAGCCCAAGAGGCTGACGATGACGCCTAATCCGAATATAATCCAGTTGACCGTCACAGAGCAACACCTCTTCCATGAAGCGAAATAACAGCATGCAGCTGCATGCTGTTATGATGGCCTGGAGGTGAGACAATTATTCTACATCCGTAGTGCCTGTAGAGTCAGTAGTACTGGTATCCGTATTCCCTGTGGAACCATCTGCCGGCTCCAGCAAGATACGCGACGTTGATTTCCCATCTGTTACGGGCTGGCCGCCAACCGTAATGGTGGTTGCAGCGGAATTCCCCGATTTCACGTAGAGTCCCTGGCTATCCAGGTCAAAGCTGAGCGCAGCACCATTCTCAAGCATTTGGAAAGCCAGCTTCTCCCCGGAGGTATTGTAACCACGATACACTTCTACCCAGCTCTTTCCTTCACTTGTTGCCACAATTTCAACCTTCACAGACGAGCCTGATACCTTAAATACGGTGTTCTTGCCTTCCGTCCGGTCCTGCGTCACCGTAGTTGCTCCAGGCGTTGTATTCCCTGGTTCATCGATGTCCGTGCCATCTGTTCCATCCGTTGCGTCTTTTCCTTCACCGTCTGTGCCTTCGTTACCTGTACCGTCCGTGGCGTTATCGCCGCCCTGCGCGCCGTCACCTGGCGTGGCGGGATCCGTATTGCCAGAATCTTCCGGCTTTTGCGCTTGATCCGTCTGCGTCTGGTCATTATTGCTTACCTGAGGTTCATCCTTAGGCTCATTCGAATTGATTGCCACCAAATATATGACGACAACGATCAGAATCGGGAATGTCCACATCAGCAGAGTAGGCAGCCATTTCATGTTCCGTTCGGCTGAAGGTCTGGTGGCACGCTTTTGAATAACCGGCTCCATGGTCGCTTCCGGTTCGGATTTAGGCACATCCTGTTTATGGCCTTCAAGCAGTTCGTCTGGGTCAATTCCCACCGCTTCCGCATAGGTTTTGATGAATGCCCGCACGTAAAAACTGCCGGGAAGTACTTTGTAATCCCCTGCCTCGATGGCTTCCAAGTATCGCTTGCGTATTTTTGTCATTTCCTGCACATCATCAAGGCTCATCCCTTTTTGTAGACGCGCCTCCCTCAATTGCTGTCCCAGTTCGGACATGCCATCACCTCCTACTTTAGAATTTCGTGGTCAAAGTCAAAAAAATATTATAAATCGTCACTATAAGAGCCCGTGAACGTATCATAAACGATTTCCTCTTCCGGATTGTTTCGCAATTCGATTATAATGTCGAAATCATCATAGGAATATTCGGATTCGCGAACAAAAATATCCGGATGCTCGATCACCTTCGTGCTCCCCATCCCCATAATATCCTGCAGGAGCTGATAGTGGCGCTCATTCGATCGGATCGTGCTGACAATCCCGTCAATGATGAATACGTTGTTCGAGTTCATCTCGTCCTCAGAGAGTTGACTGCGAATGGTTTGGCGGAGCAGCGTAGAGGAGACAAACGTCCAGCGCTTCATCGCGCAGACACTGCCAGCGATAATGGACTCGGTTTTGCCGACGCGAGGCATTCCGCGAAGACCGATGACCTGATTACCTTCCCTTTTGAACAATTCACCCAAAAAATCAACAAGTAAACCGAGCTCATCACGCGTAAAACGAAACGTTTTACGATCATCCGAGTCCCGGTCAATATATCGTCCATGTCGGACAGCCAAAATATCCACCAGTTTTGGGGGTCTCAAGGCTGTTACCGTAATATTTTTCATTTTGTTTAACATTTTGCCCATCAGGATAATTTTTTCTTCATCATCCGTTTCCAGCAGCATTCCGCGAGTTTGGCCTTCAACGCCGTTAATTGTCAGGATGTTGACTTCGAGCATACCTAACACGGATGCAATGTCACCGAGCAAACCAGGTCGGTTCTTATGTATCTTGTATTCCATGTACCATTGATTCGATTCCACAAAGACACCTCTTTGCACTTCTTTTCCATCAATATTCGACAAATTTCAGCGAAAATCGCACGCAAAAACAGGTCAAATGAAAAATGGGTCACGTTAATGATATATAAAATAAAAATGAAAGGCAAGTATTAACGATGACATGAAAATTACATTCTTTTTTCTTGACAAAAAGCCCCCGTTGGCGGGGGGCTCTTTGCAAGAGGGTTATGCGTTGTTCTTGGCCAGTTTCACCATCAGACGCGCGATAACGTGGCGTTCTTCCTCGTTACCTACATCCCACAATTCTTTCAGTGCCCGGTTGGATGAGTTTTGCGGATCAACCTTCTCATCAAGGAAATCACCAATCTCATAAGCCAGCTGAGAAATGGTGTCTTCACTCATACCCGCTTTCTCGGCTTGAACGACACGATCGCCCAGGAATTTCTTCCAAGAATCAAAGTTTTTGATTACGGATGACATGAGTTAAATCCTCCTTTTGCGTGGTGGCAATTCAGATTTAAAGTAACAATAGTAATATGTCCCCGTAACCAATACCTTATGAGTGGTGAATTGCACCACGAACTTACGATCAGGTCACCCAGCCGCCATTTGGGCTGATCACTTGCCCGGTAATGTATCCCGACTCGGGCAGCGCCAGAAAATACACCAGTGATGAAATCTCATCCGGCTGTGCCAATCTGCCGACCGGAATTTCATCCTCCAGCATGCGGATTTCATCTGATTCCAGATGCCCCAGCATGGACGTATCCACCACGCCGGGTGCAACGGCGTTCACCGTCACGCCTGATGGGGCAAGCTCCTTCGCAAGGGCCTTCGTAAAGGCGTTGACGCCGCCCTTGCTTGTTGAATACAATACCTCGCAGGAGGCACCCGATAACCCCCAGATCGAGGACACATTGATAATCCTGCCAAACCGCTGGGAGATCATACGCCCCATAAACGCCTGGGAACACAGAAACATCCCTCTCAGGTTAATGGACATCAAAGTGTCCCACTCCTCTTCCGTCACGTCAGAGAGAAGCCCATAATGGGATACCCCGGCGTTGTTTACCAGGATATCGGGCTCCATATCATGACTCTGCAGCTTCTCTTTCATGCGCAATATCTGCTCTTTGTCGCGAAGGTCCGCAGATACGGTTAATACCTTAGCTCCATAGCCCATACAGCGACGGGCAACTTCATTGGCCGCTTCATGCGAATTCATATAGTGAATAACCACATTCATGCGTACCGAGGCAAAGCGCTCGGCAACAGCCGCACCAATGCCTCTGCTCGCACCGGTGATCAGCACCGTCATTTCCCCGATCGGTTTCAGTTCTCTTCCCATGTCTTGCTTCATTACGGACTCACAACGATCGATACGGCCAATTGATCCCAATCGACATGCTCCTGCAGGCGGCGGTTTACATCATCAATGGTAATGGATTCATAAACCGAAAGAACTTTGAAGAAATCCACCCCGCGGAATTGATAGCGAGTGAATTCATGAGCAATGTTTTCCGGGGAATTGAGCATACGCAAGTATCCGCCCATTTTCTTTTTGCGGGCACGTTCAAAGTCGGAGACCTGAAATCCGGTTGCCTTTAGCTTATCCACCTCTGTGCGGATGCGCTCCAGCAGTTGATCCGGATCCTTCGTATCTCCGCCAACCGCAGAGAACGCATACTGGGGTGAACTGTTATACTCATGGCCGAAGCTGTCGGAAATCAAATCTTCGTCATATAGCTGCTGATACAATTCCGTACTGGATCCGAACAGGAGATCCATCATCAGCTTCGTTGTCAAATCGCGTCGCAGCTGCTCCTCGGCCGTTAAACCGATCTGCTTCTCCTTGAAGCCGAACAGGCATTTCGGAAGTGATACAGCCAGGCGGCTCTCTCTCCGCTTCTCTTCAACTCCCTGCGGCTCCGGATCGAATAAACGCTCAATGGAGCCTTGCTTCTCATACGATTTCGCGGCTTGATTCGAACGGATCAGGTTCATCGTTTCTACAGGATCTACGCCACCCACCACGAACAGCAGCATGTTGCTCGGGTGATAAAACGCATTGTAGCACGTATACAGATCTTCCTTCGTAATCGTCCCGATGGATTCAACCGTACCGGCAATATCAATATGCACCGGATGCACCTTATACATCGCTACGATCAGACCGAAGTATACGCGCCAATCCGGATTGTCCTGGTACATGTTGATTTCCTGGCCGATAATCCCTTTTTCCTTCTCCACGTTCTGATCGGTAAAATAAGGGTTCTGCACGAAATTGATCAGTGTCTCCAAATTTTCATGGATGTTCTCCGTGGCAGAGAAGAGATATACGGTCTGGTCAAAGCTTGTAAAGGCATTCGCCGAGGCACCGTTCGAGGCAAACTTGGCAAAAATGTCGCCTTCCGGCTCCTCAAACATTTTGTGCTCGAGAAAATGCGCAATGCCATCAGGTACGCGAGTTTCGGACTCGCCTTCGACCTTGAAATGGTTATCCACCGAACCGTATTTGGTTGCGAAGGTCGCATAAGTTTTCTGGAAGCCGGGTTTAGGCAGCACGTACACGTGCAGCCCGTTATCCATCACTTCGTAGTACAGCGTCTCCTGCAGGTTGTCATAATGAATGCTCTCCACCGGCTATTCCTCCTTTTGACCTTTCAGGAAATAGATCGTATCCAGCGAAAATGCCGCAGCCGCCTGCTTCACATCATCCACTGTAATGCCTTCCACCTGCTGCAGCAGCTCATCCGGCGTACGTTCCCGGCCTGACAGCGTTCGATTGAAGTCATAGGCAATCATCTCAAAGGCCGAATCCTGCATTTCCTTAATTACGTTGCGAATCATCGCTTTCGTTTGGGTCATTTCGATATCCGTAATGGCACCCTTAGCCATGTCATCAAGCTGCTGGCGAATAATTTGGACGGCCTTCTCGAAATTTTGAACTTCGATACCGGACTGAATGGTAGCAATCCCTTTATGACCGTCATATCGGGACGACGCGTAATACGCCAGACTTTCCTTCTCCCTCACGTTAACGAATAGCTTTGAATGCGGGTAACTTCCCAAAATCCCGTTATACATGAGCGCAGCGGCATACTCATCATCGCCGTAAGTAATCGTGCTTCTCAGGCCCATGTTGAGCTTGCCTTGATTAATGTCCAGCTTCTCCACAACCGTCTGCGTCTCGCTCGCGACCGTTCGTGTGGTGGAAGGGACATAATCCTTACTTCCGGTTCGGTTCAGTTTAAAATGCTCCTCTACGAGCTTCTTCACCTCATCCAAACTCGTATCGCCAACTACATACAGATCAAGAACAGATTCATTAAGCCAATTCTGATAGGACTCATACAAGCCTTCCGGCGTGATACCGTCAAGATCCTTCCGTTCTCCTAACGGATGCAATCGATACGGTTCGTTCTTGCACATGACCTCATTGCAGCGTTCCGCGGCGTAACGAATCTTATCATTGACGATGGACTCCAGCTTCTTGCGGACCGTGTCACGCTCGGTCTGTACATAAGATTTGCGGAATGCGCCATTCTCTAGCACAGGCTGGGTGAAAGCTTCACCCAAAAAAGCAAATGAAGAGCGCAGCAGGCTCTCCGGACTCTTAACAAAAGAGTCATTGATCGTATCCATGCGAAAGTGCACGATCTGATAATCGCCACGCTTATACACGTCAAATCCAAATCCGGCGCCATATAACTGCTCGAGCTGCTCTCGGAATGCTCTTGTTTCCGGGTATGAAACGGTTCCTCTGCGCAGCACAAAAGGTGTAAGCGCGGTCGAGGTCACGGTTTCTTCTGCTAACGGACTTCCGGCGTAAAGCGATATCGCAAATGTCTTGAATCGGTTGGTCGGCAACACGTGAATTCGTATTCCTCCGGCCATACCGTGTTCAAATTCCGTTTTCGTCAAGGTCCATATCCCCTTACATCATGGATTGTCGTTGCCATAATTTACTTCATAGATAACTTTCATTCTAACCCATTGCAAAGTGAAGAAGCAACCGAAGACAGGCCCCGGTTGCTGTTGTTTGCGGCTTACATACAGAAGATATGTTGACCGATGGTTTTGACTTGAGGGCGGGTCCATATCCATGGCGAGGTCGCTGTTTTCGGATTAAAGTAATACAGACAGCCCCCTGTCGGATCCCAGCCATTTAGCGCCTGCTCTACGGCTTTCCGCGCCTGCTCGTTCGGCTCAAGCCATATTTGACCGTCAGCTACAGCGGTAAAGGCTCTCGGCTCAAATATAACCCCATGCGGCGAGTTAGGGAAGCTTGGAGATTTCACTCGATTGAGAATAACCGCCGCTACGGCAACCTGGCCTTCGAACGGTTCTCCGCGCGCTTCACCATAAACGGCATTCGCCATGATCCTTAAATCGTTGTCTGAAAGTCCCATGGTATTCGAAGAGGCTAAGTTGTTATTGCCGCCTTCCTTGTTGGATGTACCGCCGCCCGCACCGGCCGCTGCTCCGCCCCCACCTTCATGAAGCTTCGGAGCGGTCGGACGGAAATCCTTGGTTGCATTATACAGTTTAAGCTTGACCTTCGGACCTACGATACCGTCAACCTTCATGCCAAACTCCGATTGGAACCATTTAACGGATCCTTGGGTTTTGGAACCGAATACGCTATCGATTTTGCCATGATAAAAGCCCAGGTATTTCAGACGGCCTTGCAGCTCATACACATCTTCGCCGGTAGAACCAAATTTGATGGTCTGCTGGCTAAAGGTTGGCAAAGCTTCCTGAAGATTTGAATGATCTGCTTTAAGGCCTCCCTGAGCGAAGACAACGGCAGATAACAGGATCGCAATGCTGATCAGAATCCAGATTCTTGAGTTTTTCATGCTGCGCTCTACCTTTCTCTTGTGGTTTAACAAGCCTCGCTACCGTTATTATGACAAGCCTGCCAGTTTCCTATGCACCTGTTCGGCGAGAGGAACGAACGAAGACGGTACATCATTGAAACACAAAGAGAGCTGTCCTCTAAGGAACAGCTCCTTGTCGTTCGGAGTAGAGTTAACGATCCTGCACCGATTTATTCAGATGTTCTGCCAAGTTCTACACACGCCATGACCAACGCTCCGACCCCATGAAGATCATTCTCGCATTGCTGCCTTTCCACATAGTGCTTATAATCGCCGACACCTGTGCCGATGCAGATTTTAGGCATAACCAGATGCCCCTGATCATTCATATATACGGATTGGGCCAGGCCAGTATATCCGTGTCTTGCGTGCGATATCAGGGAAGAATCCAGGTAACCGAGACGGATTCCTTTGGCTAAGGTATATATGAAGAGACTGGAGCATGAGGTTTCCAGCCAATTGTCCTCCCGGCCCCCTTTATCTATAACCTGATACCACAGCCCGGTCAGTGGATCCTGATAACGCACCAGCGCCTCACTTAATTCGCGGAGCACGACAGCCAGTTCTTCCCTCGCCGGATGATCCTCAGGCAGTAACTCAAGGAATTCCACGATCGACAGCGCATACCAGCCTAACGCGCGTCCCCAAAATTCCGGGGATTGTCCGCTAACCGGATCTGCCCAAGGCATCGTTCTGCTCTCGTCCCAAGCATGATAAAATAACCCGGTTGCCTGATCCTTGGTATGGGAACGCATCAGCCTCTCCTGGAACAGCACCTCGTCAAATAAATGCGGCTCGTTATACTGCTGCGCATATTTCATCGTGAACACGCCACCCATATACAAGCCGTCCAGCCACATCTGGTAAGGATAGCGATCCTTATGCCAGTATCCTCCATCCGTGGTCCGATTCAGCGTAGATAACAGACGGAGCAGTTTATCAGCGGCAGCCCTGTACCGATGTTCGGGACATACAGCATCCAGCTCCATCAGGAGTTGGCCCGCTTGAACGGAATCCAGTTCCCCCCGCTCCAGCAGCAGATTCCCGTTGGAGTCCACCAGATGATCGACATAACCCTTTACGTAATCCAAAAACTTTGACTCACCGCTAAATTTCCACAATTGAGACATGCCAACCAGAAATACGCCCTGGTGGTAATGCCACCGCCCTGCAGGCGGCAGCTGCTCCGGCGAATACGTTCCCATGATCGATTGACAAGCCTTGGTGCCAAGTTGTAGGGGTGATAAGGTTAACGGTCCTTGCTGCTGAATAGGATTGGACATATGTGCTCCTCCTCTTTTTTCTAACCATCGTTCCAACAACTCACGCTATAAAATGACGCCATCCTTAAAAATGGATATTTCCCGGAAGCCATTACGTTCATTTCTCGTCTGTTCAACACCCGAGGCTAATTGGACCATACGATTCATGAGTTCCTCATGGAGATCCTCCATGCTTTTGCCTTCCAGCAAAGCACCTGCATTAAAATCAATCCAATGCTTTTTGCGAGCGGCCAGTTCGGAATTGGTCGCGATTTTGACGGTGGGGACCGGGCCGCCAAACGGCGTCCCCCTGCCCGTTGTGAACAGGACGAGATGGGCGCCCGCTGCAGCCAAGGCCGTAACCGATACGAGATCATTGCCTGGCGCTTCGATCAGGTTTAACCCCGGCTTCGTTGATCTCACGCCGTAACGGAGTACATCGGTCACCGTGGCATTTCCTCCTTTTTGAGTGCACCCCAGTGACTTCTCCTCCAGGGTTGTGATGCCACCGTCTTTATTCCCTGGAGAAGGATTTTCATAGATTTCCTGTCCGTGCGATACGAAATATTGCTTAAAATTGTTAATCAGCACCGTAATATCCTTAAACACCTGTTCGTCGGCTGCCCGATCCATCAGGATCGTTTCGGCTCCGAACATCTCCGGCACCTCCGTCAGCAGAGCTGTGCCACCGTGAGCGGTGATGGTATCTGCAATGCGGCCCGCCAGCGGGTTGGCTGTAATGCCCGACAGACCGTCCGAACCCCCGCATTTCAGTCCGACCTTCAGTTTGGAGAGAGGAACTTCCGTTCGTTTGAAAGTTTCGGCATATTCCACAAGCTGGGATATGAGGGACATGCCCTCCTCCAATTCATCCTCCATGTCCTGAGCACGCATATACTTGATCCGTTTTCCGTCCTCCTCGCCAATCATGGCCTGCATTTGATCGATCTGATTATTCTCGCAGCCGAGCCCGATAATAAGCACGCCTGCCGCATTGCCATGCTGGGCCAGGGACGAGAGCAGACGCTGGGTATGGCTTAGATCATCTCCAAGCTGCGAGCAGCCGTAGGGATGCGGGAAGTGATAAACTCCATCAATGCCTCTCCCTTGAAACTGCTGGCCAGCCATTCGCGCTAACAGCTCGCAGGTTTTGTTAATGCAGCCGACGGTGTTGATGATCCAAATTTCGTTGCGGATCCCAACCTCACCGCTTGATCTGATATACCCTTGGAACATCGAGGATTCCATAACAGTTGGTGAATCTTGAGGCACTGCTTTTGCACCAGGATTATACTGGTACTCCACTTCACCGGATAGTCCGGTTTTCAAATTGTGAGTATGGATCCATCGTCCCGGCAAAATGACTTCCTTCGCCAGTCCGATCGAATAACCGAATTTTAAAACATGGCTGCCCGGCTCTATCAATCGAAGAGCCACCTTGTGACCTTTGGGCACGTTCTCGGTTACCTCGATCGCATGCTCCTTCCCGTTCAGAAGCCCGATGGCATGTTCTCCTGCTGACAAAGGACGAAGCGCGATGCCTACATCATCCTTGTTGTGAAGTATGACGATGTCGCTCATGTCTCGATCAGCTCCATTTCTTCGATATAGCCGCTTACAACTTCATGAAGATGGGATATCCGGTTCAAATCCTCGCCCCATAAAGCCTGATTGCCAAGAATGGATGCCACAAGCTGACGTATACTCCATTCCCCCTCTTCTACCTTTTGCCACGCTTGATAAAATGTCATCAGGCTGTCCGGATCATCTCTTAACAGCATCTGTTTACCGTCAAGACACGTTCCGTACCACTGCCCCTCGACCGATTGGGCATGATACAGACGGATCAAGGAGGCCAATCCCCGAGTGATGAGGCTTGGGAGCGTGTTGTGCGAACTGACATATTCCTTTAAGCTTGGCAAAAGCCTCACCTTGAACTTGGAGATGCTGTTCATGGCAATATCCTGGAGCTTGTGCCGAAGAAAGGGATTGCGGAATCGCTCCCATACAGATATGGCATATGCCGTAACCTCTTCCAACGGGAGAGGCACCAAGGGGACGATCTCTTGCAGCATTGCGTCGCGAATGTCTTTTCCCCATTCCGTGCTTTCTGCGATCTCTCTCACTTCAGTGAAACCATGAAGCAAACCGATGGAAGCCATCAGCGTATGCGTTCCATTCAATATTCTTACCTTTCTCACTTGATACGGGGTCAGATCGGGTACCCACCTTGCCTGGAGACCCGCTGACTGCAGGGGCAGCCTGGACTCCAATGACGGATCACCCTCAATAGCCCAGAAATAATAGGGCTCCGCCGTGTTCAACAATCGGTCTTCATAACCCCATTGGTCAAAATAGCGCTCAGCCTCTTCCGGATAACCGGTTACGATCCGGTCCACAAGTGAGTTCAGAAACAGGTTGCACTCCTCGACCCAGCTCTGAAAAGCCGGCGAAAGGCCCCAATCCTCTGCATGCCGCAGCACAACCGAGCGCAAGATGTCCCCGTTTCGTTCCAGCAGCTCGCATGGGAGGATCAACAGGCCCTTGTCCGGCGAGCCTTCATAACACTCATAACGCCGATATAAAAGCATAGTCAGCTTTGCGGGGAATGACATCGGTGGTTCCGACGGATTCCAGTCACTGAGCTGATAATCGAGACCAGCTTCCGTTGTATTGGAGACTACGATCTCCAGGGAATCCAGCTCGGCGATCCTTAAGAAATTCTCCCATTCCGCATAAGGATCTATGATCTTTGAGAACACCGGGATCCACCGTTCTTCTTCTATCTTCCGTCCATCCTGGATACCTCGGGTCAGCAAACCGTAAATCCCTTCCTGCTCTCGAAGCTGCTCCAGCTTGCGTCGTCCCCCAGGTCTTGGCTGACTGACGGCAACGCTCCCTTGAAATAACCCCTGCCGGTTGCATTCATAGATCATCCAATCGAAGAACCCTCTAAGAAAGTTGCCCTCGCCGATTTGAAGCACCTTAACAGGGTAATTCAACATTTCCAAGTGGTTCTGCTGTTGTAATTGTAAAAAATCCCGTCCTATCAACTTCAGCGCTCGGCCACGGTCTGTCTTTGCATCCATGATCTGATCTATCTCCCTTCCATCCCGCCAAATCGGAAATAACTCTCTGCGTTGTTGTAACAAATATCCTGTACAATTCCCCCGAGCCATGGAAGATCTTCCGGCGCTTCTCCCCGTGTAACCCAATCTCCGAAGAGATTGCACAGAATCCGCCGGAAATACTCATGACGGGTATAGGATAAGAAACTTCTGGAGTCGGTCAGCATGCCGACAAATCGGCTTAACAGCCCCATATTGCCTAGTTTGCTCATCTGGTCGACCATACCGTCCTTGGTATCGTTGAACCACCATGCGGATCCGAACTGAATTTTACCCGGAATGCCGTCGCCTTGAAAACTGCCGATCAGTGCTGAGAGAATATCGTTATCGCTTGGGTTAAGTGAATAGAGAATCGTTCTCGGAAGTGCCCGCTCTTGATCAAGCCGATCCATCAACTTCACGAGCGGTACCGCGATTGGACTATCGTGAATCGAATCATAACCGGTATCCGGGCCCAATTCTCGGAACATCCGGGTGTTATTGTTGCGCTGGGCATTCATATGAAATTGCATGACCCAGCCGAGTTTTGCGTAGATTTGGCCGAGATAAAGCAGCGTATACGTTTTGAATTGATCCTCCTCCTGACGGGAAACCCGTTCCCCTTTAAGCGCTTTCAGGAATATGTCAGCCGCTTGCTTCTCCGTAACCTCTTGATAGGGCACATAATCCAGCGCATGATCGGATACCCGGCCGCCAACCGAATGGAAAAACTTAGCCCGCTGCTCAAGTGCCTTCAGAAATACCGAATAATCCGTAATCTCCATCCGGCTTCGGTCCGCCAACAATTTCACCCAGGGCAGGAACGTCTCCCGGTTAATCTCCAGTCCCTTATCCGGACGGAATGAGGGGAGCATCTGAAATCCGGTATCGCCTTCCTCCGCCAACTTGATATGATAATCCAGGTTATCCGTCGGATCATCTGTCGTACAGACGACTTTCACACGGCTTGAAACGATCAATCCCCGGGTTGTCAAATCATGTTCCTGCAGTCGCTTGTTCGCCGCTTCCCATATCTGCGGAGCATTCTGTTCATGAATGATATCCTTAATGCCAAACAGTCTTTGCAGCTCCAGATGAGACCAATGGAATAACGGATTGCCGATCGTCATCGGAACGGTGCGCGTCCAAGCCAAGAAGCGGTCATAATCGCTCACTCCCGGGCCGCCCGTGATGTATGCCTCTTCCACTCCAGCGGCTCGCATTGCCCGCCATTTATAGTGATCGCCGTTAATCCACGCTTCGGTCAAGTTCTCAAACCGGTGATTGTCATAGATCATTTTCGGACTCAGATGACAGTGGTAGTCGATGATTGGCATGTCTTTTGCATAATCGTGGTATAAGGTACGCGCAGTCTCGTTGTTGAGCAAAAAATGTTCATCCATAAAAGGTCTCATCATAACACCGCCCATTTCTGTAGATTATCTACTATGTTACGGCATCATCAGTTGGATTTCTTCACGTTTATTGCGAAATTGAAGGATTATTCAACATATCTTGCTTTGTTTTGGTCAATAGAAGTTGCTACAATATAACTGAAGAACTGGAATAGACCTGATCATGAAGGAATTGAAACGAAGCGGGGGCGATTATGATATCCAGCGATACCCATACCGTAACCTACGGAGAAGAAGAAGGGGAATTTTACTACCATCGCATTCATCGCACAAAGCCCTTTGAACGAAATAACCATTATCATGGAACCTATGAAGTCTACTATCTGGTTTCAGGCGAGCGCAATTATTTTATCAAAGAAAAATTGTACACCATTCGGGCGGGAGACCTCATTCTCATCAATAAATTCGACGTTCATAAAACCTCGGGTCAAGGCGATCCGGAGCATGAACGTATCGTCATAAATTTTAGCGATTCTTTTCTGGGGAAAGGCCACCCCTTGCTGGCATCCGGATTGCTGAGCATGTTTAATCAGGATACGCCGCTGCTGCGTTTAACCGTTCCAGAGCAAGCAATCATCATGCAAATTTTGAATAAAATGGCCGATGAGATCAGAGAAGGCTCTGCTTCGTACGAATACATGCTGCAGGTACTGCTTACCGAGTTATTAATTAAAACCTCTCGGTTAACCCATTCCGCCTCGCTGCCTGCTCACACCTCCATGAACCCGCTCCATCAGAAAATCACGGACGTCGTTAAGTTTATTCACGCCCATTACGCAGACAAAATCACGCTGCAGCAATTATCTGAAACCTTCTACATCAGCCCGTTCTACCTGTCCCGGATATTCAAAGAAATTACGGGCTTTACGATCATTAACTATCTGAACCTCACCCGCATTCGCGAGGCACAGCGCCTTCTGACGGATACGGACCTGAAAATCGTGGACATCGCCGAATCGATCGGCTTTGAAAGCCTGACGCATTTTGACCGCACCTTTAAGAAACTTATGAAAATGACGGCAAGCAAATACCGCAAAAGGCACAGCATTCCGTGAACCAACAAAAAAGGAAGCGATCAACCCAAAATTCTGGTTGTTCGCTTCCTTTTTCTGAAGTTTAGGGATTGACTCCCTTAACTGATTCGATTCTGCTGTTGTTGGTATTGCTCCATAGACATCAGCACTTCCCGCGGTTTGCTTCCCTCGTAAGGTCCGATAATCCCGCGTGCCTCCATGGAATCTATAAGACGCGCTGCACGGGTATAGCCTACGCGCATTCTCCGCTGAAGCAGCGATACGGACGCTTGCTTCGCTTCCAGTACGATGGTCACCGCCTGCTCATACAGCTCATCCAATTCTTCTTCATCCGAATTCGACGATTCCTCTATCTCAGGCACTAACGACTCATCATATTCCGCCTGCCCTTGATCCCGGACAAAATCCACAATGTTCTCGACCTCATGATCACTCATGAAGGCTCCCTGCACCCGGATCGGCTTGGAGGAGCCCATCGGCATAAACAGCATATCCCCGCGGCCAAGCAGCTTCTCTGCTCCCGCCATATCCAGAATCGTTCGGGAATCGACCTGCGAAGACACGCCAAAGGCAATACGCGACGGAATGTTTGCTTTAATGACCCCCGTAATAACGTCGACCGACGGACGCTGCGTCGCGATGATCAAGTGAATCCCGGCGGCACGGGCCATTTGGGCCAGACGCGTGATCGCGTCTTCCACATCGTTGGCTGCAACCATCATCAAATCGGCCAGCTCGTCCACGATCACGACGATATAAGGCAATACTGCCGGCAGATTATCCTTCATCAGATTGTTGTAACCTTCAATATTTCGCGTCCCGGATTTGGAGAACAGCTCATACCGTTTCTCCATCTCTACTACGATTTTCTTAAGTGCCAAGGATGCCCGCTTCGGATCCGTTACCACCGGTGCCATCAAATGCGGAATTCCGTTGTAGACATTGAGCTCGACCATCTTCGGATCGACCATCAGGAACTTAACCTCATCCGGCTTCGCTTTATACAGAATGCTGGTAATGATGCCGTTGATACATACGGATTTACCCGAACCCGTTGCACCTGCAACAAGGAGATGGGGCATGCGTGCCAAATTACCGACAATCGTCTGACCTGAAATATCACGGCCAAATGCAATTGACAGCTTCGATTCCGCTTCCTGGAACGTCGGCGTCTCCATAACCTCTCTCATCGTAACCAGTGATACTTCGTTGTTCGGCACTTCGATCCCGATGGCTGATTTGCCAGGAATCGGCGCTTCCATCCGAATATCCTTGGCCGCAAGCGCGAGTGCAATATCATCGGTCAGATTGACGATCCGGCTGACCTTAACCCCGATGTCCGGCTGAATTTCATAGCGGGTTACCGACGGCCCCCGGACCACCTCCAGTACCTTGGCCCGAACGCCGAAACTTTCCAGCGTCGCCTCCAGCTTGCGCGCTGTCTGCATATAATCATTCTGGTCTCCACCCTTACCGCCGTTATTCGGTTTGGATAGCAGCCGGAATGGAGGCAGCTTGTACGGCTTGGGCGGCGGAGCCGGAGGTGCTGCCGGTGCCGTTCCCTCCTGTCCCTCATTACCTGCAGTAGCAGCTCCATTCAACTCGTCATTCGACGCTTCAAGGCTACCACCGATGGGCTCAGGACTAGCTGCCGTGTTCCCCGAAGGGTCCTCTTGTGCCGAAGGTATCACCGCTTCGTGATCGTCGTACTCGTCATCCAGGCGTCCTTCTTGTTTCACTTGCTCGAAGAAATCACGAATAATCGGCGAGGAAGGCACGGATTCTGCTGCAGGAGTGATAACATCCGCTCCCTCCTCCGGTTGAACCGGACTGTTGAACAGGACGACCTCCCCTTTCTCCTTAGCACCATGCCCGTTGCCAACGGTAAATACCGGAGCCGCCTCATCCGCAGCATCCCCAGCCTCTTCCACTGCTTCGTTCCGTTTGTTGCCTTTGGAACCGAACAACTGGAAGAATTGCGGCGTTTTGCGGCGCGGCAGTCTCATGCTCTCCATATCATCCAGATCATCATCTTCATCCAGATCCTCCGGCAGCTGGATGCGTTGTTCCTTCGCGCTTGATTTCGCCGCAGCTCTTGATTTGGTCTGCTGGCTGTTCACTTTTTTCTGAATCCGTTCTCCAGCCTTTACAACCCTCACACGGAACATCCGCATTAAATCCACATAGGACAGATTGGTAATCAGCATGAAGCTGATCACTAGCATGACAATCACAATCAACTTTGCCCCTATGCTGCCAAACAGCATTAACAGAAAGGCAAACTGCAACGCTCCAATGTAACCGCCGCTGATGTCTCTGCCCATGACGGGATGATGTCCATCATCTGCCCCGGCATGAAGGAGCTCGCCTTGCAAATCACTATGTATCTGGCTCATCGCATTTGACGCATTCAATTGTCCAATCGGGGCCAGCTTCGACTCCAAACCTGCAATGCTGCTCATTAAAGTGAGCGATAATACCAAGAGAAGGACACCGGTGCGTCTGCTGTTCCACCGTTTGGGCCATTTCCGGTGAATCATCACCATTAACCCGTAATAGATGCCGATTAGGGGGATGATAAAATAATACTTGCCCAGCAGATAACCCGACATCTTGGACAGGGAACGCCCCACCGGTGCTTCTCCGGATAATGCGATGACCGAAAGTGTCATCAATACAATCCCATAAATTTCATACTTCAATACGGCTGCAAAGGCTGCCTTCTTCTTTCTTTTCCGCTTTGCCAAAAGTGTCACCCCCGAATCCATATTATAGCATAATATTCGGTGGCGTACCTATGTTCTGTTTTCAGCCTTTAGCTTCATTTTCAACCGTCGGAATATAGCGAATCATTGCCCCCGGAGCGTAGCGTGGATTCAAATAATCTTGAAGCCCGCAATCGAGTAAACGGACAATTTTCGCCTGATCCTCTGCCATAGGTTCAACTTCCATTAGTATTCCTTCAACCCGAACTTCCCTGGACGTGACGGCTGCCTGTTCCCCTTGTAGCATCCCGATCGGATCCAATGGCATGACGCTATACCATATCATTGCGTAATCCCTCCTGGGCTTATCGTTTTACGTTCTTCAATCATGCTATTCAAACGGCTTAATGCCTGCCCAATGCCCCCCACCTCGTTCATAAGGCCATATTTGACGGCGTCTGTACCTGAAACCGCGGTACCGATATCCCTGTTCAATTCACCGGTTTTGAACATCAGATCCTTAAACAGTTCCTCTGTTATCCTCGAATGACTCGTTACAAAACGTACGACACGTTCCTGCATTTTCTCCATGTATTCAAAGGTTTGCGGCACGCCAATGACTAACCCGCTCATGCGTATCGGGTGAATGGTCATCGTCGCGCTCTCCGCGATGATCGAGTGATCTGCTGCTACAGCGATAGGGACGCCGATACTGTGCCCCCCTCCAATGACTACCGTTACGGTCGGTTTGCTGAGCGATGCAATCATCTCGGCAATGGCAAGTCCGGCTTCAACGTCGCCACCAACGGTATTGAGTATGATCAAGAGTCCTTCGATCCGCGGATTTTGCTCAGCTGCCACAAGCTGTGGAATCATATGCTCATATTTTGTGGTTTTATTTTGCGGTGGAAGCACGATATGTCCCTCGATTTGTCCAATGATGGTCATGCAAAAAACGTTGGATTCCCCGCCGCTCGGCAGTCCCGTCTGTCCCAACTGCTGTATCGTTTCCGTTACGGCCGCTTTTTTGCCTTCCTCGGTGGGGACGACCGGAGGCGCTTCCGTCTCGCCAGTCCATCCTGCTCTTCTGTTGCCGGTAGTCCATTGATCTTTCTCCATCGCGCATCCCTGCCTTTATCTTAATGTCTAGCTGCTGCAATCAACACATAGCTAACCCTTAGTATGGCAAATGACGGGATCATTTTATGCTTATATGGGTACATTCAGCTTGGCAGCGGAATAGCAGCAACCAAAAAAACTCCTGCCGAAATCATTCGGGAGAAGTTTAAGGATCAACCTATAAAAAGCCCCTCTTTCGCGGGAACCGTCCAATTATTACCTGCGAAAAAGGGGCGACTGTGTGCCTGATTATTTTATTATCTTGTATCAGACTTCCATAATGATCGGCAAGATCATTGGTCTGCGACGTGTTTGTTCATACAAGAAGCGTCCCAAAGCGTCTTTTACGCTGGTTTTCAGTGACGCCCACTCATTCACGTTTTCACTCATCAGCTTCTGAAGCGTGCTGGAAACGATACGGTTCGCTTCATCCAGAAGCCCTTCGGATTCCCGTACGTATACGAATCCACGCGAAATAATATCAGGACCGGATACGATGGAACCGTTTTGCTTGCTCAAGGTAACGACAACGACCAGAATTCCGTCCTGGGACAGAAGCTTGCGGTCGCGCAATACGATGTTTCCTACGTCACCAACGCCAAGTCCGTCAATCAGAACATTTCCAGCCGTTACTTTGCCGGCTTTGCGGGCCGAGCCACCTTGGATTTCCACAATTTCACCGATATCGGTAATAAAAATGTTGTCCGGATCAACACCAACGGACTCTGCAAGCAGAGCGTGACGGCGCTGCATCCGGTATTCTCCATGGACAGGGATGAAAAATTGCGGTTTCATCAGATTCAGCATCAACTTGAGTTCTTCCTGGCTGCCATGACCCGATACGTGGACACCCGAATTGGATCCACTATAAATCACGTCTGCTCCAAGGCGGAACAACTCATCAATCGTACGTCCCACATATTTTTCATTACCTGGAACCGGAGTTGCTGCAATGATAACCGTATCCCCTGGCAGAATGTCCACCTTGCGGTGAGTGGAACGTGCCATGCGTGTGAGCGCTGACATCGGTTCTCCCTGACTGCCTGTACACAATACGACAACCCGGTCAGCTGCCATTTTGTTAACCTCTTCAGGTTCGATCAGCATGCCGTCCGGAATGTGCAAATATCCAAGCTCAGCGGCAATGGACACCACATTGACCATGCTTCTTCCGATAACCGTTATTTTGCGGCCCGTGGATTCGGCTGCATTAACAACCTGCTGAATCCGGTGCACATTCGATGCAAACGTTGCAACAACCACCCGCTGCTCCGCTTTGCGGAAAATATCTTCCAGCACGATGCCCACGTTTTTCTCGGAAGGCGTGAAACCTGGTCTCTCTGCGTTCGTACTATCTGACAGAAGAGCCAATACTCCCTTGCTTCCGATCTCAGCCATACGCTGCAGATCCGCATATTGGTCATTTACCGGAGTATGGTCGAACTTAAAGTCACCCGTATGCACAACATTGCCTTCCGGTGTTTCGATACAGATCCCTACGGAATCCGGGATACTGTGATTGGTCTTGAAGAAGGTCGCTTTCAGTGTGTTTCCGAGTTGTACTTCCGAATCCGCATGGATCAGAATCCGTTTCGTCTCACCCAGCAAATTCGCTTCTCTGAGCTTGTTTTCCACTAATCCGAGCGTCAATTTCGTTCCGTATACAGGAACATTCAAATGTTTCAATACGTAAGGGAGGCCGCCGATATGGTCCTCGTGACCGTGAGTCAGCAAAATCGCTCTCACTTTGTCGCGATTCTCCGTTAAATAGCTAATATCAGGAATAACAATATCAATCCCAAGCATATCTTCTTCTGGGAACTTCAATCCCGCATCCACGACAACGATGTCATTGGCATATTGAATGACATACATGTTCTTCCCGATCTCACCGACGCCGCCCAAGGCAAAAATCGATAGTTTATCGTTGCTTATTTTCTTAGACAAATGTATCTAACCCTCCTATAGTTTTGGACGTCGTACCATTGTTATATTAAATTTCAAAAAAATACCGCACCCAGTCACTTGAATTCATTATACATGATGAAAAAGTGAAAACACAAGTCAACCACCTTCGTGAGCCATAGGATACCCAGAAACAGAAGGGTTTAAAACGAAGAAAGCCACTGCCTTCATTGAAGGCAATGGCTTAGGTTTGGTAGGTGCGCAGCTTACAAGGATGACAGCATATTACGGATAAATGCAGCCTCGTTCTCACTAGGAGAAACGAGCGGCAGACGAACGCCGCCGACCTGATAGCCCCGCTCATGCAGAGCGAATTTAACCGCCGCCGGGTTTGGAAGCGGGTCAGGACATTCAAACAGGCCCTTGAACAACGTGAACAAGGATTGATGCAGCTTGGCGGCTTCCTTCACGTTTCCTTCCACATAGGCGTGGATCATATCCTTCATGCGGGCGCCAGCGATATGGCTGGCCACGCTTACGATTCCGTAAGCACCTACGGCCAGAGCAGGCAGGGCTGAGGAATCGTCGCCGGAATAAACGATGAAGCCGTCCGGAGCACCTGCGGCAATGGCGGTGACCTGATCAATCGAAGCACATTCCTTCGTCGCAACGATGTTCGGTAATTGAGCCAGACGCAGGGTGGTAGCCGCGCTCAGGCTGATGCCCGTCCGTCCCGGCACATTGTACAGCATGATAGGTAAGGAAGTTGCCTCAGCGATCGCCTTAAAATGCTGGTAGAGCCCTTCCTGGTTCGGCTTATTGTAGTACGGAGCGACAAGCAAAATGCCATCGACGCCGCAGCTTTCCGCTTTTTTCGTCAATTCTGCAGAATGTGCCGTATCGTTGCTGCCGGTACCTGCGATAATCTTGCTTCGTCCACCTGCCTGCTTCACTGCGAACTTAAACAATTCAAGCTTCTCGTCTTCGCTAAGCGTTGGGGATTCGCCCGTCGTTCCTGCAATGACCAGAGAGTCCGACTTCTGTTCGACAATCAGGTACTCAATCAATCTCGCAGTCTCGTCCCAATTGATCTCGTTATTCTGATCAAATGGGGTTACCATAGCCGTAATCAATCTTCCGAAATCCACAATGATTCCTCCTTAAAGCTCTCCCGAACAGGCAAGCTTCCTTCGTAAGTAATCTTATATATAGTAATTCCTATCAAACGATTAACGAACAGACTCTAAGGTATTATCGGTGAAGTTCAAATTTGTGATGCAATGCGCGCAGCGCTTGAGCCATATCTTCCTTCTTCACAAGCACCCAGATCGTAGTGTTCGAATCTGCCGATTGCAGAATCGGAATATCGTGCTCGCTCAAGGATTCTACGATTTTGGCCATGATGCCAGGAACCCCGTTGATGCCGCCGCCAATAACGGATACCTTTGCACAGCCGGACAAGCTTTTTGGTTTCAAATCCAGGCTCTGCAGCACTTCAATCGCCTTCTCCGAGTCGCTGTCAAACACTGTATAAAGGACTCCCGTAGGGGTAACATTAATAAAGTCCACGCTAATGGAATGCTCCGCCATCGATTTGAAAACCTTCAGTTGAAGACCTTCCGTGCGATCGCATTCCACTGAGATTTGCGTAATATTGCTTACATAAGCAACTCCCGTCACAAAGCGGTCCACAATTCCGGATTGTATATCTCTGAAGCCCTCCGGCTGGGTAACCAGTGTTCCCTCATTATCCGAGAAGGTTGACCGCACTCTGACCGGAATTTGGGATTGCATGGCAATCTCAACTGCTCTAGGATGAATGACCTTGGCACCTTGATGAGCCATATTGCAAATCTCTGTATAACTTACATAGCTGAGTGGCTTCGCATCCTCGACGATGCGGGGATCTGCCGTAAGAATGCCGTTGACATCCGTGTAGATATCAACCATTTCGGCGCGAAGCGCGGCTCCAAGCGCGGTGGCCGAGGTATCGCTTCCGCCCCTGCCCAGCGTCGTGAAGTCACCCGAATCGGTCTGCCCCTGGAAACCAGTGACGATAACAACTTGGTGAGACTCCAACTCTTTCAAAACCCGTTCAGGTTTTACGTCCTTAATGCGTGCATTTCCGAAGTGATCGTCTGTAAGAAATCCGGCTTGGGCACCCGTCAGCACCGTTGCGGTTATCCCTTCATGCTGAAGCAGACTGCATAGCGTTGTGGCTGAGATAATCTCACCGCAGCAGAGCAGCATATCCCGCTCTCTGTCTGGAAGCGCGTTTCCGCTCTGACCGATCCAATCCAGAAGAGTATCTGTAGCGTAAGGCTCCCCGCGGCGTCCCATAGCCGATACGACCACGACCAATTGGTAGTGATTAGCCAGTTCGCGCTGGATGTGCCCAATAACATGGGTTCTTGCTTGCGGTGTAGACAACGAGGTTCCGCCGAATTTTTGAACTAAGATGCGCATAAAATATTCCTCCGTTTATATATGCCCAGGAGACGTAAATTTCGGGCCGACCGATTGAAACGGCCGGCTACTAAGCCAGGCCGTTCCGTTTGTTGACGATGATTTCTGCGATTAGCACGGCATTCCATGCTGCACCCTTCAGAAAATGATCTGAAACGATCCACATGTTAAGTCCGCACTGATGTCCCTCCAGCAGCTTGAGGATCTTTTGCCCGACTGTGCCAGTTGCTCCAACAACGGCTACATTATAATAATGCTCGGTCATATGGCTAAATTCCCCTTCATGAATGAAACTGCAGCTGTAACTTTCTATGTTGCCCTTATTGATCAAAAGGCTTTATCGCGGTTAACGCGAATATTCAACGATCATCGGCTGCAGCTGCTTCCCTTCTAGGGCCGCATAACACGCTTCCGGAATCAAATCCATTTTGGCGACAAGCGAGTTAGGCTTCTGCTGCGGATTATCCTGTCCGTAAGGAACAAAATAAATATTTTTCGTTACAAGCAGCTTCGCGATATTCGCCGCATTCAGTCCAAGGCCATCATTCGTTGAAATCGCCAGAACCAGCGGTCTGCAATTTCTCATCTGCGCCTTGGCTGCCATTAACACAGGGCTGTCAGTCATCGCATTGGCCAGCTTGCTGGTCGTGTTTCCCGTACATGGGGCGATTACCAAAACGTCAAGAAGCTTGGATGGGCCTAGCGGTTCCGCCTCCACAATTGTAGAAATAATATCATTCCCGGTTATTTCTTTCAACTGTTTCTGCCAATTCTCCGATGTGCCGAATCGGGTATCCGTTGTCATAATAGTGCTGGACACAATCGGCACCACATTCGCTCCACCATCTTTGAACCGCTGGATCTGCGGCATCACTTCTTCAAGCGTGCAGTGCGATCCTGTCAGGGCATAACCCACTGTTATTCCATTCCAATTCATCTACGCATCCCCCCGAATCTTGATTTCTTCAGAAATCAGCTCCACCAGCGTATTGGCCATAATGATGCCGGCTGTTTTAGGAGCCACGATTCCGGGTAGTCCGGGTGCGAGCATGGCTTTGATACCCCGTTTTTCAGCATAGCGAAAATCGCATCCACCGGGTGCGGAGGCAAGGTCGATGATGACAGCCTCCCGAGGCATTTTCGAGATGATTTGTGCTGTGACTATCATAGTTGGAATCGTGTTAAAAAGCAAGTCAATATCCGACACATAAGAACTCAGATCCCTTACCAGGAAGGGCTTCCAGCCCATTTCCTCCGCTCTGGCATAGTGCTCCGATTTACGTACGCCCATCCGAATTTTGGCACCCAGGCCTTGCAGGCTGCGCGCCATGGTGAATCCTGTCCGTCCCATGCCAAGCACCATGCTGGTTGATCCGTGAATCGTAAAATCCGTGTTTTGGATCGCCATCATCAGTGCACCTTCCGCTGTCGGAATGGAATTATAGATGGCTACATCGTCCCTCTCCAAAATCTCTACCAGCTTGATCTTATATTTGTCACATAGCGAGCGCAAATAGGGCTTCGCCATGCCTGTATAGATCACTCCATGTCCAGGCATCGCTGCGATATGCTCCTCCTGCAGTCGCAATGCCCCCTCTGAGAACAGCGCGCTGACACGTCCCTCATCATCACATCCCACGACAGGCAGGATCAGAGCATCAGCATTCGATAACAGCTCTGGCGTGAGCGGCTCGCGAGTCACTCCCTGAAAAGAATCCTGCAGTTTCTCAAACCCGGCGATCATGACGGAGGCATCCATCTCAGCGCATTTTCGTATGACTTCAATTTGTCTTGCGTCTCCACCTACAAAGACGGTCCGGACTCCAGTCAGCATGGAAGGCCTCGCTCCTTTCTTCTAACCAACGTATAAACCATCTTATGCCGTCGCCTATAGGGTGGTGAGCGCATTTCAATTAAACTACCGCCTTAACGCAATAAATAACACTATAGATGGCGAGTCGGATCCGAAGCCATTTTGCATGGACGCTAACGCAAAAAACACCGCCCGGCTAGGCCGGAGCGGTGTGCTTGGTAAAACCATGATGATGATATCCATAAATTATCTATAATATAGATTACTTGCCGGTATGACCGAATCCGCCTGCACCCCGTACGGTATCGGACAACTCGTCAACTTCCATGAATTCTACCGCCGGGACGGTTTTGAACACCATCTGGGCAATGCGTTCATTACGCTCAATTGCAAATGGCTCTTGTCCTAAATTCACCAGCAGCACCTTCACTTCCCCGCGATAGTCAGCATCAATTGTGCCTGGAGAATTCAAGCAGGTAATACCATGTTTGTAGGCCAGTCCGCTGCGCGGACGGATTTGAGCTTCAAGCTCGGCCGGCATGGCAATCGCAAAACCGGTCGGGATTAATTTGCGTTCGCCCGGGTTCAATACCACCGGCTCATGAACCGCCGCGTGCAGATCAAAACCTGCGGCTAGTTCGGACATTTTCACGGGAAGTTTCACATCTTCATTACCTGGCAATCTATTGATTTGAACGTAGTGCAACAAATTCATTCCTCCTAAGTACATTCAGTGCTTTATCTGAAGTTCCTACCATCGCTAGTGCATATGGAGTCCCGAACATGCGGTCAAGAACCGCGTCGACATCCTTCATGTCCACCTGCTCAATCCGCTTAATAATTTCATCCAGGCTAAAATGGCGACCCAGCATTAATTCGTTCTTACCCAAGCGATTCATGCGGCTGCTCGTGCTCTCCAGACTCAGAATGAGACTGCCCTTCAGTTGTTCCTTCCCTTTGCGCAGCTCTTCCTCTGTCATACCGTTCTGTGCCAGATCCTGCAGCATTTCCTTGGTCAGTTGAAGGACTTCCTTTGTCTGTTTGGGCGCTGTGCCCGCATAAATGGTGAACATTCCGTTATCTGCGTGCGAACTATGATATGAGTATACCGAATAAGCCAGTCCGCGCTTCTCCCGGATTTCCTGAAACAAGCGTGAACTCATGCCGCCGCCAATGGCGTTATTCAAGAGTACCATTGCATACTGAAGCTCGTCTCCGATGGAGCAGCCGGGAAACGACATGCAGATATGATTCTGCTCTGTTTTCTTCTTACGGAACTGAACACCATCCAAAAAGGCAGGCACGGCCAGCAGTTCGGAGCTGCCGTGATTGGCAAAGCCGCCAAAATGACGCTCCAATAACTCAATCGCATCCTCATTAATGTTGCCTGCCAGAGCGATCACTGTATTCTCAATGGTATAGTGTTTGTCCATGTAATTTCTCAGCGCTTGCGAATCCATCGATTCCAGCCGTTCCTTTGTGCCAAGAATCGGATAAGCCAGCGGATGATCGCCGTATGCCGATAACGACATCAGGTCATGCACCAGATCATCCGGTGTATCCTCATACATCGCGATCTCTTCCAGAATGACATTCTTCTCTTTGGCTAACTCGCCCGCATCCAGCTTGGAGTTGAAGAACATGTCGGACAGCACGTCAACCGCAATCGGAAAATGCTCATCCAGCACCTTGGCGTAATAACACGTATATTCCTTGGACGTAAAAGCGTTGACGTTGCCGCCGATAGCATCAAATTCTTCAGCAATGGCACGGGCGTCAAAGCGCTCGGTCCCTTTGAACATCATGTGCTCTATAAAATGCGTTATCCCGTTGATGTCCTCCGATTCATTGCGGGATCCGGTCTTCACCCAAATACCGAATGAAACCGAACGACTTGTCGGGATTTGCTCCATAACCACTCTTAGGCCGTTAGACAATTGTATTTTTTTCACGAGGGCCCCCCTAACTGTTCCATCCAGGCTCACTTTGGCTGATTACCAGCCTCATGCCATCCATTCATTCTATCAAACTTTACCATGCCGCTCAACTTCCCTTCGGCATAATTCGCTCAGGAGAAAGCGTCTGGCTCACGGTTCCGATTTCCAGCCCTTTGGCCCGTATTCCGTCAATCATTCCCTTTAACGCCCGGGACGAGGAATCGGTAGGATGCATCAAAATCAGGAAACCCGGCTCCACCTTCGTGGAGATTTTCTGAACGACAGCATCCGGTGCAGGATGCTTCCAATCGACCGTATCGAGCGTCCACAGGACCGTCTTCAATCCCCTTGCCTGGGCGATGGATACGGTCTGCTGATTAAAATCGCCAGAAGGCGGCGCAAACCATTTGTTCTCGACACCGAGGCTTTCTTTGAGCAGATCCTGCGTCTTCGCGATTTCCAGTTCCGCCCGATCTCTGCTGAGACGGCTCATATTCGGATGCGTATAGGCATGATTCTCCACCTCATGACCTCGTTTCAGAATTTCGCCGGCAAGCTCCGGGTTCTTCTTCAACCAGCTCCCATCCAGGAAAAAGGTCGTCTTCACTTTCTCCGCATCCAGCGTGTTCAGCATCGGTACCAGAAATTCATTCCCCCAGGCCACGTTAATCATCAGCGATACCATTGGCTTGTTGGGGTTGCCCCGATAAATCGGTTGCTCTCCAAGATCATTAAGCGTTACTTTGGCCGGAATTTGCCGGTATACGTAAGGAATGGCCTCTCCAGCTTTTCGCTTTTTCGACGATGCTGCTTGGTATGTAGCTTCAATATCGATCTCAAGTCCATTATAACCGGGAATCGCTTTCCACACGGAGTCCACCCTGGCATCCACTGGCTCAATGCGTGATTTTGCCGCAGCGGCTTCGATTTGACTCAATAAATTCAGATCTACTGCATTCTCTAAACCGCTAACGAGTTGCCCCTCGGGTTTAATCTGCAGTCCCGAAACATATCCCCAGGCCCCGCTGAACACGGCAACAGTCGACACCATTGCGGCACCGGTTAGCAGCACAACCATCTTTTTTCCATTCACGGGCATATCCACCTTCCCCTTGAGAAGCTTTGTCCCATTTTATGTAGGTTCAGGAGGAAATATGTGCCTCAAAGTGGGCCTATGCCGTGAAGCCTATTGTAGATGCTTGTTCAAGACTAGAGGAATCCCATGGGCCGAAAAGATTAAAAAAAGAGCCAGAATTATAGGTTCTGCCTCTTTTCCTTGTATCTATATGCTGTTAAACAAACAAAGCGCGGATTAAGATCCGCTCTTGTTTGTTTCCGCAGTCAAAACCGCTTTGCGAGACAGGTTAATCCGTCCCTGCTGGTCGATTTCGGTAACCTTCACAGTAATGACATCACCGATGGCAACCACGTCCTCTACCTTCGCTACGCGCTCAGTCGAGAGCTGGGAGATATGAACAAGCCCGTCTTTGTTAGGCAGAATTTCAACGAATGCACCGAATTTCTCAATCCGTTTGACAGTACCTGTATAGATTTCGCCAACAGCTACCTCACGGACGATGCCTTCGATAATCGAAAGAGCTTTTTTGTTCATCTCATCGTTGGCAGATGCAATGAACACGCGGCCGTCTTGTTCGATATCGATCTTCACGCCGGTTTCCTCGATGATTTTGTTAATGATCTTGCCGCCGGCACCGATCACATCGCGAATTTTGTCCGGATTGATCTGCATCGTAATAATCTTAGGCGCATATTGGGACAACGTTTCTCTTGGCTTTTGAATGGCTTCTGCCATTTTTCCAAGGATATGCATGCGTCCTTCTTTTGCTTGCTGCAGTGCTTCCTGCAAAATCGCGCGGTCAATACCGTCAATTTTGATATCCATTTGAATGGCGGTAACCCCGTCAGGTGTCCCTGCCACTTTGAAGTCCATGTCGCCGAGATGATCTTCCATCCCTTGAATATCTGTCAAGATGGAAACATGGTCTCCGTCTTTAATCAGGCCCATCGCCACGCCGGCTACAGGTGCTTTGATCGGCACCCCTGCATCCATCATAGCAAGTGTGCTTGCACAAATACTCGCTTGGGAGGTAGAACCATTCGACTCAATTACTTCGGACACGAGTCGAATCGTGTACGGGAATTCCACTTCATTCGGAATAACCTTCGACAATGCACGTTCACCAAGTGCACCATGACCAATTTCACGACGGCCCGGAGCGCGAAGCGGACGAGCTTCCCCTACGCTGAACGGCGGGAAGTTGTAATGGTGCATGAAACGCTTGGTCTCTTCCAGATCGATTCCATCGAGAATCTGTACATCACCTAGAGCACCTAGTGTACATACGCTAAGAGCCTGGGTTTGTCCACGTGTGAACAGACCGGAACCATGCGTTCTAGGCAGCAGACTGGTATCGCAATCGATAGGACGGATCTCAGACAGACCACGACCGTCCGGACGAACTTTGTCATGCGTGATCAAACGTCGAACTTCTTCCTTCACGATATCGTGAAGCACTTCTTTAACATCCTTCAACAACTCAGGTGTCTCGATATACTTCTCTTCAAATACGGTGTATGCTTCATCATTGATAGCGTCAATCGCATCCTGGCGAGCATGTTTCTCCTCAATGCGAACGGCTTCAACAAGACGGGCTTCGGCGAAATCACGCACTTCACGATTCACCGTTTCATTGACCGCATGAAGTTTAACTGCCATTTTCTCTTTACCGCAAGCGGCTACGAGTTCTTCGATCTTAGCTACGATTTTCTTGATTTCCTCATGCCCGAACATAATCGCTTCCAGCATGACTTCCTCAGGAACTTCGTTCGCTTCGGCTTCAACCATCATGATTGCATCTTTGGTACCTGAAACAACAAGATAGATGTCGCTTGCTTCCTGCTGTGCAATATTCGGATTCACCACAAATTCGCCATCAACACGCCCTACGGCTACGCCGCCGATCGGACCGTTAAAAGGCACATCCGAGATGCTCAAGGCAGCGGAAGTACCGATCATGGCCGCGATTTCCGGCTCGCAATCCTGATCTACGCTCATCACGAGATTCAGAACCTGTACATCATTACGGAATCCTTCAGGGAACAACGGACGAATCGGACGGTCTGTCAGACGGCTGGCAAGAATCGCTTTCTCGCTTGGTCTGCCTTCGCGTTTGATGAATCCACCCGGAATTTTACCGACTGCGTACAAACGCTCCTCATAATTGACCGTCAATGGAAAGAAATCCAAATCCTTCGGTTCACTGGAAGCTGTCACTGTACACAGGACTGCCGTTTCGCCGTAACGAACCATCACAGCCGCATTTGCCTGCTTCGCAAGGCGCCCTGTTTCGAATACGAGGGGTCTTCCGCCAAGCTGCATTTCAACACGTGTTTCCATGTAATCCCTCCTCATGGGGATAAATTTTTTTGAAATCTTCTTCTACCATCAGCATGTCTTTTGCAAAACACTGTCCACATTTCCTAACCAGAGCCATCCAAACGGTCGAAATCGCAAACCTATGTACAGGAACAACCCGAACCGTATAGAACATTCTCCGTATAGATTGCCCCTGGTTATACCATTAAGCGAAATTTAGCGAACAGACCACGCCTACAATCTATAAGAATCTATATTAAGATAACCCCACAAAGTGGAGTTTAGGCTATGAAGCGTACGCAGTACTTTGTGGGGAAGCTCGAAAACGGTAAATTGTACAATACTTAGAAAAGAGCCCGGCTGTGCCGCTGTCGTTCCAAGAAGGACAGTGGACAACCAGGCTGTTTTCGGCACATCTTATGGATGATTAGCGACGCAATCCAAGCTTCTCGATCAAAGCACTGTAACGTTTAACATCCTTGTTTTTCAAGTATGCAAGCAACTTACGGCGTTGGCCGACCATTTTCAACAATCCACGACGGGAATGATGATCCTTCTTGTGTGTACGCAAGTGGTCAGTCAAGTTCGTAATGTTTTCCGTTAGGATAGCGATTTGCACCTCTGGAGATCCTGTATCGGACTCATGAGTTTTGTGCTCGTCAATCAGTTGTTGTTTACGTTCTTGAGTTAATGCCATCCTGTTCACCTCCCTCATTATAATCGCCGTTGGCCCAGGTACCGACGGTGAGATCGAACATCCAAGCCAAGGTTAAAATCGCCCAATCTTCAGGCGACCTCTAAGAGTATAGCATACTTTACCTGAAAAAGAAAATCCGTTTGCGAACAATTTGTCCCAAAACGTTTATTCACTAATTTCTAATATTTTGCGAGCCTCGACGGCATCTCGCTGAATCCACTCCACAAGCTCCTGAACCGATTCGAATTTATGCTCCTTGCGGATATATTGAACGATATCCACCGTCATGGTCTGATCATACAGATCCCCTTCAAAATCAAACAGATGCACCTCAAAAACAGGCTCTGTGATCCCTTCATGGAACGTTGGCTTCACGCCGATGTTCATCACGCCCGGAATCCAGTCGTGATGCTTATCCGTGCGTGCCCGAACGGCATAGACGCCTAATGCAGGTACCACGAACGGATCCGTCAATTCCAGGTTAGCGGTAGGAAAACCGATCTTTCTTCCCCGCTTCTCCCCATGAATGACCGTGCCGCGGATATGATAATTCCGTCCGAACCAGCGGTTTGCATCCGACAGCTGCCCCGTTTTCAAGGCAATCCGTATGGATGAACTTCCTACCTTCTCGCCATCAACCAAGAATGGCGGAACCGTAACGACAGACATCCGGTCTTCACCGAGTTCCTGGAGTTTGACTGCGTCACCGGCGCCTTTATGGCCGAAACGGAAATCAAACCCGACCACCGCTGTTTGAAGATTCAAGGGAAACAGCATCTCTTCAACAAATGTTTCCGGACTCACCTGGGAGAATTCCTTATTGAACTCGACAACGTACAAAATATCGATGCCCATCTCCTCAAGCAACTGCTGCTTGTCAGGCTGAGGTGTCAGATATCCCTCGTAGCTTCCTTTACCAATCACGTCTTTCGGATGAGGATAAAAGGTAATAACGGCGGCCGGCACTCCATTCTCCCGCGCAATATTGACTGCGGTTGAAAGCACGCTAGCATGTCCCAGGTGAAGACCGTCGAACTGGCCGATTGCAGCTACCTTCGGCTCGGCAGCTTCTCGTACAATATCAGAAGATACAGGATAAGACAAAGAAACAATCCTCATGATTACTCACCTCCACTCACTAAATCCAGTCATGCTTAGGAAAATACTTTCACAGGAACGATAGCCCCTGTCTCCTCTTGCCGCTGATAGATTCCCAGAAAGTTTTCCTTTATATCATACAAGCGAATAGGCTCCGAGCTGTCAACAGGTGGTTCTACCGCTCTCGAGGACAAGCGCTGTCCCTGCAGGGCAGCATCCGTTTTCTCTTCAGAAACCGTATGCTTCGGCAGATAATCAATCGCTTGATCCACGGGAATAAGCCGGGTGTGCAGCGTTTCATCCTTCATGAACTGCTCAATTTGCTCCAGGGTTAAGCACTGCTCCTCCGTGATTCCCGCCGATACTGTGCGTACCAGCTTAACCATGACAGACGGCACGCCGAGTTTCCTCCCGATATCCACGCAAAGCGTGCGGATGTATGTACCTTTGGAGCACAATACTCGAAAAGAAATTTCCGTATACTCCCCTTCAGCATCAAAATCCGTCATTTCGATTTCATGAATCGTTACGGTCCGGCTCTTGCGCTCCACGGTCTTACCTTCTCTGGCAAGCTCGTATAATCGTTTACCATTGATTTTGACAGCGGAAAACATGGGTGGGATCTGAGAAATCTGGCCTGTAAAAGATTGCAGCGCTTCAAGCGCCTCTTCTCTGGTCACATGAACATCATCTACCGTCTCTACTACTTGCCCAGTGATATCCTCGGTATCCGTCGAATATCCAAGACGGAGGACCGCGTGATACTCTTTAGGCAGTTCCTGAAGGTATTCCACTACTCGCGTGGCTCTCCCCAGGCATAACGGAAGCACGCCTGTTACTTCGGGGTCAAGCGTACCCGTATGTCCAATTCGCTTCAAACGAACCATTCCACGAACCTTCGCCACCACATCGTGGGATGTCCAGCCTGCCGGTTTGTGAACGGCCAAGATGCCTTCTAATTGCGTCATAGCTTTAATCTCACCTGCTCTACTACTCTAGGGATGATGTCATGAAGGGAGCCTTCAATGCTGCAACCGGCTGCCCGAACATGGCCGCCTCCTCCAAATAACTGGGCTAATGCCGCAACATCCACTTTTCCGGCTGAACGCAAACTCGCCTTGACCATTCCGGATTTCAGTGACTTGAATAGAATCCCGACTTCAACTCCTTGAATGTTTCGGGGGTAATTCACAATCCCTTCCAGATCCTCGCTAACGGCGCCGCATGATTCCATAAACTCAGGCGTTACGTATACCCAGGCTATTTTACCATCATCCGACACACTTAACGTATTTAATGCCTGAACCAGCACTTTCATCTGTGGAAGCGTCATTTCCTCTAGTAACGTTTCCGCAATTTCAGGCCCGTTCACGCCATAGGACAACAGATCGGAAGCGATGCTCATAACCTTGGGCGATGTATTCGAGTACCGAAAACCGCCGGTATCCGTTAGCAATCCCGTATAAATCGCTGTTGCAATATCGGCATCCCAGTCCACTTCAAACAAATTCAGCAAATCATAAAGGATTTCTGCGGTTGCTGCCGCATCCGGCACGACCAGGTTGACGGCTCCATAACGATCATTTGTTGGATGATGGTCAATATTAACGATGCTTGCCTGATCGGCAAATACCTGTTTCGTATAGCCTACTCTAGCAAAATCCGCACAATCCACACAAATGACGTGAGAGAACGTTCTTCCTGGCTGCTCTTCAGACAGATTGAGAATGTCTTCTGCATGCCACAACATTTTCATGCGTTTTGGAATGGGCCCCTCATTAATCATCGTGAATTTCTTGCCCAGACATGAGAGAAGCCAGCCCACCGCAAGGGTGGAACTGACTGCATCTCCATCGGGCTGAACATGCGACACAACCAAATAATCATCGTGCTCCAGCAGAAACGATTTCACCTGCTGCAGCTCTTGTTCATAGGTCTGCATTCGCCCTCTCCTTTATAAAAACGAACTACTCTATTTCTCTTCGCGATCCACGATTTCGGTCAGCAGCTTCTCAATATGGCTGCCATACGCAATGGAATCATCGAATTTGAAGATCAGCTCCGGCACATGCCGAAGTCGGATCCGCTTGCCCAGCTCGGAGCGGAGAAAGCCGCTTGCCTTCTCCAACCCTTTTAAGGAAGCTGCCTTCTGCTCGTCGTCGCCGAGCACGCTCAGGTACACCTTCGCTTGAGACAGGTCATTTGTAACATCAACACCGGTCACAGTAATGAAACCGATTCTTGGGTCTTTCATCTCTGATTGGATCAGTTGGCTGAGCTCTTTTTTAATCTGCTCGCCTACGCGCCCAGTTCTGATTTTTGCCATGGTCTGATCACCTCATTCGTTAGCGCTCTACCGTCTCCATGATGAAGGCTTCGATTACGTCTCCTTCTTTGACGTCGCTATAGCTTACCAAGGTAATACCACACTCATAACCTTGTGCCACTTCTTTAGCGTCATCTTTAAAGCGCTTGAGGGAATCGATCTTGCCTTCATGAACGACAATGCCGTCACGGATCAAGCGAGCTTCTGCGTTACGCGTAATTTTACCGGATGTCACCATACATCCTGCAATCGTACCCACTTTGCTCACTTTAAAGGTGCTGCGGACTTCCGCATGACCGATCACGGTTTCTTTGTACTCCGGATCGAGCATCCCCTTCATAGCTTGCTCAATTTCCTCGATTACATTATATATTACACGGTGCAGACGAATATCAACCTTTTCCTGCTCGGCGGTTTGTTTCGCTTGGACGTCCGGACGAACGTTAAAGCCGATAACAATCGCGTTGGAGGCAGCTGCCAAAATAATATCGGACTCCGTGATCGCCCCGGCACCGCTGTGGAGAATTTTGACGCGAACGCCTTCCACTTCGATTTTGTTCAAGGAACCTTTCAGTGCCTCAACAGAACCTTGTACGTCACCTTTGATAATCACGTTAAGATCTTTGATCTCACCGTCCTTAATGTGTTGGAACAGGTCATCCAGCGTCACGCGAGTATTCGTGTTCAACTCGGATTGACGATGGGTAATCGCACGCTTATCAGCGATATTACGCGCTTTACGCTCATCCTCAAACACCATAAACGGATCGCCGGCACCTGGAACTTCAGTCAAACCGGTAATTTCAACTGGTGTTGAAGGACCCGCTTCTTTTAATCGACGGCCTTTATCGTTCACCATCGCACGAATACGTCCAAAGCAGTTGCCCGCTACGAAGGCGTCGCCCACTTTCAATGTACCATGCTGAACGAGAATGCGTGCTACCGGACCTCTGCCTTTATCCAGCTCAGCCTCAATAACGGTACCGCGTGCGCGTTTGTCAGGATTTGCTTTGTATTCATTCACTTCTGCTACCAGAAGGATCATTTCAAGCAAGTCTTCCAGACCCATCCGCTGTTTCGCCGAAACGTTAACAAAGATGGTATCTCCGCCCCACTCTTCAGGCACTAACTCGTATTCCGTCAATTCTTGTTTAACTTTATCCGGGTTAGCATCCGGTTTATCGATTTTGTTCACGGCAACGATGATCGGCAAACCTGCTGCTTTCGCATGGTTAATCGCTTCGACTGTCTGTGGCATTACGCCGTCGTCAGCCGCAACCACGATGATCGTCATGTCCGTTACTTGTGCACCACGGGCACGCATAGCTGTAAACGCTTCGTGACCCGGTGTATCCAGGAACGTAATCTTCTTGTTATTGATCTCGACTTGGTAAGCACCGATATGCTGCGTAATACCGCCAGCTTCGCCACTTGATACGTTCGCGGAACGGATCGCATCAAGCAGCGTCGTTTTACCGTGGTCGACGTGACCCATAATAGTAACAACTGGTGGACGCTCTTTCAGTTCTTCAGGAGCATCGTTTTCTTCAACGGTCTCAAAACGATCTTCCTCTACCGGAATTTTCACTTCGACTTCTACACCGAATTCGCCAGCGAGCAATAGAATCGTATCGATATCCAGCTCCTGGTTGATGGTGGCCATCACGCCGAGGAAAATCAGCTTCTTGATGACTTCGGAAGCGTCCTTATGAAGCAGCTTCGCCGTTTCACCGACGGTCATGTTGCCACGGACGATAATTTTCTTCGGCGTGTTGTCGATTTTCTCGCGAGGCGGCTGCTGATTATATTGATTCCGGCCGCGGTTGTTCTTTCCACCGCGATTGTTGCCACGGAATCCTCCCTGACGGTTGTCATCAAAACGTTTGGAGTCTGAACGATTGTTATTGTTGTTTCTGGAATTGCGGTTCTGGCCATTGCTGTTATTGTTATTGTTATTGTTGGATCCTGAGAAACCGCCTCCGGTTCCACCCGGCTTGCTCTGTGGACGTGCTCCGCCTTGGTTGTTGCTGCCCTGCGGACGCGTTCCACCACCTTGATTATTGCCTTGCGGACGTGCGCCGCCTTGACCTCCGCCCTGAGGACGTGATCCGGTCTGCGTGCTGCCGCCTGGTCTGGATGATTGGCTACGATTGTTCTGCTGGCTTCCTTGTGTGGAGCCAGACTGAGTTCTTCGGGTATCCTGCCCTCCTTGGGGACGCTGGGAACCTGAAGTGTTCTGAGTGTTTTGATTCGTTCTACTATTCATACCTACCTGCTTTTCCTGTTGTTTTTTGGGCTGGCTTTGACCTTGTTGTCCTGGTGCTCTCTGTCCTGAATTACGCATACCGTCCTGCCCATTACGGTTGCCTTCGGCACTTACACTAACGGAAGTGCCTTCTGTTTTTGCATTGGATACAGTCGCAGCCGCATTGGCTCCGGAACCCGCTGGTTTACGGTTCTCGGTTCGGGAAGCGTCACCACTATCCCGCTTGGCTGCTGCATTGGATTTGATATCTTTGAAAAACTGCTCTACCTTGGACACCGTATCGTTTTCCATTACGCTCATATGGTTATTGACCGGAATGTTCAAACGTTTGAGGATCGTGATGATTTCTTTACTGCTCATGTTCAACGATTTAGCATATTCGTATACTCGAAGTTTATTGTCTTTGTTTTCCTGTTTACTCAATATACTCCACCTCCGACATTGTCTCCATTTTCTTGGAGATCATTTCTGCGAATCCTTGATCCGTAACTGCCAGCACAACCCGCTCGGGTTTACCTACACTTGTGCCCAGACTTTCCCGGTCAAATCCGATTACCAGAGGGATATTGTAAGTACCGCATTTATCGCGGAACTTCTTTGTTGTATTAACTGAGGCGTCACCCGCCAGAATAACCAATTTTGCATCAGAAGACCGGATGGCTTTGAGCACGATCTCATCCCCGGTAACCACCTTACCTGCCCTCATGGCCAGGCCGAGCTGAGAAAGCGCCCTATTCATCATCGGCAGCACTCTCTTTTGCAGCCAGGAATTCATCTTCCACCTTGATGAAATCCTGTGCCAACTGTTCATAGATCTCAGGTTTCACATGTTGTTTCAACGCTCGATCCAGTGCTTTATTTTTGTGTGCCAGCTTGAAGCAGGAAACTTTGCCGCATAAATACGCTCCCCGTCCCGATTTTTTGCCGGTGAGATCGATCAGGACAGCATCCTCGGGCGTCCTAACAATCCGGATAAGCTCTTTCTTCGGCATCATTTCCTGACACGCTACACATTTACGCAGCGGTATCTTTCTCTGTTTCAAGACGACAACCCCCTGTCATTTGGAATTAATCGACAGAGACGGAATCCTGGTGCATTTCACCTGATTGGGACTTCGGTCTGCCAAATTCCTGCTCCGCCTGACTTTCGCTCTTAATATCAATCTTCCAGCCTGTCAGCTTCGCCGCGAGACGAGCATTCTGGCCTTTGATCCCAATCGCAAGCGAGAGTTGATAATCCGGAACAATTACACGCGCCATCTTCTCATCTTCAAATACTTGAACTTCAAGTACTTTGGATGGGCTGAGCGCATTGGCCACGTATTCTTCAACCTGATCGGAATAACGCACGATGTCAATTTTTTCGCCGCGAAGCTCATTGACAATCGTCTGTACGCGCATACCCTTAGGTCCTACGCAAGAACCAACCGGATCGACTTCATCGTTGCGGGAAAACACCGCAATTTTGGAGCGGAATCCAGCTTCGCGCGCAACCGAGCGAATTTCAACGACGCCATCAAAGATTTCCGGCACTTCAAGCTCGAACAGGCGCTTCAAGAGGCCCGGATGCGTACGGGACAGCATAATCTGCGGCCCCTTGGTTGTGTTCTCAACCTTGGTAATGTAAGCTTTGATCCGGTCGCCATGCTTGAACTTCTCGTTAGGCATAAGCTCGGTAAGCGGCAAGGCCGCCTCGATCTTGCCAAGGTCGATATAGATGTTGCGTAAATCTTGGCGCTGCAGCGTACCCGTTACGATATCATCTTCCTTGTCAATAAAAGCGCTGTAGATCAGGCCTCGTTCGGCTTCTCTAATGCGCTGGGTAACAACTTGCTTTGCCGTTTGAGCTGCGATCCGTCCGAAATCACGCGGCGTAACCTCGATTTCCGCTATATCTTCAATCTGAAAATGCGGATTGATTTCCCGGGCCGCATGCAGCGAAATTTCAGTCCGCGGATCCAGCACCTCGTCCACAATCAGCTTCCGCGCGAACACCTTGATGACACCCGTATTGCGATTCATGTCTACCCGTACATTTTGCGCCGTGTTAAAATTGCGCTTGTAACTCGAGATCAGTGCCGCTTCAATGGCTTCAAACAGCACATCTTTGCTGATGCCCTTTTCTCTTTCCAACTCATTCATCGCTTCAATAAAATCCATACTCATTGAAAATCGGTTCCCCCTTTCAAAACTTCCGTTTAAAAAATGATGGCCAATCTGGCACTGGCTACTTTTGCATATGGAATCACGTGCTGCTTCTTGACGGTTTGAATGACTAGCTCCTCGTTATCGAAGGATTCCAGCTTGCCTTCAAACTCTTTCAACCCGTTAATCGGCTCGTATACCGTAACAAACACGTTCTTGCCGACTGACTTCGCAACATCCTCTTTTTTCTTCAGGGGACGTTCCGCGCCAGGAGAAGAGACTTCAAGAAAATAAGCTGTCGGAATCGGATCGTTCTCGTCCAGCTTCTGGCTCAGGTATTCACTGATTAAACCGCAATCGTCAATGTCAATGCCGCCGTCTTTATCAACAAACACGCGCAAGAACCAGTTGCTTCCTTCCTTAACGTATTCCACATCTACCAGTTCAAAGCCGTGTTCGTCCAAATACGGCTGCACCATTTCTTCCACAGTCGTTTTAATCTTTGATGTGCTCAAAGAACATAACCTCCAAGTTGATTTCCTATATACCAAAGAGTAAAGAGTGGGTTGCCCCACTCTTTACACAACGGTTTTATCTCCATGATTACCAAAAAAATTATAACATAGTCTGGTAATAGTGACAAGTATGACTCCTTGACTGTCAAGGCGTCACGGCCATGAAAGGATGACAAGAATCAGAACAATGACAACTGATTGCTCTCCGGCAGACCGCGGAAGCATCCCATTTGGGTCAACAGTTCCACGGCGGTTTTGCTTGCCTTCGATTTTTGCTGGAAATCCTCTATGGAGAGGAATTCACCGAATTCACGTGCGGCAGCAATATTGCGGGCGGCATTATCACCGATGCCCTGCAGTGCAGAGAACGGCGGAATGAGCGAATTTCCATCCACCTTAAATCGGAGCGCATCCGATTCATACAGATCGATGTTCTTAAACGAGAAGCCCCTTGCCGTCATCTCCAGCGCCATCTCCAGAATTGGCAGCATCCCTTTTTCCTTCGGGCTTGCTCCGAAGCCCAGCTGCTCAATCTCTTCAATTCGGCGATAAATCGCCTCATAGCCCTGACAGCATAATTCGATATCGAAGTCCTCGGCTCGAACCGAGAAGTACGTTGCATAATATTCTATCGGATAATAAAGCTTGAAGTAAGCCGTCCGCACCGCTGAGATAACATACGCAGCGGCGTGGGCTTTCGGGAACATGTACTGGATTTTGAGACAGGAATCAATGTACCACTGCGGCACTTTGCATTTCTTCATCTCGTCAATCCATTCCTGTGACAACCCCCGGCCTTTACGCACACTTTCTGTTATCTTAAATGCGAGGCTAGCATCCATGCCTGCCTTATAAATCAGGAACAACATGATATCGTCGCGGCAACCAATAACGGTTTTGATGTTGCATGTACCATTCTTGATGAGCTCTTGAGCATTGCCGAGCCAAACGCCGGTTCCATGTGACAGACCTGAGATTTGCAACAAGTCGGCAAAACTCGACGGCTGCGATTCCACCAGCATCTGGCGTACAAATTTGGTTCCCATCTCCGGAACGCCGAAGGTGGCCACCGGTGAGCGTATTTGCTCCGGCTTGACGCCCAGCGCTTCCGTTGAGTTAAACATGCTCATCACTTTCGGATCGTTCATCGGAATGGTCGTTGGATCCACGCCGGTCAAATCCTGAAGCATTCTCATCATGGTTGGATCATCGTGCCCGAGTATATCAAGCTTGAGCAAATTCGCTTCAAAGGCATGATAATCGAAATGTGTCGTTTTCCACTCGGCGTTGACATCGTCCGCAGGGAATTGTACCGGCGTAATCTCTTCTACTTCGATGTAATCCGGCACAACGACAATACCGCCGGGATGCTGGCCCGTGCTTCGCTTGACGCCGGTACAGCCTGACGCAAGCCGGTTCAACTCCGCGCCCCGCCAACGCTTGTTGTTGTGTTCCTCGTATTTTTTAGCGAAACCAAACGCCGTCTTCTCTGCCACGGTACCGATGGTTCCGGCACGGAATACATTCTCCTCGCCAAACATCTCTTTGGTGAAATTATGGGCATGCGGCTGATATTCACCGGAGAAGTTCAAGTCAATATCGGGAACCTTATCCCCTTTAAAACCCAGGAAGGTTTCAAAAGGTATATCCTGCCCCTCGCCTTTCATCATGTTTCCGCATTCCGGACAAGCTTTGTCCGGCAAGTCAAATCCACTCGGCACGCTGCCGTCCAGGAACCATTCGCTGTGCTTGCAGTCGCTGTTCAAGCAAATGTAATGGGCGGGAAGCGGGTTAACCTCGGATATGCCGAGGAATGTGGCAACGACGGATGAGCCTACGGAACCCCGTGAACCAACCAAATAGCCGTCCCGGTTCGATTTCTTCACCAGTTTCTCGGAAATCAAATAGTTCGCTGAGAAACCGTATTTAATGATCGGCTCAAGCTCTTTCTCCAACCGGGCCACTACGACTTCCGGCAAGTTCTCGCCATAAATGGACTTGGCCGTGTCGTAGCAGGTGTTGCGGATTTCTTCATCCGCGCCATCCAGAATCGGAGTAAACAGCTTATCCGGGAACAATTCCAACTCTTCAAAGCGGTCGGCCAGCTCGCTAGTGTTCGTTACAACAACTTCATAACATTTGTTTTGTCCCAAAAACTCGAACTCTTCGAGCATTTCTTCCGTAGTCCGAAAATGTGCGTCAGGCTTGCGCATATCCTTGAGCGGGCTGAAACCGGTAATCCCATGGATGGTAATGTCCCGGAACAGCTTATCCCGCGGTTCAAGATAGTGCACGTTTCCTGTGGCGATGACCGGCTTGTTCAGCTTTTCGCCGATGCGCACGACTTTGGAAATTGCGGTTTTGATCTCTTCGGGACTGCCCACCAAGCCCTTGTCCACCAAATGCATATACATCGTCAATGGCTGAATCTCCAGAACATCGTAGAAGTCCGCAATCTCTTCGGCTTCCTCCTCCGTCTTGTTCAGCACCGTTTCGAAAAACTCCCCTTTTTCGCAGCCGGATAGCACCATTAACCCATCTCGCATCTCTTGAAGCTTGGATTTAGGAATACACGGCACTCGCTTGAAATATTCGGTATGTGACATGGAGATCAGCTTGTACAAGTTTTTCTTGCCCGTCATATTCAAAGCATAAATGCCGCAGTGGAAAGGACGGGTATTAGACAGATCCTTACCGACGTAATCATTGAGGCGGTCCAGCATCTTGACGCCTTTGGTTTTGTCCACATCGCTAAGGAGCCCGTTCAGGATTCCAGCCAACGCAATCGTATCGTCAATCGCGCGGTGATGGCTTTCGAGCAGTACCTTATACTTATCTGCCAATGTGTTAAGACGATGATTTTTAAGTCCCGGATGCACCAGACGTGCAAGCTCCAGCGTATCCAGGTAGGGATTGTCAAGCGTATCCATCCCGGCATTCTTGAGTGCTGCCTGAATGAACCCCATGTCAAATCGAGCGTTGTGAGCCACAAGTACGGCATCCCCAACGAATTCAACAAACTCTTTCAATACCGGCTCCAATTCAGGAGCATCCTTAACCATATCGTCATTGATATTGGTCAATTGCTGGATATGATATGGAATTCGCTCATGCGGGTTAACGAAGGTTGCGTATCGATCAATCTCCTTGCCATCGTTCATCTTCACGGCAGCAAGCTCGATGATTTTGTTTGCGGTAATGGACAGACCTGTGGTTTCAATATCGAATACCACATAAGTGGCACTGCTGAGTTCAATCGACTGTGCCTGTTCCACGATGTTGACGGCATCATTCACGACATTGGCCTCAACGCCGTACATCATTTTAATCCCATGCTTCTTGGCGTTCTTTGCTGCATCAGGATAACACTGTACACCACCATGATCACTTACGGCGATGGCTTTATGTCCCCAGCTCGCCGCTGTTTTGATATAACGGTCGATCGGCGTGACCGCGTCCATCGTGCTCATGGTCGTATGCAGATGGAATTCCACCCGCTTCTCGGCCGCGTTATCCTTGCGCGAAGGAGGCGACGGTACTTCGTTGAGATCAGACGGAATCATCACCAGCTCAGGCACCTGCATAAACCGGTCGTATTCAACCCGTCCGCGAGCCTTCACCCACTTGCCGTTTTCAAGGAGGCTCAATACCTTAAGATCGTCCTTCGTCTTGCCAAACATTTTCATTTGCAAGGAATCGCTGAAATCCGTCAGATAGAATGTGAATAACGTACTGCCGTTACGAAGCTCCTTACGATCCAATCCGAAGATGGTCCCCTGAATCGTAATTTTCTTCTCTTCGTCTTGGATCTCCTGGAGCGGAACCGGTTGATCCTTGATATCATACCCAACCTGCAGCCGAACCGCGCCCTCTTCCTCATCCTCCGCGTCCAGCTCAGCTTCCATGCTGCTCATGATCTGCTCGATCACTTCGCGCTCTTCTTCTCGCTTCCTCTGCTCGAACTCCTCATAAGCTGCCTGACCATTATCACCAACCTGCATCTTCACACGCAGCGTCAGATCAAAATATTGTCCGAAAAAACGGGTAATGGCGGCATCGATCTGTTTCTTTCGGGCAAGCTCAAGTGACATGCCATCCGACATGGAGAGAAGGACTTGCCCATCCTCCACCTCGTATTTGGCCCTTGCCATCCATCCATTAACTGAAGGGATCTCCCGATGTGCCCACTCTAGAAACAAGCCCCAATATTCTTGCACGATATCTGCTTCGGGAACACCGCTTCCATATCGGAACACAAATTTGATCTTCGCGATATGCCCCATCTTCTCCTGAATTCTTAGACAAAATGTGCGATAGACCTCAGCTGGAACCAAGGTCTCCTTCAGGACGGTTATTCTCCAGTCCTTGCTGGCCCTGCTTGTCTCTACTTGCTCGATCACACCATCCAAAAAATAGGGTTCCACCAGATTGGCCGGAACATCTCCCTGCTTGACCAGCAGTTCAAATCGCTTCCTTTTATCTTCTGTTGTGTCCATGGTTCCCTCCCCCTGCATTGCACAAAGCTATAAGAAAAACTTCTATCGACGTACATCCACAGAAGACAGACTGCGTTTAGTCGATGTAAAAAAATAGAATAAAGCCTCCGCTGGCAGCACCCATTCGTCCTGCCCCAAAAAGAAGAGCGTCCGCCATACTGCCATCCGGAAGCTTACTCCAGATGATGAATCCCGGTTTTGGACGAAGGACTCCTCCCTCACCCAAACTTGCCGGGAACTCATAATATCGATTTACTAGTACGCTCTCGCGAACAGCACCGTATGTTTCGCATCATCACCGCATACGAGACACTTGGTTTTCTTCTCAGACGGTTCAAACGGAATGTTTCTGCTCGTAGCACCGGTTTCTTGCTTGACAGTATCTTCACAAGCTTCCGAACCGCACCATCCTGCCAAGGTAAACCCGCGTTTTTCTTCCATGCTTTCCTTCATTTCATCCAGCGATTCCACGGAATAGAAATGATCCTCACGGAACTGCTTCGCGCGCTCGAACATTTCCTGGTGCACCTGCTCCAGCATATTCTGTACTTCCTGTGTCAGATTAGCCTGTTCTACGATTTTCTTCTCACCTGTTATGCGGGAGACAAGCACGCACACGCCATTCTCCATGTCACGTGGCCCGATCTCCAGACGCACCGGAACTCCGCGCATTTCATACTCATTGAATTTCCAGCCTGGGCGCACATCCGGATTATCGTCAACGCGTACGCGGATGCCTGCCGATTTCAGTTCACGGAACAGCTCGTCCGTACGACCCACAACCGCATCTCTCGTCTTCGGTGGACCGATTGGAATCATGATCACTTGCGTTGGCGCGACTTTAGGAGGAAGCACCAATCCGCGGTCATCCCCGTGAACCATAATCAAGGAACCAATGAGACGCGTGCTGACGCCCCAGGATGTTGTATGAGCGTATTCCAGCGTATTTTCACGGTTCAAATATTGAATGTCAAAAGCTTGTGAGAAGTTGGTACCCATATAATGCGAAGTACCTGCCTGTACAGCTCGTCCGTCTTTCATCATCGCTTCGATCGAGAATGTATCCACGGCGCCTGCGAATTTCTCCGAAGGTGTCTTCTGTCCTTTGATTACCGGAATCGCGAGATAGTCCTCTACGAATTGCTGATAGATATCCAGCATTTGCATGGTTTCCCCTCTTGCCTCAACTTCCGTTTCATGAGCAGTATGGCCTTCTTGCCATAGAAACTCGCTCGTGCGAAGGAATGGCAGCGTGCGTTTTTCCCAGCGTACCACGTTGGCCCACTGGTTGATCAGCACAGGGAGATCACGATAGGATTGAATCCATTTGGAATACATATGCCCGAACATCGTTTCAGAAGTCGGACGGATTGCCAGACGCTCTTCCAGCTTCTCTCCTGCCGCTTCCGTTACCCATGGCAGCTCCGGATTAAATCCTTCGACATGCTTCTTCTCCTTCTGGAAAAAGCTCTCGGGAATGAACAGCGGGAAATACGCATTCCGATGGCCCGTCGCCTTAAAGCGCCGATCCAACTCCTCCTGGATATGCTCCCAAATTTCATAACCGTCCGGTTTGAAGACGATGCAGCCTCTGACTGGAGAATAATCCATCAGGTCCGCTTTTTTGATGACATCGATATACCAGCGTGAGAAATCTTCCGCTTGCGGCGTAATCTCCGTCACGAATTGTTTATCCTTCGATTCCTTAGACATATAAATCGTGTGCCTCCCATTAATAAAACGCATGGTCAAAGCTCCTGATTCAGGCGGCTCAACTGGCGTTATTGGCGATATGTTGAACGAGCTGCGGCTATAAAGCCAGCCCTTATAGTAACTCCATTTGCTAGATAGTGAAGCGTCATAATCTGCTAACAATAGAAAAGGTACGGCATTCGTTGCGGCTGGCGCACCGAGCCGTACCTTAGGGTTTATCCGTTGATCAAACGTAAAATATCGTTATAGGTTACGGCTATCATTAACAGGAACAGCATTGCAAACCCGATAAAATGAACCATGCCTTCTCGGTTCGGGTCAACTGGCTTGCCCCTTAAAGCTTCGATCCCTAAGAATACGAGTCGGCTCCCATCCAATGCCGGTATCGGCAGCAGATTGAATATGCCCAGATACAAGCTTAGAATGGCTGCCCAATAGGTCAGCTGTGCGATACCCTGTTTGGCGATTTGTCCCGTCACTTCGAACGTCCGTACAGGACCGCCAAGATCATCCATGGAGAACTTCTGAATCAACTGTCTGAAGCCCTGGAAAATAATATTCGTTGTATCTACCATCGCGGTCCCGGAACTGGTAATTGTCTCCCCAATCCCTGCGGATCGGGTAGGAAGCTTGGGAACAATCCCGACCTTGCCGCCTTCCTGACCCTCCATGGTCCGCGGAGTTAAGGTCAGATCAAATGACTCTTCACCCCGGCGTACCGTCCATTCCATCGGCTTGTCCTTGGAAGCCGCAATCAATTCGATCATCTTCTGATAATCGGCACCAATAGCGGTTCCGTTAATGCTCTCAATGATGTCTCCCTCTTTCAGATTGGCTTCATCTGCAGGCATGCCTTTGGTAATCTCGCCAATCTGTACATAGGTTGGATTCTCAACCGGTATACCGGCCATTTGGATGTGAAGAGCAAACAGCACGAAGGCCAGAATGAAGTTCATGACAGGACCTGCAAAAATCGCAAGCGCTCTTTGGCCCACGGTTTTGCTGCCGAATTGGCGGTCTCTCGGTGCGATCTGCGTCTCTACACCTTTGGCTACCGTTAAGGCTTGCGGATGGATTTCAAATTGCTGGAATTCACCATCCACATCAAGCCTAACCGACAAACGATCCACCATATCCATAAACTGGACTTCGCCGCGAATAACATTCTTACGGTTGTCGAGTTGATCCAGATAAATCTTTTTCACTTGATTCTCTGCATTCAATCGAACCGCAATCGTCTGACCGGGTTGAATCTCGACAAGTTCCGGATCTTCTCCGGCCATGCGGGCATATCCGCCGAATGGAAGTAGACGAAGCGTAAACTGCGTTTCATTGCGTTTATATGAGAACAGCTTTGGACCAAATCCAATCGCGAACTCGCGTACCAAGATTCCGGCACGCCGGGCAAAATAATAGTGACCCCATTCGTGCACGGTAACGATCACAAAAAACATGAGCACCGTTAAAAAAACGACCCGAACCATTTCCAATTCTTTACATCCCCCTTTTCCTCTGAGAACGCAGTATGTCCCTATAGATTATCATTATTCTCCTGTCGTCCACAAGAGAATCACAAGCTGTCCGCTTTTTTTCAAGGGAGATTTCAAAAACACTTCAAATCCTATAGTCGGGAAGCTAATTCACGTGCGATTCGATCATTCTCTTCAATCGTCTCCAGTGCCGGTTCCGGCACAGCATGATGGCTTTGCAGCACTTCCTCAATGATCTCTTCTATCCGCAGAAAAGAGATTTCGCCGCGGAGAAACCGGGCAACCGCAATTTCATTGGCAGCATTGAATACCGTTGGCGCTGTCCCACCCATTTTACCACATTCATAAGCAAGCCTTAAACAAGGAAAACGTTCAAGGTCCATCTCCCGGAAATGCAGCTTGCCCGCTTCTGCCAAAGATAGCCTTGGCGCAGGCGAAGACCAACGCTCCGGATAAGTAAGCGCATATTGAATCGGAACCCGCATATCCGGGTTGCCGAGCTGGGCAATAATACTCGAATCACGGAATTCCACAAAAGAGTGAATGATGCTTTCCGGATGAAGAAGCACGGAAATATTGTCATAAGGAATATCATACAACCAGTGGGCCTCCATCACCTCAAGCCCTTTATTGACCATGGTGGCCGAATCAATCGTGATTTTGGCACCCATGGACCAGTTTGGATGTTTAAGCGCATCCTCCACCGTAACGTCAACCAGTTGTTCACGGGTATAATCCCGGAATGAGCCTCCGGAAGCCGTCAGCGTGATCCGTTCAATATCTTCATGCCGCTCTCCGTTGAGGCATTGGAATATGGCGGAATGCTCACTATCAATCGGCAAGAGTTTTACCCCTTTTGCAGCCGCTCGAGCCGTAACCAGATGACCAGCAGTTACCAATGTTTCCTTATTGGCAAGCCCGATTGTCTTCCCCTCATCGATCGCTGCAAGCGTAGAGGACAGCCCCATGCTTCCAACGACCGCTGTAACCACCATTTCCGCATCCGTCGCTGCCGCAATCTCGATCAAGCCTTCATGACCATGGAACACTTCGGTTCCGGCAGGAAGATCATGCCTGATGCTGTCAGCAAGCTCTTTTGTGGCAACGGACACTTTACGCGGAAAAAACTCCTTGACCTGCTGAAGCAGCACTTCCTTATTGCTCCCTGCTGCAAGGCCCTCAATCTGAAAATGTTCCCGGTGTTTCCTCACGACATCCAAGGTCTGGGTACCAATGGAGCCAGTGGAGCCGAGTACGCTGATCTTCTTCATGCACATCTTTCCTTTCATCAGTAAGGCAGGAGACTCAATATATGTACAAACGGAAATACGACGATCCAACTGTCACATCGATCCAGTATCCCTCCATGGCCCGGCAGCAGTTTGCCCGAATCCTTGATGTCATACACCCGTTTATAAGCGGATTGCACCAAATCTCCGAGTTGACCGATAACAGCGCAGGAAAGTCCAATCAGAATCGCTTGTCCAGCCGTCAGGAATCCATCTGAGAAGAATGAAAAGAGCAGTGATGTGAACACGGCAATGACCACACCGCCGAGCGCACCCTCAACCGTTTTGTTCGGGCTTATGGAAGGCCATAATTTATGGCGCCCCATGGCGCGTCCGACAAAATACGCTCCCGCATCACTTGCCCAGATCGAGGCCAGAAGCAGAAAAGTCCAGAATACGCCATGGCCGTCAGGAGCATGTCGTGATTCGGCGATAAAGGAAAATCCGATTCCGATATACGCTGATGCCAAAAATAATAATGAAACCCGTTTGATATCAATTACATTCTTCGTCGTTACGGTCGCCAGCAAAAATAAAAGCAGCAGGAGCCAAAGTACATGTTCCCACGGGATCTGAATATTCAAATTAAGCGGACCCCATGGAAATACAAGCAGCAGCACCCCCGCGTACCCAATCCATGCCGTTCCCCCGAACGGTGCCGTATTGGTCATGCGCACAAACTCATAATAACCGATTAGCGCCATCGCCAGAATAAGAAGATGGTACCATAGACCGCCTATGAAACATAATCCTAAAAAGACCGCTCCCGCTATAATTCCGGTAATCAATCGCTGTTTCAAAACGTTCCATCCTCCATCGGCTACGAAAGTCCACCGTAGCGCCTTGTTCTTTGTTGATAATCGGCTATGGCCTCCACCAAATGATCTTTGGTAAACTCCGGCCAATAGGCATCCGTAAACCATAGCTCACTATACGCGAGCTGCCACAGCATGAAATTACTCAGCCGCAGCTCGCCGCTTGTGCGGATCAGTAAATCCGGATCCGGCAATTCGCCTGTGAGGAGCCGCTGGCCAATCAGTTCCTCTGTAATATCCTCAGGACGAAGAATTCCGTCTCGCACTTCTCGTCCGAGCGCCTTGACACTTTCGGTGATCTCTTTCCGGCTGCCGTAATTGAGCGCAAAGTTAAGCACGAGCCCGTCATTGCCGGCTGTCTTCGCAACTGCTTCTTCCATCGCAGACACGGTATGGGACGGAAGGTCTTCCGGATGCCCCATCATGCGGACCTGGACATTTTTTTCGATCAGCTCCTCCAGCTCAATAGCCAGGAACTCCTGAGGAAGCTTCATCAGAAAATCGACCTCATCCTTCGGACGCGTCCAATTTTCTGTCGAAAAGGCATACATCGTCAATATTTTGATTCCCAAATCATCGGCAGCAATGGCCGCTCTTTTGACAGCCTTCATGCCATTCTGATGGCCAACGATTCGCGGCATACCGCGCCGTTTTGCCCAGCGTCCATTACCATCCATGATGATGGCAACATGATGTGGGATGTTGTCCGGAGAGAGCTGATGCGTCTGCTGACTGTCCTCCTGATTCAACCACGATCGAACCCGTTTGATCATTCCATTTCCTCCAGGCATCTTTCTGCAAAAAAAGAGACAAACCCCACCATTGACAGGAGGGGCCACAAGTCTCTTATACTTCCATAATCTCTTTTTCTTTAGCAACGAGGACTTTGTCGACTTCTGCGATAAATTTATCCGTCGCTTTTTGGATATCTTCCTGATGTCTCCGGGACTCGTCCTCGGAAATATCTGTTTTCTCCAATTTTTTGATGTCGTCGTTGGCATCACGGCGAATGTTGCGGATGGCCACTTTCGCTTCCTCGCCGAATTTCTTCGTCATTTTCACCAGCTCGGTTCTGCGCTCTTCCGTCAGTGCAGGTACGACGAGGCGAATTTGATTACCATCATTCGCCGGCGTCAATCCGACATCCGATTTCATGATCGCTTTCTCGATATCGGCCAAGGACGACTTGTCCCAAGGCTGGATCATGAGCGTTCTGGAGTCCGGCGTGCTGATGTTAGCCAGCTGATTCAGCGGGGTTGGTGCTCCGTAGTATTCCACCGTGATCCGGTCGAGTAGCGCTGGTGCTGCCCGTCCTGCGCGCAGCGTTGCCAGGTCACGCTTCAAAGACAGGATCGCTTTTTCCATGCGTTCTTCTGCATTCTTTTTCACCGATTGCGGCATTAATCTACACTCCCTTTGACGATCGTTCCGATTTTCTCGCCCAGAACGACGCGCTTGATATTACCTTGCTCCGTAATAGCGAAGACGATGAGCGGGATGTTGTTGTCCATACATAACGATGAAGCTGTAGAGTCCATTACCCCAAGGTTTTTGTTCAATACGTCTAGATACGTCAGCTGCTCGTACTTCTCGGCAGTTTCATCCTTAAATGGATCAGCGGAGTACACTCCGTCCACCTTGTTCTTCGCCATGAGAATCACTTCTGCTTCGATTTCCGCTGCGCGAAGCGCTGCAGTCGTATCGGTGGAGAAGTAGGGGTTACCTGTTCCTGCCGCGAAAATAACGACACGACCTTTTTCCAAATGCCGAATGGCTCTACGGCGAATATACGGCTCCGCAATTTGCTGCATGGAGATAGAGGTTTGCACCCGAGTCGGCACGTCGATCTGCTCCAAAGCATCTTGCAATGCCAAAGAGTTCATCACCGTTGCCAACATCCCCATATAATCTGCTGTTGCACGGTCTATTCCGTTCGCGCTGCCAGCAATACCGCGCCAGATGTTTCCGCCGCCGCACACGATCGCGACCTCCACACCAAGCTCGACAACCTCACGAACCTGCTCAGCGATCGATGAGATCGTCTCAGCATCAATACCATATCCATTCTGCCCTGAAAGGGATTCCCCACTGACTTTCAATATCACTCGTTTATATACAGGCTGTTCCAAATGATAACCCTCCACTTTAAGACGGCGCCTAAGTATACGACGCCCGTTTGAAAAACGACAGACAGACACACCGGCACACTGCTTGACGGTTTATAAAAATCGGGTACACACATCCGTCTCAAGTAGAAACTTCTGGTCGTCTAATCAAGACTTAAATCCATACTTTCTTGTGAGATAAGGGTGCCTTTACTCCGAATTTATAACAATCTTATCTCTCTTATGCCTTTATATCTCTTAAAAAAGAAGGAACACAGGTGTGTTCCACTCTTTTCTATAACTTATATTAGCCTATTCGGCTTATTTATTCACCTGGGACATAACTTCTTCAACGAAGTTGTCTTGTTTTTTCTCCAAGCCTTCGCCCAATTCAAAACGAGCAAAACGACGGATGGAGATGTTCTCACCGATCGTGCTGATTTTTTCGTTAAGCAGCGTGTTGATCGTTTTGTCAGGATCTTTGATGAAGGATTGCTCAAGCAAGCAATACTCTTCATAGTATTTGTTGATGCGGCCTTCAACCATTTTTTCAACGATTTTTTCAGGCTTGCCTTCGTTCAGGGCTTGGTTTTTCAAAATTTCTTTTTCTTTCTCAAGCTCTTCCGTTGGCACTTCTTCGCGACGAACATATTTAGGGTTTGCAGCGGCAATATGCATCGCGATATCGCGAGCAAACTCTTTGAATTGATCTGTTTTACCTACGAAGTCGGTTTCACAGTTGATTTCAACGAGAACGCCGATTCGTCCGCCGCCGTGAATATAAGACTCGACAACGCCTTCAGTTGCAATACGTCCAGCTTTGTTAGCTGCTGCAGACAAACCTTTTTCGCGAAGTACTGCGACCGCTTTGTCGATATCACCATTTGTTTCATCCAGCGCTTTTTTGCAATCCAGCATGCCCGCGCCTGTTCTTTCGCGAAGTTCTTTTACCGCACTAGCTGTTACTGCCATTAGAATTCCCTCCAAATTGGTATGATGAAGTTTGCGTTTGAACCTCTCGAAAACCGTCATACGATTGTTCTCTCCAAGATTCAAACCGCGTTAAGTAGTTGTTCTTCCCCAGCGATGCCAGGCTCCAGATTCCACACGTTATTCGCACGTCACCCGTTCTAACATCTTAAAAAAAGGGCAGTGAGAGGTTATACACCTACCAACCACCCTTTTCATTTAATTCATGATTTATACGTTTAATCCTGATTACGCAGTTGTTTCTTCGCCTTGGTGAGCTTCAACAACAGCATCGGCCATTTTACCAGTCAACAATTTAACAGCGCGAATCGCGTCATCGTTACCTGGGATTACATAGTCGATTTCATCCGGATCACAGTTCGTATCAACGATACCAACGATTGGGATACCCAATTTGCGAGCTTCCGCTACGGCGATACGCTCTTTGCGAGGATCGATAACGAACAATGCGCTTGGAAGACCCTTCATGTTCTTGATACCACCCAAGAATTTCTCAAGACGATCTTTCTCTTTGCGGAGAAGGATAACCTCTTTCTTAGGCAATACTTGGAACGTGCCGTCCTCTTCCCAAGCTTCGAGCTGCTTCAAGCGGTTAATACGCTTTTGGATCGTTTCGAAGTTAGTCAAAGTTCCGCCGAGCCAACGTTGGTTGATGTAGTACATACCGCAACGCTCTGCTTCTTCCTTCACGGAATCTTGAGCTTGTTTTTTCGTGCCGACGAACAGGATTGTACCGTTCTCTCCAGCTACGTTTTTCACGAAGTTGAATGCTTCTTCAACTTTCTTGACCGTTTTTTGCAGGTCGATGATGTAGATACCGTTTCTTTCAGTGAAGATAAATTTATCCATTTTCGGGTTCCAGCGACGAGTCTGGTGACCGAAGTGTACGCCAGCTTCCAAAAGCTGTTTCATGGAAATTACTGCCATCTTCACGCACCTCCTAAGTTTGGTTTTTGTGTGTCCCTCCGCCAAGATCATTTTTCATTAAGACTCCCAATCCTGGAAGCACCCTCAACGAAATCACTCTAGCGTGTGTTTTAACACCGTCAATTACTATAACATAACCATGGGCAGGTTGCAATGTCTTTTGTGTACTTGATCAGGTCCATTCCATCAACGGCTGCAACCAGATCCTGTAAAGAAAAAAACCACTCTCAACCGAAGGGCTAGTTGGAGGGTTTTGCTGTGATTTTGGTTATGATCGAATTGTAGCTCTCGCCTGCTGTGAACGAATATGTACCGCTTTGGATCATGGTGTTGATCTTTTTCTCGGTTGCCTTATTAATGAATGCTTGTTTGTTATCAATGACGCCAGCATGCAAAAGACTGTTTGCCACATCACTGAGATTATTTCCAGCTGGAATATTCACTTTGATAGGCGCTTCCGCTTTGGCTGGCGTTTTCGGCTTCGCCGGATCCGTCACTTTGAGAGTAGATCCCTGTTTCTTATCCACGCCCGCTTCAGGCTTCTCCGGCTGCTGCGGTGCTTCCGGCTTGTCCGTTCCCGTCTTCCGTGCAGGATCGGCCCCTTCTTCGGACTCACCAGCGCTCTCACCAAGCCTCTTCTCTTCCCACTGCTCCGCCGTCATCAGCTCGTCCGAACCTTCGACAACTTGCATGTCCAAAGCTTCCGCTGCAGCCATCAGCTGCTCCTTCGTTAACTCCTGCGTCTCCGATGCGGCTGTGCCTTGACCGATCCACATCAGCTGAAGCAGCACCGCGCCGATCACGAGACCGCTCCCCAGGCCCATCATAAATGTACGGTTCTTGATCACACGGATTCCTCCTGTTTGGCCAACTGGATAATAAGTTGAACTTCGCCTCGCTGAAGACCCGTGGTCTTGGCAATCATATCGATGGACTTTCCTTGTTCATATAGATCAAACAGCTCCGCGTATCTGGATTTGATGGAATGGACAAGTGGTGCAGGCTCAGCTTCGGAAGCCGCTGCAGCCTCTCCTGCAGACAAAAAAGCGGCCGCAGTCGTTTGCGCCAGCTTCTCTTCCGCTGTTCGAAGACGCGTTTGCGATTCGGTCATTTTCTGCTCCATGGCCAGCATGCGCTCCCGCAAATCACTGACCTGCTCTTGATGTGCTTGCTGCTTGGCATCAAGCTCTTTCTTCATCTGACCAACCAGTTCCACCAGCTGTTCGTTCTCGTTCTGGATTTCCGCCATATATCCTTCAAGCGTGTTCTCCACTTCTTTTACAACCCGCTCGCTGGACACGGCCTCTTCACGGCGTTTCGGCAGCATAAATGCATACAGCACGGCGGCAATGCCAAGCAGCACGATATATATCCATGGTTTCAAATCCATTAACTCCTTTGTGCCTATAAATTATCTAGAGCGAAACATCGAAATTTTTGCCTTTATAGGGATGCTCTGCCGGCTGCTCCAATATCTCGCCCGTTTCCGTCGTTCCCCGACCTTGTTGCTGCCCAGAGGATTGACGGCTCCCGTCATCGCGCACGGCTGTTTCCGCCGTCTCACTCACTTCTGTACTTCGCTGGGCTTCCGCACGGCTGTTCTTGGATAACTCACCCGCAAGCAGCGTCTGATCATTCATCGGGCGCTGCTGGGATTCATTATGCATCTTGCCCGCTTCATTGGTTCTGGGGACGGCAATTTGCATCTCAACCGATTTCAAACTCAATGGAATCACCTCATGATATAGGATCATGTCCACAAGCATTTAAAACGTCTGTTCTGTCCTACAAGAGCGGTACCATAGTGATATCCCCTTCATGATAGTAAAAAGAAACCCGCTGCGTGGGATCCTTAACAAAGCGGGTATACCGCCCTATGACAATTTTGGCACCGCCGTAGATCGTCTTTACCACATTCACTCTTGCTTTGCCGGTATCCTCAAGCATCTTCTCGATTTCCAGCATTCGGTCCTTAATATCGGATTGTTCTGCCATGTTTGATTTTTTGGTGGCATTCAGTTTGATTCGCAGCGCCAGCTTGTCTGGCGACAATTGACCCGAGGAAGCTAACTGATTCAGAAGATAAAGCGCTTTATCGGTTTTATCCATACTTTCCAATGACTGTTTCAATTGGGCTCTAAGATCCGACAGTTCATTCCGCAGCTCGGGGAGAACACCAACTTCAATTACGGTAGCTGTCGACATGCTGTTTCCGATCGTTCGGGCAACCACTTTTTCCCCCGCCTGCAAAATGCCGCCTACCACAAGGCCCTTCATACCGTTGCATTCGATATTCCGGACCGCCCGGATATTGGAGTGCATGATGCTCTGCGAGACAAATACGCTAGCGCCGGCTATGACGTTTCCATCCTGGATGAACGAGCTTTTGACATCCTGACCCGCCTTGACATAACCCTTGTTATAACCGATGATTCCACCGGATATATCGATCGAGCCTTCAGCCTCCAGCTCGGCTCCTTCCACAAAGCCAGTGACTCGGATGTCCCCTGCTGCCTTGATTCTGAATCCGGTCAGCACATTGCCGCGAATGACCACCGTGCCGACAAAGTCGATATTGCCTATACTGTAATCAACATCTCCGTTAATCTCATATACCGGAAACACATTGATTTTTCCCTTTTCGGTTTTGGTGAGGAGTCCGTCAATTGCAGCGTACATGGCGGTTTTCTCGGCGTTAACAACGACGTTCTTCCCAACCTTGAAATGAGCTTCCTTTCCCGGTTTGCTCGGAATCTCCTCTCCGGTCACCGCCGTTCCAGGGACTCCCTTCGTTGGCGGGATTCGGGTGGCAAGCAGCTGCCCCTTCTTTACATTATTTAAACGAATCACTTCTTTATAATCCACTTTGCCATCTTCGATCTCAAGCGGCTTCAGATTCGTCTCATTCCCAAAATTAACGGTAAATTCGATTCTGCCGTTCTGTCCGTGCATAGGTTCCGTTCCCATTGCAATCGGCGTTCTACTATATTGATATTCCTCCGCATGATCTGCGATTCGCCGCAACGTATCATGTTGAAGTCCATATCGTATCTGGTGACTTCTCAGAAATTGTTCAAGAGCTTCTACAGAGCAAGAGAAATCCTTCTCCCATTTGGTGAACTGTATATAGGCGACGACCTTGTCATCCGATAGCGTAACGCTAAAGTACTGATCCAATGCATAATCTACAGACAATCCAGGAACCCCCTTCATATATGGCAAGCGTCAATCGTTTTGCATCAGCAAATCCCGATCTTTATCGAGCGCGCCCCGAAGTCTCAAAATCGCTTTGGAATGAAGCTGAGATATTCGTGAAGGTGATAGCGACATCACTTCAGCAATTTCGCTGAGTGATAAATCCTCATAATATAATAAGGAAACTACGGTCCGCTCTTTCGGGGTTAATTTACCGATACCCTTCATCAGGGCTTCTCGCAGGTAAAATTCATGGACCTTGTGATCCGGATTTTTCGCTTTCTCATCAACCAGGAGCGACATTCGGGTCTCAGACTCCTCCTCGCGGATCGGATCCTCCAGAGATGTCAATGTCATGACTGCTACTTCCTGCAGCATGTGCCGGAATTCCTTCTCGGTCACGTCAAGGTAATCACTCATCTCGGAATCACTGACGCTGCGTAAATACTTCTGTTCCAACTGCTGATATGCAGTTTCAATCTTCTTCGCCTTCTCGCGGACAGAGCGCGGCACCCAGTCCCCTTGGCGCAGCGAGTCCAGAATAGCCCCACGCACACGCCAAGAAGCATAGGTTTCGAATTGCAGGCCTCGTTTGTAATCAAACTTCTCGATGGCGTCAATCAGACCCATTACCCCATTGCTGGCCAAATCTCCCTTAGAAACGTTCTTCGGAAGACCGATGGCCAAACGGCTTGAAACATAGTCAACGATATGCAAATGATATTCGATTAGTTTCTTCTTCGCTTCATGGTCTCCATCTTCCTTCCATGCGCTCCATAAATCCGCATGGTTTAGCACAGAAGCTTTACGTTCGTCCAATTGCCTTCACCCTCCTTATTTTTCCGTAAGGTGACGAACGGCCTTGGCCAGTTCTTCGGGTTCTTTCGTTGAAACCAGCTTAGGAGGATTTAGCGGTACAAAGTCTCCATTCTCTTTGCTGCTGGATTCGGAATGGATTAAATCCATCAATTCCCGATCCTCATCAGGCGTGGATAAATCAAGAACAGTCCCTCGGTCTTGCTCCCGCTGCGTGTCGGCGTCCCCTTGAACAGTGGCTCGCGGACCCGTAATGGCACCAAACACCCAATTCAACAGGAACGCCAGAAGAAACCAAATCGCACATGCAAGGAGAGCCCGATACATGCTAGTCATCCACAGATTGTTACGTATGGAGAAAATAAATGTGAACACAAATCCGGCAATTCCAGTCATCAGATAAAAACGAAGTTTTCCCATTAGCTACAATTCCTTTATGCCCTTTTGTACGCTTCGTATTGTAAACTTACCCGTTGCACAGTCCAACTCAACGGTTCTTCCGTAATTTCCTCCGGTATCCTCGGCAATTAGCGTTATCCCCATCTGCTCGAGCCCAGCCTTGCAGGACTCCACATTACGAGGACCGATGCGCATGGTGTCACCGGAGCCGGCAAAAGCAAACATTTGAGCTCCACCGGCCATTTTGGCTACCATACGTGCCGGGGAAGCCCCCAAGTTCCTCATCTTGTTCAACAGAATCGGAAGAGCCGTATCGGCGTATTTTGCCAGGTTTAGCTGCCCTTCTCTGGCAATCGCTGAAGATGGAAGCATCACATGCGCCATTCCACCAATCTTCGTCACCGGATCATACAACGTCAGTCCGACGCACGAGCCGAGCCCCGTTGTACGCAAAATACCGTTTGGACCTGCGACGTTCAGATCCGCCATGGCTACTTTCACTATGCTTTGTTCTTCAATCATGCTCTAAAGGCACTCCTAAAGCTTCGAAAATTTGAGCAAATGATTGTGGATCAGGTATGAGGAAGAACTGGCCTTCCACCTCGTTCTGCCCTTCTAGGAACGTCGTGTTGATTAAGAGGGCATCGTCTCCCATTTCTCCGAACTGCAGCAGTCCATAACTTAAGATGGCACCTGCCATATCCATCGCGAGAGCCGGCACCGTAGGTGTCATGGACAGATTGGTCAAATCAGCGAGCGACGATAAGTACGAGCCTGACAATATATTTCCGATCTCGCATAATGCGGACTGCTCCATCTCGGAGAATTGCTCCTCATCCGACACTTCAAAGCCCGCCAGATTCTGCAGCAAATTCTTCCCGGCTTCCGGACTCATAATAAAGAAGAGATTTCCCGGCGCACTGCCTTCTACCCGTAAAAATACGGCAAGAACGAGTTGTTCGCTCCCTCCTACACTTTCGGCAATCTGTTCAAAAGGCAGGAGTTGAACCTTGGGAACAGCCATATCAATCGGTTTGTTAAGCAAGCGGGAGAGGGCGGTTGCCGCATTGCCCGCTCCGATGTTTCCAACTTCCTTCAAAACATCCATTTTGATTTCCTTGCCATGCTTAAACAGCTCCACTGTCTACTCCTCAAGGCCTTCCAGCTGAATAATCTCACTTTTGTTCAGCACTTCGGACAGATTCAGCATGACGAGAAGGCGCTCCTCTCCTACCTTCGCGACACCGCGAAGATATTTCGCTTTAATTCCGCCGACAACCTCAGGTGGATTGTCAATGCTGTCCGTATTCAGATCGATGACATCACTTGCGGAATCCACGATAAAACCTACCTGCATGTCATTGACCGCCACGATGATAACCCGCGTTTGATCGGTTGCTTCAACCTCTTCCAATCCAAAGCGGCCGCGCAGATTGATTACAGGAATGACGACGCCGCGAAGATTAATAACCCCTTTTACGAAAGCATAGGTCTTGGGAACACGCGTAATGGGCATCATTCGCTCAATGGTCTGAACCTTGTCTACCTCGATGCCGTATTCTTCCTCGCCAAGTCTAAAGACAATAACCTTGATTTCTTCTCCCATGAATAAGTCCTCCTTCAAAATGTGTGGCCTGCCGCCTGAGTTATAGCAACCTGTTATTTGATAAATGCATTTGCGTCAATAATGAGAGCGACTTGTCCATCCCCTAGAATGGTTGCTCCGGATACTCCCTGAATGGCAGGCAGATATTTACCCAAATTCTTAATGACGATTTCACTCTGTCCGATAAAATCATCGATAGTAAGTGCCGCCAGACGATCCCCTTTGCGGATTACAACGATCTCTGTTTCTTCTTCCAGCTCCTCATCAAAACCCGGAATTTCAAACAAGCGGCTGAGCGAGATGACCGGAATCAGCGATTCTCGGAACTGGATCATGCGACTGCCGTGAACATGTTTGATTTGGCCACGCTTGATGATGCCCGTTTCAACAATGGAGGAAAGCGGAATCGCATATTTTTCAGATCCCATCCGGATTAACATAGCTGCAATGATAGACAGCGTTAATGGAAGCTGAACGGAAAAGTTCGTGCCTTTCCCCGGTGTCGAGTAGATGGTGACGTTACCGCCCAGGGCAACTATTTTGGATTTAACAACGTCGAGCCCAACACCTCGGCCGGATACATCCGAAATTTTCTCTGCGGTGCTGAATCCCGGTGCGAACAGCAGTTGATTGACCTCGTCATCGGTCATGGTCGCTGCTTCGGCCTCTGTCACAACGCCTTTTGCCAGCGCGTTCTTCAGAATTTTGTCACGGTAAATGCCGCGTCCGTCATCTTCAATCTCAATGAAAACATTGTTGCCGCTATGAAACGCACGCAGATGCACGGTACCGGTCTCCGGTTTACCAGCAGCGATGCGGTCGGCAACAGGTTCGACACCATGGTCAGCCGAGTTGCGCAGCAAGTGGACCAGCGGGTCACCAATCTCATCAATAACCGTACGATCCAGCTCCGTCTCAGCTCCGGTAATAATCAAATCAATCTTCTTGTCCAGTGTTTTAGCAAGGTCACGCACCATCCTTGGGAAACGATTAAACACCGTATCTACAGGAACCATGCGCAGCTTCAGGACGATATTCTGCAAATCGCTGCTCACGCGGCTCATATGCTCAACGGTGTCCGTCAGCTCCTGATTCTTGGACTCACTGGCCAATTGCTCTAGCCGTACCCGGTCAATAAGCAGCTCACTGAACAGATTCATTAATACATCCAGCCGCTCAATATCAACCCGGATCGTTCTCGAAGGATTACCTCCCCCTGCATTTCGGGCAGGTGCCTTGGACTCTTTGGCAGGCGCTGAAGGACTCTTGGCTTCCGGTGAAGCCACAGCCGCTGGAGCTGCCTCTGAAACTTGCGGTTTGACAGCTTCTGCTGTAGCCGCGCTCTCCTGAACCATTTGCTGCAAAGATTCATGATCGAGCGCCACAACCGTAGTAGTCTCGATCTCCGAAACGCCCAGAATCTGGCTTTCAATGTCTTGCGTTTCTCTTTGCGTTATGTAATACAACGAAAATACGCGATCGAATTCACCTTGTTCAATCTCTTGAACGTCCGGATACGTTTTGACGATTTCCCCGGATCTTTCCAGCGTTTCGAATACCATGTAGGCACGAACCGCCTTGAGTTGGCAATCCTCTCGCAATGTCACTTGTATATATAAAACCTTATGTCCTTCCGAAATCGATTGATCAAGCACGGAAAATTGAAACTCATCCAATTCAATTCCTTGGACAGCCACAGCGGAGTTATCTCCTTCGGCAGCTCCCCCTCCAGTCGAAGCTCCTTCACCACGTACAATCGACTGCAAGGAAGCCACGATCGAGGAAACATCCGCTTTCCCGTCTCCGCCTTCGGTAATATCCTGCACCATCGATTCAAGAGCGTCCAAGCTTTTGAAGAGCGTGTCAAAGATGAAATCCTGCATCTTTAGCTTTTCGTTCCGGACAAGATCCAGCACGTTTTCCATCTGGTGGGTAAGTGAAGCCAGATCTTCGTATCCCATCGTTGCTGCCATACCCTTCAACGTATGAGCCGATCGAAAAATAATCTGTACGATCCCGATATCGTCCGGGTTGCTTTCTAATTGAAGCATGTTTTCATTTAATGATTGCAGATGATCATTTGACTCATCAATAAACATTGTCAAATATTGATTCATGTCCATTGAGAGACACCTCCTCTTCAAGTTCACTTTCCGTTATTTACAGCTTGAACCATTCTAGGTGCAATATCATGAAGTGGCAGAACGTGGCTTACGCAACCGAGCTCAACAGCTGATCTTGGCATCCCGTATACGACGCAGGTTTGCTCGCTCTCCGCATAGGTGGATGTCACTCCTGAATCGTAAAGCTTCTTCATCATTCTCGCTCCATCGCTTCCCATGCCGGTCATCAGCACCGCATGACGTTTGATCATGGTCAACGGCAGTAGGGATTCGAACAGCACATCTACAGACGGACGGTGACCATTGCGAGTCTCATCCTGACTGATCCTGATTTGGTAAGCGCCGCTGTCCGAGCGGTAAACCCTCATATGACTGCCCCCCGGTGCAATGTAGGCTTTCCCCGGTTCCAATACCATCCCTTGTTCTGCTTCCATGACATCCAGCTGACTGAATGAATTCAAGCGCTGTGCAAGCGATCTGGTAAAACTCGGCGGCATATGTTGAACGATGACAATCGGGGCACAGAAGTCGCCGGGAATGGGCTCGAGAAAAGCTTTCAATGCTCTTGGCCCGCCTGTGGAGCAGCCCACCGCAACCAAATCCGTCAATTCCGTTGTCTGCGGTATCTTGGCTTCACGGAGCTGACGACCCTCGTTCTCTGGAAGCACGACTGCAGCTAAGTCTGCAACAGGCTTACGATCTGCCCGTTTTCTCTTTGAACCGGAGGGCTCGGCGCCGTCCGTAACAGTAGGCATCTTCTTCTCAACAGTCCGAGATGACGGCAAACGAGGCGAATCCATTCGCTTGCTCCGTTGGTCAGTCTCGCGGACCGTCGTTCGCGTCTCAGTCAGCTGCGGCTTCTTGTTCAGCGTTTTGTCAGAAGGCTTTGGCGAAAGAGGAACCGTTATGTCCGCACTCCGTCGTCTCTGCTCTTCTTCTTCCCACAATGCCCTCCGCTGTTTAGCCTGCATCGCCGCATTCAGTTGCTTCATTAGTTCTGAACACACCTGCTCAATATCAAGCGCATTAGAAATGGAAGGCTTTCGTATAAAATCAAATGCTCCTGCCTCAAGGGCAAGAATGGTCTCTTTCATGCCTTGCTCATTAATGCCGGACAACATAATGACCGGACGGGGGCCCGATTCCATAATGAACTTCAGAGCATCCAGGCCGTTCATTTCCGGCATTTCTACATCCAGTGTAATGACATCCGGATTCAATTCCTTTACTTTCCGAACGGCGTCAAGCCCGTTATCAGCTGTTCCGACAACCTGAAAAGATGGGTCACGCTCGATGAAATCGGAAAAGATTTTCCTCATAAATGCGGAATCGTCAACGACAAGCACACGAAAAGGCTTCATAGATGTCCACCTCAGTTTCCATTAATCCAAGCAAAGAATCATTTCGTACGTTTGAGCCACCGATGCATAAATCCTTTGATTCCCTTCGGAGCTTTCGGCTCTGTGGCAGCAGGAACGGTCATGTAGCGAAGCGCGATCCGTCTGATATCACTAGAGGCGTTACATCGCGGATAAGCTGCTGTAAATGGGACCTGCCGCTTAACCGCCTGAACAACATGCGTATCATCGGCAATCGAGCCGAGCAGCTTGATGTCGATATCAAGGAAACGCTCGGCCGTCAAAATAATTTTGTTTGCTGCCTCCCGAGCCTCCTGTTCATCACCCGCACGATTGACAATTAGGCTGAACGGAACCTGGTTTTCCGTGCCGTGCACCACCTTGATTAAGGCATAAGCATCCGTAATGGATGTCGGTTCCGGCGTCGTGACGACAAGGCATTGATCAGCGGACGTAATAAACCTCATATTTTCCTTGGACAAGCCAGCTCCCGTGTCAAAAATGATATAGTCCATTTCCGAGGAAATAATTTCAATCTGTGAAATAAAATAATTCATTTCCTCTTCAGACAGGGACATCATGTCAGCCAAACCGGAACCTCCGGCAATGTAAGGAAGCTTGTCCGGTCCATATTGAATTACTTCTTCAATGCTCTTCTCCCGGCGAATGAGATGATACAAGCTGTACCGAGAGCTCACGCCCATAAGAACGTCAATGTTTGCCATCCCGATATCGGCATCAAACACCAATACCTTTTTGCCCATCGACTGTAAAGTCAGCGCAAAATTCAGTGTGAAATTGGATTTCCCAACCCCGCCTTTACCGCTGCTGACCGTAATAATCTTGGCCGTTCTTGGAGATGCTGCCTTACCGCTGTTCCCTGATTGCTGAGAAGAAACAAGCTGGCGGAGCGATTGAGCTTGATCCGTCATGTACGAATCTCTCCCAGCAGTAGATGGCATAACCGCTCGCTGTCGGCCATCAACAGATCATCCGGCACATTTTGACCATTGGTCATATAGGACAAGCGAAGGTTATGCGCATCTATCAGATTAAACAAGGAGCCGTAACTGCCGGTCTCATCCATCTTCGTGAAGATGACCTTATCGAGTTCGTATTTGCTGAAATGATCCGCGATTTCGATCATATCGCTGCTCTTGGAGGTCAGGCTGAGCACAAGATAGGTTTCGCTTTGATCGGAATGGGAGAACAGGCTTTGAAGCTCGGAAACGAGCAACTCGTTCCGATAGTTCCGACCTGCTGTATCCATCAACACCAAATCACAATCCTGCAGCTTCTGAAGGGCTCGCTGCATATCACCAGGCGATTGCACGACTTCCATCGGCACATTGAGAATGGATGCATAAGTACGCAGCTGTTCAACGGCAGATATCCGATACGTATCGGAAGTAATAAAACCTACCTTGCGTTGGTTACGGAACAGCTGCTCTGCAGCGATCTTCGCGATCGTGGTAGTCTTACCGACCCCTGTCGGTCCAGCGATATATACAATCCGCGTCTCGGGTTGAACGCCGCCGCCGATACGCCCCTCAAGGAACGCCTCAGCTTGCTTGTAAATCACGTTCTGCAGCTCGGCCTCACTCATCTGCATATGATTAGCTTTCCAGGCTTCCTCCGCGGTCGTGAGCCACTCTTCCGTCAGTTTGGCCGAAAGATCCTGTTTGAGCAGCTGATCCCGAATGAAATGCAGCGGCTCAGGAAGATGCTGCGCTTCAAGATTTTGCCTGGATAATCGGGCAATCCATTCCTTCATTTCCTTAAGTTCTTCAAGGACTCTTTGTTCGGATTCGCTAATTCCTAGACGGGAACTTAAAGACTCCTCCTGTCCCCCACGGGATGATTGAACCGATTGAACAGATTTAACGGAAGCTGCTGTTTCCGTTTGATCGTTTCGCATCGCTGCTTGTGCAGCTGCTGCAGGCTGTTGCACATGGCCCACTTCGTTCTTTTGCCTGTTAACTTCCTCCTCGGAAGCTGCAACCTGGCTCAGAATCTCGGCAAAACGACTATAGTCATCCTCATGCTGTACACCGGAAGCTGTATCCGTGTTACTCGCAGAGTTCGTGGAGGTCTGTGTACCGGGCTTCGAGATTTCAGCCGTCCGTTGATAAGCCTTGGGTACAGCACCAGAAGGTACAGCAGGCAGAACTTTGGACTTCATCGAAGCAGAACCTTTGGATTTCTCCGCTTGCTCTACTGCCGCGATCACCTCGATCTTCTTACGGGTAAACATCCCCAGGAATCCGCCTACCTTGGTTTCCTTCGTACTCAGTATGACGGCATCCGCACCCAAATCCGTACGAATGTGCTGCATCGCCTCAGGCATCGTGTCGACGATATACCTCTTCACTCTCATAAGTTCACCACTCCGACACTTTGAATTTCGACGTTCGGCTCCAGCTCACTATAGGACAACACCGGAATATCCTGCATGCTTCGTTCAATGACCTGCCTTAAATACATTCTTATGGCCGGTGAGGTAAGCAGAACAGGCTGCTGTCCCATCTGAATGATCCGGTTAACCTGTTCACTGAGCTTCTGAAACACACTCTGTGTCGATGCCGGGTCCATGGCGAGATAGCTTCCTTGGTCACTCTGCTGGACGCTTTCGGCGATCTTCTTCTCCAGCTGCGGTCCAACCGTGATAACCCGCATGGCCTCGCCCTCTTGAGCATATTGCTGTGTAATTTGGCGAGAGAGGGCTTGTCTAACATATTCGGTAAGGACATCGGGATCTTTCGAATAATGTCCGTAATCCGCAAGGGTCTCGAGAATTGTGACCATGTCCCGGATTGAGATTTTTTCGCGGAGCAGCTTAGCCAATACCTTCTGTACTTCTCCAATGGTCAGCACAGAAGGAATAAGCTCGTCCACAAGGACCGGATAGCTTTCTCTAATATTGTCAACCAATGCCTTGGTCTCCTGGCGCCCAATCAGCTCATGGGCATGTCTCTTAATTAACTCAGTCAAATGGGTAGCCACAACAGATGGTGGATCGACAACCGTATAGCCGGCAAGATCCGCTCGCTCTTTCATGGCTTCATCTATCCAAAGAGCAGGAAGCCCGAATGCCGGTTCGGTCGTTTCGATCCCCGTTACGGAATCATCCTCGTACCCAGGGCTCATGGCGAGATAGTGATTTAATAATAATTCACCACCGCCGACAGCATTCCCTTTTATTTTTATGACATATTCATTCGGTTTTAGTTGAATATTGTCGCGAATTCGGATAACCGGTACGACGAGTCCCAGCTCAAGTGCGCATTGTCTCCGAATCATAATGATCCGGTCCAATAAATCTCCACCTTGCTGCGCGTCTGCGAGCGGAATCAACCCATACCCGAATTCGAATTCGATCGGGTCCACCTGAAGCAGGTTGATCACACTTTCCGGACTTCGAACCTCTTCGATTTGCTGTTCCTCCTCCAACTGCTCCACTTCGACCTGCTTGCGATCCAGATTGTTCTGCATCCTCCGTGCCGCAATGAATAGGATGAGAGCAATCGGTGCGGTCGTAATCAGATGAATGGGTGTGAAAATCCCTAGCAACAGAACGGTACCTGAAACAATGTACAATAGATGAGGGTAGGAGAAGAGCTGCCCTGTTAGATCCTCCGCCAGGTTCCCTTCCGAAGAGGCTCTTGTAACAATCAAGCCCGCTGCAGTGGAAATCAGAAGCGCTGGAATCTGACTGACCAATCCGTCCCCGATCGTCAGGATGGAGTAAGTGCTCATCGCGTCTCCGAATGACATTCCATGAATCGAGATCCCGATGATAAACCCGCCGATCAGGTTGATCAGCATGATGACAATCGTGGCGATGGCATCACCCTTAACGAATTTACTTGCACCATCCATAGCCCCGTAAAAATCGGCTTCCCGCTCGATTTTTCTTCTGCGCTCCCTGGCTTGCTGCTCATTGATCAAACCTGCGTTCAAATCCGCATCGATACTCATCTGTTTACCAGGCATCGCATCGAGCGTAAATCTTGCCGCAACCTCGGCTACCCGCTCCGAGCCTTTGGTAATGACGATGAACTGTACGACAACAAGAATCAAAAAGACGATGAAGCCAACCGCAATTTCACCATTCGCTATCCACTTACCAAACGTGGCTACAACCTCACCCGCGCTAGCTTCCGACAGGATCAGCTTCGTTGTCGAAATGTTAAGCGCTACACGAAACAATGTCGTGATGAGCAATAAGGAAGGGAAAATGGAGAAGTCCAAGGCTTCCTTCGTATTCATGGCCACCAGCAAAATAATAAGCGCCAGCGAGACATTGATAATCAGGAGTACATCGAGCAGCCATACCGGGATCGGAAGAATCATCATGAGTACGATGCCAATGACACCCGCAAGGACAGATAGATCTTTTATTTTCACTGCACTGACGCCTCCGGTCCCTAATTATTTCACTTTACCTTTTAGTTTATATACATAGGCCAGCACTTCCGCTACGGCCTGGAACAGGTCTCCCGGAATCGAATCCCCGATTTCCGACCGTTGGTACAAAGCGCGTGCCAGCGGCTTGTTTTCCATCGTTATAATTCCGTGTTCCTTCGCTATTTCTTTAATCCGCAAGGCCATGAAATCCTGGCCCTTCGCAATGATCTGCGGAGCTTCCATCATGGACCCGTCATATTTGATCGCCACTGCAAAGTGGGTCGGGTTTGTGATGATAACGTCGGCATTCGGGACTTCCTGCATCATCCGCTGAAGTGCCATCCGACGCTGGCGTTCCCTGATCTTTCCCTTAATCAGCGGATCGCCCTCCATCTTCTTGAACTCGTCTTTGATGTCCTGTTTGGACATTCGAATGTTTTTTTCGTAATCATATTTCTGATACATATAATCCAGAATGGCTAGAATAATCAGCCCGATGGCAATCTTGAAACCCAGTGACATGGTGATATCGGCCACGAAATGAAAAATGGTGTCGGGTCCCATCGTTGACAAGGAAGATAGTCCTTCCCTCGCAGCCCACAAGGTGGTGTACACGAGGTAACCGATGATGGTCAATTTAATGACCGATTTCAAAAATTCGACCAAGGAACGCATCGAGAATATGTTCTTGAACCCTTTGATGGGATCGATTTTACTGAACTTCATTTTCAAAGTCTCGCCCGTCAGCATAAACCCGACCTGCAAATAATTAGCCACCAGCGCAATAACGAACACCGAGATAAACAACGGAGCCAGCAGAAGCAAGATTTGGACACCATACTCCCCAAATAACTGCATCACATTGTCTTTCGTAACGTCCATGGAGAGCCGATTAATATAAATGTCGGTGAATAATCGAACGATGCGGTCTCTCATATACCCGCCGAAAATTAACAAGCAAAAGAATGCGGCCAGCAAAACCGATGCACCCGATACCTCCATACTCTTGGCAACTTGGCCTTTCTTACGCGTATCCTGGCGTTTCTTCGGTGTGGCTTTCTCCGTCTTTTCACCAGCGAAAAGCTGTAAGTCGACCGGATACCGGTATGACATCTGCTTCACCTCCATCCTCCTTAAGTCGGCCCGTCTCCAATAACGCCGAGCAACTGCCGGAGTGCTTCAAACATTTTGGCAAACAGATGATCAAATAGTGATACCAGCATCGGCATGAGCAGCATCAGCAGCACGAGTCCAACGATGATTTTGATGATAATACCTATAACAAATACATTGAACTGCGGTGCCGTCCTTGCCAGAAAGCCAAGCCCGACATCGGTCAGGAACAGGGCTGCTACCAGCGGAGCGGCCATTTGAAGTGCCAATACAAAAGAGTGCGAGAATGTCCGTACGAGAAAATCCGTTACATCGCCGTCATGGATCTTCCCAAACACATCACCCGTAATCGGAATCCAATCATAGCTGTACATGATCGCATCGAGCAGATAATGGTGACCATTCATGCTCAGGAATACCAGTAGAGCCAGATAATACTTGAAGGTACCGATTAATGGGGTTGAAGTCCCTGTAAATGGATCGATGACATTGGCCATGCTGAACCCGATCTGAATATCAATTAATGCTCCTGCCGTTTGGACGACGGTCATAATAAGATAAGCAGTGAAACCAAGAAGCAGTCCCACCAATACTTCCTGGACAATCAATATGACATAAGACAGATCTTGCGGAACCACTTCTCCGAGCCCGAACGAAAAATATACGATCAGGGCAATGATGGCCGAAAGGCCTATTTTGTAAGAAGCAGGTATACCGCGTGAAGTAAACACTGGCGATATTACAAAAAAAGCTGTTATTCGACAAAAAATAAGCATGAAAACAGGTAAACTTTGCTGTAACCATTCCATGGACACTCAGCCTATCCGATATATTTGTAGAGATTGTCCAAAATCCCGTGGGTAAAATCCACTAACGTCGTTAATATCCAAGGACCAAACAGCAGTAATGCTACAAGAACAATAATAATTTTTGGTACGAAAGCCAGCGTCTGTTCCTGGATTTGTGTTGTCGCTTGAAAAATACTGATGATAAGTCCGACAACCAGTGCGAGAACCAGCATCGGTGCGCTCACCTGGAGCACAATATAGACCGCTTGTCCTGCCAGACCGATAATAAATTCAGCGCTCACGGCGAGTCCCCCTGTATTCGAATTACTTGCCGCTTATTGCTACGTGTTAAAGCTCATCAGCATGGATTTCACGACCAGATACCAGCCGTCTACCAAAACGAAGAGCAAAATCTTGAATGGCAGCGAGATCATGACCGGCGGCAGCATCATCATACCCATCGCCATCAGCACGCTGGCAACCACGATATCGATGACCAGAAACGGAATGAAGATCATAAAGCCCATTTGAAAGCCGGTCTTCAGCTCACTAATGGCAAATGCCGGTACCAAAACCGTTAATGGAATATCCTCGTAAGATTCGGGTTTCTCTGCGCCTGTGTAATTCATGAACAACAATAGATCCTTTTCCCGTGTGTGCGCGAACATGAACTTCTTCATTGGATCTTGAGCCTTATCCAGCGCTTCCGCTTGGGTAATCTCACCTTTAAGATAGGGCTGGAGCGCTACATCATTCATCGACGACAACGTTGGAGCCATTACGAATAAGGTAAGAAACAGGGCCAGGCCGATCAACACTTGGTTTGGCGGTGTTTGCTGTGTGCCGAGCGAAGTGCGGACAAAGCCAAGCACGATAACAATCCTTGTAAAACTAGTCATCAGCACCAGTATCGCCGGTGCAATGCTAAGAATGGTGATCAGGAGTATCAAGGACAAGGAGCTTGTCCCCGGTGTGTCTCCCTCATTGCCGATTTGAATATCGATGTTTGGAATCGGATCCGCAAATGCCGTATGGGAAAACAGAAATCCAAACAATATGAAAATCGCGATAGCGTACGAGATCTTTTTATTCATGAATCTTTTTGATCCTCCCGCAGCAATTCTTCGACCTTTTCTTTCCGGTTCGGTACGCTGCGCAGCTTGGATTCGAACACTTCATGGAAAGAAGATGTATCGTCCAATTCCATTTCTTCCGGTGGTTTGCCTTTACGGAGTTTTGCCGCCAATTTCGTTATGAAAGGCGGCAGTGCCCCATTATGTATTCCAGAATCCTGTTCAAATGCAGCTTGGATAAGCGCAACTTCAGCTGGATCAGAAATTTTGTCCACCAACCGGACGTCTTCGCCAACTCCGATCACATAGATGATGCCCCCAATTTCGACGAGCTGAAGGGACTTGTTAGGGCCCATCCCAACCGCACCCAAAGTACGAATGGAGCGGCCCTGCATCCAGCTCTGATTCTTTCTGCTGAGAAAGCGAATCAGGAACACGATCAACGCAACGATGATGGCAAGTACGATAAAGACATAAAATAACTGTAAATAATACCCGGTAGTACTACTTGAGCTTAATCCGTCAGAAGCTGCCATCATCATAAGAAGAATCCTTATACGCCAAGCGTCTTATTGATGGCTTCAATGACTCTGTCCGATTGGAACGGTTTAACGATAAAGTCCTTGGCTCCAGCTTGAATCGCATCAATAACCATCGCTTGTTGGCCCATGGCAGAGCACATAATGACTTTTGCGTTGGCATCGACTTTTTTAATCTCTTTCAGCGCTGCGATACCATCCATTTCCGGCATCGTAATATCCATCGTAATCAGATCTGGACGAAGTTCTTTAAATTTCTCGATTGCTTGCGCACCGTCCTGCGCTTCTCCCACAACCTCGAATCCGTTCTTGACCAATATGTCACGGATCATCATTCTCATAAATGCAGCATCGTCCACAATCAGAATTCGGTTAGCCATTGATAAAAATCCTCCCTAAAATGTTTGTGCTATTGTAATTTTTGAATCCGGTCCCATTGGCTTACGATATCCGTCACGCGTACACCAAAGTTCTCATCGATGACAACGACCTCGCCTTTGGCAATCAGTTTATGATTGACAAGGATGTCTACAGGCTCACCGGCAAGCTTGTCCAGCTCGATGATCGAACCTTGTGACATTTCCAGGATATCCTTAATTTGCTTTTGAGTCCTCCCTAATTCTACGGTGACTTTAAGGGGAATGTCCATCAGTAAGTTCAGATTGTTTTCATCCACCTGGGTGTATGGCGCAGATTGCAGATTAGCGAACTGTACGGGCTGTACATTCACATTGCGATTTGGCATGCCGCCATACTGTTGCGGCTGCCCTTGGTAAGGCATCTGCGGCTGTCCATATGGCATGGATTGCGGGATCTGTCCTCCCTGTCCTTGCACTGGCTGGCCGTAGCCTTGTCCGTAGTCGAATCCTTGGCCCATGTCATTGCCATTAGCAGGGTTAGCCGGTGCTTGAGCCGGTTCCTGTGTACTGACAGGTGCTTCCACCGTCGGCGCGGCTTCCTGCTTCGCAGGCTGCGGCTCTTCCGTCCCGTTGATAAGCATGTGAACCATATCCTTGGAAAAATGAACGGGAAGCAGCTGCATAATGGTTGAATCAATAAGGTCACCGATAATTAATCGGAATGAAATCTTAATCAATGTTTCATCCGGCGGAAGGTTGTTAACCCCTTCACCATTGGCCATGTTCAGAATGTCAATGCCTGGCGGCGATATATTGACAAATCGGTTAAAAATCGTTGACATGCTCGTTGCGGAAGAGCCCATCATCTGGTTCATCGCTTCCTGAACGGCACTGATATGAATCTCGTTGAGTTCCTCTTCCACGGGGTTGCCTTCCCCGCCTAACATCAGATCAGCAATGACCTGAGCATCACGTGTTTTAATGACTAGAGAGTTAATTCCTTCAAATCCATCCACATAAGTAACATGTACCGCTACATGCGGCTTCGGAAATTCTTCCTCAAACTCGCTTCGCTTAATGATCGACACTTTGGGTGTCGTGATATCCACTTTTTTGCCCAGCAAGGTAGACAGAGCGGTTGCAGCACTTCCAAAGGTAATGTTACCAATCTCACCAAGCGCGTCCTGCTCTAGAGGTGTTAATACATCATCGACAGTCGCCGCCGAAGGAATTGATGCTGGTGATGCCATTTCCGACTGTTTTAACAAAGCGTCGATTTCTTCCTGGGATAAATAGTCTTTACTCGTCAAATTCTTCAGCTCCTTCGATGACAATTTCATCGATTTGTACAGCAACCCGGTCTTTTATCGTTCCGGGACTGCCAATAAACTTTAATCTGTCCCCAACCTTTATGGAAAGTCCATCATGCATCGGTTTGTTTAATGAGATGACGTCGCCGACACTCAGTCCTAAAAATTCGGACACCGTAAGCTGTGAAACGCCCAGCTCGGCAACAATCGGAAGCTTGGCTTTACTTACACGCTGCTTAAGAGCATCTACTTCCTCTGGAACACTCGCTTTTTTCTCCGAGATAAACCACTGATGCGCCGATAGCTTGGACATGATCGGTTCCAGCACCACATGCGGGATACACAGATTAATCATCCCCGTGGTATCGCCGATTTTGGTGCTAAGGGAAATTAGCGCAATGGTTTCGTTCGGAGAAACGATCTGCATAAATTGCGGATTCGTTTCCAATGCCTCAAGGCGCGGTGAGATGTCCAGCACCGTTTTCCACGCTTCCTGCAGACTATCGAATGCCCGGCTGAAAATGCGCTCCATGATGATTGTCTCGATTTCGGTCATCGAGCTGACGGAAGAAGGAGCAATACCCGTTCCTCCCAGCAAACGGTCCAGCATCGCGTAAGCAATGTTCGGATGGACCTCAAGCACCATACGCCCGACAAGCGGTTCCGCCTCGAATATATTAAGAACTGTCATTTTGGGTATGGAGCGAATAAATTCATCATATGGAAGCTGTTCAACCTGCACCACATTGATTTGCACAAAAGTACGTAATTGCGCTGAGAAATAAGTAGTCAGATATCGTGCGAAATTCTCGTGAATGCGGGTCAAGCTCCGAATATGATCCTTGGAAAACCGGAGTGCCCTCTTAAAATCATAAGAACGAATTTTCTTTTGCGTTTCCTCTTTTTTCAGTTCTTCAGCATCCATTTCCCCTGAAGATAGAGCGGCCAATAAGGCATCGATCTCATTCTGCGATAAAACATCAACCATCTACTCACCCCCTTACAGGTCGTCCGACGAACAGTCTAGATACCTACGATCATTACTTCTGTCATTTCGATTTGAATTAACTGCCCGGACGTTAACGACTTATTGATCAGGTTCTGCAGCTTGCCAATAAACTGTTCGCGCCCTTTGGAGTCATTAAGCAACTCGGGTTTCGTGTCGGCCAACGTTTTGATAATAATCGGTTTGATTTTAATCTCCTTGATTTTATCGAATTCTTCCTTTGCTTTTTTGTCATTAAGCTGAAAAGCAAAGGCCATCTGGGCAATATGTTCAGGATCAGCGAGATTCGTCTTGATCCCGGTGATTTCCGAGGTCATCTTGACGATCTCATCGGCTGACAACTTGGATAAAGCCGCTGCATTAGCCGAAGCCTGACTTTTACTGTTATCGAATTTGTCCGACAATAGGAAAATCGCTACAACAATCAACGTAATAGATAACAGGATCGTAATTAACCAGGGGAGCATCTTTTTCATGAAGGTTCCTCCAATTGCTGCACTTTAATGGTAGCTTGATGAATGCCTACCTCGTGATGATAAGCCTTAACGGAAGCGATGATTTCATTTGCACTTTCAAGCACAATCATGCGCTTTCCATTAATCAAAGTAATGTAGGTGTCAGGAGTCTCCTCAACCATTTCTATCAACAGCGCGTTAAGCCACAACTGCGAACCATTTAACCTCGTTACCGATATCATGGACAGCCTCCTTGTTTAATGAGGGAGGGGGCTCCCCCTCCCTCTCCATCCTTATCGTTTCAGATTGACAACTTCTTGAAGCACTTCGTCCGAAGTCGTGATAATCCGGGAGTTGGCTTGGAAGCCGCGCTGTGAGACAATCATTTCCGAAAATTCGCTGGTCAGGTCAACGTTGGACATCTCGAGCTGACCAGCAATAATAGCCCCGGTTCCTTCTTCGGCGTTGTTCGCTTCAAACCTTACGGCATCCAAATCGCCGTCCGGGATTGCATTCAGAGTTACGCGATACAAATTGCCGCCGATTTTCTCCAGGCCTTCCGGATTCGGGATTTTCGCAACGCCGATGATGGCTCCCTCTTCCGTTGTCCCGTCACTCATCTTCTGAATGATGGCGCCATTCTGCGCAATCGTGAATGCCGTTACATCATCGTCCAACTGGATAGGATCACCGTTCGAATCAAGAACGAGCATACCGTCCGAAGTTACCAGGTTACGCGCTACGTCTACATGAAAGTCACCTGCGCGGGTCAAGAAAGCCATATCTTGATCCTCGCTAAGCTTCACCATGAAAAATCCGTCTCCGTCAATTCTCAGGTCCGTCGGATTATTGGTTGTCATTGCGCTACCTGGAGTATGCAATGTATCGATCGAGCCGATCGATACACCAAGACCGACCTGCTTCGCGTTTACACCACCGGTAGGATCGTCGGTTCCCGGTGTAACACCGGACATCGTTTGGCTGAGAATATCTTTAAACATGACACGTCCCGCTTTAAACCCAACTGTGTTTACGTTGGCAATGTTATTACCAATGACATCAAGCTTGGTTTGGAAACCTCTCATTCCGGAAATACCGGAATACATGGATCTTAACATCGATTTTCCTCCTTTTGTTATGGACCGCTTCTGTCGATCAGCGGCCGCCTGGCTTCCTCACGGGCCAGCCAGATTTATGAGATAATAACTGCACTATCAATTTGCGTGAATACGTTGTCCTTCATCGCTTTACCATCCATCGCAGTGACCACGGTCCGATTCGGAATATTTACAATGAGAGCCATATCCTTCATCAGAATGAGTGATTCCTTACTCCCCTTCGCAGCAGCTTTGTCCACCGCGCTCTGGATCTGCGCAAGCTGATCACCCTTTAATTCAATGCCGCGCTGCTGAAGTCTCTTCGCCGCATGATTGCTGATTTTAAGCAGATTCTCATTTAAAAGTTCCTGGAACGTCCCGGCGGGTGGATAAGCCTGAGCTTGTCCTATCTTTCGCTCATTATGAAGAGCCGCGGGATGTATTTTTCCAGGGTATAGATGGCCTATCATCATGCGGTCACTCATGGCGCTGTTCCCCCAGGCTCTTCTCCCCCTTGTCCGGGATCTCCGGCTTCAGGAACTGACGGATCGGGATTGCCTGTTTCGGGTACGGAAGGATCCGGATTGTTTGTTACAGGATCTGTTGGGCCCTGATTACTGGTGTCAGGTACAGAAGGACCCGGATTGTTTATTTCAGGATCTGTCGGACCTGAATTCAATGCATCTGGATCATTCTCGGTTACAGCGTTCTCGATTTTCACAATCTGGTCAAGCGATACTTCACTGTCACCGACTTTGGCATAATGGACGCCTTCACGAACAATGATGGAATCTACGATACCGCTCTTCATGACGGACTCCGAACCATCCTCCGGCTTGAACATCCAGCTGATCTGTTTACCGATCAAACTTGAAGCAGCGCCCAGAGACTGACTCATCGCCGTTAATTGAGTATTGATATTCATCAGCTGCTCCAGGGAAGTAAACTGGGCCATTTGGGCAATAAACTCCCGGTCCTGCATCGGCTGAAGCGGATCCTGGTGCCTTAATTGCGTAATCAGGATGCTCAAGAACTGATCCTTTCCAAGCTCCTGGCCGTTTCCGTTTTTACTGCTGACATTCCCTTTAGCATAGTTGGGCCACATATTTTTCGTAGATACCGGATTAGTTGCCATCCAAGCTCACCTCCTCACTGTTAGGCTTTCGCGGTAAATGTTCCTGCTTGTACAAGTTCATCGTCGGCTTGATGCTCAGCAATCCAATCGTTCAATTCTTCCGTCAGATTTGCGGCCAGCACGGCATCATCGGAAGGTCTATCCTTCTCCTTTGAGCGGTGCTGCGGCTGCTGCTGGCCTGATCCAGGCTGACGGCCGTCTTGATAAAGATTCGCATTGGAAGGCTGGCTGCTCTGCGTAACTTCAATTTTCTCGATCTGCAGCCCTTGAGCTTGCAATGCGCTTCGAAGCTGTGCCATTTGCTGGTCAATCAGCTCTTTAGCATCCGTCGAACGTGTCATGAACTGGGCGATTAATTGGCCATTCTGCATCGTAAGTTTGATATCTACTTGACCCAGATGTTCCGGATTCAAGGAGATTCTCGCTTCCGTAAAACCGGTTTGTTTCACGATTTCGAGCTTATTAATAATGAAGGAAGTCATTTCGCTTCCAAAGTTCTCAACAGGCACCGGCGGAGCTGCAGGCTTTACTGCAACTTGCGTACCTGAACGCAGGGCTAGCTGACCGGCAGTGACCGTTCCTTGCTCCAACAGCGAATCGCCTTCGTTAATCACGAACTCAGTTGCTGTACCATCAACGTCGGTACTTGACGTCAGCGATGACCACTTGGCATTCGCTTGGCCCGTTGTTTGTGATGAAGCCGACTGTCCTGAAGTATTCGTGGATACGTTAGACTGAAAGGCATCCGGTTGCTTTTGGGCCAGAATGTTATCAAAACTGCCGCTTGCCTTACTCTCCCCGGTCCCTGTTCCTTGACCAAGCAGACTATGGAAAGATTGGACAAGCTGTTTTACAGCAGCTTCGGTAGTCAGATCCACCTGACCAGATTTGGACAGCATCGATGCCAGCTGGCTGATCGTATCCTGTACTGCAAATCGAATGGTCTCTGGTCTGGAAGCCAATGGAGATATCTCATTCCCATCCGAATTTTCTTGTGCTTGAGGAGAAGCTCCGCTCAGCATAAGATTCGCTTGCGTTAGCCAGTTCTGCAGCTCTTGCAAAAGGGAGGGATCCTCCATTAATGCCTGATCCATGGTGTCCAGCTCCTGCAGCAAACCTTGGAGCAATTCCATCAAGCCTTCAAGTGATGCATCGGTTTCCGAAGAATACTGCGCAAGCAAGGATTCCAGCTTGGCAGCGACTTCCGTCGAAGTTGTTGAAGCGCTGTTACCGCTGCTGTTCATCTGGTAAGCCAGTGTCGCATCAAAGGAAACAGCCGCTGTCGTTTGACCCGCCGCGCTTGTCTTTCCGCTTCCCGAGGGACTGCTCACGGATGGAGACATGTTTTGTACCGTTATTGTCATCGTCTTATTTCACCTCCTTTCCTGGGGATGGAGATTCATTTCAGAGCTTATTTAGAGCCCATCAGGCGATTCAATATCTTTGCTGCCAGCTCCGCATCTTTCGAGGACATCGCATTTAAAATCCGTGAACGAGTAGCATCATCCACTGTATTTAAAATGGTCATGGTCTTAGCGGGACTGATCTTGTACGTTTGCATCAGCAGCTCGGCAGCGTTGGCGGGTGTCATTCCGGCAAAGGTCTGATTCAACTGGTTTTTATCCAGATTGTCGGATGACTTCTTCTGCGCTGCCTCCGTTTCGTTCTTCTTGAGTCTGGATTGCAAAGCCGCGATGGCCAAATCTTCAGAAGTCTCAGCATCTTTAAGCATCATGGTTGCATCCGCTGCCGTTTTCGGATCCATTTTCTGCAGAATGGCAACCCGGTTGCTGCTCTTCATCTGACTAAGCATAAGCACCATTTCTTCCTGCGTAAGGTTTTGCATAATCGGTGCGGCTTTGCTTGGACTCATGTCGGCGTAGAGCTTGGACAGTTCACGAATCTGCTTGGTATACGCGTCTTCCTCTTCTGTCTCACCGCTTGTCGGTGTGCTCTGCATCGAATCAATCTGGGTTTCCAGCTCTTTCACCTTGTTTTCCTGTGCTGCCTTTTGCTCTGATACTTCATTTAATGTTTCTTCACGTTCGGCAAGCTGCTTCTTGAGTTCAACAATCGTTGCTTCCGCGCTTTCTTCCTGCTGCTTCGCTTCTTTGAGTTTCTGCTCTTCCGGGGTCAGCACCGGATCCGGGACCCAGTTCTTGATAACCGGAATTTTATTAGCTACATCGATTAGTCCATCCCTCACATCGGCTCTAAAAAATACGGCAAGCGCCCCGAGCAGAACAATCGTGAATATAGCAGGTACCAAAATCAACAGTATCCGTTCAAATCCTCCGCCTGATTCTTCCTTATCAAGCGGCATGTCTTTTCGTGCCACTCTCATTCCTCCTTCGCGGTCATAACCCTTCGGTGTTTGCAAACCTTATCGGGCTTTGATCGCAAAACGTACCGTCGCCATCTCGTCCAGCTCGTTTTGTTCCCGAAGGAGACTTTCATGCCGGAACTTTTCTTGGGATTTATCTCTTGCCTTTAACCACACTTTTTCGTCAAGCATCTTATCAGACAATACCTTTTGTTTCTTCGTTACATTGACATGAGCGATTCGTATGTCATCCCGTTTCCGCTCAATGCATTCTTCCAAGTACTCTGCATATACCTGAATGTTTCGGATCTCAGCAACCGGAACGCATCGCGATGCCACTTCCTGCTGAGCACGATACATTTGATCCCGCATCTCATACAGCTCATTCAGACTTTTCTCTTCTGCCTGCAGCTTCCCGATGGCACTTGACAGCATCCATTCGGCTTGCGTTTTCTCGTTGCTTTTCAGGTCTACGATTTTCTGGAATGCATAATGAAATTTCATTCTTCAAAGTCATCTCCTTGAAAACTCGGAAATCAAACGTTCCTGAACCTCATTCAATGTTGTCTTCTCATTCACTTTTTGCTTCGTGAAATCCCATATTTGGCCGATATATTCAATCGATTCATCGATATCAGCATTCGAGCCCTGTTGATATGCTCCAATATTGATCAAATCCTCCGAGTCCTTGTATATCGCCATCAGCCGCTTTACGTTCTCGGAAGCATCGATTTGTTCCTCCGGCGAAATATCTTTCATTACGCGGCTAATGCTAGCCAGCACATCGATAGCCGGGAAATGCCCTTTGTTCGCTATATTCCGGTTTAAAACGATATGACCATCGAGGATCCCCCTGACCGCATCCGCGATCGGTTCGTTCATGTCATCACCGTCTACCAGCACCGTGTAAAAAGCGGTAATCGAGCCCGTTGGCCCTGTGCCTGCGCGTTCCAGAAGTTTCGGCAGACTTGCAAAGACAGACGGAGTATAACCACGCATGGCCGGCGGTTCTCCTACAGCAAGGCCTACTTCACGCTGCGCCATCGCATAGCGGGTAACGGAATCCATCATCAGCATCACATTCAGGCCGCGATCCCGGAAATATTCAGCGATCGTTGTAGCAATCAAGGCTCCCTTAATACGGATGAGTGCCGGTTGATCCGAGGTCGCTACAATCACGACGGACCGTTTTAACCCCTCGGGGCCCAAATCCCGTTCTATGAAGTCCAGCACCTCGCGTCCACGTTCTCCGATCAAAGCAATGACATTGACATCGGCAGATGTGTTTCGAGCGATCATTCCCATCAGAGTACTCTTCCCGACACCAGATCCGGCGAATATGCCGACCCGCTGGCCTTTGCCGATAGATAGCAATCCATCAATCGCGCGGACGCCGATGCTGATCGGCTCCTGAACCCTCGGCCTATTGAGCGGGTTCTGGGGGACATTATGGGTTGAATAATGCGGCATACGCGCCGGAATGATAGATCCGTCCAGTGGTTGTCCCAATCCGTCGAGCACTTTGCCCAGCAGTTCGGAACCTACCTGCACGCTCAGGGGTTTGCCGGTACCGACTACATCACAGCCGGGACCAATAGAGTGAAGCTCGCCGAGAGGCATTAGCAACACTTTGTTGTCTCTAAAACCCACAACCTCCGCTTTGAGCGGCTTGGATTGCTTCGTGGGATAGATGTAACAAACATCGCCGATGCTTGCATCCGGACCTTCGGACTCCACCATCAACCCGATAACCTGCGTTACTTTGCCGTTGATGCGAACGGGGTCCAGATGTTTCAGATAATCCATATACCGCGCGCTATTCAGCTTCTTCATCTTGATTTCTCCGTTCCTCATCATCAAGAGCGAACCGCACGAGTTCTTTTTTGATCTCGGCTAGCTGTGTATCGATGCGGGCATCCACGCTTCCGAAGGAAGACCTGATCACGCACCCGCGATCTTTAACCGTGGAATCCGGCAAAATTTGAAGTTCTGCCTGAGAATCGATCGATAATCCGAGCTCTTCCCGTGCTGCGTATACAAATTCGAATTGCTCAGGAGCTACGCAAAGGGAGATAACTCCTTTTTCCCGCTTGCGTGCCAGGTTCTTTCGAATCAACTCCAGCGTGAAATCAGGTTCAATCGCAAGCTGACGATCCAGTACTTTTTCCGCTATGCTGCAGCTGAGCTCCACCAAGAACGGCTCCGCTTCCTGAATTAAATCATCCTTAGCTTGATGGGCGAGCTGAAGCAATTCACTTGCTTGTAAAGTCGCTTGCTCCATCAGTTCCTTCATCTCAAGTTCTGCCTTGGCTGAGCCCTCGGCGTATCCTTGGTTAAATCCTTCCATCTTCAGCGTTTCAGACAAATCCTCGTCCTGAAGCCTTCTTTCGGCCCACCACGCTTCAATCTGCTGCTGCGCTTCACTCAACAGCCGCTCCGCCTCTTCCGAAGCCTCACGGATTTGCCTTTCGGCAAACTCTTGAGCATCCTTCAGCATCTCATGCTTTAAGCGTTCAGCTTCAGCCAGCGTCTGTACAACAGCCGGCTCGGCAGTCGGGGGAGTATATTCCTCGACCGTTTCCTGGGTTGGTGACGCGTAACGACGAGCAAGATCCAACTCTTTCAACACATCCATCGGTTTATAGTGGGACGATTTGATCAAGTTAGACAATGATGTCATCTCCTCCGCCGCGAGCAATAATGACCTCGCCCGCTTCTTCGAGTCTTCGGATCGTGCTTACAATCCGCGTCTGAGCTTCCTCTACATCACGCAGCCGCACCGGCCCCATGTATTCCATTTCTTCGCGGAAGGTTTCGGCCATACGCTTGGACATGTTGCGGAAAATGACATCCCGTACCTCTTCGCTTGCCACTTTGAGTGCAAGCTGTAAATCGGCGTTCTCGACATCGCGGATAATACGCTGTATCGAACGGTTGTCCACGTTGACTATATCTTCGAATACGAACATCCGCTTCTTGATTTCTTCTGCGAGCTCAGGATCCTGGATTTCCAGGGAGTCGAGGATTGTTCGTTCCGTTCCTCGGTCAACGCCGTTCAAAATTTGAACGATGGATTCAATGCCACCCGCACTGGTGTAATCCTGCGTAACCGTCGCCGACAGCTTCTGTTCCAGCACGCGTTCCACCTGGGCGATGACTTCTGGTGAAGTACTGTCCATGACTGCAACCCTACGCGCTACTTCGGCCTGCTTCTCTTGCGGAAGCGAAGATAGGATCGCGGATGCCTGCTCGTATTGAAGATAGGACAAGACGAGTGCAATGGTCTGTGCATTTTCGTTCTGTATAAAGTTCAGGATTTGGCTTGGGTCCGCTTTGCGGGCAAAATCAAACGGTCTTACTTGAAGCGTTGCTGTCAGTCTGTTGATCACTTCCATCGCTTTTTGCTGTCCAAGTGCCTTTTCCAAAATCTCTTTAGCGTAATTAATACCGCCTTGCGAGATGTATTCCTGGGCTAGACAAATTTGATGGAATTCCTGAATAATGCTATCTTTCTCATCACTGTCGACTTTGCGAACATTCGCAATCTCCAGCGTTAATTGTTCGATTTCTTCATCTCGAAGATGCTTAAATATTTGAGCGGACACTTCCGGGCCAAGTGTAATGAGCAGTATAGCCGCTTTTTGACGTCCGCTTAACATTTGGTTATTTCCCTTAGCCAATGCTTCCACCTCTATTCCTCAGCTAGCCATGTGCGAAGTAAATTCACGAATTCATCTGGCTTCTTCTTCGCCAAGGTTTCGAGCTGCTTACGAACCTGGCTTTCATTGGTTATACTTTCGAGATTAATCGATGGGAATTCCGTAACTGGCGGAAGCTGAATGTCATCTTCAAATTCTTCCTGCTGCTGTCTGCGTCTGCGGATGATGAAATAGGCTCCTCCAGCAATTAACGCTAACGCAGCGATGCCAATCCCCCATAATACAGGTTTTGAAAAAACGGTTTTCGGATTTTCATCCGCATTTACATTAAATACCTGTGAAATAACCGAAACTTTTTTGGACAAATCAGCGTCTGTATAAGTAGAGTCTGTATCCGAGAGCGACGCTCGTACAATATTAACCAGAATGTTCTGTATTGCCGTTCTTGTTGCATCATCCAAAGTTTGTTGTCCGGCAGGTGGTTCAACCGACACATTAATGGTTAAATCTTTAACAGTATATGGACTTGCTATGATATCCTTCGTAATCCGGTTAACTTCATAGTTAACGGTTTTGGAGAGCTCTTCCGAGTTCGTTTCTCCACTTCCAGAATCGCTAGGATATCCCGGAACAGCTTCTTCGCCTACACCGGCCACTCCGCCGGTTGGACTACTGGTTCCCGAATAGTTCTTCTGGATCTCCTGAACACTGAGCTCAATCCCCTTCATTTCTTCTTCATCAACAGGGGTTACGATGTTTTCTTTGCTCTGCACCTGATCAAAGTTCAGCTTCGAGGCAACCAGGACATTAACTTTATTCGATCCCATGTATTGCGAGAGAAACTGCTGAACATTTTGCCTAACATCGCTTTCGAATTTTTTCTGAAGCGCGAAGTTTTCTTCCACCTTGCCCATCAATCCACCTTGACCGCCTTTAGCTGTTGCGAGCAGCTCGACTTCGTCATTGGTGATTGTAATGTTCTCAACCGGCAAGTTTGGAATGGCTGTCTTCACCAGGTTGTAGTACCCGTCAATGACTTCTTGATTAGGACGATAGCCCGGTTTGAATTGCACAACTACGGAAGCACTGGCTTGATCTTCGTTTCCGTTCTTGGCAAATACACTTTCTTTTGGCAGATTTAATAATACCGTTGCATCTTGGACGCCCTGCATTTTCTCAAGCAGTCGTTCTACTTCGCCATTCAGTGCATTTACATATTTCACTTCGAATTCGTTATCTGTCATCCCGATGGCCGATGCGTTCTTCTCGAAGGTTTCGAATCCGATCGTACCATTCTGTACAAGTCCTTGAGACCCTACATCAATCTGGACTTTAGCTGCGCTCGTACTCGGAACCAGTATGCTTCTGCCATCCTCGCTCAGCTTGTAGGAAATCCCTTGAGTCTCCAGGTGGCTGATGATTCCTGCGGCATCGCTGGAATTTAGATCCCGGAATGCTACTTCGTACTTCGTCTTAGAGAACTGCATCGTTAGTACGATTAGAGCAATCAAAACAAATGCTATTGTAGCGATTAACATTATTTTTTGTTTGTTGCTGAATTGGTTCCAATACTGGGTCATTCTCTCCCTATATTGGGTAATTCTCTCGTTCACATTGTCACCCCATCCGAAACTTTGCTAGAAACATTTAGATTTGCGTGCGCATGATCTCTTGATAGGCTTCTACCACTTTGTTTCGGACCTGTGTTGTGAGCTGAATGCTCAACAGAGCCTGTTGGGCGGATATCATCGCCTGATCTACGTTTACTTGTCCAATCATTAATTTATCGCTCATGACATGAGCATTTTGTTCCTGTGCTGCCACAGAGTTCAGTGCTTCATTCAGGTAAGAGCCAAAATCGCGAATCGATTCGGAAGGAGTCGCTCCATTTTTCACTTGCTCCTGCAGTTGAAGCGGCTGTACGCCCTGAACACTGAACATTGCATTTTGAATCATCTCTTTCTCTCCTCCTACAATATGGGCTTATGTATTTTCACTTGTTATCTACCGATCTCCAATGCCTTCATAATCATCGCTTTCGAAGCATTTATCGCAGTAACGTTAGCTTCGTAAGAACGTGTAGCCGCTAGCATATCCACCATTTCCTTCGTAATGTCCACGTTAGGCATAAAGACATAGCCTGCCGCATTCGCATCAGGATGTGTAGGGTTATATACCTGTTTCAGCGGGGTTTGATCTTCCCGTACCTGGGCAACCTTTACCCCTTGTCCCACATTCTGTCCATTCATCTGTGCTCTAAGAAGCCCTTCAAACGATTCCTGCTGCGGCTGTAACACAACTGTTTTTCGGCGATACGGAACGGCTTGGCCATTCTCGATTCGTGCGCGTGTAGTTTCTGCATTGGCTATGTTGGAGGAGATGACATCCATTCGAAGCCGTTGTGCTGTTAGAGCTGATGCATTAATACCGAAACTATTGCTAATATTCATGAACCCTATCTCCCTTCAATAGCTGTACGCATCATTCGAATCTGCTCATTTACAGCTTGTATGTATGAATTATAACGGAGCTGATTCTCTGCAAGCAGCGACATTTCTCTGTCTGCATCGACATTATTCTGGTTGTTATTCATGGAGCTGCTGCCATCCTTCATGACCGAAGCATCAGGAATCCCCCCGGTTGGACCAATGACAAAATGCCTGGGATCTGTTCTTCTGCCCTGAAGTGACAATTGGGCCCCATCCATTTCTTTTTTCAGAAGACTCTCAAAGGATACCTCGGATCTCTTAAAATGAGGAGTATCCACGTTGGCGATGTTGTTTGCAATCACATTGTTTCTGAGATTTGCTGCATCCAAACCGCTTTGAAGCCGTTGAAAAGAACTATTATTCAACAGGTTCACTAGCTCATTCCTCCTGACTGGACTTTGCAGAAAGGTATTCCACTCTTCCTAGCTAAATCCTCTTTTTTCGACAAATCATATAATCCGTATGAACTAACCTAGGTCTTAAGTAGAAAAAGACAACATGATGTCACATAAACTAAGTTTCTTAAAGATTGGGACTTTTTACAATAAGAAAAAAGCCCTATCTTTTACCAAAAAGAAGGGCTTTGTGTTCATTTTTATCCGATTTTTTTCTATATTATTGCAAATCGTACCACTAAATCTGTAAAATTTAAGCGATTTTTCCCGAAGGGTAGGTCCTGCTACGACCCATAAAATTCACAAAAAATTACGAATCCGTCCCGATCCCTTCCAACATGCGAAATCGCTTCGACAACTTGCTAGTAGGGTCATGATGAATATCGACAATTATTTCCTTTCGCATACCCGGAAGATAGACCTATATGCATGCAACTACAGAATATACTGGCTCAGATCCCGGTCCTGGGCGATGCCGGCAAGTTTCTCCCGGACATACTGCGGCGTGATCACCATGCGGTCCAGCGTCAACTCAGGCGCTTCAAATGACAGGTCTTCGAGGAGCTTCTCCAATATCGTATGAAGTCTCCGCGCGCCTATATTCTCCGTGTTCTGGTTAACCGAAGCCGCGATTTGGGCGATCTCCCGTATTGCTTCTGGGGAAAACTCAACCTCAAGATCTTCAGTACGCAGCAGATTGACGTATTGCTTGGTTAGTGCATTTTTCGGCTCGGTCAAAATGGATACAAAATCGTCGAGTGACAAGCTGCTGAGCTCCACCCGAATCGGAAAACGCCCCTGAAGCTCGGGTATCAAATCCGATGGCTTCGCAATATGAAAAGCACCGGCAGCGATAAAGAGGACAAAGTCCGTTTTTACCGGCCCGTATTTCGTCATAATCGTGGAGCCTTCAACGATAGGCAAAATATCGCGCTGCACACCTTCTCTGGACACATCTGGACCTGATTGACGGCCCTGGCTGGCAACCTTGTCGATCTCGTCGATAAAGATAATACCGGATTGCTCTGCCCGACGAATAGACTCCTGAATGACATCATCCATATCGATAAGCTTGCCAGCTTCCTCTTGCGTCAGCACTTTCCTGGCTTCCTTGACGGACAGCTTGCGGCGCTTTGTGCGCTTTGGCATCAGATTACCGAACATTTCCTGCATGTTCATCCCCATCTGATCATTGCCCTGCCCTGCAAACATATCAAACATGTTCGGAGCAGCATCCTCGACATCAATCTCAATCGTTTCATCTTCAAGCTTACCGGACAGCAGGTTAAAACGAACTTGTCTCCGTTTCTCTTTGAGACTAACGTCCTTATCGTCCGCATCCTCATCTTCGGCCTGGGTATCGTTATTGGCACCGCCAAACAGCATCTCAAAGGGATTGCGCTGACTTTTCTGTCCTTTGGTTGAAGGTGCCAACAGCTGAACGATCCGCTCGTTCGCCATTTCCTCGGCTTTGTCCTTTACCTTCTCGGTACGTTCCAGCTTCACCATCCGGATCGCGGTTTCCACAAGATCACGTACCATGGATTCCACATCACGCCCAACATAACCAACCTCGGTAAACTTTGTCGCCTCGACCTTGACGAACGGTGCATGGACCAGCTTGGCAAGCCTTCTTGCAATCTCCGTTTTGCCGACGCCGGTAGGACCGATCATCAGAATGTTCTTCGGTACGATTTCATCCCGCTCGTCATCTGTAAGCAAACTCCGGCGATAGCGGTTCCGAAGGGCTACAGCGACCGATTTTTTAGCGTCCTTCTGCCCTACGATGTATTTATCCAGCTCGGATACAATCTGTCTTGGCGTCATCGATTCTTTACTCATCGCGAATACCTCCACCCCTGATATGGCTATATGTTACTGTATGGCATCCTTACAGCTCTTCGACAATAATGTTGCTGTTGGTATAGACACACACCTCAGAAGCGATCTGAAGCGCCTCTCTGGCTATATCCTTTGCTTCCATATGTCCGGCATGTCGCTTAAGCGCCCGACCTGCCGACAAGGCAAAATTGCCGCCTGACCCTATGGCCAGGACATCATCATCGGGCTCGATGATTTCGCCGCCGCCTGAAATCAGGAGCATTCCTGTTTTATCCATAACAATCATCAAAGCCTCAAGTTTGCGAAGCACACGGTCTTGACGCCAGTCCTTCGCGAGCTCAACAGCGGCACGCTGCAGGTTTCCATGGTGCTCTTCCAGCTTACCTTCGAATTTCTCAAATAACGTAATTGCATCCGCCACAGAACCGGCAAAACCGGCGACAACTTGTCCCCGGTAAAGACGGCGCACTTTCTTGGCGGTCTGCTTCATGACTACACTTTCACCAAATGTAACTTGGCCATCGCCGGCAATAGCTGCTGTGCCATTATGCCGTACTGCGCAAATCGTCGTGGCGTGAAAAGTCATTTCCATGATGGCAAGACCTCCCTAAGAAAATAAGATTAGATTGTATTTAGTTCGTTAGCATTAATAAATATTCGCACTCCGTCAAGAGCTCGGCTCGCAAGCGCTTCGTTTTTTTCCTTTTTGTTGCGAATGCGCTTCTCGAGACTCGGAAGAAGACCGAAGTTCGCATTCATCGGCTGGAAGTTATCGGGATCTGCATGGGTGATGTAGTAGGCCATACTTCCGATGGTTGATTCCTGAGGGAATACAATCCCCTTTTGCCCCTGAGCTGCTCTTGCTGCATTGATTCCAGCAATCAATCCGGATGCCGCCGATTCAACATATCCTTCAACACCCGTCATTTGTCCCGCCAGATACAGATTAGGCCGTGTTTTCACCTGATAGGTTTGTTCCAGCAGTCTAGGCGAATTAACAAACGTATTGCGGTGCATGACGCCGTAACGCACAATTTCGGCGTTCTCGAGTCCCGGAATCATGGAAATGATCCGCTTCTGTTCGCCCCACTTCAAATGAGTCTGGAAACCGACAAGGTTGTAGAGAGTACCTGCCGCATTATCCTGACGGAGCTGCACCACAGCGTGTGGCAGCTTGCCTGTATGTGGGTTCACCAATCCAACAGGTTTCATGGGGCCAAACAAGGCCGTTTGTTTACCACGCTTCATCATAATCTCGATCGGCATGCAGCCTTCGAAATAAATCTCCTTCTCAAACTCTTTCAATTGAGCGACTTCGGCATTGATAAGAGCGTCATAGAAAGCGTCAAACTCTTCTTCCGTCATGGGACAATTCAGATATGCCGCTTCGCCTTTATCATAACGGGATGCCAGATAGACCTTGCTCATATCGATGGAATCCTTTTCCACGATTGGAGCAGCCGCATCGTAAAAATAGAAATAGTCCTCACCCATCAGCTCACGAATCTGTGATGACAATGCGGGCGAAGTCAGCGGCCCTGTGGCAATAACAACGATGCCTTCTTCAGGTATATGCTGAATTTCTTCATTTACAACCTCAATTAAAGGATGCTGATGCAGGGTTTCCGTAATTTCTCCTGAAAAACCGTCGCGGTCAACTGCCAATGCGCCCCCAGCCGGGACGGAATTACGGTCTGCCGAACCGATGACAAGCGAGTTCAGCATCCGCATTTCTTCCTTCAATACCCCGACTGCATTGGTTAAACCGTTCGCGCGAAGCGAATTACTGCATACAAGCTCAGCGAACTTGTCCGTATGATGAGCCGGCGTCTTCACGACCGGCCGCATCTCATATAATGTAACGGGTACGCCACGGCTAGCGATCTGCCAAGCAGCTTCACTGCCTGCAAGCCCTGCACCGATAACCGTAACCCTCTGTGAATCTGTCAAAGTCATTACCCCCTGTATGCCTTACAAATCTGCTGCATCGTCCTGTTCCTCGACCATTTCGGAATAATCACAAGAAGTACATTGAAGCTTGATGCCTTGCTTGCTCTTCTTCTCTACCATCAAACTACTGCAATTCGGACATGGCTTCGTTGACGGTTTATCCCATGATACAAAATCACATTCGGGATAACGATCACACCCAAAGAATACGCGCCCCTTCTTGCTCCGGCGTTCCACGACATGACCTTCCTTGCATTTCGGGCACGCCACGCCGATATCTTTCACGATCGGCTTGGTATTCCGGCAATCCGGGAAGCCTGAGCATGCAAGAAACTTACCAAACCTGCCCAGCTTATACACCAATGGCTTACCGCATTTTTCGCAGATCTCATCGGAAACTTCATCTTCGATTTCGATTTCCTTCATTTCTTCCTCTGCTACTTCAAGGCGCTTTTCAAAGGATTCATAGAACTCTGCCAATACTTTGACCCAATCTTCGGAGCCCTCCTCCACATGGTCGAGGTCCTCTTCCATGTTCGCCGTAAACTCCACATTGAGAATTTCCGGGAAGAACTGCTCCATCTGTTCGATGACAAGTTCACCGAGCTCGGTTGGCATGAATTTTTTCTCTTCGATGGCAACGTAGCCTCTCTTCTGGATCGTCTCCAGCGTCGGTGCATACGTACTAGGACGCCCTATACCGAGCTCCTCCAGCGTTCGGACAAGACGTGCTTCCGTATAACGCGGAGGCGGCTGTGTGAAGTGCTGTTTCGGCTCAATATCCTGCTTCTCCAGAATGTCGCCACTATGAAGCTCTGGCAGGTATTTATCTTCCTCAGTCGTCCCGTCGTCGTTGCCTTCAACGTAGACCTTCATAAATCCAGGGAAACGAACCTTCGAACCCGTTGCGCGGAAGACTGTCTTGCCCGCGGTAATGTCCACAGAAAGCGTATCCAGCACAGCAGAAGACATCTGACTCGCCACAAAACGCTCCCAAACCAGTTTATACAGGCGAAGCTGATCACGACTCATGAACGGCTTCACGGATTCAGGATCCCGCAGCACCGATGTAGGTCGAATCGCTTCATGCGCGTCCTGAGCATTGGCCGCTTTTTTCGAGTATTGTCTCGGGCTCTCCGGAGCGAACGGATCACCATACTTCTCGGTGATGTATTCTTTCGCTTCTTCTTGAGCCGTGCCTGAAATGCGCGTGGAATCCGTACGCATATAGGTAATCAAACCGACGGTGCCTTCCTTGCCAAGCTCGACGCCCTCGTACAGCTGCTGGGCAACGGACATGGTCTTGGCAGCCCGGAAACCAAGTTTACGTGCAGCTTCCTGCTGCAAGGAACTCGTCGTAAACGGTGGAGACGGGTGGCGCTGACGTTCGCGTTCTTTTACTTCGCCGACTTGGAAGGAAGCATCCCGAATCGCTTCGAGAATTTCATTGACTTCCTGTTCATTGGTCAGCTCCTTCTTCGCGCCGTTAAGCTGCGTGAATTTGGCTTCGAATGCGGATCCTTTAATGGCCAGCTTAGCCGTAATGGTCCAATATTCTTCCGGAACGAAAGCGCTTATCTCATTCTCACGGTCGAGAATGATTTTGACGGCTACCGATTGAACGCGGCCGGCAGAGAGTCCCTTTTTTACTTTTTTCCATAGAATAGGGCTGATCTTATAACCAACCAAACGGTCGAGGATACGTCTTGCCTGCTGCGCGTTAACCAAATCCATGTTAATTTTGCGCGGCGTCTTGAAGGCGTCCTTCACGGCCGTTTTCGTTATTTCATTAAATACAACCCGCAGGCTTTGAGTATCATCCAGCTCCAATGCATGCGCAAGATGCCATGCAATGGCTTCCCCTTCGCGATCGGGGTCAGCTGCGAGGTACACTTTTTTCACCTTTTTGCTAGCATCCTTAAGTTCCTTTAAGACAGAACCTTTTCCGCGGATCGTAATGTATTTCGGATTGAAGTCGTTTTCCACTTCAACCCCGATCTGGCTCTTCGGCAAATCGCGAACATGACCCATCGAAGCCTTCACGATATACTTGCTGCCGAGATATTTGCCAATCGTTTTCGCCTTAGCAGGCGACTCTACGATGACGAGTGAATCCGCCACAGGTTCATCCTCCTCTCCAACATTCAAACTTTCCCATTAAATGATCTTATATATAGCACCGGGTAATTGGGTAATCTGCTTTTTTATGATTAAAGATAACAGAACTGAATGCAAATGTCCAAAATCCCACCGGGTGCGCTCGATCATCTCATCCAGCGACCCGGGACCCTGTTCGAGCATATGGTATATTTGTCGTTCGTCATTTGTCAACCCGGCTAGTTCATCCGGATGCTCCTGACGAGGGGCCCGCCGCTCCTTATTGTATGTATCCGAAGCCACTTTTGGCAACCAGGAATCATATTCTTCTATTATATCACTAGCTTGCGTGACCATCTTGGCCCCTTGCTTGATCAAATCCAAGGTCCCTCTACTCTTGGGTGAAGTGAGAGGTCCCGGAACGGAGAACACGTCCCTTCCTGCCTCCAGGGCTAAATCCGCCGTAATCAACGATCCGCTGCGGGCATCCGCCTCTACCACCACGGTACCTAGCGTGAGTCCCGCAATAATCCGGTTTCGCTGCGGGAAGAATCCCGGGAGCGCCTTGGTGCCAGGCGGGTATTCGGAAATGATAAGTCCCTTTGCCGCGATTTCTTCATACAGCGATCGGTTCTCCGGTGGATATATCACGTCAATGCCGGCTCCGAGAACCGCTACTGTCGGTCCCCCGCTTCGCAAAGCCGTATCATGGACTACGCTATCAATGCCTCTGGCCATGCCGCTGACAACCATGAACCCTGCCCCTGCCAACTCCTCGGATAGCATCGTTGCAATCTTGCGCCCATATGCAGTAGGCATTCTTGTACCTACCATCGCAATCCCCGGCCTCGACAGCAGATGAGGATCGCCTATGCAATACAGTACCCAGGGTGCCTGTGGTGAAGATTTTAACATGTCCGGGTAGATATCATCGAGGGCTGTTATAATACGTATTTTTGAACGGTTTGTCAAATTCCATACCCCGGCTTCATGTTGTCCAAACCCGACATCATCCGCACTCGAAAGATCAATCTGCTTTCTTTCGACAACGGAAGAAAAATCTTTGGCCAGTTTATTCGCTTTTTCGACAGATAAACCACAGGCTCTCCAATCATTTGCATCATATGACAGCAGCCCCTGATGCAGTTCACCGTTCAATATGATTCGATTAATGGTCTTCCATCCGATACCTTCGCTTTCATGCAATGCGATGAGCAGTAAGCTATCCAGCTTCATAAACGGGACCTCCTTAAAATATAAAATCAAAAGCAAAAAAGCAACCCTTCATTTCCTATTCAGGAAATAAAAGGTTGCTTACCTTAAATTATAACCATAGGCTTAGCCTAGGATTGCATAAGAATCTAGTTCTAGTGAGTCGTGCAAGACTCCAAAAGACCTTTCTCCTCAAGCACGCTAACCAGGGTTGAGCCCATTTCAGCAGGTGTAGGAGCTACCTTGATACCGCAAGCTTCAAGTACAGAGATTTTCTCCTTGGCTGTTCCTTTGCCACCAGAAATAATCGCGCCTGCGTGGCCCATACGTTTTCCTGGAGGCGCCGTTGCGCCGCCAATGAAGCCTACCACTGGTTTAGTCATGTTCGCTTTGATCCATTCAGCCGCTTCTTCCTCTGCGGTACCGCCGATCTCACCGATCATAATAACCGCTTTGGTGTTAGGATCTTCATTAAAGAGTCTCAATACATCGATAAACTCCGTCCCTTTAACCGGGTCGCCGCCAATCCCTACGGCGGAGGATTGTCCGATGCCGCGAGCTGTCAGCTGATGAACGGCTTCATATGTCAGGGTACCACTGCGCGATACAACGCCGACGTGTCCTGGCGTATGGATGTAGCCAGGCATGATGCCGATTTTGCATTCACCCGGTGTAATGACACCAGGACAGTTAGGACCGATCAGACGAGTTTTCTTACCTTCCATATAGCGGGATACTTTTACCATATCCAGCACCGGAATGCCTTCCGTAATACAGATAACCAGATCCATCTCGGCATCAACAGCTTCCAGAATGGAATCGGCTGCAAAAGCCGGAGGCACATAAATTACGCTTGCGGTTGCGCCTGTTTTGGCTTTGGCTTCCTCAACGGTGTTGTATACCGGCAATTTGACGGTTTCGCCGTTCTCAAGCGTAATCTCGACTTCGGTTCCTCCTTTGCCGGGTGAAGTTCCCCCGACCATCTGTGTACCGTAATCCAGGGCGCCTTTTGCATGGAAAAGGGCTGTTTTACCTGTAATCCCTTGCGTGATAACTTTTGTATTTTTATCGATCAAAATACTCACGATTGATTCACATCCCCTATTGTTATTTGAAAATGAAAGCAACCGCACGGCAGGGCTTTCGAAGCCCATCGTGCCGTGCCCCTTCAGGAATGAAATATTACTGAACGAGGGAGACGATCTTCTGTGCTCCGTCGGCCATGGAATCAGCAGGTACGATATTAAGACCGGACTCAGCCAGAATCTGCTTGCCGAGGTCTACGTTCGTTCCTTCCAAGCGTACAACAAGCGGACGAGTTAAGCCCAGCTGTCTTGCAGCTTCGACAACACCGGTAGCGATAACGTCGCAACGCATAATACCGCCGAAAATGTTGACAAAAATTCCTTTTACTTGAGGATCGGACAAAATAATCTTGAAGGCTTCCGTTACCTTCTCCGTTGTTGCACCGCCCCCAACATCAAGGAAGTTAGCAGGATCGCCGCCATAATACTTGATAATGTCCATCGTAGCCATGGCAAGACCTGCGCCGTTAACCATACAGCCGATGTTGCCATCGAGAGCTATGTAACTCAAATCGTATTTGGATGCTTCGATTTCCTTCTCGTCTTCTTCGTCCAGGTCGCGCAGTTCAAGGATATCTTTATGACGGAACAACGCGTTGGAATCGAAATTGAGTTTGGCATCGAGAGCCATGACGTTTCCGTCACCGGTTACGACTAGCGGATTGATTTCAGCGATAGAGCAATCCTTCTCTACAAATGCCTTATACAAGGCCAGCATGAACTGAACGGCTTTACCTACCAGTTCATTCGGAATATTAATGGAATACGCTAATTTCCGCGCTTGGAATGTTTGAAGTCCGATCGCTGGATCTACAACCTCTTTAAAAATCTTCTCAGGAGTTGCTGCTGCAACTTCTTCAATCTCGGTACCGCCTTCTTCGGACGCCATCAAAACGACACGACCGGTAGCACGGTCAACGACCACACCGATATAATACTCTTTGCGAATATCGCAGCCCTCTTCAATGAGGAGACGCTTGACTTCCTTGCCTTCCGGACCTGTTTGGTGAGTCACCAACACCTTGCCCAGAATTTCTTCAGCATAAGCACGAACCTCATCCAGGTTCTTCGCCACTTTAACGCCGCCGGCTTTACCCCGACCGCCTGCGTGAATCTGTGCTTTGACAACGGTTACGGGACTGCCCAAAGATTGTGCAGCTTCAACTGCTTCTTCTACCGTAAACGCTACCTTGCCGTTCGGAACAGCTACTCCATATTGCTTCAGTACTTGTTTTCCTTGATATTCATGGATATTCATTCTCGAATCCTCCTATCAACATGACTGGAACAAGGCTGGCTGACACGGAACTAATCTATGAAAGATTACCCTGTCAACCTTTATATATTAAACCCAAGCTATTGTAACATGTTTTTAAAACGCTTACCTTAAAAAGTTCACAGTTTATCCACTCTATTTGGCATGGGTATGATTCCTTCCAGATATAAATTGGAGAAATATGTAAAAATCATTTGTTTTTCCGTGCAAAGTGTATCAATCCAATGATCCCCAATGCGACAACGGCAATACCTAACAATCCTGCTAGCATAATCATAATATTTCCCCATAATATGGTCATCCCGCTTCCCTCTCCTATCCGAAATAATTAGTATATCGATTACTATTATACCATTAAATCCCTTTTCATTTAAGTTAAACTGTGACGCAAAATAAAACTCTTTATCCTTTTTCCGCTATCCGTTAGAATGATTGAAAGATTAGTGAACGCATTCATAAGGAGATTCAGCATGAGTTGGTTGAAGTCATTTTTTCCACTGCATTCATTATTTGTTAAAATGCTGGTGTATTTTCTCATCGTGATTTTCCTGCTCTCCTCCTACAATTTATGGTCGATGACATTCTACTCCCGTAATGTAAACAATGAAATTGTCAAATATAATCTGACCCTGATTCGAAATACCGTAGATCAATTTGAGAAACAATACTCTACTTGGAAGAATCTCCTCCTCAACCTTCAGCACGATGAATTTGTCGGCAATATCAGCAGGCAGGCCGATTCCGGCGGAAAGAAGGGCATCAATTATCTGCAGGTGGATATGGTGATGGATCAGATCCGGACCTTGGTAAGCCAGCCCTACTATCACTTGAACAATGTCATGATCTACTACCAGAATCATTCCTTCCTGCTTGAACGGGATGGCATCGTTGACGATGACCGCATGTTTAAGCATTACTACATAAGCGACTCCTATCCATACGAGAATGACCGGTTCCCGTTTTCTGCTGATGGACTCGGAGGGAGAAATTCTGTTCGAATCAGCCCCGGATGTGAAAACCCAGCCACTGCCGGAATGGGACGGCCAATCGGAATGGATGATGGAGAAGGGATCTTATTACTTTTTCGAAAAGGGCACCCGCTCCGGCCTCACCTACGTCTCCATTATTCCGCATAACGAACTCAACCAAAGCATCAGCCGCATGAACTGGATTGCCGTGCTGTTATTTGCAGCTACCCTGCTCATCGGGATTCTCGCATCTTGGGTATTTTCCCGCAAAATCAATCGGCCGCTCAAGAGAATGGTTACAGGACTGGGCCAGGCGGAGATGGAGCTATATCAGGGGAGCATTGCCGAATTCAGCGCTATTTCCAACCACCTGAAGGGTTTGCAGCATGAACGAAAGAGCATCAAGGAATGGATGGACCATACCAAACCGCTCTTAACCAGCTACCATTATTTGGCCCAGTTCAAAAACTTTGCACTTGATACCGCCGCTGCCAAAGAGCTTTGGGTCGGCGAGGGTGCATTCATGGTTATCGTTTATCAGTTGAGGTACCGGCATGTTCCTTCGCGTCAGCTTGATGCCTTAATGACAAGGACAACCGGCAAAATCAAAGATATGATCACGCTGCAGATCCAAGAAACGTTTCCCTTATCCCACACCCTTCAGATGGAGGGCAAGCAAATCTTGTCCATTGTGTACACTCAAGAAAAATCTGATATGCTGCAGCAGTGTCTGAGTCAGCTCAAACAGATTTTTGATCAAGATCAAAGCACTTATCTCGTGAATATTGCGGTTTCGTCCGTGTTCCAGCAAACCTCTGATTTTGACCGGGCTTATGCAGAAGCCATGTCGCTCCTGCAACAAGCCATGCCGATTGAGGAAACCCAGATCATCTGGGAGAAGGAACGCCGCGAAGATGTAACAGGATTCACTGCCGAGCAAGAGCACGAGTTTTACGTGAATTTACAGGCCGGCAACGAGAGCAGCTGCCAATCGCTCATTGAGCGCGCCCTGGATCGATTGCAGCGGCAAGAGGCCACGGCCGATCAACTAAGCCACTTTGCCAAATCGGTCTCGGTCCGCATGAGAAGGACAGTAGAACTGCTGAAAATCAATATCGACGCACTTCCGGACTACGCAGAAAAGCTTGCATACAGCGTGACCCCTGAGCAATACCGCGACATCCTTCTCGACGAGCTCGCCCATGCAGCACATGCGATCCGTCTGAAACGAGAGGAACATTACGATATCATTCAATATGTCTTTCATTATCTGGAGTCGCATTACGCTGAAGAAATATCGCTCGAACAGCTTGCTTCTAAACTCAACATGTCGCCTACTTATCTGTCAGGGTATATTAAAGAGAAAACGGGGAGCAACTTCAGCGACCAATTGAATGCGATTCGAATAACAAAAGCGAAAGAATTACTGCAGACAACAAATATGCCGATACAGGAAGTAGGCAACCGGATCGGCTACCGCAATGTCACTTCCTTTATCCGCATGTTCAAAAAAGTAACCGGCCAAACACCAGGTGATTACCGGAAAACCAACTGGATCCGATAACACACAGGTGAGCGGCCGGCCGCTTTAACCTGTAACCTTTAACCTTTAACCGAGCCAATCAAAGCCCCTTTTACAAAATACTTCTGTATAAACGGATAGACAAGCAGGATCGGCAAGGTGGACACCATAATGGTAGCGAATTTCAAGCCATCCTCCACCACCACGATATCGCCTACAACCGGACCATCCGTTCCCGTCAATTGCCCCGACAGCACGATGTTTCTTAAAATCACCTGGAGCGGCTGCATATCGGCATCCCGCAGATACAGCAGCGGCCCCATGAAATTATTCCACATCCCGACGGCATAATACAATCCGATGGTAGCCAGCACCGGCTTGGAGAGCGGGAGCACAATCCGGAAGAAGATTCCGATTTCGGACAACCCGTCTATTTTTCCGGATTCCTCTAGCTCTTGAGGCATACCCATGAAGAAAGTTCGCATGATGAGCAGATTCCAGGTGCCTACCGCTCCGGGCAGCACCATACCCCATATAGTATTGACAAAGCCAAGCTCCTTCACGACCAGAAACGTCGGAATCATCCCACCGTTAAAAAACATCGTAAAGACGATTAGCATCAAGATCGGTTTGCCCATGACCATCTTGGTCTTGGACAGCGCATAAGCCCCAAGTGCCGTTACAATCAAAGAAATGGCAGTTCCTGAAATCACATAAATCAGCGTGTTCTTATATCCTTTCAGCACCCGTCCGTCTTCGAACACATACTGATACATATCCAGGTTGAAGCCCCTCGGCCATAGCCATACTTCCCCGGAGGCGATGGATGCGGAATCACTGAGGGACACGGCCAGCATATAAACAAACGGGTATAGACACGCCATCACAATCCCGGACAAAATCAAGGCATTGAGCGCGTCAAACCAGCTCCATTTTGGTTTCATCACGTTCCTCCTTTACCAGATGCTGCTTCCGCTGACTCGTCGGCTGAACGAATTGGCCGCGATAATGAAGATAAAGCTGATGATGCCGGTAAACAGATCAATTGCCGTGGCATAACTGTAGTTGCCTTGCGTTAATCCGACCCTGTACACATAGGTGGATATAATATCGGCTGTCTCATAAGTGGCCGGAGTCGAGAGCAGGTATATTTTCTCAAAGCCGATCTCCAGTATTTTTCCGATATCAAGTATCAAGATAATCACGATCGCCGGCGCGATGCCGGGAAGTGTGATGTTCAGCGTCTGCTTCCACCGATTAGCCCCATCCATCTGTGCCGCCTCATATAATTGCGGATCGATTGCCGTCAAAGCAGCCAAATAGATGATGGTGCCCCATCCAATATGCTGCCATACGTCAGTCGTTACATAAATCGATCTAAACCAGGAGGCCTCAACCAGAAAGTTGATCCGCTCGACTCCAATTGCGCTGAGCAACTGGTTGACCACTCCACCTGTCGGGGACAGAAACATGACCGCGATTCCTGCTACAACCACGTTGGATATGAAATGCGGAAGATAACTGACCGTCTGGACAAACCGCTTCAAAAAGGATTTGCTCACCTCATTGATGAGTAACGCAAGAATAATAGGAGCCGGAAAACCGAAAATCAGCTTATATAACCCCAGTAGAAATGTATTTCTGAGAACAGGCCAGAAGTCAGGCGTATTAAAAAACATGCTGAAATATTTGAACCCCACCCAGTCGCTCTCCGTGATCCCCTTAAATAAGTTGTAGTCCATAAAGGCGATCGAAATGCCGAATATGGGAACATACTTAAAAATGATGTAATACAGTGCACAGGGAAGAAGAAGCAGCAGCAGGTATTTGTCCCGCTTCACTTTCGTCAAGAAACTCGAATTCTGTGCTTGCAAAAAACGTACCCTCCTTAGCGAAATCAAAACTGACCTACAGGCCCCATCCCATAAGGACCGGGACCAGCCTATACTTCCGAAAGCCGGTCCGGGAAAGGAAAGCAGTGCGCTCATCTGGCAACATCCGTGCAGGTATAATTTTTACTTGGCTTCGTTTATGAACTTTTGCGTCCGCTCATAAGCGCTCCTATGAACATCCAGCACCTGCTGCACGCCAAGCTTGTTCACTTCGTTCACGTAAGCATCCCAATCATCCATCGGTTTCTGTCCTAGAATGAACTTGGCAATCTGCTCCTCATGGAACTTTTTCACGGTTTCGCCGACCATGCTCAGCACTTCATTTTCTTCATTTGTATAGGCGAGCCTTGGCTGCGGCTTCGTTTCATGGTCAGGCGCGATTTTCATCGCTTCCCGCATTTTTGGAGAATACATGGACTCGTAAGCCGTCATATCCAATACCGTATGTGCCCCGATTGTTGCGATGCCCGTCTTGGTTCTCAAGTCGCCAAACTCTTTGTAATCCACGTTGAATTTGCGAGCCCCGTTCTCGGTTGTGAATGTCTCCCCTTCCCTACCCCAAGTTGCCAATTCAATTCCTTCGGGGGAGAACAAGAAATCGAGGTACTGAAGAAGCCGATCCCGCTCCTTGGAATTTGCCGCCACCGCAAAGCCGTCGGACTGCAATCCGGCGAATACATTGTGGGACTTGCCATCCGGAGTTCCAACAGGAGGAACCATATAATCGAGACTGAACTCGGATGCCTTATCCCCAAGCATTAACGGAAGTTCATCCATGATGCCGATATAGTCGCTGGCGATAAACGATTTGTTCTGAAGCAGCAGATCGTTAAATTGCTTGCGTTTATGCGCCATAAAGTCAGGTGCTACCAATCCTTCCGCATAAAACTTATTCATGTACTCAACCATTTTCTTGTAATTGTCCTCTGTCGGGCCGTAGCGCCATTCGTCCTTCTCATCATCGTAATAATAGCTGCTATTGGTGTTAAACGCCGGTGCCATATTAACCAGAGGACTCAAACCGTTAAACACGGCAATCGGAAAGCTGTCCGGATATATTTCCTTCAATTTTTTCACAACCGTGTACAATTCGTCGTAGGTGGTCGGCGGCGTCAGATTGTGTTTCTCGAATACGTCGTCCCGGTAAAGCCATGACCGCCTGGATTGCTGCTCAAGTCCATACAACGGCATAAAATAGTTCTTCCCCTCGGGAGACAGAATAGCTGCCTTTACTTCCGGATGGTCCTCGAGAAACTTCCTGTAGTTCGGCATCTGATCCAAGTGCTCGAAATAGTCGACAAACGCTCCGCTTGCCCCGTGCGTGTTGGCGGCATTCAGGCTGTTGACCATCATAAGATCCGGTATCTCGCCCGAGGATATCGCCAGGTTCATCGTTGTGGTGTAGTCACTCATCACAGGTTGTACCTTGAAGGAGATGCCGGTTTCTTCTTTCAAGTACTTATAAATCGGCCAATTTTCCTTATACGGCCAGTTCGTATGAGAGAAAGTCATCATCTCTAGTGTGACTTCCTTACCTAAGGCGACGTTTTCATGATTCTCCTCCTTTACCGCGTTTTCTTTTGAGCATCCGCTCAATAACGTGCCGGCTATAATGGCAGCTAATGCCAGCAACCCCAGCTTTCGGTTCCAAATTTTCACGCGAGCCCTCTCCCTTATGTATGATGATGTAACGCCAGCCGCTCTTAAGGCAGCATGTCGTTTATGATTTTGATTCTACTTACGGACCGGTGCGTTGACTATTGACATTCCTTCCCGTTATTGCCTGTAGCTACGATTCTGAAAAAGTGGCAACTTTCTGAACTACGGTACATTCACCGCTCAGATCCCGCACCACGGATGGGCCCTTGTCTATTGAATGGAGTTTCTTGCATAGTGCGAATTGACAGTCGGGAAGGGGAATTTTACAATATGGACTAGAGTCACCCAACGAAAATGAGGAAGCACCCTTTTCGAATCTTGGATGTTCTATTACGATTCAATCCACTGATATCAGAAATGAGGTGCTTTCATTTATGTACGGAAAACTTCATAGCGCTTGCTTGCACGGCATTGACGGCGTTGTCATCCAGGTGGAGGTGGACCTGGCGAACGGGCTGCCCCAAACTTCTATCATCGGTCTGCCTGATTCCTCCATTCGCGAATCTATTGAGCGGGTTCGGGCATCGATTAAAAACTGCGGTTTTACCTATCCCTTAAAACGGATAACCGTCAATCTTGCACCGGCAGATCTGCGCAAAGAGGGCTCTTCCTTCGATCTGGCGATCGCCGTCGGCATATTGCTAACAAGCGAGCAATGGACCTTTACGAAGGCCGGGCAAATGTTGATCCTGGGCGAACTTGCACTGGATGGTACACTTAGGCCCATCACAGGGGTATTGCCGATGGTAGAGCAAGCGAAAAAGGAAGGGTATGCCGGGGTTATTCTCCCGCGCGAAAATGCTCCGGAAGCTGCATTGATCGGGGGGATCGAGGTCTATGGGCTTCAGCATTTAAAGGAGCTTGTTCAGGAAGGACCCGATGAAAACATCCATCGTAGTGAAACTGGGGGAACTACAAGCTTTACCGTTTCGCTGTCAATGCTCAGATATGATCGGTCGACGACTCAAAGCGGAACTCAAGTGGACAGCCTACGGGGCAAGCAGCTTGAAGACTATCGAGATGTGATCGGTCAGCAGCATATCAAACGTGCCCTGACCATTGCTGCCGCAGGCATGCACAATATTCTGCTCATTGGGCCCCCGGGTACTGGAAAAACGATGCTCATGAAACGCCTCCCCACCATACTGCCGCCGCTGGCGGACCAAGAAGCGTTGACTACAACGAAAATCTTCAGCGCTGCCGGAAAGCTAAAGCCATCCGACGGGTTGATGACAAGACGCCCCTTTCGGTCCCCTCACCATACCATCTCGGCTGGCGGGCTCATCGGAGGCGGCACCATTCCGAAGCCGGGGGAAGTCAGTCTGGCCCATAAAGGCATTCTCTTCCTGGATGAGCTTCCCGAGTTCTCGAGGCATGTGCTGGAGGTGCTGCGACAGCCCCTGGAGGATCGCGAAGTAACCATCAGCCGGGCACGAGCGGTATTTACCTTCCCTGCGCACTTCATGCTCGCTTGTTCGATGAATCCCTGCCCGTGCGGTTATTACGGCAGTGATCACCCCCATCAACGCTGCACGTGCAGCGTTACCCGAATCGCTCAATACCGCGCCAGAATATCGGGGCCCTTGATGGATCGGATCGACCTTCAAGTAGACGTGCCTCGGCCTAAGGAATGGCCGGGAAGCGCAGTACCTATATCATCCGAGCAAATGCGGGATCAAGTCTATGCGGCACAAACGATTCAATTGGAACGCTATAAACAGCTCCCGTTCAGCTGGAACAGCGAACTGTTCGGCAGCTTCCTGAGGAAACATGCGGTGTTGGACAAGGACTCGGCAGAGCTCCTGCAAGCGACAATCGATACGCTGGGCCTGAGCATGCGCGCTTATGACCGAATCCTGAAGCTGGCCAGAACCATTGCCGATCTGGAGGCATCCGATGCAATACAAAGCCAACATATCGCTGAAGCGATTCAATACCGTCAGCTGGATCGACAATATATCACTGCCGAAGAAACAACTCGTTGATGAAAGACAATAGCCCATGGTCATCAGGCCGATGACTTATGAAGACTGGAAGTTTGCTCCTATTGCATAAAATAAACCTGTCATACGCAAAGAAGGTGATGGAGCTCAGCTCCTATCACCTTCTTTGTTATGGCTGCTTCGGCTCGTACCCATCAAAATGCATTCTCGATATGATCCATCGAGACAGACGTCAGATCCGCGCGAAGCATAACGGAGATAACATCAAAACGGATTGGCCGGTCGTAATAACGCTTATGATGAACGTACTGCTGTGCCGTGTTTCGGACCTGCATCACTTTGCGAGCATTCACGGACTCGGCAGGCGTGCCGAAGCTATTCGTTCCGCTTCGGCTTCTGACCTCAATTACCACAAGGGTCTCCCCTGTTTCAGCGACGATGTCCAGTTCTCCAAAGCGGCAGCGCCAATTGCGGTCCAAAATCCGGTATCCTTTTTCAATCAGGGAAGCGGCCGCCAGCTCTTCGGCAGCGGCTCCTTTTTGCTTGCGGCTGTCCTTTTTACCGGATGGCGAGTTCATTAGGGCATCATCCCTCCATCCTTCGCTTCACGATCCGCACGATAAACATATGTCAACACTTCCGCTACAAGCTGGTATAGCACCTCCGGAATCTGCTGATCCAGATCCAGCTTAGAGAGAATCTCCACCAAAGCTGCATCTTCTTGGACAGGGACGCCATGCTCTTTGGCTTTGTCTAATATAGACTCCGCCAATTTCCCTTGCCCTTTGGCAACCACAATAGGTGCTTCACTCTCGCCAGGCGTATATTTAAGGGCGACCGCCTTTTTCATGGCCGTTATTTGTCCTTGCTCTTTCTCTTCCTTGCTCATATCCGCATATCCACCCCTTTATAGGTTTGCGGGGTGTATTCTGCCGCCGTTCCCTGCACGGACGCATCTGAAGTAAGCGGTGCAACTAAGGGTAGCGGTTCTGTTTTTACGCTAAGCAATTGATAGCCGATAGACGAAACAGCTTGAGCCAACTCTTGCTTTTTCTCCTCAAACAGCTCCGCGGCGTAACTCTGATCATTCCGAAAGCTGAGGCTGACAATCCGGTCAACGACCTGCACATCGATCAAGGTCGGGCCTAGAAATTTCATGTCCAAGTCGAACAACAGCCTGCAGTTGGTTGCATCCAGCTCGCCTTTTCGGCCTCTGCGGGATTGAATATGTACGGATGCCGTCTGTTCCCCGTCGACCCCATGCAGAGGTATGAACATGGTAACCTGTGCGAAAGGTGCTGTTCGATCGGTGTTTAGCAAGAGCTGCTGGCCCGTTAAATGCTGAACGACTTGCTGTGCCGCTTCCTTTAGCGCAGGCGGCGCATCCTGGCTGGACAACACCTGAAGCAACACTCCCTTCAGTGTGTCTTGCAGGGCAAGCGCCGGTTCACCCGATGGCGTTGAGGCCATAACGGCTTGCTGTACGCCTTGGGCGATATTCTGCTGCCCGGATGGCACAACTGGCTGCGTCGAGCCCTGTTGATTCACAGCACCGGCCTGAGCATTCGCAGCAGCTTGCTGGCTCGCATTCGCCGCATTCCCTGGCGTGCCAAGAGCCCCGGGTGTAATCGCTGCTGCGCCACTGCTGCTAGGGGCAGGTGCTGCTGGCTGGGAAGCTGCTTGTCCGCCTGCTTGGCCTGCCGCGGCAGCGCTTGGCTCAGCTGCGGCGGGCAGCGGTGCAGCAGCACTCGCAGCTGGAGCAGGAGTGTGTGCTGGCACGGTCGCATTCGCTCCTGGAGCCGCGCCCGCGGCCGTGTTGCTGCCGGGTTGCGCGGCTGCCTGCTGCCCGGCAGGTGGTGCGGCGCTACCCGTGCGCGCCGCTTCGCCCGCGGGGCCCGTACCGGCCCCGCGCAGGGCTTGCTGCTCGTGCTCCGCACCGAGCAGCTTCAAGAGCCGCCCCACCCACGGCTCCGCGCTGGGGGTGGGCGGCTTTGGCGAAGGGCCTGCGGCACCTTCGCCTGGAGCTGCCGCCGGGCCCATGGCCACGGCGGCGGGTTGACCGGCGGCAGGCGTTGCCGTGCCGCCGCTGGCCCATGGCTGCGCGAGCTCGCCGCGCAGCTGCTGCAGCAGGCCTTGCAGCTTGGTCAGCAGCGCTTGCTGACCTGAGCCGGCCTGCGTGACACTGCCAGCGGAGGCCTCACCGCCAACCGAGGGAGGTGCTCCGGATGCTGCTTGTTTCCCCGCATCCACCAAACCTCCACTACCTGCGCTTAAAGCAGACGCCAGCTGCTGCTCCAACGACTGCAGTAGTTGATGCAGTTGGGGCCCGAATACCGCTTGATGCAGTCCCTTCACGCTTTCGGGGGTAATCGGCAGTCCGCGGTGAAACGCAATCGCAGCCGACTCCGCCCATTCCGCCGCGGGAATCTGCGGAGGCTTCACGGCCAATGCCTCGCGGAACATGGCGATATTGTCCTTCGTTAGCGGAACTCCCGCGTTCTGCATACCCCGGATCATTTCGCGGTTTTCCTTCGTATCCGGAAGACCGGCAAAATCCAGCACCTCAGCCATGGAAGACGGGGACAGCGGTTGTCCCGGCGTTTGACTAAGCGGCTTGAGAACGGCCGTCCCTCCCTCTCCCGGCGGCTGAACTTGCAGAAGGGCAGTTTCCCCGGCTCGAAGCGGCGTTTCCAGCTTCGCCTTCACTTGAACGCCCTGGATCTGCACCACGGCTTCTTGTCCGTCTTCCGATACGTTCATAACAACACCGCGAACGACCTGACCCGGTTTTAATTCCAACATCTTGGCGTCTCCCGGCTTTTGCTCTCCCAGGAGGCCACGAATCAACGATCCGATGTTCACGATAGTTCCTCCCACACCTTCTGTTTACCTTATATATCGGCAGCAGCCCGCCTTTTGACGAGGGCGGGCTGCATCGAAATCTAGAATAAGGACAATTGCTCAATCTCCATATTTTTCAGAAAGCTTCTTCTATGCATAGCGGTAGGTCCGTGCAGCTGCAGCTGTTCACGGTGAAACTTGGTAGCGTAGCCTTTATGTACGGCGATTCCGTATTCCGGATAACGCGTCTCCCATTCCCCTTCGCACAATCTGTCGCGAGTGACCTTGGCAATAATGGAGGCCGCAGCAATGGACTGGCTGTTAGCGTCGCCTTTAATGATGGCACGCTGGGGAATATCGCAATCCACCTTCTCGGCATCAACAAGCAGAAACTGGGGAGTAACAGCCAATTGCTCCATAGCCATCTTCATGGCAAGCCTTGCGGCTTGTTTGATGTTAATTCGGTCAATCGTTTCCGCATCCACCAAACCAACGCCAACCGCCAGCGCCTGTTCCATGATGAGATCATAGAGGGTTTCCCGCTTCTTGGCACTGAGTTTCTTCGAATCATTGATCCCTTCAATCACTAACCCCTCCGGCAAAACAACCGCCGCAGCAACCACGTCGCCGAACAAACAGCCGCGGCCTACTTCGTCAATACCTGCAATATGTATATAACGGCTCCAGTACTCACGCTCGTACATTAATAAATCTGTCATAGGTTTAACCCCTTTGGTTCCGAATTACCGCTTGTTTGATGTCTGTACATACGGTGTTTCAAACACGTTCTATCAATCTAGTAACTCTTCTAGATTATCACACTCGCCACAGAGCGTCACCCTTTAACCTCCCCTTTCCGCCAATCTTTCGTGCAAAGATCCCGGACCAAACAGGTTATGCATCAATTGATTTTACTGAAGAATAAAAATATCGCCATTCCAGTTGACAATGCCGTGTGCGTTAGATAATGCACCTGAGTCACGTATTGTTGAGCCTCACTTATCAACTATTTATAGCGATGAAATGGGAATCAATGCAGTCTAATCTCCTCCTGATCTGATCCATAAAAAATAACCATTCCGCCGTTAACCGGCAGAATGGTTATTTTTTGGTTTAAACTAGTGGAGGATAGCTCTCGTTCACCCTATTGAATCAATAAGGGGATTCCATCGAATAACGCCCAAGCTTGCCTGCGCGTAGTTCACGTAGGAAAATGCTCGAGGCTTTTTCCAGATCGACTCTTCCTCCGCTGACGATGCAGCCTCGTTTTCTTCCGATCGCTTCCATTATCGCCACAATTTCATCCGGGTTATCCAGATCTGTTGGGCGCTCCTTAAGATCAAAACGTTCGCTCATCGATTCCCAATAATAGTTGGAGAAATATTTGATCGCAAAAAAGGCAATATCCTCTACGTTCAATATTTCCTCTTTGATGGCGCCGGTTACCGCAAGACGATACCCTACATTCTGATCCTCGAATTTTGGCCACAGGATGCCGGGTGTATCCAGCAATTCCATCTCACCACCAGCAACCTTAATCCACTGTTGTCCTTTCGTGACACCCGGACGGTCACCCGTCTCTGCGATGTTGCGGCCGGCAAGACGGTTAATCAGCGTGGATTTGCCTACATTCGGTATACCTACAATCAACACACGCATAGCTCGCGGGTTCATGCCCTTGGCTATTTGTTTATCGATCTTCTCTTTCAGCAGCAGCTTAATCTGGTTCGGAATATCCTTAACACCTGTCCCTGTGGATGCATCTACAGGAAAGGCGGTTAGGCCATTTTCCTTGAAGTGGGCTTGCCATTGCCTTGTGACCTCAGGATCTGCCAAATCGGCTTTATTCATAATAATGAGCCGCGGCTTGCCCTGCAAAATCTCGTCAATCATCGGATTTCGGCTTGAGAGCGGAAGCCTCGCATCGGTCAGTTCAATTACAGCATCGATCAGCTTCAGCTTCTCCTGAATTTGGCGGCGCGCTTTGGTCATATGTCCGGGAAACCATTGTATTGTCAAACGTCGTCACCTCTACTTTGCACTGCAAACTTTCATCGTTTCTTTAGCGCCTTGGCTAATGGTTGATGAGCCCTATGTCTTTAATCGGCCAGAAGATCAAGTCTGCTCGCCCGATAATATCCCCCAAAGGAACATATCCTATCATACGGCTGTCCGTGCTGTTGGAGCGGTTATCTCCCATCACAAACACATGACCATCTGGCACAACACCATCCTGAACGAACGAGTTCGGGAAATCTGTGTTATTGTATAATCTGTTTTCAGCATGGGCTTGATCAATCGCTTCCTGTATGTAGGTTTCATTCACAGGCTCCCCATTGACAAGCACTTTATCGCCTTCAACTTTAACCGTATCACCAGCAACTGCGATCACGCGTTTAATGAAATCCCTGCCCTCATCAGGAACATGGAATACGATAACTTCTCCACGCTCGGGTTTACGGATATCATATAAAATCTCATTGACGATCAGCTTCTGATTGGATACAAAGTTAGGTTCCATGGATGGACCCTGCACAATAAACGGTTTAAAGAGAAGCCAGCGAATGAGAACGACGAGAACCAGAGCAATGAGAAGAGCCTTCAGCCATTCTACAAGCTCGTTCTTAGCCTTTTTGGCCGGTTTCCCCACGTTGGTTTCAATTGCCTCCTGGTGTTGATCTTTCTCCATAACCCACCGTCCTTCTCTATAGATCGCTTTCGCATTATAGCGATTTTTGGATATACAAAAGGGGCTTGTATATACGCACAAGCCCCTTTTACCGCCTTGTAATTAACGACGAATTTCTTTAATTCTCGCTGCTTTACCGCGCAGTTCACGAAGATAATAAAGCTTCGCACGACGCACTTTACCACGGCGAGCCACTTCGATTTTATCGATTTTAGGCGAGTTGATTGGGAAAGTTCTTTCCACACCAACACCGTAAGAAATTTTACGAACGGTAAAAGTCTCACTGATTCCGCCACCGCGACGTTTAATTACTACACCTTCAAACAACTGGATACGCTCACGAGTTCCCTCGATAACCTTAACGTGTACTTTTAAAGTATCACCAGGACGAAAGCTCGGAATATCTTTACGAAGTTGTTCTTGAGTAATCGCTTGAACGATATTCATCTATGACTCCCTCCTCTCACACAGGTGTTCTTGCATCTTCCGGAAACTCTATGTATTTCCTTCATTATCCGCAGCGGACCACCGTATTCACAACAAAAGAAATGATAACATATTTTGTAGACCGAATCAAGTGTTTTATCTTTACACCCTCATGCATAAACCAGCTTTTTCTCCTAGCTCTGGTCCATAAAAAACCACTTCCAGCATGAAAAATCATGCCGAAAGCGGTTAGCCTCACCTTAATTTACGGTTTCTTTCGAGTCGTGCATGCCCTTATGACGCTTGCCATAGTATTCAAGGATGTCATCTACCGTTTGAAATTGAACTTCTGTATTTGTTGTTTCTTCTATTTTCGCTTCATGTTGTTGTCGATGTTCTGTCATGACAAGATGCCTCCCAGTTCTGAAGTGATTCTTCAGTTACATATTACCCATCAACGCAGGAGTTGTATCAGCAATATTAAAAAATATGACACTGAAGTATACAAATCTGGGCTAAGAGCCAATTCTAAAGATAGAAATCCTTGCGCCGGTTTGAGGAGCATTTATCGCTTTGCTGACTGGCGATAAATTATAGAGCCCTACGGTGTTACCGGCACTTAAATTGATGACCGCAGATCCTGATACCTCGGCAGTGGTTGAATTCGAGTTCATGTTCCCCGTACTGGTTATATTCCCGTTCACGACGATTCCGAACGTGTTGGGAGCGGTTTGGCCATTTTCGAGCGATATCTGCCAATCAAAATAGTAAAAACCCGCTGTCACAATGGTCAACGTCGTTGTACCATTATATGTTACACCTTGAAGTGTGCTCGTCGAGAAGGTTACAGGTGAATTAGCAGCCACATTTTGAGTGACTCCATTACTGGCATACAACACGCTGCCGCCGATAAGCGTATTCGCCTCCGTCGGACCGGTTGGACCTGCTGGACCTGTGACTCCCGTTGGCCCAGTACTGCCAGTTGCTCCGGCATTACCAGTCGGACCTGTTACTCCCGTCGCTCCTGTAGCGCCTGCTACTCCAGTGGCTCCCGTAACGCCAGTCGGACCTGTTGCTTCTGTGGTTCCCGTCGCTCCTATGACACCTGTAACTCCTGTTGCACCCGTGGCTCCAGTTACACCTGTAACTCCCGTTGGCCCTGTTGTTCCTGTGGTTCCCATGACGCCCGTTGGCCAAGTACTGCCAGTCGCTCCGCCATTACCAGTCGGACCTGTTACTCCCGTCGCTCCTGTTGCTCCAGTAGCACCTGTAACCCCTGTTGCACCAATTTCTCCGGTTGCTCCTGTCAGACCTGTCACCCCGGTTACTCCTGTGACACCTACTTCTCCCGTTGCTCCTGTTGCGCCTGAGGCTCCAGTGACTCCAATCGGGCCTGTCGGTCCCGTAACACCAGTTTCTCCTGTTGCTCCCGTTACTCCTGTGACGCCTGTAACTCCTGTAGCTCCAGTTTCTCCTGCTGATCCTGTAACGCCAGTCGGACCTGATGCTCCCGTCGCTCCTGTTGCTCCTGTTGCTCCTGTTGCTCCCGTGGCGCCTGTGGCTCCAGTTACGCCTGTAACTCCCGTTAACCCAGTACCACCAGTTGCTCCGGTTGCCCCAGTTACACCTGTTATTCCGGTTACTCCTGTAATTCCTGTTGCACAAATTTCTCCGGTCGCTCCTGTCGGACCTGTTACACCGGTTGCTCCTGTCAGACCTGTCACCCCGGTTACTCCTGTGGCACCTACTTCTCCCGTCGCTCCTGTTGCGCCTGTGGCTCCGGTAACTCCAATCGAGCCTATTGCTCCTGTAGCACCTGTTTCTCCTGTTGGACCCGTAGCTCCCGTTGGCCCGGTAACGCCTGTTGCTCCTGTAGCCCCTACTTCTCCGGTTGCTCCAGTCGGGCCTGTTACACCTGTTGGTCCTGTAGCGCCAGTTGCACCCGTAGCACCGGTCATGCCTGTTAATCCAGTCACTCCCGTTGCTCCTGTGACTCCTGTTGCACCAATTTCTCCAGTCGCTCCTGTCGGACCCGTTACTCCTGCTGGCCCCGTAACGTCGGTTACTCCTGTAGCACCTACTTCTCCCGTTGCCCCGGTCTCGCCTACTGCTCCAGTCGCACCGGTTTCACCAGTCGGTCCGTTCGCTCCTGTTATCCCGCCAGGTGCCCCTGGCGGTCCTTCCGGACCTGTTGGACCTGTAGCACCCACCGCACCCGTCGGGCCAGTTGCTCCCGGCACGCCGTCCAATCCGGGCCCTCCTGTAGCACCTGCAGTGCCTGTCGGGCCAGTCACACCCGTGGCTCCTGTCGCTCCAATCACGCCCGGCTGATCGTTACCTGGCACGCCTTCCAACGTTTCCTGGATCGTGAGACCTTGAACACTTTCAGCGCTCGTCCTTGCTACAGCTGGCAGAGATTGCAGAGCAGCATCTTGGACAGCCACCGGAATGCTTAATGTCGCTATCGTTCCTGAAAGAGCATTCGTATAGTTGATCAACTGTTCATTCAAATGTTCAGGCGACGCCCCATTCTGCAACGATGCATTAATTCCATCCGTTGCTTGTTGCAGCCTGCCCAGCTGTTGTCCGGAACTCCCTAATCTCGCAGCCTGCTGGTTAATTCCCTGAAGTACTTCAGTAAGCTGCTGACGAGACCCGGCCCCTGGATTCGTCGTTGCATTCATAATGTAAAAAGGCAGATTGTTCATTAAATTGATTAGAGGGACAGCATCCGCACTCGGAAAAGCATTATCCAGCCTTGATTGAATACCATTTTGCAAAGCAGCGATATCCGGACCGATCTCGCCGCCGACCCCAATTCGTTCTCCATACATTTGAAACAACGGCATGACTTCATTCAATCTTGTTAAAATCCCTTCCAGATTGTCCGAATTGGAAATCCTTGCAATTTGCTGTACAACCTGCCTAAGACCCCGCCGTTCCCGCAGCGAGAACTTCATTTCCGAGACCAGATCGTTAAGGCTCTGCAATTGTATTTTGATAAGTGTGAAATCCTCGTTAACCGGCTGTTCCACAAATGCGTGTAACAGTGATGTTAATTGACGGATCAATGTAACGAATGGAGTGGCTTGGTTCCTTCCGACACGAATTTGTCCGGGTGTAAGTCCCTGAATTACAACCTTGCTGTTCCTACGTTTCCTTCTTTCTTGCCTCAATCGATTTCACCCCTTACGATTAATGCATCCGCAAACGCCTATTTATCACACTATTCAATTCATACGAATTTTGTTCTCAGGTGCAAGCATGAAACGTGCATATTACTACATACTAGCCACATTCAAAAAATAAAAAAAACGAACAGACCTGTGCTTACAGATCTGTTCGTGAGATTAAACAAAAAAGCTTATGAGGATCCCGCTTCTCGCTGAAGCTTGTCTAAATATGCCTGATCCTGCTTGGACAACTCCAGCTTGTCTAACAACTCAGGGCGACGCTCCCATGTCCGCTTAAGCGCCTGTTCCCGACGCCACACGTCAATATTTGCATGATGACCGCTTAACAAAATATCCGGCACTTTCCAGCCGCGAAACTCAGCCGGACGGGTATAGTGCGGATATTCCAACAGGCCAGTACTGAATGAATCCGTCACCGCTGACGTTTCATTGCCTAGTACACCCGGCAGCAATCGGACCACTGAATCAATGGCAACCATCGCTGGCAGCTCTCCACCGGTAAGCACGTAATCCCCGATGGATAACTCATCGGTAACAAGAAACTCGCGAATCCGTTCATCATAACCTTCGTAATGACCGCATATAAACACCAGATGGTCTTCCTGAGACAACTCTTCGGCCTTTTTCTGCGTGAAGGTCTCTCCTTGCGGACACATCAGAATGACTCGCGGAGGCTTGGCTGTTCCGGAAATTTCCACTGGAATCTTTCCGGCAGGATTAGCCCCATCCTCATGATTCGAAATTTCATCCGTATCCGAAGCAAGGATATCCTCTACCGCAGCAAAAATCGGGTCCGGCTTTAACACCATCCCCCCACCGCCGCCATATGGAGTATCATCGACCTGACTGTGCTTATTTCCGGCATACTGGCGGAAGTTGATGGCATTCAAGTTCACAATTTGTTTTTCGGCTGCTTTACCCAGAATACTCGAATGAAACACACCATCGAACATCTCGGGGAACAGCGTCAGCACATCGATCCGCATGGACTATAACAACCCTTCCATGAGATGCACCCGAACAAGCTTCGATTCCTTGTCTACATCAAGTACGACATCCGGTATGGCCGGAAGGAGGACTTCTTTTCCCTCAGGTGTCTTGACAACCCACACATCATTCGCGCCTGGGGTCAAAATTTCGGTGATCAAGCCAAGCTCCTCGGCAGGGTCTTCGTCGGTCATCACCTTGCAGCCAATGATCTCATGGAAATAGTACTCGTTCTCCGGAAGCTCTTCCTGAAGATCCGCTGTGATCTTCAGCAGCGAGCCCTTATATTTTTCAGCATCATTGATGCCATGCAGCTCCTTGAATTTAACGATATACATGTTTTTATGAAAACGAGATGTATCCACCGTTACTTCAATCTTGCTCCCCTTGTCCGGGACAATATACAACTGGCTCTTTGGAGCAAATCGCTGGTCGGCAAAATCCGTATGCGGCATGACTTTAACTTCCCCGCGGATGCCGTGCGTATTCACGATTTTCCCTACAGTTAACAACTTTTCAGACATGGTCTTCCTCCTGCATCACTTAATAAACGTTCTAAGCTGGTTTGACCGGCTGATTTCTTCAGCATGTACGAAAAAGGGCTAGGACATGCATCCTAACCCCCTTTCGTATATTTTAAGAAATGATATCAACGGTCACCCGTTTATCCATTTTAACCGCCGCCGATGTTACGACTGTACGCAATGATTTGGCGATACGCCCTTGTTTGCCTATGACCTTCCCGACATCGTCAGGATGCACGTACAGCTCATATACAATCAAGTGCTCCTTCTCAACGGTTTTCACAGTCACATCTTCTGGATGATCCACTAAAGCCTTAGCAATAACGCGAACTAATTCTTCCATAGATAACCCTCGCGATCAGTCTTATTTCTGATGCTTCAGCTCATGAAACTTCTTCATTACGCCCGCTTTGCTAAGCAAGTTGCGAACCGTGTCAGATGCTTGCGCACCATTTTGAAGCCAGTTCAGTGCTTTCTCTTCATCGATTTTAACTTCAGCCGGTTGAGCAACCGGATTGTAATAACCGATTTCCTCGATAAAACGGCCATCACGTGGGGAACGGGAATCAGAAACCACCACGCGGTAGAAAGGAGCCTTGTGAGCACCCATGCGTTTCAGACGAATACGTACTGCCATTTGAAAATTCACCTCCTTCAAAAAATGTCCATTCGATATGACCGAGACTTAACGGAATGGAAACTTCATGCCTTTCCCACCGGTCAAGCCTTTTAGCTGTTTCATCGCTTTGTTCTTGCCGCCTTTAGGACCCATCATATCCGAGAACTGCTTCATCACGCGGCGCATTTCGTCAAACTGCTTGATGAGCCGGTTCACTTCAGCTAGCGAGGTTCCGCTGCCTGCCGCAATCCGTTTACGACGGTTGTGATTGATGATATCAGGCTGCTGCTTCTCCGCCGTTGTCATGGAGTGGACAATTGCCTCGATGCGTCCCATCTGCTTCTCGTCAACCTTGAGATCCTTGGCTTGCTTCATCTTGCCCATGCCCGGAATCATATCCATCAGCTGATCCAGAGGACCGAGCTTCTTGACCTGATCCATCTGCTCCAGGAAATCCTCGAACGTAAATTCGGCATTACGCATTTTACGTTCCATTTCCTTGGCCTTGTCTGCATCAATGTTCGATTGTGCTTTCTCGATAAGAGACAGCATATCGCCCATTCCGAGAATCCGCGATGCCATCCGTTCTGGATGGAACGGCTCCAGCGCATCAATCTTCTCGCCAAGCGCCGCGAATTTGATCGGACATCCGGTAACCGCCTTAACCGAGAGGGCGGCACCGCCTCGGGTATCCCCGTCGAGTTTCGTGAGTACGACACCTGTCAGCGTCAATTGCTGGTTGAAGCTTTCCGCGACGTTCACCGCATCCTGACCCGTCATTGCGTCAACGACAAGCAGAACTTCGTCAGGATTTACGACGTTGTGAATCTGCTTCAATTCTTCCATCAGCTCTTCATCGACATGAAGGCGACCGGCAGTATCGATAATGACATAATCGTGACCATTATCTTTGGCATGCTGGAGGCCTTGCTTCGCGATTTCCACTGGGCTTGTCTTATCTCCCAGGGAGAACACCGGCACGTTGATCTGATCACCGAGTACTTCGAGCTGCTTGATCGCAGCAGGACGATAGATATCGCCCGCAACAAGCAGCGGTCGGCTGTTCTGCTTCTGAAGCAGCTTGGCCAGCTTGCCCGAAGTCGTTGTCTTACCGGCACCTTGCAAACCGGCCATCATAATGACCGTTGGCGGCTTATTGCTCTTCGCCAGTTTGGCTTGGCTTCCTCCCATCAACTCCGTCAGCTCTTTATTAACGATGTCAATGATCACCATGCCGGGCGTAAAGCTGTCCATCACTTCCTTGCCGATGGCCTTCTCTTTTACTTTGGATACGAAATCCTTAACCACTTTGAAGTTAACGTCGGCTTCGAGAAGCGCGAGTCGAACTTCACGCATGGCGGCTGTTACATCTTCTTCGGACACCTTGCCTTTACCACGAAGCTTGCTGAACACATTCTGTAGTCTGCTGGTCAATCCTTCAAACGCCATATCCGCCACCTCCGTTCATACTTAATCCCATACCTTTAATTGCTCAACCATATCGGTCATTACATTCTTATCATGTTCACCCAGGTCGCTACTCTCCACCATTTCCCGAAACTTATCCAGCTCCCGGATGCGCGTCTCATGCTTGCTCAGGAGCCCCAACTTCTCTTCATAGGACTCGAGCACCTGCTCTGCACGCTTGATATGTTCATAGACGGCCTGACGACTAATCTCAAATTCACCTGCGATTTCTCCAAGGGAAAAATCATCATGGAAATAATATTTCAAAAAGGTCTGCTGTTTCTCTGTCAGCAGCTGCTCATAGAAATCGAACAGCAAATTGATCCGGTTCGTTTTCTCGAGCCGATTCTCCTGACTCATTTAAGGGCACCCCCCTCGTCAAGGAAAAACACTTTACAGTTCGCTTAACGAACCTTATCATACAAAAAACAAAGAAGGATGTCAAGCCATTTCCCTTGTCATCCTTCTTCATGTTTAGGAAGCCTTCATCCTGCCCGTTCAACCGATAGGAAGAAGGTAGATCAGTATCGCAAAAAAGTGGAGAATCGAGCCCGCCAGCACAAACAAATGCCAGATGGCATGATGGTAAGGAAAACCCCGCCATACATAGAATATAGTGCCCAGCGTGTACAGCACGCCCCCAATGGCAAGTAAATTCATACCTTGCGGCGCCACAACCGCCGTTAACGGATTCCAGGCAATGACGATCAACCAGCCCATCGCAATGTAAAATACCGTGGAGAGGAACAGAAACTTCTTGACGAAGAATGCTTTAAATACGACACCAAACAGCGCAACGCCCCATACGATCCCGAAGAGACTCCAGCCCAGCGTTCCCCGGATGGCAACCAGCAGGAAAGGCGTATACGTCCCTGCGATGAACAAGTAAATGGAGGAGTGGTCCATAAACTCAAAGAAATCCTTAGCTTTCCCGTCTCTCAAGCCGTGTACGAGCGTTGAACTCAAATACAGCAGGAGCATCGTCGATCCGTAGATCGTAAAGCTAACCACATGCCAGGCAGTGCCCTTCAAACTTGAAAAAACAATCAGGAGCACCAGTGCTGCAACGCTTAGTGCCGCTCCTATGCCATGTGTTATTGCATTCGCTATCTCTTCTCTGCGTGGATATGTGTAAGTATTGGCCATAACAGGTATCCTTTCGCTTGAAATCTTATACTTCATTATACGCGCTGCGGGCATGCAAAATCAAAACCGCCCACTATATCAGCCGCCCTGCGATTGGAAGAATTGCTGGATGGCGCTGACGATTTGGCGGGACGCAGTGCCGTCGCCAAACGGATTATGGGCTTTTGACATGCTGCGGTACGCTTCCTTATCCGTCAGCAGCTGCTCTATTCCTGCCTGAACTGCTTCACCCTTCGTGCCGACGCATTTTAGGGTACCGGCCGTCAATCCTTCCGGGCGTTCGGTTTTATCCCTCAGTACCAGAACCGGCTTCCCTAGTGACGGCGCTTCCTCCTGTATGCCACCGGAATCCGTCAAGACCAGATAGGAACGCTGCATGATATGATGCAGATCTACCACATCGAGCGGTTCGGTCAAGTGGATTCGCTCGTGCCCCTCAAGCTCTTGCGCGACCGCCTCCTGCAGCACAGGGTTTGGATGGACCGGATATATCACTTCAATGTCAGGGTGCTTCTGGATCACCCGCTTCACTGCCTCAAATACCCCTTTCATCGGTTCTCCCCAGTTTTCCCTGCGATGCATGGTCATCAGTATTAATCGGCTATTTTTCCGTAACTTGCTCTGTATCGGATGCTCAAAAGGAGCCTGAAGCGTCCACTTCATCGCATCGATTCCCGTGTTTCCCGTTACATATACGTGAGCCGAACGGTTCTCAGCTTTGAGATTTGCTGCGGACAGCGCCGTCGGGGCAAAATGCATATCCGCCACTCTGCCGATCCACTCGCGGTTCATCTCCTCTGGAAACGGCGCGTATTTATCATACGTCCGCAGCCCTGCTTCCACATGTCCCACCGGAATCTTCGCGTAATAAGCTGCTAAAGCACCGATAAATGCTGTCGTTGTATCCCCGTGGACCAGCACAAGATCATATTTTCTCGCTTGGAATACCTTCTCCATCCCTTTTAGCAGATCAGCGCTCAGACTGTATAAGGATTGCCCTTCCTTCATGATATTCAGATCCGTTTGCGTCTGGATTTCAAAAAAACGAAGCACCTGATCCAGCATCGCCCGGTGCTGGGCGGTTACGCATACGATTGGAGTTAATCCCGGGGCTGACTCCAATTCCTTGACCAAAGGTGCCATTTTGATCGCTTCCGGCCGCGTTCCGAATATAACAAGAACATTTTTCTGATTCACGAACCTTCACTCCCCCTCGTTTTATATGAAAAGATAGATCTGAACCTCATATCTTAAGCATTATATGGAAAATTGATAGATTCGTTCCGGTCATGAATATGCTTGTAGAAATCAACCATTTTTTTGGTCATTCGGCTCATTCGTCCAATTCTATGAAGCTAGCAATGCATATATTATCCCGAGTACAAAGAAAGGAGGAAACCTCTTGGCTGTTATCATTTATCCGAGAACGATGAACTGGTCGTATATGAAACAGAGACCGCAGCAGCTAATGGCTCAATTGGGCGCGCTTGGTCATCAGGTTTTCTTCGAAAACCTGGCACCGCTGGATAAGGAGTTCAAAGAAATTGAACCAAATGTGTTCCTATTCACAGATACCAAAACATTTCTGCACAAAAAACTGCCTGCCCTTCGCAAAGAACATCCGATTGTCGTCTGGACGACCTGGTCTAAACTCCGTACGCGCATTTCTACACTTTTCAAACCCGACATCACAATTTACGACTGCTGTGATGAATTTCCGCATTGGGCAAAATATGAACCTAAAATGATTGATGAAGCGGACCATGTCGTATGTACCGCAGAGGTGATTCACACCCGGTTGTCCCTGGCATATCCGGATAAACCGCTTACCCTGATCCCGAATGGCGCTGACTCTTCATTTTTTCATATTCCATTCAGTGAAAGGCCCGCCGATCTTCCTCCGGGTCCTGTTGTCGCTTATATCGGCGCCTGGGCGTATTGGGTAGATCATGAGCTGTTTGCTAAGGCGGCCCTTCGTTTTCCAAACGTCCAATTCGTTTCCATTGGAGCTCCTTACGGCAGCTCCGGCGATTATTCGAAGCTTCCCAATGTGCATATACTCGGTGAAAAGCCGCACCAGGAGCTCAAACGTTATCTGACTCATATTGACGTTGCTTTGATCCCCTTCCAATACCATCCGATTACGCTGGCTACCAATCCAATCAAGGCGTACGAGTATATGGCATCCGGTGTTCGCGTACTATCAACAGCTCTGCCGGAATGCATTGCCATGGAGCCGCATGTTACCACAGCGACAACCCATGATGATTTCTTGGGCAAGCTGTCCTCCATGCTGCATCACCCGGATACAGCAGAGCATAAGCTGGCACGCATTGCCTACGCCAGAGAGAATCGCTGGGTTGAACGCGGATTGAAAGCCGATCAAGTGATTCGGCAGGCCATCCTGGACAAAGGCATGAGCTCCCATTGAAACCCTATGCCAAACTATGTACGCAGCCATTCGGCTACAGAGCCACCGATACGTTTACCTATCGCGAACAAATTATTCAGGAAATCTCACAAATAGACCGTGAGTGGATTCTATGGGGCGGTAACTTGTCCTTTTCCAATAAGAGCGCACAGACTTCCATTCCGATGCCAACCCCAATTCCAGATCATATTGTCTGTATATGCATGAACGGTGCCCCGCTGTATTGGAGAAAATCCTGGCTGCTTGCTGCTCTTACCTACTGGAATAACAGGCTTCCGGCTGCCAAATTTCTGCCTTACGATCTGCTGCTCGAAGACCCAAGCCTTACGATGCATCTGGACCCAACGCAAAATCCTCCGTATCAAAAGGATCTGGAGTATATTCTCCCTATTCTGTCTGCAACAAGGATGCGAGAGAAAACCACCAACTCCAAAGGGTCTTTATCTTTATCCCCTGAAATTCCTCCGCAGCCTGTCGTCTCCATTCTGATGAGTATTCACAATATGAAGGACACTTTAGGCTGGAGCATCCGTTCCGTGTTGGCACAATCAAGCGATAACTGGGAGCTGGTAATAGGTGATGACGGCTCTGAAGACGATAGTCTGGAGGAAGCCTGTGCTTATCTTGACAGCAGAATTCGGGTTCTGTCTCAATCGCGTAACCGCGGAAAGGCGATCATGATGAATCGGCTGCTTTTCGAAGCAAAGGGTCGATATATTCTGGAATTGGATGGCGATGACTGGCTGGCTCCCGATGCGGCCGCACTCCTGTCCGAAGCACTTGACAACAATCCGGACAGCAGGATGGCCACGGGCCGGTATGGATGCTGGGAACGCACCCGGCAGCTCGGTCCTCTATGGAGAAGAAACGTTGATTCGGGCAAGCTTTATTCGGCACGGTCTACTTCCTTAAATCGAACGAATCTACACGGCCACCCGCTCGTCCCCCGTATGTATCGCAAGTCATCCCTAATCGCCATTGGCGGCTGGTGGAATCGGGAGGATCGTCTCGGACGTATCTTCGAAGATATCGATGTCACTGCCAGGCTTCTTAAGCACAGCTCACCTGTTCAGGTCGATGCTATCTTGTATCATCGCGTCATTTATGGCAGCAGTACCAGCCAACGTAACCGCAGCCTGTTTGAAGCCTGGTGTCAGCAAACACACAAGAGTTAGACAGCGCTTGAAAAAGGAGGTGATACGTACATGCATATTGCCGCTTCTGGGTACTATGGAATGGGAAACTTCGGTGATGATTTATTTCTTCACACCCTTCGCCAAGTATTCCACGATCATCACGTCTATCCCTGGAACTCCCGATTGGATCCCCGTCAGACGGATGCCTTCATCATCGGTGGTGGAGATTTAATTACACCATACTCGTTCAGTCCCTATTACTTCCCCCCTCAGCTCGTAGGACAGCCCACTTGGGTCTATGGCGTCGGCATTGTGGATGCCTACCCCGAACACACCTGGCCTGAAGAGCAGGTATCCGCCTACCGGGATATCATCTCCAAGGCAAACCGAGCGGTGTTCCGGGATGAACGATCGTCGGACATCGCCAAGCGGGCAGGCTTCCACCGTAATGTCGAGACAGCTCCTGACATGGTATTCGGCTATCGTCAGCCCGATATCCCGGTGAAACGTTTCTCTAAACGTCCAACGATTGGTGTCGTTGTGTTTTCCTATGAATCATTTCCGATGGACAACATGACCAAACTGCTGGCACATCTTATCGCCAAAGGCTATCATGCCGTCCTTATCCCGGTCATTCATCATCCGGGCAACGCGTACTCCGATTACAACACATGTCTGCAATTGCAGAAAAAGGTAAAGGAGTCTACGCCCGGCGCTTCCATTGAGACGCTGCCGTTTCTCATGGATATTGAGCTCACTTATCGTTTCATCCAATCTGTCGACTATTTGATATCATTCAAACTTCACCCGTCGCTAGCCGCTTTACGGGGCGGCAAACCTGTACTGGCGCTTAGCACCATGAGCAAAGTGCATAGTCTGCTGAGCTCTTTTCGTCTCAGTCAGTACTTTACGGATTATCGTCAGCCGCTTGATGTTCTGGTCGACAAAACCGAAAGCTTCCTTAAATACGGCCCCGGTCATGTGCAGCAGATTATGCCCATGATCCGCGCGACGGAGGAAGAAAGCACTGCTTCGCTTCTGGATTTAAAGAAGCATATCGAAGAGCACAACCGTTGGTAATACAGAAAGGAGAATGACTATGTGTTGCTTCCTGTTCTGCAGAAGACTTGCAAGGCGAGTCAAGATGTTAACACGGCAGGTCGAGCTTCTAAGCCAGGAAATCAGTCAATTAACCGAACGGGTAGAGTCACTGGAGAGTCAAGTCCTCACGGGTTTAACGATTATTCCGGAGCTGATTCAATATTTCGAAGTTCGTACCGGTCAACAAGTACGGGTTAGCACAACGTTTGTCACCTTGGAAGGGGTCGTTTTGGCTACCGCCGAAGATGGTGTTCAGCTCCGTGAAGCATCGGGTGACCTTGTGCTGATTCCATTCGCCAGTATTACATCCGTTCAGTAATTCCTTCGAATGATGCTGGATATCAGCTTCAAACTTTCATTACGGCAAGGAGGTTAACCGATATGCGCTACGTGGATTGGCTGCAGGGATTTATCGGCTCGGAAACCGAAGTAACGGTGTCCGGAGATGTGATCATTGGCACGCTTACCAAAGTGGGCGAAGGAACCATCATCTTAAAAGTACCGCCAATTATCTATGGTCCTCCTACAGATACGGCCATCATCCCGCTTCGTTCAATTGAATTCGTTCGGATTGTCTCTTCATAAAAAGCATGTGCCCGCAGATCGAGCCGAACATGAAGAAGGACCGAAAGTATATCTTTCGGTCCTTCTATATACATATTCGATTAGACCAGTGTCTAGTCTTGTTGTTCTACAGCATTCTCTTCTTCTTTAATCAAACCCGCAAAGAGGGCATGAACGAACTGCTCGGAGTCAAAGGTCTGGAGGTCGCCCATTTTCTCTCCCAAGCCTACCAGTTTCACCGGAAGATTCAACTCTTGACGAATCGCGATCACGATGCCACCCTTAGCCGTGCCATCCAGCTTGGTTAATACGAGGCCGGTCACGCCGCTCTTCTCCCCAAACAGCTTCGCTTGGCTCAGCGCATTCTGTCCTGTCGTCGCATCAAGGACCATCAGTACCTCATGCGGGGCACTCGGAATTTCACGTTGAATGACGCGGAAGATTTTATTCAACTCTTCCATCAGATTCGTTTTGTTCTGAAGGCGTCCCGCCGTATCACAGAGCAGAACATCCGCTTGCCGCTGCTTGGCTGCTTGAACCGCATCGAACATAACAGCTGCCGGGTCTGAGCCGGGCTGCTGTTTAATGACTTCAACGCCAACCCGTTCTCCCCATACTTCCAGCTGTTCAATCGCACCTGCACGGAACGTGTCGCCCGCTGCGAGCAAAACCTTCTTGCCCTCCTGCTTGTAACGATGCGCCAGCTTGCCGATCGTAGTTGTTTTACCGACTCCGTTAACGCCGACAAACAGAATGACCGTAATGCCATCTGGATTCTCCCGCAGCTCATTGCTGCTGTCATCACGAAGGAGTCCCATCAGCTTCTCTGACAATACTGGCTGCAGATCGGCAGCGTCTTCAATCCGCCGTTTCTTCACTTCGGCACGAAGATCGTCCATCAGATCCATCACGGTATTCACGCCGACATCAGCACCAATCAGAATCTCTTCCAATTCCTCGTAGAATTCTTCATCGATTTTTTTTCGGCGAATCACCAGGTCCGACACTTTCTCGATAAAACCCTTCCGAGTTTTCTCGAGTCCGTCGCGGAACTGTTTTGTTACATTTTCCGTTTTGCTGGAAATGCTCTCTTTTAACTTCTTAAAAAAGCTCATACGTACCCTCCATGTCGTTATGTTAAATTAGGCAATCTCCGCTTCCTCATTCTCAAGCTTGACGGACACCAGCTTCGACACGCCGCCTTCTTCCATCGTGACGCCGTACAGCACATCCGCCTCTTCCATCGTCCCTTTGCGGTGGGTGACCACAATAAACTGCGTTTGTTCAGAGAACTCCCGCAAATACTGGGCAAATCGGACCACGTTCGCTTCATCCAGCGCCGCTTCGACCTCATCCAGTACGCAGAACGGAACCGGCTTCACCTGCAAAATGGCAAATAGCAGCGCCATAGCGGTTAATGCACGCTCTCCGCCGGAGAGCAGCTGCAGATTTTGCAGCTTCTTGCCAGGGGGCTGTGCGACGATATCGATCCCCGTCTCAAGCAATCGATCCGGATCGATCAGGACCAGGTCGGCTCGTCCACCTCCGAACAACTTCGTAAATACCGTGCCGAACTCGCGCCGGATCGCATCGAACGTCAGCTTGAAGCGCTTGGACATTTCATCGTCCATTTCCTTAATGACCTGGTACAGCGTTGTCTTCGCTTCAACCAGATCCGCCTTTTGCTCACTCAAGAACAGATATCTCTCATTGACACGCTGATACTCTTCAATAGCCCCAAGATTCACATCTCCGAGGGAAGTTATCGACCTCTTCAAATCACGCACTTCGTTCTGAGCGGCAGTGATGTCTTCCGGAATCGGATACCGCTGCTTGGCAAGCTCATAACTCAGCTCATAGTCCTCGCTTAATTTTTTCAATATATTCTCAAGCTCAACATCGAGCCGGTTTACCCCAATCTCGGTCTGGCGAAGCTGATCATCCACGGACCGCAGCTGCGTGCGCTGTTCCTTGGTTTCGCTCTCTTCCAGCTCCAGCTTCCGGCTTAGCGCGGTGCGTGCAGCCCGTTTGAATTCAAGCTGCTGCGTCGCCTCTTCCTTCTTCAGCTTGTACTGGTTCAGATCCTCGATCTGCTTCACGCTTTCGCTTTCGTTCTGATTCAGGTCGGCTTGAACGGAGGCCAGCATCGTGCGGTTCTGCTTCTGCTCCTTCTCATGGTTGTCGACATCCGACTGAAGGCGCTTGAGCTGTTCCTCCAGTGAGAAGGTTTCCTGATCCAGCTTTCCTTCGCGAACCTTGAGGTTCGTCAACTGACTTTGAAGCTCTTCCTTCGCCGATTCATTTGCTTTCCGGGCAAACTCTGCAGCTTGAATGGCCAGATGGGTCGATTTCTCTTCTTCCTCCAGCTCGGACAACAGCTTCTGCGCGCGTTCACGGCTTGCCTGAATCTCTTTGGCTTCCTTCTCTTGACTGCTCTTCTCTTCGCCTGCCAGCTCGGCTTGTTCGAGGACGTGGCGCAGCTCATGCTCAAGCTGCTTGCGGTCCCCTGCAGCCTGCTGTTCCTCAATCCTCTTATCGTCTCCGGCTTTACGGAGCTCGTCCAGCTTATCCTGAGATTCAATCATTTGATTCCGGACGCCTTCAATGCCCTGCTGCAGCTTCTCCAGCTGCTTCTCGGTTTCCGAAATTTCCTGATCGAGCTGATCCAATTGACGCTTGCGTCCCAGCAGACTGTTCGTTTTCTTGTGCTGACTACCGCCTGTCATGGATCCGCCTGCATTGACCACGTCTCCCTCGAGCGTGACTACACGGAAGCGATAGGAGAATCTGGCGGCAATTTTGTTCGCTTGCTCCAAGGTCTCGGCGATCACGACATTGCCCAAAAGGCTGCCGACGATGTTGCTATATCTGGAATCATACTTCACCAACTCGGAGCCAAAGCCTACAAACCCGGCTTCCCCTTCTGCCAAATGCCGGTCGGATGCGGATACATTCCGCGGACGAATGACGTCCAGAGGCAGAAAGGTCGCCCGACCTAACTGGCGCTGCTTCAGGAAGGCAATCGCCTGCCTGGATACGGATTCGTTCTCCATGACGATATGCTGAACCGATGCGCCAAGTGCGGTCTCCATCGCAAGCTCAAGCTTTTCCGGTACACGAATAAGCTCGGCCACAGCACCATGGACGCCATGGAGCACGGATTTGCGGGATGCCTTCAGCACTTCCTTAACACCTAGCATAAATCCGTCAAAATCGTCCTGAAGCTCTTTCATGGTATCGCGGCGGGAAATTTGCGCTTCTCGCTTCTGCTCCCATTTCCGAAGGGCTCCCTGCGTCTCTTCCTGCAATTTCTGCAGGGATTGATATCGCTCGCTCTCGCTGATATAACCGCTGCGAAGGTCGGCAATCTCTTTACCGAAGCGTTCAATGCTTCGATCGATACTCTCTTTGCGGCGGAGCAAATCCTCTTTCAGGGCTTCCCACTTACCTGACTCTTCTTGTGCTCGATTCATCCGCCGGTCCAGCGCCTCCTGCTGCTGGTCCGCATACCGGATTTCATTCCGCGCTTGAGCCATTTGGTTCATAAGCTCCAGCAAATTCCCCTTCAAGCTCTCTTCCTGCTGCTGACTGATTCCGCCAGTTACGCCCACCAGCTTCGCTTCTTCCGCTGACAGCTGATCCCGCACCTGGGTTAATTCCTGCTGGAGCTCTTGCAGCTTGCTCTTCATGCTCGCAAGCTCGCTTACGCGCTCTCCCAAACGATGATCGCCTGATTGCAAACTTTCTTCCAACTGCTCGCGCGTACGTTCCAGGTTACGGCGGCGCTCCTTAAGCACCTCGCCATAGCCTTCGCTCTTCTCAAACAGCTCGCTGAATTGGAGCAGCTGGCTCTGCAGATCCTCAACTTCCTGCTCCAGTTGGCGCAGTGCCGATCTGTCACTCTCCAGCTTGGCATCATGCGCGGATACAACGGTGGACAGAGCAAGCTGCTCTTCCTTCAGCTGCTCCAGCTTGGCATTGGCCTCGCTCCATGAGGTATGTATCTGTTCGATCTGATACACATACAGAGAGATTTCCTTGTGCTTCAGTTCTTCCCGAAGTTCCTTGTAGCGAATAGCCTTCTCGGACTGCTCTTTCAGCGGTCCGATCTGATCCTCAAGCTCTGTAACCAAGTCGTGGATACGAAGCAGGTTTTGCTCCGTTTCATCCAGCTTGCGCACAGACTCTTTTTTACGAGATTTATATTTAACGATCCCGGATGCTTCCTCAAAAATCCCCCGGCGATCTTCTGAACGTGTACTCAAAATTTCCTCAATGCGACCTTGTCCAATAATGGAATAGGCTTCTTTACCGATTCCGGTGTCCATGAACAGCTCCGTAATATCCTTGAGTCGGCACGATTGCCGATTAATGAAATACTCGCTGTCCCCGCTGCGGTGCACTCGTCTGGTTACGGTTACCTCGTTAAAATCCAGCGGCAGCACATGGTCCTCGTTGTCCAGCGTAAGGGAGACCTCTCCATAATTAACCGCTTTGCGCGCATCACTCCCGGCAAAGATAATATCCTCCATCTTGCCGCCGCGAAGCGATTTGGCACTTTGCTCGCCAAGCACCCAGCGGATCCCATCGGAAATGTTACTCTTACCGCTGCCATTCGGACCTACAACGGCTGTAATTCCCCGGACAAATTCCATCTCCGTCTTGTCGGCAAACGATTTAAATCCTGCTAACTCGATCCGTTTCAAAAACATATTCGACCTATCACCTCTCCTGCTATTGTACCATAAGTAGAATCGGCTTCACCGCCGTCTTTGGACGAGGTCCATTAACGTAATAGCAGCTGTCCCTTTATAAAGACAGACAACGAAAAGAGCAAAAAACAGTCATCCTATCCGGGTCCGGTTATCCGCTTGACTGCTCTTTGCTCTTTGTTTGTCATCACATCAGCGAAGCTTTAGGCATCCGCACGTTTCAGCTGCTTTAGGGCTACTGCCGCTGCCTGCTGCTCGGCTTCTTTCTTGGATCTGCCGCTTCCACGTCCAAGACATTCGCTTCCCATGTAAACCTCCGAGACAAACTCCCGCTCATGTGCCGGTCCTCGCTCTTCTACGATACGATATTCCAGTGCGCCCATGCCGTGATGCTGGGTCAGTTCCTGAAGCTCGGTCTTATAATCGCTCATCTGCGGACGACCGTTGACGGTCACCGTGGGAAAGACATGGTCGCTTAAAAACCGGCGAACCGCTTCCAATCCCTGATCCAGATAAAGCGCCCCCACAAATGACTCAAATACGTCTGCCAGAAGAGCCGGGCGGGTTCGACCGCCCGTCATTTCCTCTCCTTTGCCTAGCAGAACGTAACGTCCAAAATCCAGACCTACAGCGAATTGAACCAAGGAAGGCTCGCATACGATAGCGGCCCGCAGCTTGGTTAACTCACCTTCCGGACGGTCCGGAAATAGGTTGTATAAGAATTCGCTCACCGTCAGCTCCAGAACTGCATCCCCGAGAAATTCAAGACGCTCGTTGTCCTGGCTCTGACTGAAGCGATGTTCGTTTACATAAGATGCGTGGGTAAAGGCCTGCTTCAGCAGCATTGCATTGCGAAACTGGATTTGAAGTTTATGCTGTAACTGCTTCAGATCTCCACTCAACACACTGTCCCCTTACTCGGCGTATTTTTTCAGGATAATCGTAGCATTATGCCCGCCAAATCCAAACGAATTGGACATGACGATATCCAAATCGGCTTTACGCGGGTGATTCGGTACATAGTCAAGATCACACTCCGGATCTTGATCCTCCAGGTTAATCGTTGGTGCAATGATTTGGTTCTTCAAGCTCAGTCCGCAGATAACGGCCTCAACGCCGCCAGCAGCTCCAAGCAGGTGACCTGTCATCGACTTGGTCGAGCTAACGGCCACTTTATAGGCATGGTCACCGAGAGCCATCTTAACGGCCTTCGTTTCCGAGCGGTCACCCACCGGCGTTGAAGTCCCGTGAGCATTAATGTAATCCACTTCCTCCGGCGCAATGCCTGCGTCACGGATCGCCATCTTCATGCAGCGGGCTGCTCCATCCGGATCCGGCTCGGTAATATGATGGGCATCGGCACTAAGGCCATAGCCAACCACCTCGGCATAAATGTTGGCACCGCGTTTCAACGCATGCTCCAGGGATTCGATCACAAGTACGCCAGCGCCTTCACCCATTACAAAACCGTCGCGGCCCGTATCGAATGGCCGGCTGGCTTTCTCCGGCTCGTCATTGCGGGTTGACATTGCACGCATAGCGCAGAAACCAGCCATCCCTGTTGGACGAATGGTTGCCTCGGCCCCGCCGCAGATCATGACATCCGCATCACCACGCTGAATCAGACGATATGAATCGCCGATCGAATGTGTTCCGGTAGCACAAGCCGTAACCTGTGTGGTGTTCGGACCCTTGGCTCCCAGATTGATCGACATCTGGCCTGAGGCCATGTTTGCGATCATCATCGGAATAAAGAATGGGCTTACACGTTTCGGGCCCTTCTCGAGCAGGATATTATGCTGATCCTCCCAAGTTCCCAAACCGCCGATACCCGATCCGATCGATACGCCAACACGCTCTGCATCGGCATTCACGCCAATTTCAAGACCACTGTCCTCAAGCGCCTTCGAACCGGCTGCAACCGCAAGCTGTACAAATCGGTCCATCCTGCGGGCTTCTTTGCGATCCATGTAATCCTCAGGATTAAAATCCTTCATGGATGCTGCGATTTGCGTTGTGTAATCACTCACATCAAATGCTTCGATGCGGGATACGCCAGACTTGCCTTCCATCAAACTGTTCCAGAATGTATCCAGGTCTTGACCAATCGAAGTCATGACTCCCATTCCTGTTACAACGACTCTATGTTTCAAACAGACTCACCTCTATGTGGACTGCCCGTCCATCTATGAGGCCGCACACGCAGACTCATGATAACGAAGGCAGTAATAATCTATCACTTGTTCGTGCTAAAGCTTGGATTGAATGTGGAGAAGTCCCGTCTTGCTAAAGAACGGGACTTAACTGTAATGACTTAGGTATGAGATTGTATGTAATTTACAACTTCACCTACGGTCGTAATTTTCTCCGCATCTTCATCAGAGATCTCCATATCAAACTCATCTTCCAACTCCATCACCAATTCAACTACATCGAGAGAATCAGCTCCAAGGTCGTCTTTGAAAGATGCTTCTAATGTTACGTCGGCTTCGTCAACACCCAGGCGGTCGATAACGATGCGTTTCACGCGTTCCAATACATCGGACATCCGGCTCACCTCCTCTTGGTAATTATACGAGATATGACTTCAAATTGCCATAGAAGGCATTTGAAAACGTTTTAATGCCCGGCGGCCAGCGCCGGAACAGTAGCGGCGTCTACATATACATGCCGCCATCCACATGCAGCACTTGTCCAGTCATATAGGATGCACTGGAAGATGCTAGAAAAGCAACCACGCCGGCAATCTCCTCCGGCTGACCCAGTCGGGCGAGCGGAATTCCGCCAAGCAGGCCTTCCCGCATGTCCTCAGGAAGTTCCCGGGTCATATCGGTATCGATAAAACCAGGAGCCACAGCGTTCACCGTAATCCCGCGGGAAGCCAATTCCCGCGCGGCTGATTTGGTCAGACCGATGACTCCGGCTTTGGCCGCAACATAGTTGGCTTGCCCCGGATTACCAAGCGCTCCGACAACGGAGGATATATTGATAATGCGTCCATAACGTTGTTTCATCATGGGACGCGTCACCGCCTTAAGACAATTGAATACCCCTTTAAGATTCGTTTCGATCACCTGATCGAACTCCTCTTCCTTCATCCGCATGATTAGATTATCTCTAGTAATCCCTGCATTATTCACCAGGATATCAATTCGACCAAAAGTCTCCATCACCTGCTTTACCATGGCATCGGCTTCTTCAGTCCGTCCAACGTTGGATTTAACCGCGATGGCCGATACGCCCTTTGCGCGAATCGCCTCCACAACCTCGGTTGCGGCCGCTTCGCTTCCTGCATAATTGACAGCAACGTTAGCGCCCAGATCAGCAAGTCCAAGAGCAATGCTCCGGCCAATGCCGCGGGAAGCACCCGTAACAAGCGCAGTCTGTCCTTTTAGAGCTTCACTCATACCTATTCCTCCTTTCCAGAGTGATCTGGTTTTTATCCATCGTTATTTATACTACGGTCTCCAAACCGCTGACGCTGTCCAGACTATTTACATTAATGACTTTGACGGATTTGTCAATCTTCTTGATCAAACCGCTGAGTACACTGCCAGGACCAATCTCGACGAAGGTATCCACGCCTTGAGCGATCATCCATTCCACGCTGTCATGCCATAACACAGGGGAGTATACCTGTTCCACCAGCAAACCGCGGATGGCAGCGGCATCTTCCACCGAACGCGCCGTCACATTGGCAACTACCGGCACGGAAGGGGTATTAAACGCAGCCTGCTCCAGTTTACCAGCCAACCGGTCAGCCGCCTCCTTCATCAAGGTCGAATGGAAGGGTCCGCTAACCTCCAGGGGGATAGCCCGCTTGCCGCCAGCTTCCTTCACTCTTTCTGCAGCAGCTGCGACGCCTTGAGCTGAACCCGAGATGACGATTTGCCCCGGACAGTTCATGTTCGCAAGTTCTACAACATGTCCCTCTGCCGAAATGCGCTCGCACAGCTCTGACAAAGCCTCACGATCTGCGCCAAGCACGGCTGCCATTGCGCCTTGACCTCCGGGAACGGCTGCCTCCATGTATTCTCCGCGGGCTCTGACGATCGACACAGCTTCTTCGAACGAAAGCACGCCTGCACATACAAGTGCACTGTATTCGCCGAGGGAATGGCCCGCAACGTAATCCGGTTCGATCCCCTTTCCGCGAATGGCTTCCAGGTAAGCCATGCTGGTTGCGAGTAGAGCTGGCTGAGTGTTTACCGTTTGTTTCAAATCTTCATCAGGACCATTAAAAATAATGGAGCTGAGCGGAAATCCAAGCTGATCATCCGCGGCTAGAAAAAGATCCCTTGCGGCAGGAACCGCATCATAGGCATCCTTACCCATTCCGACGGACTGAGCGCCTTGACCAGGAAATATAAATGCTGTTTTACCCAAAATCGTGAGCTCCCTTCTCTTATTTCACTAGGCCTAAAAGCTGTTATGTTTACCAGATAAGTACGGAGGAACCCCATGTTAATCCGCCACCAAACCCAACCATCAACACCTTGTCTCCTTCTTTCAGGCGGCCGGACTCCTGTGCTTCGACAAGAGCTAGCGGCACGGAAGCGGCTGAGGTATTGGCGTATTTATCAACATTGATCATGACTTTCTCTTCCGGAAGCTCCAAACGCTCCATGGCAGATTTAATAATCCGGATGTTGGCTTGATGAGGAATGAATAAGTCGATATCCTTTTTGTCGATGCCTGCTTTGGATAATACAGCTTCCGTGGCAGATCCCATTACCCGTACCGCAAATTTGAACACTTCGCGGCCGTTCATATAAATAAAGTGTTTATTCGTGTTAATTGTTTCAGCAGAAGCCGGTAATCTCGAACCTCCTGCCTCAATGTACAGATGCGCTCCACCTGCACCTTCCGCACCAAGATCAAAGGCTTGGAACCCGCGGCCTTCCGGCACTTCGCCGACAATCGCCGCTCCGGCACCGTCGCCAAATAGAACGCAGGTATTACGGTCGGTATAGTCCGTAATGCGGGACAAGCAGTCCACCCCGATCACCAAAGCATTGTTATACATGCCCGTCTTCACGAAATTTGTAGCTGTAGCCAGGCCGTATACAAATCCCGAGCAAGCAGCCGACAGGTCAAATGCCGCCGCTTTTTTGGCTCCAAGCCGATCCTGAAGCAAACATGCGGTCGATGGAAAGAACATATCCGGCGTAATGGTCGCCACAATAATCAAGTCCAGATCCTCGGCGTTCATTCCGGCTGATTTCAGCGCGTTCACAGCAGCGTGGTAAGCCAAATCCGACGTCGCTTCATGCGGAGCGGCAATATGCCGTTCCCGGATTCCCGTCATGGAGACAATCCATTCATCGCTTGTATCTACCATTTTCTCTAAATCACGATTTGACAATATTTTTTCAGGTACGTATTTGCCTGTGCCAATAATACCGACTGGACGCAAATTGTTCATTTCCTCACTCACTTCCCGCTGATTTCATTCGAAATACTCTCTACCAATCGGTTCTGCAGCGCCGTCCGCGCTTGGCGAACCCCATTCTTGATGGCGTTCGCATCCGATGAACCATGGCTCTTAACGACCAGACCGCCCAGACCAAGCAGAGGCGCTCCACCATGCTCCTTATAATCAAGCGTCGATTTCAGGCTGCGAAGCTCTGGCATCATCAAGGCGGCAGCCATCTTGGTCTTAAGAGACTTGCTGAACTGCTCCTTCAACAGCGAAAAGAGTGCGCCAGCTGTTCCTTCAATCGATTTCAACAAAATATTGCCCGAGAACCCGTCACATACGAGTACATCACAAACACCGTTCATGACATCGCGGGACTCAACATTGCCAACAAAATGAATGGGCAGCTCCTCCAGCAACGGATAAGCATGCTTCGTCAGTTCATTGCCCTTGCCCGGCTCGGTACCGACATTTAACAGCCCGACCCGAGGTTTGGTGATTCCATGCACCTTCTCGCGATACAGGCTGCCCATTAATGCGTACTGCTGCAGATGCTCAGGCTTCGAATCCATATTCGCTCCAAGATCCAAGGCGAGCATCCCCTTGCCATCGAGAGTAGGAATCATTGGCGCAAGCGCAGGCCGCTCAATCCCCTTCATCCTGCCCACGACGAGTAGTCCGGTCGTCATGAGGGCCCCCGTATTGCCTGCCGAGATCATGGCATCGGCTTCACCTTCGCGAATCATGCGACCCGCCACAACCATTGAAGCATCCTTCTTCCGGCGGACAGCCTTTACCGGCTCATCCTCCGCTTCTATGACTTCACTTGCATGAACCACCTTCAGATTGGACGGTTTGTCCTTCAACAGTGCTCCAATCTGCGCTTCATCCCCTACGAGAATGATCTCGGTATCGCTCCATTCCTGTGCAGCAATGAGCGCGCCTTCGACGTTACTCTGGGGAGCGTTGTCGCCGCCCATCGCATCAATCGCAATTCTCATGCCAAACTTCCTCCTTTACTTATGTCATTCTCCTGCAGATCGGTAGATTACGAAATTCCCTTGAAACACCATTTCATCAGCGACATAAGTAAACACTTCCACCTTGGCCTTTCCCTTCTGGCCGGCAATGGACCTAACGTAGGCTTTGGCAATGCATTTCTCGCCGAGACGCACCTGTCTCAAAAACCGTATATCCGCTGAAGACGTCAACGCGATTTCTTCATTGATTACGGCAATGGCAAGTGAATTGGCTTGAGCGAACACATAATGACCGCGGGCAATTCGCGTTTTGCTGAATACATGTTCCTCACGGATTTCAAATATCGATATTCCGCTCTTGTCCAACTGCAAGTCAACGACATCCCCGATCACCTCTTCGAGTGACAAGGAACGAACCTGGTCATAAGAATGCTCCGCCATCTGCTTCATTCGCTCACGAAGCTCCGGGATGCCAAGTTCCATACGGTCAAGGCGTATCGTCTGAATGCTCACTTTAAGCTGGCGAGTCAACTCGCGGTCTGTAACAAAGGGATTCTCGTCGATCAGCTGAATCAGCCGCTGGTGACGGTCTTTCTTGGATAAACGATCGATGACGAAACAACTCCTTCTGCCGCTATGAAAGCCGCCATTCTTCAAACATACATATATGTAAATTAGTCGCAAATATTAGAACCTGGTACTAATGTTAAGTATAAATCATGTCACGTTAAAAAGAAAGGGGGACTTCAGACAAAAAAAATAGCACCTCACCAAAGATGAAGTACTACTTATTTAAAAATTATTGTTTGATGATCTCTCTTGCCTTATACGTTCCGCATACTTTACATACGCGATGAGCAAGTTTCAATTCTCCGCATTGCTCGCATTTCACCATGCCTGGCACAGCCAGCTTAAAATGAGTACGACGCTTGTCACGACGTGTTTTGGACGTTCTACGTTGAGGTACTGCCATGTTCCCACCTCCTTATCAATTCAACCCGCTGAACACGGGTGCCAAATCCATCATCATTTAAAGAAGTCCTTCAGTCCGGCTAGCCTAGGATCGATCACTTCCGTATCGCAGTTGCACGTGCTTTCATTCAGGTCCTTGCCGCAATTCGGGCAGAGTCCCTTGCAGTCGGCTTTGCACACCGGAGCTAGCGGCAGGTGGAGCAAAAATGCTTCTTCTACATAGGGAGTGAGATCCACACTCTCACCTTGCACGTATGTAGTGTCATCATTCTCATCCTGAATCGATTCAGGATCTACCACCGGCTGGAATACTTCATGAAAAGGGATGTGCACATGTTCGCTGATCGGCTTCAGACAGCGGGAGCAATTCATCTCCAGCTCGCCTTGCAACCTTCCATGAACATCCACCGCACCAGAAATCGATGAGGCTGCTGTCAAATCCACGTCTAATGGCTGAACAGCAATAATGTCCTTCCGATCCTTAACGGCATTGCTTACATCCACGGTTTGATGGAACTGTAACGGTTGATCGCTGGTTGTCAATTTACGAAATTGAATTAGCATATCCATCACTCCAAACAAACAAAGATTATTATACCGATTACCAAAGACTTTTGTCAACAGGATAACCCTAAAGAACCATGATTGTTTCCCCGATATTTCTCACGCTACAACGAGATTATCACCCATATATGGCGATGAGCTTATTGTTGCAGGAACGTCCTGTAATTATGTTATATTCTTATCAAGGAGTTGAAACTAATGAAGACGGTTGGCATTGTCGTTGAATATAATCCCTTACATAACGGTCATGTTCTGCATTATCGTAAATCCAAAGAAGTAACAGGGGCGGATGCCGTTGTTGCAGTGATGAGCGGTCCGTTTCTCCAACGCGGCGAACCTGCTATTGCAGGCAAACGGGCACGCGCCGAAATGGCCCTTGCCATGGGAGTAGATCTGTGCATCGAGCTGCCGGTAACCTATGCCGTGCAGCCTGCAGAATGGTTTGCATACGGTGCGATAGCTATTCTGGAAGCTACCGGGGTGGTGGACTGTCTTTCCTTCGGATCGGAGAGCGGTACACTGGAGCAGCTTCTACCGCTGTCCCGTTCGCTTGCCAGCGAATCCGGCGAGCTCCAATCCGAAATTGAAAGGCATCTCCGGGAAGGCATGAACTTCCCGTCCGCTTACGGTGCTGCCGCTGCAACCCTATTCGGCGAGTCCCGACCAGCAATTGCCCATTTGCAAGAGCTGCTCACGCAGCCGAACAATTCCTTGGGCCTGCACTATCTGATTGCCCTCCACCGCCTGGGCAGCCGCATTACGCCCTACACCATTCCAAGAGAAAACGCGCACTACCACGATCCCTTGCCGGGAGACTCGTCCATTGCCAGTGCAACCGCCATCCGTAACATCATTCTTTCACAGGGCTTGGAAGCAGCCAGACCCTACATCCCCGAATTCACGCACAACATCATGGAGCGGGAAATGGAAAGCGGACTAGCTCCCGTCCACTGGGAACAGTTTCGTCAGCCGCTGTTTCAATCCCTACTCACGCATACACCCGCGCAGCTTGAAGGCTTCCTTGAAGTTACCGAAGGCTTGGAATATCGTGTTCAGCGCATGCTTGCGCAGTTGAAGCAGCCTACGGTTGGGTCTCTCCTCGAAGCGTTGAAGACCAAACGCTATACCCGCACCAAACTTCAGCGTATGCTCCTGCATATCATGCTCAATCATGACAAAGCATCCATGAATCGCGAGGAGCTGGCCAAAGGTCCGGGATATATCAGGGTCCTTGGCTTCAGCGACACAGGGCGTTCCTTGCTGAAACGAATGAAGCAGAGCGCCTCGCTACCTGTTATCCAGAAGCCGACAACGCTGGAGCATCCTCAGCTCGAGAGGGACCTGATGGCAGCCGCCGTATACGCCAACGGACACCCTAAGCCGGATATCCGCCATTACTACAGCGATTACCTGCTGCCGCCACTCACCCCTTAGGCGGCAGCTGCTCCAGATAATCTACTGCATCCTGCAGATCGTCAACCGGGACCAACTTCATATCCGTTTTGATTCGATCCGCCCGCTTCTTGGCTTCATCGTAATTTTTTTGCGGCACAAAAAAGATATCGGCTTCCTTCCGGTCAGCCGCCACGATCTTGTGTTTCACGCCGCCAATGGGACCTACGGCGCCTGATTTGTCAATGGTACCCGTTCCCGCTACCCGATAACCTCTGCTTAAATCACCTTCGGTGAGCTGGTTATAAATTTCAAGGGTAAAAATCAGTCCGGCTGAAGGTCCACCGATATTGGTATCCGCAAAATGAATCGTGTGATCGGGATTCGCCGGCTCTACACTTTGCATCGTTGCAATCATGACGCCAAGACCCGGACGCTCCGCCCCGGTCTTCTCATCCTTAATGCTAACAAGCTGAACCTGTTCTTTAACGGTTTTCCCCTTGCGTTCAAGCTCCACGGACACCACTTCCCCGATAGTTTTCTCGCTTAACAGGCTGGCAATTTTCTCATTATCCTCTGCCGGCTGCCCATCAATCTTGATCAATTTATCGCCAGGCCGGAAATGCTCGGCATTAGCAGATTTTTCGGAGATCGACATCACGAATACATAAGCAGGCTCGATACTGTAGTCAATACCAGCTTCTTGATAAGCGGCTTCCATTGCAGCGGACTGGGAAGAATTCATGTAATACACTTGTGTGGCTGCATATTCGTCCTTACTCTGATCTCCCATTTTCTCGGCCTTTTTCACAACCTCCGAATTGGGATTAAACGCAGACATCATTAACAAAACCATATTGGCATAGCTTGCCGACACGGTTGTCATCATAAATGTGCCCTCTTCCGCCGGATCGCTCTTCTCGACATTGATCATGGGGCGAACCTCCTCGGCGCTCCCCGGCTGGTATACAAGATAAGGGGTCGGCATATAAACGACAACGTACAGCATGACCCCAACCATTAATAAATACAGCGCAATTTTTAAGCCATTCGGTTTTACAGACTTCTTCATGTAGTTTCCTTCCCTCCGCCTTATATATCCAGCCTTCCACCAAGTTTGGTCTGACGGTTGTCTCCTTTGCATAAAGTTGTACTAGCCATGTTTACGCTGAAAGGAGATTCCTTATGAATAAAGACAACGCCGTCAAGTCATCAAACGGGCTGTGGAACACCATCCTGCTGGGTGCTGCCGCTTTCCTGCTTGTACTGGCTGTCGTCAGCGCGCCCGAACCTGCCTTCCAAGCCACCCTGCAAGCACTTAAGCTATGGTGGAATATCGTATTTCCCGCTTTGCTGCCGTTTCTCGTTCTGGTGGAAATACTCATCGCCTATGGCTGGGCCCATGGAGTTGGCGTACTGCTGGACCCTTTGATGAAAAAAACATTCAAACTTCCCGGTGCTGGCGGCTGGGTTCTTATAACAGGAATGACAGCCGGGTTCCCGGCAGGAGCGCAGGCCGCCTCCGGAATGTATAGACAAGGCGAGCTTCGTGCCGATGAGGCCGGAAGGCTCGCCGCTTTATCCCATTTCTGCAATCCAATGACCATTCTCGTTGTCATCGGAACTGGTCTGCTTCATCAACCGGAAGCTGGTTATCTGCTGCTGATCGTTCATTGGATTTCCGGACTGCTGGCCGCTTGGATATTCGGCCTTTTCCATAAACCGGCTTCTTCAGAAGGAACACGGCAGTTTACAGCATCGTTAAATAAAGTCCGATCAAGCAAATTTGCCCAACGTCCCCTCTTAAAAAGGGCAGCGACTGCGGCTCTGGAGGCCCATCAGCGGGATGGACGGAGCTTTGGCAAGTTACTGGGCGACTCCGTTACCCGTTCGGTTCAAACCTTAATGATGACAGGCGGCTTTATCTTGTTCTTCGCCGTCCTGACAAGAGTATTGACCGGTCACCTTCTGCCGCAGCTTCCGCCCTATCTTGTATCTGGACTATTGGAGGCCCATCTGGCAGCCCAATCCATCAGCTCATCGGCATTCCAAGCAGGCATATTGCAGCTGGCTGTACTGTCCGCCGCACTGGCATGGAGCGGAATCAGCGCTCAGCTGCAAAGCCTGTCGCTGATGCAGGAGACCGGTCTCTCTTGGCGTTACTTTATGGTGAAGCGAGCCTTGCATTCGGTGCTCGCCTTTGCGATTACACTGGCCATGTGGAAACCGTTCAGCGCCCTATCAGCAGGCATCGTACCAGCCTTCCGAACGGAACCACTGGATCACGCCAACGCGGATCAGCACTTCAACTTTTGGAGCGGATTGCCTTCATTCTTGCAGGTTCAAGGCGTAATCTGCTTATTATTGATAGCGGCGTTCTGGCTGTGTTCCCGTTTTATTGACCGTTATCGCCACTAAATTTACGGCGCATCGCGGTATGGACCTCGGGGCTGACCAGATCCGTTGTATCTCCATTAAAATGCGCGATTTCCTTTACAAGACTTGAGCTCAGGAACGAATATTTCGGGTGTGTCATCATAAAGATCGTCTCCGCATCCGGATTCAACTTATGATTGGTGGATGCTAATTGAAGTTCATATTCAAAGTCGGTCACCGTGCGGATCCCCCGTACAATGACCTGGGCATTCTTCTGGCGGATATAATTCGCCAGAAGGTCACGGAAGCTGTCGATTTCCACATTCGGAAGATGTGCTGTTTCCTGTCTCAAGAGATCCTTGCGCTCTTCAATCGTGAACAGCGGGTTCTTGCTTAGATTATTCAACACGGCCACAATCAGCAGATCAAACTGCTTGGAAGCGCGTGTGATAATATCCATATGTCCCATGGTGACCGGATCAAAACTTCCCGGGTATACGGCAACACGGTATGTACTAGTATTCTCATTTCTCATCCTGTAATTCCTCCTCATCAAGCTCTGACGCTTGATCTTGCGCTGTGTCGTAACGGTATATCGATATGGCGGCTTCTCCGTACTTCGCAGTCCGGAAACAACAAAAGTCACCAAATTTCTCAGGATAATTGTAGCTTGATTCGTATTCCAATACCACCACAGCTGAATCTTGCAGCAAACCTCGCTCTGCCATGTCCAGCATCAGCTCATCACCATTCTTAAACCTGTATGGCGGGTCCAAAAAGACCAGATCGAAGCTGTAGCCGCGCTTTTCTAGCGCTTTAAGCGCTCGTGCCGCATCATTGCGGTACACCTCGGCGCCTTCTTCAAGCCTGGTTGCCTTCAAATTATCCTTGATCGTACTGATGCTCTTCGGCTCCACATCAATAAAAACAGCACGTTCCATCCCCCGGCTTAATGCCTCAATGCCAAGGCCTCCTGTGCCTGCGAACAGGTCAAGCAGGACGCCCCCCTCAAAGTAAGGACCGATCATACTGAATATGGATTCTTTCACTTTATCCGTCGTCGGACGGGTGCTTGTACCAGGCACACTTTTGAGCGGCCGGCCCTTTGCACTTCCGGATACTACTCTCACTGCTTCATTCACCCGTTTCATTATCTATAAATTCATTGCCAAGACAACGCCATTGACAGTAATTATCGTAACACAATCATCCCATATATGAAAAACGAAACATAACGTCTCTCCATTTTTTTTCAAAGTCAGGTATATTTCTACCGCAGCCGGGCATCCTTGAAATATCGACATCAATGAATGTCGTAGACAACCGCGGAGAAGACTTACGTTTCCCCATAAGCTCTTCGTCCGGTTTCTCCTCTCCCATGAGGGAATCTCTTCGGAGGTTCCCGAACTAAATCCCTGTAACGGCAATGTCTATTACAGGGATTTAGTTCTTTTTTTTATGTTGAGCCGCTCACCTCGTTGAGCGGCTTTTTTCCATATCAATCCTCACCTTCTAGTCAGACGATTCACCTAACCTTATATGAAAAGCATAACCAATCCCTCTCAGCCAACGTTCTAACGATAAAGGGCATGATGGGAGGAACACGTGATGAACCTGTTTTTATATGCAGGATTGGCTTGCCTGTTGATTGCAACGCTTCTATCCGGAGCGTTTATTACGGGATACCAACAAAGAGCCAACTTCTATGCTGAATCCAAGGACGACCGCGCATCCAGAGAGAAAGTAGCCAACTGGTTCTTTTTAGCCGGTTTCGTATTTCTTGCGGTCGCCGGCATTGTGTATTTGTTCCGCTAAGTTGGCACTGTGAACATTTGCTCGCTCCCCGCAGCGCAGAATAAAAGCACAGAAGCACCGTTCAGGAAATTCGCCAAAATCGAAACGATGAAGAATGATTTATACGAGGCTTTATTGATATTGAGGGGGAACTGATATTACTTAATCAGGTTTCTGCTAACGATGATCCCCTTGGCAATCCCCTTAACTTAACACCGTTAGGCCGACGCAGTTCATCAAACAATCGCGAGCTTAACCAGCAAAGACGCCCCCCGGATATCCGGCGAGCGTTTTTTTGTTCCCCTCTTTAAGGTCATAACGCCACGCAACCTTTGCAGGAATAACACCGATTTTGTCGAATCAATAAATCTGTTTGAAAAATATTCCTAATGTTACAGTGAAGAGAGGTCATGTAAGTGAGAAGAACGTTGTATGTTCTCGTATTGTTCAGCATGCTGGTGGGACTTGGCTTTGCGGGCACGACGCACGGGATCGCTGCTGCCGAAGAGTCCAGGCTCCAGATCAGCGATATTGCGGGAAGAAACACCTACCTGATGAGCGATGGCTCCATGTGGTCCCTGATTGACGGACGACATGCCATACGGACGCCGGGTAAAGTTGCAGCCATCAGCGGTTATGAATACGAAGGCATTGGTATGACGCAGGATGGGCGATTAGTGGAATGGGATATCGGCAAGGGACCCGAGGTCGTTCCGGGAACAAGCGGCGTGAAGCAGATAGCGGGTTACTACTGGCTGAAGTCAGACGGTACCGTATGGAGCGGCTCGGAAAAAGCAAAAAACCTCAGCGGCATTTTGCTCATCGCCAATGCCGATCAAGAATTTGCCGCCTTGTCCTCCAACGGGGAGCTGTTACTGCAGGATAACTACAAAGATGGACAATTCAAGAAGCTCGGCATCGTGGAAAACCCTTCAGGGGTTAAATCCATGACGGTTCACAGCGGGCGTGTAGCCCTATTGCGTGACAACGGTGACGTGGTTGTATACGAAACGTCCAACTTTGACGATAACGGGCGCATCATACCAGTTACCGTCGCTCAGAATGCAGCTCATATCGTTTATGCTTCCAATGAGCCGACGGATCTTCTGATTGTGACGCTCCAAGACGGAACCGTATGGACAACCGGAGTGTATAAAGACCGCTGGAAGCTCAAGGAGCAGGTCTCCGGACTGAGCGGGATCGTAAAAACCTCCATTTACGGAAATGCAAAGGATCTATCGGAGGGATTCTATGCGCAGCGCTCTGACGGAAGCTGGATCCATCACCAGGATGGACAGAACAAATCGGTTGATGTGCCTGTCGTTAAGGCCGTATCGGTTTCGGTATCCGATGCCAAGCCTTATGTAGGGGATATCCTGGAAGTCAGTATCCAGGAGACTTACACGAACGGGGCCAAAATCAAAGTACCGATTAAAGATGCCCAGATCGATATAGAGAAACCTTATTTGATGAACATGCAGAAGAATGGAACACTGAAGTCTGCGGGCGTTGGCAAGACACAGATTACGGTAACCTCGGGTGGTCTGTCCAAATCGATAACGGTATCGTCCAGCCTGCGCAACAATTTGAAATATGCAAAACAGATCAACGGGAATATCATGGTGCCGGCGAAATCCGTCATTCAGGCACTGGGCGGCGCCTACTCGACCAAAAACGGAGCCGTGGAGGCCAAGTTCGGAGAGACCGTGCTCTCGCTTACAGTAGGCAGCAACCAGGCCAAGCTGAATGATAGTCCGCTGCGCCTAAAAGCAGCACCGATCAAAGGCAAAGGCGAGCTGCTGATTCCGGCCGCCGTGTTATCCGATGTTCTGGGTGCGAAAATCAGCTGGGATACCAAGTGGAAACAAGCGAATATCTCCTTCGGAAGCGATGCAGAGATGACCATTGTCTCTAACGAAACGGCTGGTTTGATCAAAAAAGCCATGCAAGGCAGCTTGGTTAAATTCATCGGCCGAACGTATTGGGTGAATGATTTCGAAGACCTGGAACGCTTCTCGAAATTATCGGTAACCGACATTTTGCCGGACGACAAAGGCGAATTCAACGTGATCTTCAAAACGGCATCAGGAAAAACAGTGAAAAGCTATCCTATGCGCTCTTCGGAAGTGCTGCAGCTGTTTGCAGACCGTTCTTCTTTATTAAATTACGACCCTTATCAAAAATACAAATGGTCCGCATCGGTCTGGAAACAGATTAAAGCAGGCCAGGTTTCCCTCGGCATGACAAAAGAACAGGTGCAGCTTTCATGGGGGAACCCGGCAGCCAAGGACATTACCACTGGCGGCGGTAAAACCATTGAAACCTGGGGGTACTCGAATTTCGATATCGTATCTTTCGTAAACGGTAAAGTTATACTGATTATGATGTAACATGAGTAACAGGCCGGGGCCAGACCTCTGACCGGATAATATTCGTTCTCCCAAGAACAGACCACTCTTCTCGAGCGGTCTGTTTTTATTAGTGATGTTCTGATAGACGGTTAAAACGATGATTCATGACAAGTCATGAAAGCCGATTCTCGCTTCAAAAAAACAGGACCGCCCTAAGAAGAGGCCATGCCTCTTTTGGACGGTCTGTCGTTGTGACTGCTCATGGTGCTCGGTATCACTTATTGATTCAATTGGTTTGTTCACTCAAAAGATGGATTAGATAAATGCGCGAGTAATGATCACCAACAAGATGAATAATACCAAAATAGCACCTACAGAAGAGCCATATCCATAGCCACCATAACCTTCTCCTACTCCGCTCACATGAATCCCTCCTTTTTTGAACATACCACATGTTATGTTGGTTCCGCTCAAATGAACTGGGCTGCCACCTGTTCGGGTTAAGAATAATGAATCAGCCCATGCCTTGGAATCTGCCGGATTTGGATTGAACATTTCCTTTGATTCCGATATGAAAAAGGCGTGGTTTAACCGTCGTTCCACCACGCCTCATGCGATCACTAATTGTCTATACCTGCGAAAGTTGTTCTTTTTCATCCCGATCGGTCTCAGGATCTGAATATACAATTTTTCTGCGGCGATCGACCAAACCTTCCTCGCCCAACTCACGGTATTTGCGCATCCACACTTTCAGCCGTCCGATATCTGATATTTGTAAGGCGGATGCCACTTCTTTCTTAGTCATACCTTCCAGCCGCATGGCGACTGCCTTTTTCTTCGTTTCGAAACTGTAATGATGGAATGTCTGTCCCTTTTTCGCCATGATTATCACCTCTTTACTACCTTTATCGGCTATCATCGACCTTCTTTCAATACCTAGGGCCTATTCCGACATGCGCATGCCTTCAAGGTCTATAGAACCGATGGTATTTCCACCTAAATAAATCCATGTTATGGTATAATTTGTGTTACAACTTTACATAGAAATTGAGGGATCTCTTTTGTTTAAACTCATCATTTTTGGATTTCTGTTCTACATCTTCGGTAATCCGATTACGGCGATCCTGGTGCTGCTTCTCATCGTGTATGTGCTGGATCGCCGTTTTGTCGGGGTATTTCCCAGTTTGACAAAGCCAATCAAACGTGCACGGAATATTTCCAAGCTGCGCAGACAGATTGCAGTTAGCCCCAGCGACGTTTCATCAAGACACGAGTTTGCCAGATTACTCTTGGAGCGCCGTAAGTATGGGGAAGCCCTGGAGCTGCTGGAATCCATAGCATCCAGTCTAGAGGACTCCGCCGAATTCTGGGACGATATTGGAAATGCACGCCTGCATACCGGCAGCATCACACAAGGGGAAGCGAATATTATGCGGGCCCTGGAGATTAACCCGAGGGTTAAATATGGCCGGCCTTTTCTTCGGCTTGCTGATGCATTTCGGGATTCGGATCGGGAGAAGGCGCTCCATTATTTGGAACAGTTCCATTCCATTCACTCTTCCTCCAGCGAAGCCTTTTATTTGCTTGGTTATATGTATCAATCGCTTGGAAGGACTGAGGATGCCAAGAAGTCCTATCAGGAATCGCTGGATGTGTATCGGTCACTGCCGAAATACAAAAAACGGCAAGAACGTAAATGGGCGGTGCGAAGTTTTTTTAGGAAATTATTATAAATCATAAGTGATTATATATAAACCAAAGGGCGTCCACACGGTCAAGAGACCATGGGACACCCTTTTTTTGATCATTCGGTTTTCTATGCAAGTGGCTTGTACCCAAGTCGATTTAATTGTTCCGCGATCACCCGGTACCCTCGGCCATTCGGGTGTAAACCGTCCACCGACATCAGTTCTTTCTCTCGGCCAGAAAATTGTGTGTAAATATCAGCTACGCGAAAATAGCCGTCGCTTAACCCCATCAAATGCCGATTGAACCGAATCACGTATTCCGTCGCCTCCGTCCAGGCCGGATATGGATTATACAGACCGATAGCGCGAATATAATAAGGTTTGCTGACTGGCGACTTTATTTTTCGGATATGTTTGACGATATTAGCCACATGATTCTGACATCGATACAAGGCAGCGTCCAGCACCTCCCGATTCGGTCGACCTCCCGTGGATTTTACCGCACGTATCAAGTCATTGCCTCCGATCGATATCGTGATGATCTGGGCCTGCTGCAGATGATAGCGAAACGTAGGAAGCTGAACTACCCGATCGTATAACTCATCCGAGGTTAATCCGTTGACCCCGAGATTCTCATGGGCCACGAACTGGCGAAGCTTCTCCTCCGCCATCCGACGGTATAACGGAACAAAACCGCTGCCAGGCATCGCCCCAAACCCAAAGGTCAAGGAATCGCCGACAGCGGTATAATGGTACACCAACATGTTCACCCCCTGCCCCGCTCGTTACGACATTATATGAGGGATGCCGCCATTGCGAAACGGGTTTATTGTCTTGAATGGCAATTTTAATTACACTCCAAGACGGCAAACATGCTTTTAATCTGAATAGCTTATTCTTCGGACTCCTCCACCTCGTAGATGCAGCGGAATCTTTCAACGCCCGGATACTTCTCTCCCAAGCTGTATACCTCAAAGCCGATACTGCGATAGAAGTTTACGGCTTCTTCGTCCGTTTCCGCAATCACTCGGGCCGGTTTAGGCTGAACCTCAAGGAGCAGCTCCAAAATCAATCCGCGACCATATCCCTTTCCCCGATTCTCCGGAAGAACGGCAAGATGCCGAATGGTAAGCTCGTCCTGATCGATATCAAAACCGATGACTCCTAAGAGAAGCCCATCCTCTTCATATCCAAACAACCGGCTGCGGCCCGTCTGATAAGAAACTGCAGCCTGATCCACCGCTTCCGGATCCGGAAATACCGAGTAACTGAGCAGTTCCTTTACTTCGGTTTGTATCGCTTGCACCGTTATATCTTTAAGCATACTTATCTCCAATCTAAAACTTGTATAGGTCTACAACATCTTCTCTGCACTGATTCCCAGCTTGCGCAGCAGCATCGCCGCCTGCGCTCGCTCGTCCTCCGACAAACCGCTAAGCACCTTAACCATCAATTCCTGATGCTGAGGAAAAATGGCTTCGAAGAATTCTTGTCCCTCTGCGGTAAGCTCAGCATAAATAACGCGGCGGTCCTCAGCGGAAGCCCGGCGAACCAGCAGGTTTTTCTTTTGAAGCTTATCCACCACATATGTAATGTTACCGCTGGAGATGAGCACCTTCTCCCCAATTTTCTGCAGCGGCTGCGGTCCTTTGTGATAGAGTACGTCCAATACACCGAATTCGGTGGAGTTCAATCCGTGACTATTGATGCTGCGATTCGAATGTGTCATAACTGCGTTATAAGCTCTGGCAAGGACAACCAATAAATGTAACGGGGTATCCTCGTGTTCTTGAATATCCGACATATTTCACCCTCCGAGAGATATCATGTTATTAAGGTTAATGAACGCCGGATCAACTGTCAAATGTATTCTTTGCTTCTATGCTCCCGGAATGCAGTATCCGTACCGTTCCATCCTGGCAGCCTATGATCGCTTGGTCGGCCATACCGATAAACAGCCCATGTTCAACCACGCCCGGAATGACGCCTAGCCGGGAGCTCAATTCCTCTGGGTGGGCAATATGCTGAAACCGGCAATCAGCAATATAATTCCCGTTATCCGTAACATAAAACCCTTCATCTTGCTTACAACGAATTTGCACCGTACAGCCAAGCTGGGCCAGTGACCGAACTGTCCACTCATAAGCAAAAGGGACAATCTCAACCGGCAGCGGAAAAGCGCCGAGTTGAGCTACGGCTTTCGCTTCATCTGCCACAATCACGAGCCGTTCGCTGTGAAAAGCAGTGATCTTCTCGCGGAGAAGCGCTCCACCCCCTCCCTTGATTAACCGCAGCTGGTCGTCCAGCTCATCAGCCCCGTCAATCGTCAGATCCAAGCGATCGATCTGATGTATGGGCGTCAGGGATATTCCTTGTTCCATCGCCAGCTTCTCCGAAGCTTCAGAGGTAGCCACGGCCTGGATCGAGAGTCCGGATCGGACCATCTCGCCGATTTTGAGAATGGCGTAATAAGCGGTTGAGCCTGTACCCAGCCCAATCTTCATTCCATCCTGCACATACTTGGCGGCATGCTCCGCCGCCATTTTCTTCATATAATATTCACTCGTCATGTGAACCCCTCTTTCGTCTTAAGCTGAAGGAAAAGCTGCAAACCCGCTTGGCTGCTCTTGAAGAGAACAGTCCGGAGCGAACCTCCCTTCTCAATCAGGAAGCCCGCCTCGACGATATGATCACGATGCTGGAATGGGTACTGTTTGAGCCAAGCGGATCCTATCATATGTAAAGCCGACTGACAAACGTCAGGGGCGCTAACTGCGCCCCTGACGTTCATTAAGATTACAGAATTTATAATTTTTCAGCGGAGCTGAAAATTCTATAATCGCAAAAACCTACCTTTGAATCGCGGTCGCTCATCCTTGAAAAGGCCTCGATGGAGGTTTGTTTTTGGGGGTCCCTGCAAAGTATTTGGAATAAGCATCGAAGCATAGGCTCCACTTTGTGGGGTTATTTTATATTTGCGCCTCCTTCTCCTGTGTGTACTGCTCAAGCCAATGGACATAGAGCTCTTCATTATCAGGAGAAAAACAAACGAAGTCAATCCGATCCAGGCGGTTATCCGGCAAATCTTCCTCAAGCAGCTTCGTAACCGCCTTTAACGCAACATCACATGCCGGAGCCTTAGGATACTCATAGATACCCGTGCTTATATTAGGAAAGGCGATGCTTCTGGCACCCACCTCGATTGCAAGCAAGAGACTGTTGCGGTAGCATTCCGCCAGCGTATGCTCCTCACGCCGTCCACCGCCCTCCCATATTGGGCCGACCGTATGAATGATATGCTGGGCAGGTAGCCGACCTGCACCGGTAATCACGGCATTGCCTGGCGGGCAGCCGCCTTGCTGCTTGCGAATTTCCATGCACTGCTCCATGATCTCCGGGCCGCCGGCGCTGTGAATTGCGCCGTCCACGCCTTTTCCACCCAGCAGTCCCGAATTTGCAGCATTGACGATAATGTCGCCCGTCCATGTCGTAATATCGCCTATAAAGACGGAGACCGATGTCCTTCCGATTATAAATGTTTTCATTTCGGAAAATCTCCTTTCGGTCTTTTATTTCTCTATTACCCCGCAAGTGGGTGGATTGACCCTGTTTGCCTATTCTGTTCTGGGCTTTTTTTTCGCAGCTGCAGACAGTCGATCGGTCAAACTCTTCTCTTCCGCTCCTTGCAGCGCTTCCTCCACCGTACGGTAGAACATCAGCGTGCCGGTATCCCTGGCCTTCGTCAAATGATGAAGAAACACATTGCCGGCTTGCTCCAGCTTCAAATCCTCCGACTCATTCTTGACCCGGCAAAGATATACCTTCATCATGCCGCCTTGTGGATCGCGAAATTCCATGACGCCGATGGGACTCATCGATCTTTTGTCCTCCTCCGTGAACTGATGCGTCATATAAACGGTATATTCCGAAGCAGGCGGAGGAATGTATGCTTCCCGTTTTTTATCCGCAATTAATTTGGAATTCATGAATGCGATGTAACCCGCCGCCGCGAACAATAGAATGCAGGCAGCAATTGCGATATTGAACATGTATGTCTCTCCTTGTATATAATCATCCATCAGGCATTAACCTAAAGAGTTCTTCTCTATAAAAACACCCGTAATAACGCAATAATCAGTAAATGCAGAGGATAAAATGAACGCCATACCCAGCGACTCACCCGCATATACTCTAGTTTCTTCCATACATGCGGACCATAGGCTATCACAGCCGTCGGGATGACACTCCACATCTGAAGCTCCCAGTTATTAAGGAACCAGAATAACAGGTTCAACACAATATGAAGCGGAACAAGCCAGCTGGCCTGGGCATATCGGAAAATCAAGATCAACAGCAGGCCGTAAGCTCCGTAATCAAACGGAAATTCGCTCATTAGCGCACAGGCGGCAACAACAATCATCCATGATAACAGCTGGGAATCCGATCGTTCCAGCACATACAAAACGATGGCTCCAGCTACCAGAGTAATGACTACATTCAACCCTTTAAGATCCAGCGCAAGCTGATAGGGAATTTGGGAGATGGCCGCAATGACGGCCAGCCGAATGATATACTTGGGTCTCGAAGAAGTGTAGCGGTGCCCCTGAACGAGAGCATAGACGTAGATTGGGAAAGCAATGCGGCCGATGATTCTCCAAATCTCCTGATGCGGAAAAAACACAAGTCCTACATGATCAATCAGCATCGTCAGCATGGCGATCCACTGCATGATAACCCCCTCCTCGCACTCGAAGATGTTGAATCTATATGTACTTGAAATCGATATATCTATTATGGGTTGCAACACTGGGACTTGCAAGCGAAGAAACATGAAAGAACTGGATATCCGGCATCCATGTTCAATATCCTCTATAATAAGAACAACAGCAACTTGAGAAGGAAGAGCGCTTGTTTGGATCAACATGATACAGATGGAGGTGACGGCCGTATGGAAAAGAAAAAGAACAACATGGCCCTTGGGATAAGCATGGGGATCGGCGTTGGCGTAGCCCTTGGCGTTGCCATGGATAATATCGCTATCGGCATAACGATCGGTGCCGCCATCGGCATTTTGTTTGGCTCAACCATGTCAAGCGATAACAAGAAGCCCCCTAATGAATAAACAGAACTTCAAATAACAGTAAATAGACCACCCGATTCTTGCCGGGTGGCCTGTTTGGCGTTCGTTTCCCTCTATTTCAATACAGCATGAATTTCTCGAATGTTCCCGTTCCGAACTTCATGAGCCAACGCTCCTGTAAGGAGGGGTCCATCCACCTTGATCGAATCCCCTCCCACCGTGATGAGAGTTAATCGCTGAATCGTAACGCCGTCCTGGCCATACGTATTTGCTGCGCGCTCGCTGCGATACGTCACCTTGACGGAACCAAGGAAGGTGAACGACACTTCTTGATTCTCGTCAAACAGCCAAGCCGGAAGCAGTGGGTTCAGATGCAGCTGAAGCTGGCCGCCTTCGTAACGGAATACCTTCTTCCCTGCCATCATCGTAATCCACATGCTTAGGAATTCGGCCGTCGATCCGCTAAGCCTTGCCACAAAACCTCGTCCATGCACGTGAGGATCCGGATTGACGCTGCTGGCAATGAACGAGGAATTCTCCAGCGTGCTGCGTCCATAAACCGCCGGGTCCAGAAAAGGGACAAGGGATGTTTTGATTTCCGAGAAAAACTCGTCATACAATCCGGCTTTTAATAATGAAAGCAAGTATTTATAGGTCATATGCAAAAATACGGATTCCCGCTCCAGCCACCCGGCTGTAAATGCACGGATGCGCCCGATTTCATCGGTTTCGCCTGCCAGGCTGACGGACGTTTTATACATCCCCAGCGCGGGATCATACAGATCGGAAGCCTTGATCCGATCATACATCGTTCTCGCCTGGCCTTCATCAGCGAGCTTCATTCCGCGGGCCGGTGCCTCCAGAAAATGCGGGAGCGCATATGCCTTGAATTCAAGCACTTTTGCCGCGGGCAAACCATAGCGGGTAATCACTGGGTTCCCCGCTGCATCCCGAACCTCTTCAAAGCGCTCGGCTTCAAAGCGGAAATACGTTGGCACGATTCCGCCTCCCATCTGCTCGGCACGCTGAATCCCTTCTTCGATTTTGTCCAAGAATGCCGCGTACATGACCTTCACGTTTTTCACCGACATCTCAACCTCCAGACCGCTGATCCCGTACCGGACCGATGCACGATAGGATTCACGCTGCCCCGCTACCAAGTCCCAATAACCGAATGAATCCAATGAGCCGGACTGATATTGCTGTACGGCTTCGTATACACTACCTAAGTAAGACGCGATCTCCTCCGGTACCTGAATCACTTGATGGCCACACCGCTCGGCCGCATCCACGATAAATGCGACCAAACGCTTCAATTCCATCGTTTCGCTCATACCCGACCCAAACAGTCCCGGCAAGCCGTTCATTGCGTCATTCCAGCCCGGCTTGTTCGCCTCCATCTCTACCCCCATCCCGTAAGGATCGAGTGTCGCCATTTTATTGAGGGACAATGAGATCATTTTGACAAACAGATTCGTGCGGTACATGCCGCCTAATCCGCCATCTACCCGCAGCCATTTCGCCGCGTTCCGTTTTCTGCCGAGCTTATTCAGCTTCTCCTCGTCCTCCAGCAGAGCACCATATTGCCGAACCTTGCCTCCTCGACTGATCACAACCTTCTCACTCCGCGGAAGGACGTACACCGGGCTGTCAAAGAACGTATACGTATTCTCCTCAAACAATAGTTCCTCATAACGGTCGGGATAAATATTCAAGTAGGTATCAACTAAATCCATATTATACGTCCAATGATCCGACCAGAACCCTTCCCCGAACGAAGCTGCAAAATGCTGATCGGATATCGTCAACAGCCCGGATAAGAACTGTTCCTCGCTAATCTCCAACCTGATGGCTTGATCCGAAATCGCGTTGATGATTTTTCCTGGCGTATAGTCCCCGGCGCATGCCTTTGTCAGCTTCTCATAATCTTCCTCAGCCGCGGAAGCGCGCAGCAGCTCCTGCAGCTCCTCCTCCTTCCCTTCACTCACGCGAAATTTCGTCCCTTCTACGCTAAGCGGGTTATAACCGTCGGCTTGAATGAGACTGAAAAACATCCGGATATTGAACGTGCCCACCTTCGGGTTAAAAAACACGTCATTTCGTCGATTCTGATTCATATCCCGGAAATTGCCATTCCCTTGTGAATAGTACTCCGGCGCAAGAGAGAAGAAGTTATAATCCCGCTCCAGATCCCCATGCTTGCGGGAGTATAGATGGACAACGGCCCCTTCCTTCCCGTTATCGAATAGGAATGGATATCCGCCCCGCAGAAAATTGTCCAGATAGGACTGACGGCTATATTCGTCAAATAGGGGTAATCCCGTTTTGGTGGCCACATCCTCGGTTAATTTCCGGGTCAACGCCGAGGCCTCCTCGCGTTTACGGAGGATATAGGCAGGAGAACACAAATCTTTGGAACGTTTATTGATTTTACCGATATCGTTCACATGACCAACCAGTGTATAAACGGTCGCCGTCTCCCCAGGCTTAAGCTGAGTCGATAATCCGCTGAATCCGCATGGTACTTTGTTCACGGCATAAGGCGTGGCGTTCAGCAAAGCTTCCACCGAGCTCACAGCAAATCGATCAGGGTGGATCAAGGAAGTGTTTCCGCCAAAGATCAGCTCAAAGTCTACAAGGGGTTGGAGCAGCTTCCCATGCTGATCAAACGACAGATAGAAGTGACCGCTCGTAACTTCGCTGACTTCCGCCTCGTCGTGCGTACTGGAGCGAACTTTATAGAACGGGATCCCCTGATCCAAGTTCTCCACTTCCATCCAGCTCCGCAGCAGATTGCCGACCTCCTTGTACCCGCTATTCTCGACACCGTAAGGCAGAATCTCCGGCATGCCGTCCAGCAGTTCAAGCGATACAGTCCCGGCTCCGATATTCGTTACGCTGACCTTGCGAACAAGGGCGGCAAAATCCTCACCGGGCAGCTGAAAATACGACACCGAAGTGCGAAGTCCTTTACCGGCATGCTCCTCCTCAATGACCAGCTCATTCTGACGAATCAGCATCGTTCTCTTCGCTTTGGAATCCGGCTGAAAGGATTGGAACGGCTCATAGAGGGGCGTTGTCCCCGCCATCTTGATAAACGTGCGGAAACCGGTAGTCGAGACATTCTTATACGAGATATTCGCCGGGGAAAATTCCATGATTGGCGAGTTCTTATCGCGTATGCCGAAGCTGCATATTCCCTGACCCCGATTCACATAAAAGGTCCACATTGGAATCCCTTTCAAGCCTGCGATACCCGGCAGAAAGCTGGAAAACGGTTTGGCAAGATCATACTGCTCAATAACAAAGGTATCCTTCTCAAAACGATAATTTGACATGTTAGATCCTCCTTTAATGGGTCATAATCGACTCAACTCTAGAGTCCGATTACTTTCGAAACCGGTTTCGAAAAATGGTAAAAATGAGTCCTGCCTTATATTTCACCTAGGTGACCGGGTGGCAGGATTCCCGGATAATCAATTGAACTGGCAGCATAACCGACTTTACTGTTGCGTCTTGCTCTTCGATGGAAGAAAGAAGGAGCTCCGCCGCAACGGTGCCCAGCTGCTCCGTATCCTGGCGTATGGTCGTTAACGCAGGGGTGATGTAACGGGACATTTCAATATCATCAAAACCAATGATGGACACATCTCCCGGTACATGCAGGCCATGTTCCTGAACGGCACGAACCGCTCCAAGTGCGAGTAGATCACCTGCCGCATAAACAGCAGTCGGCCTCTCTCTAAGCCCCAGCAGCTTCTTCATGGCTTCGTATCCGCTCTCGGTGGAGAAAAAATCGCTGCCGGTTATGTACTCTCCCCTTAGATCCAGGTCAAGTTCCCGAAGGGCTTGCTCATAGCCTTGTTGGCGCTGTTCGCCTGCAAACGTATTCAATCCGCCCGATATATGGGCAATTCTGCGATGTCCGAGCGAATGCAAATACCGAAGTGCCTGCATGCTCCCTCCGATATTGTCGGAGTAAACCGAATGCACATGTTCCGGTGACGAATCCAGAATGACGCACGGAATGCCGCTATCCAGCAGCTCCTGGAAATCGGGATCCTCGCTGCTCGACAGAATGACGACCACACCGTCGACGCCTCGGATTTTGCAATGCTCCACATAACTGCTTCTTCGGCCGCCGACATCCTTGGAGATGAACATCAGATCATACCCTTTGGATACGGCAATTTTCTTAAAGCTTTCGATAACAGCTCCAAAATAGGGGTGACGAATCCCTGCTCCAGTGGCTTCTACAAAAAGAATACCAATGGTCCAGGATCGCTTCGTTGTAAGCGATCTGGCGTTTGCGTTTGGAAGATAGCCCATTTCCTTCGCGGTTGCCAGGATCTTGGCTCTCGTCTTCTCCCGGACATCCGGATAGTTGTTGAAGACTTTGGACACCGTCGTAGGCGAATAGCCTGTTTTCTTGGCAATATCATAAATCGTAGTCAACCTTGGAATCAGCTCCTGCACCTTCGCCGGCATATTCTAATTCAAATCTATCTGATATTAGATTCTACCTGTCCTGGCAGGCTCTCGTCAATGTTATTCCGCACGGACGGACTAGCAGGAGCCGAACCTTCGGTTATCAAAAAAACAAATCTTCTAGGACAAGCTGGCAGATGCGGTCTGCGGTTTTGCAGGACTTGCCGTTTCCTGATGGCGAATCATCAGAACGCAGATCAGCGCGAGCAGCATGCTGCCAGCGGCACAATAAAACAGAATCGAATATCCCATGCCATCAATGAGCTTGCCCAGCAGAGGCGGTGACGAGATCGCCGCCAGCGAGGATACCAAATAGTACATTCCTGTCCGCGTCCCAATGCTGTCCTCCGATCCGGTAGATACGATAAACGGATAGGAGTTAATATTGATGCAAGCCCAGAATAACCCACCAACAGTCAGCAATACACGGAGCAACACCATTGATTCAACCCATGGTACAAGCGCAAAGACAATCAACAGTCCGCTGACGCCGATCAGAATCATCCGTTTCTTGCCGAATTTACCGCCGAGCCATCCGCTTGGAATGGCGAACAGAACAAAGGCGAGTGAAAAAAACGTTAAGGAAAAGGAAGCCTGCGATTCCGTTAGCCCCATCTCGTTCTTCCCGTACAGAGTAAACAGCGTCTCAACTCCCTGATAAGCGACAAACCAGAAAAATATAGCCGCCAAGAGCAGCACCGTCGTCCGATTGAGCTGACTCTTAAAGGAAACTTTAGTTTTGGCTTCCGTCTGAGCCTGATAGCCTGGAGCGTCGCGCTTCTCCTGGATAAATGTTCTCAAAATGAACAACGACACCAGCGTTATGCCGGCCGCTGCAATAAAAGGTAGGGAGCGATGAGCGCTATACAGTACCGAGCCCACGCCAAAAGCCAGTATAGACCCTATGCCGCCCATAAAGTTAATGATGCCGTTGGCCCTCGTGCGTCGTTTCTCCTCCGTAATATCCGGCATTAGTGAAACGGTAGGCGAACGATACAGGCTCATAGCCAGATTCATGAGGACCATGAACAGTATCAATGTTGCCATCCCGGTGTGAAACGGAATGATTGCGGTAAACAGAGCGCCAAGCGGCATTCCGATGAGCAGGTAAGGCATTCTTCTGCCATACCGGGTATGAGTACGGTCGCTTCGACTTCCAATCCATGGCTGCAAGAACAAGGCAAAGTAATTGTCGATCGTCATAAAAAAACCGATCAGTGCGACACTGGATATGTAATCCTCCAGAAAATAGGGCACAAACGCATTGTAGAGCGCCCAGGTAATGCTAATGCTGAAAAAGCCAAATCCCAGCAGCCATGTTTTTTTCACAAAGTCACGCTCCCTTGGTTTGTAGCAATCCCCCGAGTACATCCGGATAATCCGTAATAATGCCCGCCACGTCTGCATCGATCAAGGCTTTCATCTGTTCCTCGTCATTGACAGTCCACGGGTGATAGACAACACCATGCTGCTTCGCTTCCGCTACCCATTCCGGTAGAACTGCGCGATGGTATGCATGAAGCGCATCCGCTTTAGCCAATTTGGCATACTCCCACGGTTTGTATAACCCTTCTCCATACAGCAGGCCGGTACGGATTTCAGGATCAATATGTTTGCACTCCACCAGGGAATAATGATTGAAACTTGAGATGACGATTTGCTCTGACATTTTGTAGTGTCTTACGGTCTCGATCACGCGCTTTTCCAGCTCAGGATATTGAATCGACCCGTTCTTCAGCTCAATGTTCACGATCGTGCCACGGTTTTTCGTTAATTCCAGCAGTTCTTCCAGCAGCGGAATCCGTTCCCCTTGAAAAGCCGCTCCAAACCATGAGCCTGCGTCCAACTTGGCCAGTTCGTCGTATGTATAATCTTTGACTAGCCCCTCAGCCCCCGTGGTACGGGCAACACTCTCATCATGGATCAGAACCAGCCTTCCATCCTTCGTCATCTGAACATCGGTTTCAATCCCGGTAGCTCCCTGCTCCAAGCCTTTGGCAAAGGCAGCCATCGTATTCTCGGGGCATATAGCCGATGACCCGCGGTGTGCAAAATTAATCAATTGTGACATTTGTACTTCCTCCTGAGTGGTTAGAAATTGGTTTGTACTATAAATATAGCTCGCAATTGTTAGAGCTATGTTATCATTCCATTTTTCATATTCCACATCGTTTTACGAAACCCTGTCATGCAGACAATTAATTTTTTGAATGGTTTGACTGATTTGCATGTCAGGCATATAATTGTTTAGACAACTATTTTTGAAAACTTGAAAGGAAAGGTGTGACTTGTTTCTTGAAAGTACCTAAACGCAACCCCTCCATCGGTTTTCATCTGGGTTACACCTATCGCCGCGCATCCCATTTGTTTGCTAACGCCTTGAAGCCCTATGATATCACCCCTGAGCAATGGCTGGTGCTGTACCACATCGGAGAGCACGAAGGGTTAAATCAAAAGGAAGTTGCCGCCAAAGCGGACAAGGACCAACCGACCACTACCCGCATTTTGGATCTGCTCGAGAAAAAAGGATACACCCGCAAATCCGTTTCGGTAAACGACCGAAGAGCTTTCCAGCTCTATTTGACGGATACAGGCAAACAATTGATCGAGACAACCACAACGATCGAAAGTCAGTGCGGAAGCCAGTTAATCGAAGGCATTGACGATCATCAATTAGAGATGTTCTGGGACACACTCTCACGCATCAATACCAACATACACAACTTAGAGAATAACAGGAGTGATGTTTCACATGAATGAAATAAATTCGAAACAACGATTATGGACCAAAGAATTCATCACCTTGATGGTCAGCAACCTGTTTCTGTTCCTGACCCTGCAGATGATGCTGACCACGCTGCCCGCATACGCCAAAGAGGCGTTTATGGCAAGCCCGCTTCAGGTCAGCCTGATAACCAGCCTGTTCGCCTTCAGTGCGATCGCTTCCCGCTTCGTGTCAAGCAAAGCGCTGGAAAAAGGAAAACTGCGCCTGCTTCTGTACGTCGGGCTGTTGATATCACTGGCAGCCACGCTCGGCTATTACTGGGCATCCGGCATCGCCTTTCTGCTGCTGATGCGCGTTTTGTTTGGCATCGGCTTTGGCATGACAAGCACCTCGTTTCCTACGATGGCTTCAGACGTCATTCCTATCAAACGACTGGGCGAGGGCATGGGGTATTTCGGATTATCCACTACACTCGCCATGTCGATCGGCCCGATGATCGGCTTAACGCTCCTGCAAGACGGGGGTTTCACACCGCTTGTGGTCATCACCGTCATCATCAATGTACTTATCTTCCCGCTCGCCTACGTTCTGACGTTAAAATCGGCAAAACGAAACACGGAACGCCCCTCAGCAGTTAAACCTCGAGTGGAGGAACAACCAAAGGGTTCATTCAATAAGAAGCTGATTCTACCCAGTATCCTTAACTTTTTGATGTCCATTACGTACGGCGGACTGCTGAGCTTCATGGCGTTGTTCGGCGCCGAGGCTCACCTCCGGAATCCCCAGTATTTCTTCTTGTTCAATGCCATTGCCATTATACTGGTACGGCCGTTCTCCGGCAGAATCTATGACCGGTATGGGCACAAGGCGCTGGTTATACCCGCTGCTGTTCTGATGGTCACCGGTTTGTTGTTGCTGACCTTCGCCTCATCGACGGGAATTATGCTGTTATCGGCATTATGTTATGGCCTTGGCTTCGGTGCGATGCAGCCGTCCATCCAGACCTGGATGATCCAGGAGGTTCATCCGCTCCAGCGCGGCATGGCCAACGGCATGTTCTTCAACTCCCTGGATTTCGGTGTCGCTATCGGCTCTATCGCGCTCGGCTCCATCGCCAAATCCACTTCGTACACGATCATGTACCGATATTCAGCCATTGCGCTAGTGCTGTTGATCCTGATTTATATCGTCATGCAGGCAACCGGCAAATCGCGCACTAAAGCTACATCAAAGCTTGAGGATACCGAACCCACCGTTGCAGGATAACGGGGGTTCGAAAGCGAATCCAATTTTTTGGCATCTCTTTGATTTCATTCGAATATTTTGCACGCATCAAGCTCTGACCTACCGGATCGGACCCGGATGGATCATGCAGAGCCCGTTTACTCGATTATACGAGTGGACCTTCGTTCCCTATGCTCCCGATCCGTACCCGAATATGAGAGAAAGGTCTTGTCCATTATTTATGGACAAGACCTTTCTTTTTCAAGCCCTGCGGTTTCTTGAAATCCACTCGGTATGAATTCCCTCCGGTATCGTCTTCCTTCGCCTCCGGCTTCACGGCGAATAATGTAAGCAGGCCACCTACAGCCGCGACGGCTGCCAACGTGCCGAACAGCACCCAATGATTCGCCCCGAGCAGCAGTGAAACAACTGGCGGACCGAGCGATACGCCGATAAAACGCATACTGCTATATAGGGAGGTAATGGTACCGCGCTGCTCCTTCTCAACACCTTCCGTCAGCAGCGTGTCCATGCATGGCAGTACCATCCCGATCCCGATGCCACCAAGCGTCATCATGCCGACTACAAAATAGATCTGTGCACTAAATCCGGTTACGATCAAGGAAGCCGTCAAAATGGCCATGCCCGCGAAACCGGTCCACTTCTTAGCCGCTTTATTTTTGCCCGTAAATTTACCGGCTAAATAAGATGAAAGACATAACAAAGCTAGCGGAATCGCAAGCACCAGCCCTTTCACCACACCGTGTAAATGGTAAGTGCTTTCGAGCGTTTCCGACAAATAGAAAAGAACGCCGAACACGCCAAACATCGCGATGCCGCCGATGGCAAATATGGCATACAGCCATCTTCCCTTCTCGTGCAAAACCTGCTTGGTTGTTTTTAAAAACTCGTGAATGGATTGTTTGTCGTTGTCGTTCGACTTTGGCGTCTTCACAAGAAAAATGACAAGCACGATAGAGATCAAGCATAGAATCGGAATAGCTATAAAGGGCAAGAACCAAATAAAACTTCCGAGCAGGGCACCCAGTATCGGGCTGATTACCTTGCCAAACGTATTGGAGGTTTCGATAATACCCAAACTCTTACTGACCTCTTCTTCCTCTTTAAACATGTCACCGACAAGCGGAATGACAATGGGGAATGCCCCGGCAGCACCAATCCCCTGCAGAAACCGTCCCGCCAAAATAACGTAATATGCCGCCGTCCCACTCAGCATCCAGGCTGCCACAGCCGAGACAGCTCCGCCTAATGCCGCAATAATTAAGCTGGGGATGATGATCTTCTTTCGTCCATACCGATCCGATAAATAACCGGCAATCGGAATCAGTAAGATGGCTACAACAGCATATACTGTTATAAGCATACTGACTTTGAAGGAACTGATCCCCAGAGCTTTTGAAATCTGCGGCAAGATGGGAATCAGCATGGAATTGCCCAAGGTCATGATGAGTGGTATGGATGCAAGGGCAACCAGATCCCATTTCTTGTTTTCCATGAGAGAAGACCACCTTTGCGTTATCTGTCATCCATATTGTAGGTTCTTTTGCCCAGAATATGCATGATTGCAAGGTGGCCGTTTTTTCCCATATGCAATTTTTCCTTATTTATACTTTAAAGCCGGACATCAACTGCCGCAGCTTGCTGGACATTACGTTCAAATCCTCAACGGAATTTGTAATTTCCTCCATAGAGGCGAGCTGCTCTTCCGTGGCTGCACTGACGCTTTGGGTTCCACCTGCCGTCGTCTCCGTGACCTCCTGAATTCTGCGGATGGCATGAACAAGCTCTCCTGCTCCGGAGTCCATCTGTTCAGTTGCAACAGTGACACTCTGAATTTGTTCGTTCAATTCGCCGACGGATTGCTCAATATCCTTAAAAGCTCTCTCGGCTCCTTGTGCCACGTTCATTCCCTCGGTCACTTCGCGGGTGCCCTGCTCCATGACGCCGGCCAAATCAACAATATCCTGCTGAAGCTCATGGACGAATTGTCTGATTTCGACGGAAGAGTTTGAGGCCTGATCAGCCAATTTTCGGACCTCAGCCGCTACAACCGCAAAACCCCTGCCATGCTCACCTGCCCGAGCGGCCTCAATGGAGGCATTCAAGGCAAGCAGTGATGTCTGCTCTGCAATTTCGATTATGATCTGTCCCATCGCTCCAATGTTGGAGGCCTTTTCGCCGAGCGCCCGCACCGATTGCGCAGATTGATCCACACTGGTGCGTATACCTTCCATCTGAGCCAGCGTATGTATAAGTGCCTGTTCCCCTTCAGCCGCAAGTTGGTTCGTCGTTGCTGCCAATCCGGAGACGTCTTGGGCGGCATGCGCGATATGTTTCATGCCTTCCGCCATGTCCGTTACCGTAGCTGTCGTTTCCTCCGTATCCTGAAGCTGGTTTTCTACCCCGGCCGCCAGCTCTTCCATAATCCCAGAGGTTTGCTGAGAAGCTTGACGGATTTCCTCGGTCGTGGAATGCAGCGTCGAAGCTGCGATACCGACTTGGCTGGCCGTATCCTGTACCTGCACGACAAGCACCCTGAATCCATCGACCAGTTTATTGTAGGCGTCGGCAACCGCCCTGATTTCGTCTTTTGTATTGATCTGTAATCGGGTAACAAGATCACCGCCGCCTTCGGCAATCTTCAAAAGCTGACTGCTCATCTGGTTTAACGGACGGATCGATCGAGTAAGAAGATATCCCTGTATAGCAAAATAAACAACGGCTGCGACTCCGATCAGCATAATGATCAAATTCTGAAATCGGCTGCTGGCCGCAATTTGATCAGCCTGTTTAGCCAAGGCTTCATTTTTATCTACCGTAAATTGTGCGATAAGCGTACTAAATGACTTGCGCACTTCGCGTTCCTGGTTAAATGCAGCTTCATATACCCGAAACGGCACAGCCTTGTAAAATCCGGTATCATACCCCAATTTGTTTAACACCTCAGAAACGGCTTCGGTGTAGATGACATACCCGGTTTCGATCTCGTTAAATACCTTTTGGTCTTCTTCAGCCGTCATCAAGCCTTTGGTTTCGGCCATGAGTTTGGCGACGGACTCCTGTTTCGCTTTCAATGAATCGGCAAAGGTCGAATCACCGGTCAATAAGTAGCCCCGCTCATCATTAGAGACACCCGTCAATAGGGTCTCCAATTGCGTCAGGTTATAGATGACCTTCTGATCCACTTCAATAATCTTGCTGAACCTCTTCTCCGTCATATTCGAAGTGATGAACGCGATGATTACGATAACCGCCGTAACCGTTGCAAGAATCGTAGACGAAAGAATTAATTTTGTTTTTATCTTCATCCGCAAGCACCCGACCTTTGATATAAGTAATAGACCCCCAATCCTTTTTTCGTCAAATTTGTGTCCAAAATGAATAGACGAGGCGATCGAGAAAGCGCTTTTCCCGAAAATAATTGAAAAAAATTATTAATCACCGGTCAAATCATCATAAATATTGGATAACTCCCTCCTTATGGTATAAAGCATACTCCCTATCTCGCCCTAAATAGGTTTCCGTTTTTTTCCTTTTCCATGAAACATGTTTGGATTTCATATAACAATCATGAAAAAAAAAGGCCTGCCTAAGCCGTGGCTCAGACAGACCTTTATTCATTTAATATTCATCCGGGATAAAATGGCTTTTTTCCCCGATATGATACACATGAAGTTTGTGCATGGCACGCGTACATGCGGTGTAGAACAGCTTGCGGTCGCTTTCGCGATGGTACACATCCTCAGAGCCGTTGTATATGATCACCGCGTCGAATTCCACGCCCTTGGCCAAATAGGCAGGAACGACAAGCGTTCCTTTCTCAAAAGCCGGAGTGGTTTTGGCAATTAATCGTGTTTGTATATCTGCTGACAACTGCTCGTGTACGCGTCTACTCTCCTCTTCTGTCCGGCAGATCACCGCGACGTACTGGAATCCCTGTTCATGAAGTTCACGGATATCAGAGACAATCGCTGCATGCAGGTGTTTTTCATCGTTCACCGCAACCACACGCGGAGCTTCGCCGCTTCGATTAAATGGAACGATCCGCTCCCCGCCCGGTATCATCTGCCGCGTGAAATCAACGATTTCATACGTGGACCGGTAGCTTTGCGTCAGATTGATAACCTCCGTATCCTCATTGCCGTACAGACTTACCAGATTTTCGAGATTGCCGAGTGCCTCTCCATGTGCATAAATCGCTTGATTAAGGTCTCCCAGCACCGTCATTTTCGCTCGTGGGAACAATCGCTTCAGGAATTCCAGCTGGAATCCGGAATAGTCCTGTACTTCATCAACAATGACATGTCGAATCGACGTGTTCGTGCGGAAACCTTGAAGCAGCTCCTTCAGATAGAGGAACGGAGTCGCATCCTCATACAACAGCGATTTGTTGTCCAGTGATGCAACGGTAAGATTGCAGATTTCTTCCCAATAATCAGGGAGCATCTCCAAATTTCCGGCCGCCCGGCGAAATAACGATTCATCTGTATATAGTTTTCGATACATGCCCTTCACATCCACATAACGGAACCGCTTGATCCAGCGTCTGACCGGCTTGAGTCGATTGCTGATGACCATTTTGGCAAGGACGTCCCTTTCCTTATCGAAATCGTCAAACGTGTCTGCCTTCCGGTTTTGCTTACGTCTCATCGTTTGAAAGGCCCGTTGGTAATCCTCCGTATCCAGCAGCTGGATTTGCTCCTCCACCCACGGGGCGTCTTTTTCGCTCTGAGCAAACTCCGACAGGCGTTTCAGCATCCACTCTTTCATGAGGTCGATACGGCCAGCAAGCTTAACCGCCGCATCATAACCATAGAACTGCGCGGACATTTCGTCGGAGCTAACGATAACCTTACCTTGAAATACGACCGGCTTAAAGAGCATCCCGTCCTGTTCCAGCAGCTCCTTGTATCGTCTGATGGTGTCCAGATAAGCACCCGAGGATTTATAGGATATACTCTGAAGCCGTGCCCGGTAACGCGGCGAATCGTCCGCATTCAGCAGGGTTTCCGTCTGCGTGAACACGTCTTCTAGCTCAAACTCTTTGCCGAGCCGATGCTCCAGATAAGACTGAAAGGTCGTCTGCTGCATATTGTCCTCGCCAAGCTCCGGAAGCACCGTGGATACATAACTGTTGAACAGCGGGTTCGGTGAGAACAGAATCATCTGATCGGCCCGAAGCGTCTCCCGGTACTTATACAACAGATAGGCCACTCGCTGCAGTGCCGCTGAGGTTTTGCCGCTGCCAGCAGCCCCCTGAACGATCAGCATGCGGGTTTTGTCGTTTCGGATGACGGCATTCTGTTCCTTTTGAATTGTAGCTACGATGCTCTTCATCCGATCATCCGCGCTATGGCTGAGCACCTGCTGGAGCAGCTCATCCCCGATTGTTACACCGGTATCAAACAATACCTTGATCTCGCCGTCATGGATGACGAATTGGCGCTTAAGCAGCATTTCGCCTTTGACCGTACCCGAAGGCGTTTCATATTGGGTCGGACCGGGTGCCCCGTCATAATACAAGCTTGATATCGGAGCCCGCCAGTCGTAAACCAGAAACGTCTCCATATGTTCATCCAAAAAAGATCCTGTCCCCAAATAAATGGTTTCCGTCTCCGTGGTCCCATCCTCTTGAAAATCAATGCGTCCAAAGTAAGGGGATTCCACAAGTTTTCTATACTTTTTAAGCAGCTTGCTGGATTGCAGATGAGCATGCTCACGTTCCGCGAGCACCTGCGACTGCTGTCTCAGGTTGGTGGACGTTTCACCCAAATCGTCCGGGTTGCTGAAGTTGACCGTTACTTCGTCCCAAAAGTCTTTCCGCATATCAATAACGACTTCACGGATATCTCCAACGCTCGCTTCCAGCTGAGATATTTTATTACCGATTTTCGTTGTCACTTCCGTTACCCGTGCCTGTTCTTCTTTCCAATCCTGTTCGCTGATAGCCATTTGTTCATCCCCCTAATATACTGGTTGACAGCGCAAGTTGCCTGTGTTATAATACAATTGTGATATTCTAACCACGAATTCCAATTTTAATGACAAATCATTGCTAATTATAACAATGAGCCCCGTATAATTCAACATCGAATTCCAGAACCGACCCACCGGGCGGTTTTTTTTGCGTTTATATACAATACCATTCCCAAAGCTCACTGCCAAGAGAAATCATCATAAATCCTGGTGCATGAAAACAGCCGATCAAATATGGCATCTTGATCGGCACCCTCATGGTGAACGTCACTTATTTACGCAGCCACGAGAACAAAGCTTCATCCTGCTCTTTATCATCCGCAACGCGGCTGATATGATCCGCCACACGGTTCAGCCGGTCAAGCTGATATCCGTAATCATACATGGAGGCAGCCACCACTGACAGCCGAAGCCCCCCGGCATTGGCGCCTGGCCCGCACATCACCTGCTCCATAAACGCTTCATTGTTCTCCGCCATAGTCTCAGCTTCGTCCTCATTCGGTTTCAGTTTATCTTCGAATTTCCACAAGATATGCTCATGGTACTTCATTAACCGCTCTAGATTATGATCAAACTTCTCGTCGATTTCTTCGGATCGTTCCGCCTGAAAATAGTGGTTCTCCACCGCATCCAGCACTTCATACCCCTTACGAAGGGATTGGAGCAGTTGCTTATACACCACTAGCTGCCTTGCTTGACTGTACTTGGCCCGCTTTAGCTTCCTCTGCTCTTCCTCAAACAAATTGTATTTGTCGGACAACGATTTGATCGCCGATTCCAGCTCCTTCTTCTCCGCACGATACACCGAATCCTTCATTTCATGAGAGATGGCCGTGCGCAGCAGAAGTGACATTTTGCCAAATACAATATGAATCCGCGTGATGTACTGTTCCTTGGGTTTCGGGGGAAACACAAGAATATTGATAAGAAATGCAGATATGATACCGATAATCGTCAGAATAAAGCGATTGAGTGCAAAATCCCATTGACCTGAAGCTTCCATCACAGATATTACCGTGACGAGCGTAAGTCCGATGGTCTCACCCATATTCAGCTTCATACAAATCATAATCACTAAAACACACACCAAACCGACGGAAATAGGCTGATTCGATAAAAAGTATCCTCCGAGCATCGCCAGAATCGCACCGAGCGTACTGGTCTGCAGCTGGTCCAGGAAATATCTCCACGACCTGTATATGGATGGCTGCATCGCAAAAATCGCGGCTATGGCGGCAACAACAGGGGATTTAAAGTCAAAGAGCATGGCTAAATAAAGAGCCAGCGTCACGGCTAAGCCGGTTTTGAACATTCTTGCTCCAAACGCCACAGACAGCCCTCCTTACCGAACCCAATTTCACATCTATGGATACACACCATGATACATACTCCTCCGTTTGAACCGCTATTACATGAATTACCCTTGCGCTTCCAATGTTATGCAGTTTCTGATCCAATCCTATCTTCCGGGTTGGCCCGCTTCCCCATCCTCTTCTCGTAAGATCGGACCAGAAATCCAAGCCAAGCGCAAGCAGCCAAATATCCGCCAAGAATATCGCTTGGATAATGGACCCCAAGATAGACTCTGCTTAGTCCGATGCCCAGAATCATGACGACGGAGATGGATATTAAAGTCCCTCTCCCCGCCCTGCTGTCGATATGTCTCCACAGCAAGTATGCGAGCACGCTGTAGAACGAGAAGGCAGCCATGGAATGTCCGCTGGGATAACTATATCCCGTAATTTCAATTAAGCGGTGGATGTCAGGCCTTGCCCGTTGAAAGACCCATTTTAATAATACATTCAGAATAGATGAACCGAAGACGACCACAATAAGGAGAAGGATCTCCACGCGGTGCCCCAGTACCCAATATAGCACGGCGATTACAATCAGACATAACATAATCACCGGTCCGATAGAACCTATAAACGACAGCCCGATGGCGATATCCGTGATAAGCGGCTGCTCCCAGGCTTGTACCGTTGTTATGATCGCCATGTCAAACGTTTCCAGGCCTTGCCGCTTTACCAAAGCTGCCAGCGTGACAAATCCTATGAGGCTGATCATCGATATGAGAAAAATCCAGCGTTGTCTTCCTGAAGTCGGGTGTAGCTTCTGTCCGCTCAACTCTCTTTTCTCCTTTGCCTTTGTTTCGAACCCGTGTCCATTGGTGAAAACAAGATAATATCATTTTCCCGAGATAAAGGAAAGTACATTTGGGATATACATGAAATATCCCGTAGTCTATGTCAAAGTCGCAATGATTACTCTTTCAAGGAAATTTTTACCGTAAAGGAGCATGTCCACATGAAGATTCTCGTTGTCGGTGCCAACGGCCAAATCGGCAAACAGCTTACACATCTGTTGCAAGACCATGAAAGATATACCGTGAGAGCAATGGTACGAAAAGAGGAACAGGCCGCCCCATATCAAGCTGCCGGAATAGAATGTGTTCTTGCGAACTTGGAAGGATCGGTCGAGGAGCTTGCTGATGCGGCGAAGAATTGCCAGGCGGTGGTATTCGCTGCCGGCTCAGGCGGAGCTACCGGATACGACAAAACCCTGTTAATCGATCTGGACGGAGCCGCAAAAATGATCGAAGCCGCCGAGCAGGCATCTGTTTCGCGTTTTGTGATGGTAAGTGCGCTTCAAGCCCATCATCGGGAATTTTGGAATGAGGAGATCAAACCGTATTATGCCGCCAAGCATTACGCGGATCGCATGCTTCGTCAGAGCAGCCTCACGTACACCATCATTCGTCCAGGAGGACTTACAAATAGACCCGGTACCGGTCGTATTACCGCTGCGGTGGATATCCAGGGCGGATCAATTCCGCGCGAGGATGTAGCACGAACGATTCTGTTATCTTTGGATGAAGAAAATACCTTCCGTCGTTCCTTCGATTTGATTTCAGGAGATACTCCTATATCCGAAGCTTTATCCTCCATTTAAAGAGAATGCCTTTGCCAAAAAAATCGCCCCTTAGTATAAGCGGTACGGTTGTATCCGCTCATACTTCAGGGGCGATCTTTCAGTTCTGGTTGAATAATATAACCAGCTCACAATAAAGGCAGTCCATGCCAACGCAGCGCATAGATCGTGAATTGCTTCGTCAAATTAGCTTTTGTTTTGTTATCTTACGCGCCTGTCTTCTGCAGCATTTGATTCCGCAATATATCTTTTACCGCATCCACAGCTTCTTCCACCCGGTCCACCGCGACAACGATAGGCGTGCTTCCCTCATATTGACTGAAAGAGTGATTATACTTGGGATCATAATAATGCTCGAGCAGCAGCTGTATTCCCTGAGCAAATCGACCCTCTTCCAACGACTTGCCGATTTCCGCGGCGATAGGTGTGTGGATCCTGTTTTTGATTAATTGAAAGGCCGCCAAATATTGCTCTTTAAAAGCGGCAGGGTTGTAATCCTCCAGGATCTGGCGAACACGTTCCGCCATCGGCAGTTCCAACACGATGGCTACCCCCGACTCCTTCTTCTTCATCAGGAAATCGGGAACGGCAATTTTGCCGATCCGTTTGCTCTCCGCCTCAAATAACAAATACGGCGCAGATTCCAGTTGCTTCAGCCGCTCAACCAATCCCGAATCAAACGTCTTCTGATTATTCGCCTGGAGACCGATATGTCCAAAGATCGAGCCGCGATGTCCTGCCAGCCCTTCCAGATCCACGACCGGGTAGCCTTCCTGCTGAAGCTGTTTAAGCACTGCGGTCTTGCCTGTGCCTGTCAATCCATGAAGGACAAATGCTTCTGCGTCCAGACTCTTATGCTCCAGCGTATCCAGCACATACTTCCGGTAAGCCTTAATCCCGCCCGTAATCCGGTTGACATGGATATCCATTAAAGAGAGAACGGTTGCGGCGGTCCGGCTGCGCATGCCGCCCCGCCAGCAATAGACCGCCTTATCCCCTTCGATCTCCTTGAATTGCTTTACAAAGCTCGGGAGCTTGGCCGACATAATGGCAAGTCCACGCTCTTTAGCCGCATCCACGCTCACCTGTTTATAAATCGTCCCGATCTCCGCCCGTTCTTCATCATTGAAGACCGGAATGTTCAGACTTCCCGGAATGGTGGAATCCCTGTACTCCGAAGGGGAACGGACATCAATCAAAGTAATCTTCTTCTTGCTTTGCAGTTCCATTAATTCTTTTACGGTGATGTCTTGAAACATGTCTGTTCGCTCCTTTATTGATACAAAACCCGATTCCCTTTATAACTCAACGACAATGCGATTCGGATGGTTATCCACGACCTCACCGATTCTTCCTGCTTCCAGACCTGCATGGCGAAGCTCTGACAGAAGCTGATCGGCCTGCGAGCCATCAACCGCAATGAGGAGTCCTCCTGAAGTAACGGCATCGCACAATATCCACTTATCAATCTGGTCCATGCTGTCCGGGAAATCCACGTCGTCCTTCACGTGATCATAGTTGTTTTTTGTACCGCCTGGAATAACACCACCATCGGCCATCTCTCGAACCCGCTCCAGAATGGGAACAGAAGGTTTAGAAATTCGGATCCCCGTGCCGCTTCCTTTCGCCATTTCAAGCGCATGGCCAAGGAGACCGAAACCAGTCACATCCGTGCACGCATGCACCTCATAAGGTTCCATGAGCTCGGCTGCCGTTTTGTTCAATGCCGCCATCACGGCGGTAACTCGGCGAATCTCCTCATCGCTTAACAGATCTTTCTTGATGGAACTCGTCAGGATACCCACGCCGATTGGCTTGGTCAAAATCAATGCATCGCCTGGCTTAGCACCGGCATTGGTCCTTACTCTGTCCGGATGGACAGTACCTGTAACGGCAAGGCCGAATTTTGGTTCTTTATCATCGATGGAGTGCCCGCCAACCAGGGTTACCCCCGCTTCCTTCAATTTATCCCCCGCGCCTCTCAAAATATCCGTCAATACCTGCTTGTCCAGCGTTGAGATCGGAAATGCCACGATATTCAAGGCAGTCAACGGCTTGCCTCCCATGGCATAAATATCGCTGATGGCATTCGCTGCAGCCACTTGTCCAAAATCATAGGGATCATCCACAATCGGCGTAAAAAAATCGACGGTCTGAACCATAGCCAACTCATCCGTGAGGCGGTATACGCCAGCATCATCACTTGTATCCAAACCAACCAATAAATTGGGATTCGGCTCGGCTTGCGGGAGCTTGCGAATGACCTGTGCCAGGTCCGCAGGTCCGATCTTGCATCCGCATCCTCCTTTAGAGGAATACGAGGTTAATTTTATTTTCTCCGATTGACTCATAACGGGTCTTCCCTTCGTCTTAAGAGTTAATTTTAACAAAACACATGCAACAACCCCGGCGTGGATGCATAAAAAACGTCTCATCTACCCCGGGGATAATCTGATATTTGTCCGTTTACTAACACTTGTGATCACACACAATATCTATATTATAAGAAATCGGCTGCTCCAAGTCTAATGGTCTTCCTATTTCTTGCAATTACCGGGAATATCTTCCTTCGTTCTTCCACAATGTGATATACTAATTGATTGGATATGTAAATCATTTCACAACGCATCGGGGGAATATAGATCATGAATCACTCAAGCGACGGCAGAATGGCCTTTGATCATTCGGATCGCAGAAGAACCATCTGGTTCATCACCATCTTCATCATCATTGCAGCAACAGGGCTAACCTACGTAAAATGGTGGCCTTATTACGATAAAGCGCTCAAAGCTATTATGGAGCACAGCATTGGCTCTTCCATATTAGGCCTGGACCCGGGCAATGCCGCGCCATCTTGGCAAGCAGCCTGGGAATATGCGGTCACGTATTTTAAAGCAGTTTGGAAAGCGGCGGTGCTCGGTATCCTGCTCGGGACCTTGATCCAGTCGCTGCTGCCCTCCCAGTGGCTGCTCCGCGTACTTGGCAAAACCACCTTCGGCAGCACGGCGATTGGAGGAATCGCCTCCATTCCGGGCATGATGTGTTCCTGCTGCGCAGCACCGATCGCGATCGGTCTGCGCAAGAAAAAGGTGTCCGTAGGCTCCGCCCTCGCGTTCTGGATCGGTAACCCGACCATCAATCCGGCGACACTCGTGTTTATGACGTTTGTTTTGTCATGGAAATTCACCGCGCTGCGTTTGATCTTCGGCATCATTCTGACCTTTGGCGTCAGTTATCTGGCTAACCGCTTTGCCAAAGAGGCGAATCCAGTAGAGATTGACGCGCCAGAGAGCACTGAACAACTCGATGAACGTCCACTGTGGAAACGCTGGTTCGCCAGCATCGGTCATATGATTATTCGGGTGGTACCGGCTTATTTTATCGCTGTGCTTCTCCTTGGCGCCCTGCAAGTGTGGATGTTCCCTCATTTGGGAGCTGCTGCTGGAAACACGCTGCTGGCCGTCATTTTCTTCTCCGTGATGGGAATGCTGTTTGTCATTCCAACCGCAGCGGAAATCCCGATCATTCAGGCCTTTATGGCCGCGGGCCTCGGAGGGGGCCCGGCCGCAGCGCTGCTTCTGACCCTGCCGGCCATCAGTCTTCCATCTCTTCTCATGGTGAGACGCTCATTCCCGAGGAACGTCATGTGGTTTGTTGTTGCTGCCGTGATCCTGCTTGGAATTATATGCGGTATAGCGGGAATGCTGATCCTGTAGGCCCAGCTCCAACTTTTTCGATTATCTTTACAATTTTTATTTTTTCTTAAGGTAAACCCTTGGCTTATCTGGTAAAGTGATTAAAGAATGAACCAACTCATTATTACATGCAGTCGAAGGGAGTCAATCATTAAATGAAAGATAACGATTTGCAGCCAAACCATCCGGGGCAACCCGAGGATGAACTAGGACAAGCCCAAGAGAAAGAGAATAACCAACAAGATCCGGGCAGCTTGTCTAATGAAGAAGAAAGAATAGATTCAACCTATCCTGAGTCGATCGAGCTTCACAAGGATGAGAACGAACAGCCTGCACTCATGCATCCAGCAGGGGATCAACCGCTTAACGATGAACAGTCCCCTGCAGGTGGCGGCGGCAACGGAAGCAAAGGTTGGATGATCGCTTCGCTGGTATTGGCGGCAGCGTTAATCGTCGTCCTGATTGTCCCTCCGTTTGCCAAGGGATCCGGCAATGAAGCTATAGCTAAAGTCAATGACGTTAACATTACCAAGGATAATCTATACAACGAGCTTGTCAGCGCAGGCGGTAAACAAACACTCAATTCCATGATCACAGAGGAATTGATTCAGCAGGAGTTGAAGAAGAAATCCATTACGGTGACCGATGCTGACGTCAATAAAGAAGTGGATACCTTGAAGGGAAGTTTCCCGTCCGAGGATCAATTCAATAGTGCCCTTCAGCAAAGCGGCATGACGCTCGATGACCTGAAAGAGCAAACCAAAACCCAGGTCGAGCTCAAAAAACTGATGGCCGACAAAATCAAAGTCACCGATGAAGAAATTAAAGAAATTTACGACCAAAACAAAGAAAGCTTCGCTACGCCTGAGCAAGTTCGCGCATCCCACATCCTGGTCGAGACCAAGGAAGAAGCCGAAGCCATCGAGAAGCAGCTGAAGGAAGGCGCCGACTTTGCAGCGATTGCCAAAGAGAAGAACCAAGATGCTACGAAGGAAACCGGCGGCGACCTGGACTTCTTCGGACGCGGCCAGATGGACCCTGCATTTGAAGAAGCAGCGTTCAAATTGAAGAAGGGAGAGATCAGCGAGCCTGTGAAGAGCTCCTTCGGTTACCACATCATCAAGGTTACCGATCGTAAAGCAGCCACGAACCCTACCCTGGAAGATAAGAAGGAAGAAATTCGCAGTCAGCTTGAGAACCAGAAGGTTTATTCCGAATCCACGGCTTATATTCAAGAACTGAAGGATAAAGCAACCATCACCAATACGCTGGAAGAAACACCGGCTAAAACGCCAGCAGATCCTGCAAAGGAAACACCGGAAGCACCTGCTGCACCATAAATATTAGTCCAAGCCCCTACCCTTGAGGTATGGGCTTTTTTTAATTCGAAATAAAAAGTTCTTTAAACCCCAGGGAAAACATGTTAGAATGTAAGCGTTATCAAATGTTGATCTTGGAAAAGGGGGAAGCAGAATGATGAAGCACGTATCGGAATCCCGCAACATGTATGAGGACTTCGTGGTGGAGACAGACATTCTGTTCTTTAAAACCGGATCGCACGGTTTGGTCAGCTTTCACGGCAGAAACTATAACATTAAAAAGAGAATGACTGCCGAAAAAATCGCATCCCTGCTCTCCGGTAAACAGTTCTATCATGTCGGCGGAAACTGCTACGTTAACGTAGACAAAATCACGACGGTAGAACAAGGCATCGTTTACTTTGGGGAGAAGGCACCTTCTGCCAAACATCTTCGGATTCCGAGATGGAAGCAAGAGTCACTCAAGCGCCTTGTCGCTGAAGTAAAACAGCCTGTTTGAGAGCAGCGCTCTCTTCAGTATCAGGCGTCAAACACAGAAGATCCCGTATCCGTTAACCGGAAGCGGGATCTTTTGGTTTACAGGGTTAAAGCTTCAGTTTTTTAGCATTGACGATGTACAGATGCTTCAGCGGCATTGCACCGTTTCTGTACTTCCGTGCACCGGATTCAAACAGAACGTACAGATCATTACCCCTCATCGCAATATTCTCGGACATCGGAGGCATCGTCAGCGGCGTAGCCGCAGCCTTTCCCTTTGCTCCACGAGTATATATGAGCAATTTGCTTGCATTGTTGCGGCCGCAGGATTGGCTGTACACAACGCGTGATTTCGTCACGACCGCCCCTTGTATACGGTCAGGTGTAATCCATATATAGGTCGCCTTCCGATTCGACGGGAAACCGTCGCTGGAGGTCAATGGATAACCTCGCAGTTTGCCCTTAGGTCCCGGCGCACACTGTTTGCCTCCTTGATCCTCACCATCCATATATTCGCCAATCCATAGAATGCCGTCTGAATACGTGGCATAGGATGCTTTATGGCCGAGCGCATATGGAGTCATGACAATATTGCTGTAATCTTTCTTGCTGCTAATTGTACTCAGCGGAATTTTGTACACATTTTTGCCGGACGCTACCCACAGATGATTTTTGCTAACCGCAAGCCCTCCGACATGCCCGGTATGCTTTTTGCTGCCGCTCTCATACAAATAGAGTGTTTTGATACGTTTGCTGGTTTTGCTGCTTGTAATCGAGATGCTGCTGGCTTGATTGTTGTCCTTATTGCCCCAATAATGCGAGATAATAATCCAGTTCTTGCTCGGAACGAGAGCCAGTCCTTGCGGAATCCACTCCTTGGTCCCGGAGTAACCAGGAATAGGAGCGCCCTTTTTACTGATATCGAAAAACTTTTTGTACTTCGAGCTGGCTGCTTCGACCTCTCCGGGAAGAACAAGCCCGCTTAAGCTGAAGATCAGCACTAAGCTAAGCAGGAGAAATGCATAACGTTTGGTTCCCTGTCGTTTACTCACAATCAATACACCTCTCTTCCATCGTCATAATCTATAACGGTATGATTTTCACCTTGCTTACCTACTTAAATGTATGTATTCTGGTCTGGTTGTACCTGAGGATCGATAGGGATGCAATGGTATGATCCTACCCCTAACTTGCCCCATATTATGGTAATATCAAATTAAAGGCTTATGAACATAGAGAGGATGATTGCGCATCAGTCCCTATTTTGATCCGAAATATCCGAAAGTTTTTACTGCTTTCTCCATTGAACATTGGATAGCCATTATGGTATTTATCGCCCTTGGCTCGCTGTTGTACCTGTTCAGGACTACAATCGCCTCCAAGCCTTCTTTACACAAGACCGTGAGATGGGGGCTGCTTGCTGCACTTTCGTTACCCGAAGCCTCCCTTCATATCTGGTATGCGTCAACGGGAATATGGGACCCTGCCACTTCGCTTCCATTGGAATTGTGCAGTTTGACCCTGTTTCTCTCCATCGCCATCCTGCTTACGGATGAACGCCGTCTATATCCGTTAGTTTACTTTGCCGGAATTGGAGGGGCCTTGCAAGCTATATTAACCCCCAATCTGGGTTACCCTTTTCCCCACTTCCGGTTCTTTCATTTCTTCGTTGTCCATATCGCGATCATATTGACGGCGTTGTACATGACATGGGTTCGAGGATACCGTCCAACCTGGAAATCCATTGCCTGGACGATGGTCTTCCTGAACGTATCCGCAGTCGTTGTCGGTCTGGTCAACCTCGCTGTCGGCTCGAATTATATGTTCCTGATGCACAAGCCGGACACGGCTTCGCTGCTAGACCTGCTGGGACCGCATCCCGTATACATCCTCGTTGAGGAGCTCATCGCACTCGCGCTGTTTATCCTTATGTATGCCGCCTTTTTTGTCATTCCGGATCGCTTGAAACGCAGTCGCCGCCGTAAACAAGAACAAACCCCTTTTTCTTCGGCTGGCAGTTGAAGAAGGAGTCCTATAAATATAAAGCGTATGGATTGTAAACGCCCTGTGTATTCGGGTGCGGCAATCCATACGCTTTTTTTCAGGGAAAAGCCTAGACTAATCCTTAATCCTTAAGATACAGCCTGGAGGTTGCTTCCCAAATTTCGCCCGGAGCCAAACCGAACAAGCCGATATCGTCAGCCGGCAAGTCCACGTTCGGTGCATTCACCAGATTGATCTGTGGCTCGGGACAGAAGAACTTCCGGGATGCCTTGTTGTTCCATACCATCCACTGCTTATACGAATTGCCGACATCATAAACGAACGTTTTACCAAGCTTGGTATCCGTCAATTCCATGCGGTTTCTGCCATTTTGCGGAACGGCCGTGTAATGGTTGTCCATCGAATCGAAATAAGGATTTACGCCGCTTGTCCGAAGCAGTTCTTCTTCTGGCGTCAGAGTCTGGAACTTGCCAGTCGGCAGCATCCGCTCACTCATTTCCCACCGCTCGCCCATGGTAATTCTCACGACGCAGTCATCCGCCGTGCTCCCGGGTGCAAACGGAGCGTTGATCGCCGTGTGGAAGGCTAGTAGGCACGGCATGCTGCCGGTACCCAGATTACGGATAAACACATGCTGGGCCAATCCATCCTGATTCAGCGTGTAGCGAAGCCGGAAGGTGAACTGGTGCGGAAGCATGGCATACACGGGATGATTCTCATCAATGGTGACCGAAACTACCACGTAGCTTTCAGCCTCGCTGCTGCCATACTCCTCCACACTCCAGGGAATCGTATGTAAAAAGCCATGGAGGTGGTTGCCCGTCTCTTCTTCATTGATTGGGAACTGATAGGTTTGTCCATTCCATGGAAACCGGCCGTCCTCATAACGGTTAGGCGGAAAGAGAACAGGAATGCCGTGAACGCCCGGATTGGATTTGAATGCTTCCATCTCGCCTGCTTCCGGTTCGCGGAGGAACCGGTAACCGCTTTCGTTATCCCTAAAAGCGATGAGATTGCCTCCGATTTCGGGCAATATCGCCGCTTCGTAAGGGCCGTGCTGGAGCCAAACCGCGCGCTCTCCGTGATATGATCCTTCATACGCTTGGTGGTTCATCGGGTCATCTCTCCTTTCAAGTGTGAACGTATATAGATTATCATACCAATGCCCTTAACTTCTATATTTGAGGAGGGATAGTCATCAGAGTCATCCGCTCCCCCCTCCCCCCGTTTGTTTAAAATTACATGCCGGTTAAGACGTAAGTTTCGTTTTAGAGGAGTTTTGCAATATTGGAGCCGGGGCCGATTGATCGCTTGCTGCAGGCTGTGTGGCCGAGACCAACTCCTCATCCAGTTCCTTCGTGTATTCGAGTGTCTGCTGCTCGCTCCAACCCAGTACCGTAGCCATATAATCGATCACAGGCAGCTTCCATTTTCTCGTCCAATCGATATGAAATAATAGGGAACCCGTGCGACGGATAAAAAAGTCGGCCGGCTTCGCTGCCATCTCATGCTGAATCGCATACATCAGAGGAACCAGCACCGATACCGGAAGCGCCGCTGCTTCCGCCTGTTCGGAGCCCTCCTTGGCCAAGCGGAACAATTCCGACACGTTGGAGCCGTACGTTCGCGCCCACTGCTCGGCGAGCTTACGGTCAATTCCTTGCGCGGCGCCGATCTCCGCCTGCTTGCGGACAAAATCAGGGAATTGGGCCGAGCCGCCAACCTCACCGCCGGAAATAGGCAGATTCTTCGTTACGCAGGCACCATACACTTTCCCGCCGCTTTCTTGGATCCGTCTCGCAACCAGGTCGACGACGGTGCCGGCCATTTTGCGATAGCCGGTCAGCTTCCCTCCGGCAATGGTAATCAGGCCAGACGGGGACTCCCAAATTTCATCCTTTCGTGAAATTTCGGACGGGCTTTTGCCTTCCTCCAGAATCAGGGGCCGGATTCCCGCCCATCCCGATTCAACGTCTGCCGGGTTTAGCTTCACGCCAGGGAACATGTAATGAATGGCTTTCAATATATAATCCCGGTCCTCCACCGTGATCAAGGGACGTACGGGATCGGCCTTGTAGACCGTGTCGGTGGTGCCTACGTAGGTCTTCCCGTCGCGGGGAATAGCAAACACCATTCGGCCGTCAGGTGTATCGAAGTACACCGCTTGACGAAGCGGAAACTTGGATTGATCGATGACCAGATGAACCCCTTTGGTCAGCTGAAGCATTTTCCCCTTCTTGGACTTATCCATTTCGCGCACCTGATCCACCCAGGGCCCTGCGGCATTTACGATTTTGGCTCCGGTTACGGACTTGGTCCCGCCACCCAGCATATCCCGCACGGTGATACCGATGATTCGTCCATTCGCATCATAATTCAACGATTCGGCCTTCGCGTAATTGAACAGAACCGCCCCTCTGGCGGCTGCCTCCTTCATGACCTCCAGCGTCAGCCTGGCATCGTCCGTCCGATATTCCACATAATAACCACCGCCCTTAAGACCCTCCTGCTTCAGAAGCGGCTCCCGCTTCAGTGTCTCGGATGCAGACAGCATGGAACGCCGTTCTCCCCGCTTTACGCCGGCCAGGAAATCATACACCATCAGCCCGATAGAGGTGCTGAACCTCCCAAAGGTGCCACCCCGGTGTATCGGCAGGAGCATCCACTCCGGCGTGGTAACATGCGGCCCATTCTCATACACAACAGCCCGTTCTTTGCCAACTTCGGCCACCATGCCAACTTCAAACTGCTTCAAGTACCGCAGTCCGCCATGCACCAGCTTGGTCGAACGGCTGCTCGTTCCTGCGGCAAAATCCTGCATTTCTACCAACAAAACCGACATCCCGCGGGTGACCGCATCCAGCGCAATCCCCGCACCGGTTATGCCTCCGCCGATTACGATCAGATCAAAGGTTGCCTCTGCAATTTCTTGAAATCGATGCCTGCGCTCCAAACTTGAAAACGACTGTACCTGCTTCACAATGAATCCCTCCCAGTATGATTTACCCTGTTTTTATCTATCGTTACCTCCAATGCAAAAAGACAGCAAAAAAGAGACCACGAAACGCGCAGTAACAAACCCCATATCATGAGGTATTCCGCGCCTAGTGGTCTCTCCAAGTCTCCAGACATGTATTCACTTAATGATCATTATACCATAGAAAATGCTAATGAAAAGCCATTGCCGCATAAACGGCTTTTTTCCAGCCGCTGTATAATTGCTCCCTTACGTCTTCCTCCATGGTTGGCTTGAAGCTTTGCCCCATGCTCCATTTGCTGCAGATTTCCTCCTGATCCTTCCAGAAGCCGACAGCGAGCCCCGCCAGGTAAGCGGCACCGAGTGCCGTTGTCTCCGTAATGTTCGGCTGTTCCACCGGAACATTCAGGATGTCGCTTTGGAATTCCATGAGAAACGTGTTGGATACAGCCCCTCCATCCACCCGCAGGGATGTGATGCCATAGCCGGAATCTTCTTCCATCACGGATAGGACATCCCGAGTTTGATACGCAAGCGACTCCAGGGTTGCACGGATGAAATGCTCCTTCGACGTGCCTCGCGTCAGGCCGAATACGGCCCCCCGGACATCGCTGTTCCAGTATGGACTGCCGAGTCCGACAAAAGCTGGCACCACGTACACGCCATCTGTTGAGTTGACCCGACGCGCATAGGGCTCACTGTCCTTCGCCTCGCGGAACATCCGAAGACCGTCGCGCAGCCACTGGATCGCCGAGCCGGCCACGAACACACTGCCCTCAAGCGCATACTGTACGCCGCCATCCAGTCCCCAGGCGATCGTGGTGATCAGCCCATGCTCGGATTTTACGGGCTGGTCGCCGGTGTTCATTAGCATAAAGCTGCCGGTTCCGTAGGTCGTCTTCACCATGCCTTCCGAGAAGCAGGTCTGCCCAAATAGCGCCGCCTGCTGATCGCCGGCTGCTCCGGCAATTGGAACCTCGCGACCGAAGAAATGATAGGAAACGGTATTGGAATATACCTCGGAAGAAGGCCTGACTTCGGGCAGCATGGCCATGGGGATATCTAGGAGTTGCAGGAGCTCCTCATCCCATTTCAATTCATGAATGTTGTAGAGCATCGTTCGCGATGCGTTGGAATAATCGGTCACGTGCGCCTGGCCTCCGGACAGCTTCCAGATCAGCCAGGTATCGATGGTTCCGAATATAATGTCTCCGCGCTCGGCCCGCTCACGGGCACCGTCTACATGATCGAGGATCCATTTGATCTTCGTTCCCGAGAAATAAGGATCAATCAAAAGTCCGGTCTTCTCCCGAACCATCCCGTCATGTCCGGCGGCAATCAGCTCCTCGCAGATGCCCGCCGTCTGGCGGGATTGCCAGACAATGGCGTGGTATATCGGTTCGCCACTATTCCGATCCCAAACCACGGCCGTCTCCCGCTGATTCGTAATTCCGATTCCGGCAATCTGATCCGCCTTCACGCCCGCTTCGGATAAGCATGTCGCGATGACCGCAAGAATGGAGCCCCATATTTCATTGGCATTCTGCTCCACCCAGCCCGGCTTGGGAAAATACTGCGGAAACTCCTTATGAGCCGAGTGTACGATTTCTCCTTCCTTGTTGAACAGGATCGCCCGCGAGCTTGTTGTTCCTTGGTCAAGCGCCAGAATGTACTGCTCCAATCAACTTCTCCCCTTCCGCATATGCATTTAACCAAAGATAACGTGCAGGTGGAAACGTTGTCAAATCCATTATTCCGTAAGCGAGAAACCTAGCAAGTCCTGCAGCAGGACTGAGGCCGCACCCATTAACTTGTCTTCCTCGCCAAGGGAGGCCAAACCGAATACCATGTCCTCCTTCAGAATCGGCAGCGCATGCCGGTCTATATAGCTGCGGACCATTTCCAACAAATTCGGATTTCCATGCGCCATTTCCCCGCCCAGGATTAGCGCTTCGGGATTAAACATATTGACCAGATTGACGATGGCTGCTCCCAGAAGCTCCGCCACTTCCTCATTCAGATCCCTCGCCAGCCTGTCCCCTCTGCGAAGAGCTTCCTTGAATACGGACGGAACAATTTTACTGTAATCTCCCCCGCTGAGCTCCTGGATTAGCGTCGGTCTCCCCGTTGCAATTGCCGTTATAATTCGCGAATACACGGCCATCCAGCTGATGTAACTGTCGAGGCAGCCTACATTGCCGCATTCGCAGCGGATGCCGCTGCGGTTTACGCTCGTATGCCCGAATTCGCCGGCACCGCCATGCTTGCCCCTTAGGAGATGATCGTTAATTAAAATACCGGAACCAAGCCCGTCGCCAATGGAGATATAAATCAGGTTCGCAAATGCGTAATCGCCAAATCGGCGTTCAGCCAGTACAACGGAATTCATATCGTTCTCCACCCAGGTGCGCAGTCCATAGCGTTCTTCAATAATCCGTTTCAACGGAACATCGGTCATGCGAAGTTTCGTGTTATAGTGCACCATGCCCTGACTATCACTCACAATACCCGGCACGGTAACGGAAATCCCGACACACCGCTCTAAGTCTTCTTGGCCTGTCATGAAATTGTCCATCAGGCTCAGCAGCCGCTCGATAACGGCTTCTCCTTGGAGTCCGGCTAGAGGATGCGTTTCCTTCTGGAGCACCTTCGCCTCCAGATTCATGCGGGCCAGCATCATAACCGAATTCGTTATCGCTACAGCGAACAAATGATGATTATCCGGATTGAATTTAAGCAGAATGGGTTTTCTCCCTCCGCTGGAGGAGCCCGTTCCAATCTCGGAAACGTAGCCTTCCTTGATGAGTTCCTGTACGGCTGAGGCGACCGTGGAGGGACTCAGCTTGTTTTTTTTGGCCAGATCGATTCTGGATATGGGTCCCTCTGTGCGGATCTTGTTCAGCACCCTGGACCGGTTTAATGCCTGAATCAGCTTATGGTCACCTTTTTTCATATTGTTCAAGCAAGCTCAACCTCTCTATCGTTTCTTCGCATAGTGCGACTTTCTGTATCGGAAAAATGAGGATAGAATCACTATAACATGTTCCAGAACTGAATAAAAACTTATTCCATTACTCGAAATAAGATGTAACGTTAGATCTCATGCTGATTCTCTCATATTGTGAAAAAAAGAATTTAAATGGATTTGAAATCGCTGTCTTGAAAAATAATCGAGGGGATTATATAATCTTTCGCAATAGAAGCTGGTTGTTCTGTCAAGAAAGATAGCATATCGATGTTAACTTTTTTCGACTTATGGAATAACTATTGCTTTTTACATCACTTACATAAAGGGGGCGCATATGGGGTCCGCTTCACTTCGAACAAACCGTACGACCAACCACGCTTGATCAAAAACCATGTGAATTCAAGGAGGGTTATCTGATGAAAAAAAGAATGTCTGTCCTGATTTCGGTATTATTCGTGTTCACCGCGTTACTGTCTGCTTGCGGAGGCGGCAATGCCTCTGGAGGAGAAAACGGCAAGAAGGTCATCAGCGTCGCTCTATGGGACGAAAATGTGCGGGACACGCTGGACAAGTCCATTAAAATTTTCAATGAGAAGCACCCGAATGTTGAAGTGAAAGTGACTTACACCCCATGGGCCGATTATTGGACCAAGCTGAAAACCAGCCTCGCCGGCAACAGCGGTCCTGACGTCTACTGGATGAACGGTCCTAACTTTCATTCCTATGCCTCCTCCGGTCTGATCAAAGACCTGTCTCCCCTAATTGAGCAAAGCGGTCTGAACACCTCGGTTTATACCGAAGCGCTCGTCGATATGTACACCTATCAGGGTAAACTTCACGGACTCCCTTACTTCCAGGATTCCGTTGGACTTTTTTACAATAAAGAATTGTTTGACCAAGCAGGTCTGCCTTATCCCGACAAGAGCTGGACCTGGCAAACCGTCGAGGAGAACGCAGCCAAGCTGACGGATAAATCGAACGGCATTTATGGCTTCATCGCGCCGATCGACAGCCAGATCGGATACTACAACTTCATTGCTCAAGCGGGCGGATACGTCATCTCGGACGATAAGAAATCATCTGGATTCGATACACCTGAAGCGCTATCGGCCTTCCAGTGGGAGCAGAGCTTGATTGAAAAGGGTTATTCCCCAAGCGCCCAGCAGCAGCTTGAAACGAAGTCCCGCCAATTGTTCGGCTCCGGCAAGGCCGCTATGTTCCCGGGGATTTCGGTTAACTCCCCCGAGTTGTACAAGCTTCTCGGCGATAAACTCGGTGTCGCTGAACTTCCTGCCGGCAAGGAAAAGGCATCGATCGTTCATGGACTCAGCTGGGCCATCAACGGCAAGACGAAGGTCGAGCAGGAATCCTGGGAGCTGATTCAGATTCTTTCCGGCAAGGAAGGTCAGGAATTACTCGCCGAATCTGGATTCTCGATGCCTGCATACAAAGGCACGGAGGGCGGCTGGCTGAAGTCCATCCCTTCTCTTGATCTACAGGTGTTCGTGGACAGCCTGGAGTTCGCCGTACCTTATCCCGTATCCCAGAAAACGGCAGAGTGGCAAGACGCTGAAGTCAAGGAAATTCAGGCGGCTTTCCTCGGAAAGAAATCGTTTGAAGAAGCACTGAAAAATGCCGGCGAACAGATGAATGCGATCCTTGCGACAGAAACGAAATGACAAGCGGCCACGCCCAATACGGAAATTAAGAAAGGACGGTGCAGCCTGTGAGCTCTCCCATCACCGTGACCACAGAACCTCCTAAAACAACAACCAAGCGAAAAGTTGGGAAACTTGCCGTACACGAAGCTGTCTGGGGGTATATCTTCATTCTTCCTGTTGTGCTGGGCCTCGGTCTGTTCTATATGGCACCTTCCGCAGCATCTCTGTTCCTGTCGTTTACATCGTGGGATGGATTAACTTCACCTCAATTCATCGGATTCGATAACTTCGCAAATTTGATGAAGGACGACAAATTCACCGGTTCCTTGCTCAACACGATGCTGTATACGGTCGGTACGGTGCCATTATCCGTTGCACTCGCAACGGTGCTGGCCGTGCTCTTGAACCAGAAGATCAAAGGCATGGTCTTCTACCGCACCCTCTATTTCATTCCCGTGATCACCATGCCGATCGCGGTCGGCATGGTATGGAAATGGTTATACAACTCCGAATTCGGATTGATCAACCATGTGCTGGGCGTCATGAACCTTCCGCAGCCCAACTGGCTGTTCGATGAGCGATTCGCCTTGTTCTCCATCGTGCTTGTCAGTGTCTGGAGCAGCATCGGATACAATGCCGTCATTCTGCTGTCCGGTCTGCAGGGCATCTCCGGCAGCTATTATGAAGCGGCTTCGCTTGACGGAGCGGGGACGCTGTATAAGTTTTTCCGAATTACACTTCCTCTGCTCACGCCTAGCTTGTTCTTTGTCTTGGTCATGTCCTTCATCAATTCGTTCCAGGTGTTTGACCTGATCTTCATCATGATGGATCAACAGACCACGATGCTGGAATCCACCCGAACGGTTGTGTACAGCATCTGGGAAGATGGCTTCAAATACTTCAACATGGGTTACGCTTCAGCGCAGGCCTTCATTCTCTTTATCGTTATTCTGATCATCACCATGGTCCAGATGTATATTCAGAAGCGCTGGGTCCACTACCAATAACAGGAGGTGTGTAGATGTGAATACTTCAACCAATACGGGAAAAGCAAGCCGTCTAGCGGTCCACATCCTGTTAGCTGTCGGGGCGCTGCTCATGATTATGCCGTTTCTGTGGATGATATCCACATCCTTCAAGTCCTTTGCGGACTCCATGTCCGTTCCGCCCAAATGGCTGCCTGTGGAATGGCACCCGGACAACTACCTGCGGGTCATCCAAACCATCGACTTCGGTACCTATTACTTGAACACCATAATCGTGACGGTGGGACGGACGGCTGGCCAACTCATTCTGTGCTCCCTTGCAGCCTATGCATTTGCCAGCTTGAGATTCCCTTTCAAGAACGCCATCTTTCTCGCGCTCTTGGCCGTGTTGATGGTCCCCTCCCAGGTCGTTATGATTCCGAGCTTTGTCATCATGCGCGAGTTCAATTGGCTGGACACATTCTATGTGCTGATCGTACCCGGCATATTCAGCGCCTTCGGTACATTCTTACTGAGACAGTTCTTTATGACACTGCCGAAGGATCTGGAGGAAGCCGCCAAAATTGACGGCTGCAGTTACTTCCGGATTTACTGGAATATTTACTTGCCTTTATCCAAGGCGGCTCTCGTCTCCCTGGCGATCTTCACCATATTAGCCTCATGGAACGATCTTCTGTGGCCGCTCATCATGACAAGCTCTGAGGAGATGCGCGTGCTTTCGATCGGGATTTCCAGCTTCCAGGGACAACATTCCACCGATTACCCGCTGCTGATGGCAGGCGCCCTAATGGCTACCCTTCCCATCATCATTCTGTTTATCTTCCTTCAGCGTTACTTCATTGAAGGCATTGCCATGAACGGGATTAAGGGATAGAACTCGGAAAGCACGAACCATGCAGAAAAAAGAGTGGACGGAAATGTTACAGGGTTAGTTATTGGAGCAAGTACCATGGGAAGAACCCATGGTACCGCCTATGCTTCGATGCCGGGCGTTAAACTTGCCGGTATTGCCGTCCGGATGGAGGAAGCGCAGCAGAGTTAGAGGACAGACATGGCGCACAGAGGCCTATGCTTCATTCGAAGCAGCGGCACAGAAGGCGTACTCGTGGTATTTGAGAAGGTCTTCTGTGCTTTTTATCATTGCGCATCCGTCAATCTAGGTTCAAATGAGTGCTTGAATAATATGGATAGCGGGGCTATAATCACGTGTAAGTAATCGAGTTACCGGAATATGTAACCAACATCTTATACGATCAGGAGTGAGGCAATCTATGATTAAAGCAGGCGTGCTTGGAGCGGGAGGCATGGGCGCTGTCCATATCAAAAACCTTCACGGGAACGAACACGTTCAGCTGGCTGCAATATGCGATACCAATGAAACGTTAGCGCAGCAGCAGGCCGAACTGTACGGCACAGCTTACTATACGGACGGCAGCACGATGCTGGAGCAAGAGCATCTGGATGTGCTGTATGTGTGCATTCCACCATTTTGCCATGGGGATATCGAAGAACAGGCAGCCGCAAAGGGCATTCACCTCATGGTGGAGAAGCCGCTGGGACTGGACGCCCAGTCCGTCCGCCACAAAGCCAAGGTCATTGCTGAAAGCGGAATCATTGCAGCTTCCGGCTACTGTCTGCGGTACCTGGACACGGTTGCGATTGCCAAAGACTTTCTCAAGGACAAAAAAATCGGCATGGTTCGCGCCCACTACATTACAACACCTGTACCAACTCCTTGGTGGCGCAAAAAGGAATTATCCGGCGGACAGCTAGTTGAGCAATCAACGCACACCATGGACTTGGTTCGCTACCTGTGCGGCGATATCACCCGCCTGTATGCTGATATGAAGCTGCTGCTGGTAGTAGACGACATCCCGGACCTCGATATTCCGGATGTGGGCGCCATCCAATTCGTGTTGGATTCCGGAGCCGTCGGCCATATGCAAACTGGATTTATCCAGTTCGATCACCGCAGCGGAATCGAGATCATGGGCCGCGACTTCCGCGTCGTTCTGGACGGAACCACGCTCTCCATTGTAGAGAAGGAGAAAGAGATCGTTTATCGGAGCAAAACGGACTTCTACAAAAATCTTACCAACGCCTTGATCGACGCCATTCGTAACAACGACCCAAGCCTTGTGCTGGCATCTTATGAAGACGGCTTCAAGACGCTGGAAGTGACGCTCGCGGCCAATGAATCTGCGGAAACTGGAAAACCCGTTATCCTACAAGCATAATAATATGGGGCATGCTCATGGTCTGAAAACTTTGAGCATGCCCCTTAATTTTGAATTGGCATGGAGTAGCACAGTAACATATATGCTTGTCAATCCACCCGTTTCGCATTCTTGTGCAGAGATATACTCGCCCCGCTCTTATAAACCAAGCGAAATATACTTCACCTCCAGGAACTCATCCATTCCGTAGTGCCCGCCTTCCCGGCCCAGTCCACTCTCTTTGAATCCGCCGAATGGTGCTTGCGCCGTCGAAGGTACGGGATCATTCACGCCCACAATCCCGTAGTCCAGCGATTCCGCAATGTTGACCGCTTCGCCTAGATTCTGCGTGAATACATAGGCGGCTAAGCCATAAGGACTGTTATTGGCTCGCTGCACCGCTTCGTCTATCGTCCGGAAAGTGGTAATCGGCGCAAGGGGGCCGAAGGTTTCCTCATTCATACACTCCATGTCATCGGTTGCGTTCATGATGACCGTCGGCTCAACATAATTGCGACCCAGCTCAGATAATGCTTGACCTCCTGCCAGAATGACGCCGCCCTTCTCTTCCGCGTCCTTGATCTGTCTTACGACTTTATCCACAGCGTCCCGGTTAATCAAAGGACCAATATCGACGCCGTTCTCCAGTCCATTTCCTACCTTCAATTGCTTGACAAGCTCAGCAAACTTCGCGGCAAACGCCTGCGCAATGCCTTCCTGAACATATACCCGGTTGGCACACACGCAGGTTTGTCCCCCATTGCGGAATTTAGAGGAGATTAATCCGGCAGCCGCTTGGTTCAGGTCAGCCTGATCCGTCACAATAAACGGCGCATGACCGCCAAGCTCCAGCGATATTTTCTTGACGTTAGCGGCAGCTCCGGCCATCAGCTGTTTCCCCACCTCGGTTGATCCTGTAAAAGACAGCTTTCTTACACGGCTGTCCGCCTGCCACACGCTGGAAATGTCGCTTGAAGATCCAGTTACGATGTTAATGACCCCGGCAGGAATACCAGCCTGATCGGCAAGCTCTACCAGCTTGATGGCCGTGAATGGCGTCTCACCGGATGGCTTGATCACCACCGTGCATCCTGCGGCTAAAGCGGGCGCCACCTTACGGGTAATCATGGATGCCGGAAAGTTCCACGGCGTAATCGCTGCTACGACGCCAACGGGCTGCTTCGTTACGATGATGCGTTGGCGGCTGGATGATCCGGGTATGGTCTCGCCGTAGATTCGTTTGCCTTCCTCCGCATACCAAGCCACAAAGCTGTTGGCATATTGTATCTCGCCTGCTGCTTCCTTCAGCGGTTTCCCCTGCTCTGTGGTCATAATCCGCGCCAATTCATCCGTATGCTCCGCTATGAGTTGATGCCAGCGGCGCAGCAATTCCCCACGCTCATTCGCCGTCCTGCGGGACCACGCCGGAAAAGCATCGGCTGCCGCATCGACGGCCAGGGCTGCTTCCTTCTTGCCAGCCTTGGACACGGTACCTATCACCTTGCCATCCGCCGGATTATATACATCCATCTGTTCTTCGGTCTGAATCCATTGTCCAGCAATATAGATTTTATTTCGAAACATAGTAAAGACCTCCTCATCGTCTCTTCAGGCTGCAAGTGTCTATTGATCATCATCTTCTAGGTCACGATTTGTCCTTCTTATTATCCGTTATCCACTTACCCTAATGCAAAAAAATAAAACACCGGAGCTCATGTGAAAGCTCCAGTGTTTTCTATATTCATAACGGCTTCAATATCTTATTTAATCGCTGCGTCTACTTCCGTGATCATTTCGGATACGGACGTCAGGCCGCCACCGGAAAGATACCAGAAATCCGGATTCAAGTAAACGATGTTGCCCTCTTTCGCCGCGTTCGTTGTATTCACAAGCTCGTTCTCAACGACCGCTTTAGCGCCTGAATCCCCTTCGCCTGTGGCAACCGCTGCACCACGATCGACAACAAAGAGATAATCCGGGTTCATCTCAACGATGTACTCATTCGAAATGTCTTTACCATGTGTGCTGACTTCGATGTTAGGATCTACAGCTCCGAAACCGAACACGTCATGCAGAATGCCGAAGCGGGAACCTGGTCCGTATGCACTGATTTTGCCTTCGTTAGCCAGGATGATCAATGCCTTCTTGCCGGTTGCTGTAGCTTTCTCATTCAAAGCTTTGATGTTCTCGTCAATTGTAGCAAGCTCTTTTTCAACTTCTGCTTCTTTACCAAAGATTTGACCCAGCGTGTTCATGTTTGCTTTAAAGGATTCCATGTATTTGCTTGTATCCACACCCAGGAAGATGGTTGGGGCAATTTTGCTGAGTTCATCATACGCATCTTGCTGTCTGCCGGAAATGATGATCAGATCCGGTTTAATGCTGTTGATTTTCTCGAAGTCTGGCTCTTTCAAGCTGCCCACATTCTCATATTTCTTGTCTTCGAATTTGGACAGGTAGGCCGGGACATTCGCTTGGGGTACGCCCAGAACCTCAACGCCCAGTTTATCGACAGAGTCCAGAATACCAAAATCGAAAACAACGACGCGGGAAGGATTCTTCTTAACAAGTGTATCGCCCAGTTGATGGGTAATCGTGATTTCATCGGTTGCAGCCGGTGTATCTCCAGCTGCATCTCCGCCGCCTGCGCCGCTTGTTTTATTATCTTGACCACAAGCCGCAAGTACAAGCGTGAACATTGCTACCATAAATAAAGCTAACCATTTTTTCATTGTTTACACCCCATTTTTATATTTAAAAGCTACTATAATTCAACATATATTTGAATTTATGGTTGAATATGTAATTCGATTTGAACAGACTAAACCATGCCGTCCTGTATCCAAGGCAGCCCTGTCCTTGTCTATGATTAAGGATTCCGTGCTTCTGTTCCCCCAGAATCCTTATCCTCTACTCTCTACTACCATGTCGCTTAGCCGTAGTAGACGCATACCCGATTGTCATTAATCTCTTCGATTTCAATGTCCATGTCATAGATTCCGCGAAGCACATTGCTCTGAATGATGTTCTCGGTCTTCCCTTCGCTTTCAATGGCTCCATCCTTCAATGCCACGATGTAATCGGAGTAGAAAGAAGCGAAGTTGATGTCATGAATCACGATGACAATCGTTTTGTTCAGATCAGCGACAAGCTTTCTGAGAATCTTCATAATCTGTACGGAGTGTTTCATGTCCAGATTGTTCAGAGGCTCATCCAGCAGGATATACTCTGTATTCTGGGCGATGACCATCGCAATGTAGGCGCGCTGGGTCTGACCGCCGCTGAGCTGATGAAGATATTTATGCTGCATATCCCCTAGCTCCATATAAGAGATCGCCTCATCGACGTATTTCTCGTCTTCCGCGTTCAATCTGCCCTGAGAGTAAGGAAAACGACCGAAGGATACAAGCTCACGCACCGTCAGACGGAGACTGATATGGTTGGATTGTTTCAGGATCGAAACCTTCTTTGCCAGATCGCCGCTCTTCCATTGACTAACCTCTTTACCGTCCACCGTAATTTGTCCGCTGTCCTTGCCTGTTAATCTGCTAATCATGGACAGCAATGTACTCTTGCCGGCACCGTTCGGGCCGATAAAGGACGTAATTTGACCTTTCGGGATCGTAACCGACACGTTATCAACGACTTTTTTGCCGCCATAGACTTTCGATACGTTCGTAACCTGGATCATGCTTTACTCTCCTTTAGTAGCAGGTATATGAAGTAGACACCGCCGATGAAGTTGATAATGACGCTAAGCGTTGTTGAGAAGGTAAATACCCGCTCTACAACCAATTGTCCGCCGACCAGCGCAATAATGCTAATCAGTATGGATGCTGCAATTAAATACGAATGCCTGTACGTCTTCATAACTTCGTACGCAACATTGACAACCAGGAGCCCGAGGAATGTGATCGGCCCTACCAAAGCGGTAGCCACCGAGATCAGAACGGCAACCACAATCAGAAGCCGCTTCACAACATAATCATAATTCACGCCGAGGTTGATCGCCTGCTCACGGCCAAGCGCCAGCACGTTCAGGTACTTGGCAAATCGGGCAAAGTACAGCAAGGTCAGCACAACGACAATGACCGACAGGACCAGAAGCTCGGTCTTCACATTATTAAAGCTGGCAAACATTTTGTCGGCCACAAACTGGAACTCGTTCGGGTCAATCAACACTTCCATAAAAGAAGACATGCTCGAGAACAGGGTTCCAAAAATCATGCCGATCAGCAGCAGGAAGTAAATGTTGTTTCCTTCCCTTTTGAACAGAATCTTATATAAGACTCCGGCGAATAGGATCATCCCGCCGACGTTGATCAGAAAGTTAACATTGCTGCCCAGTTTGTACAGCGTGAAGGATCCGAAGACGAAGATGACGGTGGTCTGGATCAGTACATATAAGGAATCTAATCCCATAACGCTTGGCGTCAGTATCCGGTTATTCGTGACCGTTTGAAACACCGTGGTAGACAGAGCGATCGCTCCGCCGGTCAGAATGATGGCAAGCACCTTCTTGATTCTTCTTGGAAGCGCGTAATCCCAATTGCCGCCAAGATCAATGAACAGAAAGACTGCCACCAGGATGATTGCCGCTGCGGCCAACAGGCCGAGTTTGGCTTTATAAGTCATAAGCCTTTCTCCTCATCAGTAAGAAAATGAATATACCGCTTCCGAGTACGCCCACGGTTAGACTAATCGGAATTTCATAGGGATAAATAATGATCCGGCCCAGGATGTCACAGAACAGTACGAACCCGGCCCCCAGAAGCGCGGTATGCGAAAGGCTTTTTTTCAAGTGGTCTCCTAAGTACAAACTGACAATATTAGGTATGATCAGACCAAGAAACGGAATCACGCCGACCGTCAGCACAACAGATGCCGTAACCAGCGCCACGATGACCAATCCCAGATTCACAACTCTCCGGTAGTGAAGACCCAGGTTGGTTGCAAACTCCTCTCCCATTCCGGCCACCGTAAACTTGTTGGCGAACAGATACGCCAGAATCAAAAGCGGGATACTAATATAGAGCATTTCATACTGGCCCTTCATGATCATGGAAAAATCACCCTGAAGCCATGCGGACATATTCTGAATAAGATCATATTTGTATGCAAAGAAGGTGGCTATCGAACTCACGATATTACCAAACATCAGCCCTACGAGCGGGATGAAGATCGCATCCTTGAACTTAATCCGATCCAGTATCTTCATGAAGATAAAGGTTCCTGCCAGAGCGAATACAAATGCCACGAGCATTTTGATAAGCGGACCGCTTGTCGTGAAGACGAGCATGGCTACCAAAATCCCCAGTCTGGCAGAGTCCATCGTACCTGCCGTGGTCGGCGATACAAACTTATTGCGGCTGAGCTGCTGCATGATCAATCCGCAGATACTCATGCTGACACCCGCCAATATAAGACTGACAAGCCTAGGAATCCGGCTTACAAGCATAATATGCTGTTGTTGTTCTGTCATCGAGAACAGTTGCAGTGGAGAGATATCTTTAACTCCAATAAATAATGAGATTATCGAGAGTACCACAACGGCTGCAAATAAGTATCTAATCTTCATGGCTCTTCCTTCTATGCGTATGTCTCTAAAATATCCGGGATCTCGCAATTTCCAACGCCATTCTCATTGAGATTGATTATCAATCGCGCTCTGATATGCATTATATCATCCTCATTCTGGCTCGACAAGTGTAATTGAGAATCAAAATCAATTAATTTGTTCATACTTGTATATTTTGTTCATGAATTGTTCATAATATGAAGTTTCGAGAAGACATAGCTAATATCCTCAGGTAGGAAGCACTCCTTTCGTTTAAACCTCCATATAATGAAGCTTCTCAAAAAGCCAAACGGATTCAATTCATATTTAATAGATAAGGGAAATTATATTTAATCAAAAGTCGTTGACAATTACTCTAAGTTATATTAATATACTAACATAAATATTATTCCTAACTAAACGTAAGTTAATATGGAATGATAATTAAAAATATTGCTAAATAAGCAACATGCATATTTGCTTGAAGTAAAGGACATCTTCTTATCAGGCGTATGCAAATTCGATTACACCAGGAGGTTTTTTTTCAATGTCTAAAGATTTTTCAACTGCACTCAAAAGTCGCCGTTCTTATTATGGGATTAGCAAAGAATCCGTTATCTCGGACGAGCGTATTCAGGAAATCGTAAACGAAGCGGTTAAGTATACCCCGTCTTCTTTCAACTCTCAAAGTGCACGCGTCGTTGTATTGCTTGGCGAACAGCATGATAAACTGTGGAACATCACGGAAGGCATCCTGAAGGAAGTCGTTGGCGATGAAGAAGCATTCAAATCCACTGCCGAAAAAATGGGTGCATTCCGCGCTGGTTACGGTACGGTATTGTTCTTCGAGGACAACAACGTCATTGCCGGGCTGCAACAGAACTTTGCCGCTTATGCCGACAACTTCCCGATTTGGTCCAACCAATCCAACGGCATGCTGCAATTTGTAGTATGGACATCCCTTGAAGCAGAAGGTCTGGGTGCATCCCTGCAGCACTACAACCCGCTGATCGACGAAAAAGTAAAATCCGAATGGAACATCCCGGAAAGCTGGAAGCTGCTTGCTCAAATGCCTTTCGGTAAGCCGGTTGCTGAACCAGGCGAGAAAGAATTTGCACCGCTTGAAGATCGCGTAAAAGTATACAACTAATTAAATAGATGAAAAAAGGCCGCCTCCCTAAGTTCCCGCAACTTGGATAGGCGGTCCTTTTATAATGGGCAAAGATTGAAAAACCGATCACTAAGCGATACAATTAGTCAAGTAAGAACCCTCGAACTTCTAAGATAACAGAAGCTCCGGGCAAACTTGCGATAACCAACTACATAGGTTGTTGGCTGTACTAGGGGTGCCATGTGCTGAGAGACGGCGGTTTGCCGTTAACCCTTAACACCCGATCTAGGTCATACTAGCGTGGGGAAGTGTAGCATTTATGTTTATTTCTTTTCGTAGGCATAACTGCACTTTCTTCACGGGGTGCGGTTTTTTTGCGTGGACTTATATCATGGGGAGGAAATAACAATGAATGAGCTTGTGTGCGGAACCAGTCGGATCGTCGGGTGCCGGTTCTCGGTATTTCCCATGACGGACCGGTTTGTGGAGGTCATCATGGGCGCACTACATTCCGTGGATACGGGGAAGGTATGGATTCAGACAGATGATGTGAGCACCTGTATTCGTGGACGTGCAGAGCATGTCTTTGATGTGACAAGGGCGATATTCGCCTATGCTGCAGCGAGTGGCGTGCATACCGTTTTTAATGGTACTTATTCCATCGGTTGCCCCGGAGATACGGACGCCGATGTATATATGACCGAGGATTCGACTCTCTTAAACAACGACATCGGGGAACATGCCGATATTGAGACTGCTTGCCAATTCGCTCTTTACCCCATGGGTACCGATGACTACATGGATGTCATCTACGGTGAAGTTAATCGTACGAAGGCAGCCGGGACATTCGCCGGAAGCGTTCATTACGCCAGCCGATTGGATGGGTCACTGGCCCAGGTGTTTGGATCCCTTGAAGAGGCTTTTTTACATGCGATTCAATCCGACAGCAGCCATTTGGTCATGACTGCGGTTGTATCCGCACACAGCCCTTCGGTCAAAGCCGCATCGAATTGAGCCTCATCGAGGCATACAAAAGCCCGGCAAGCGCCGGGCTTCCTGTCACTACTGCCAAGAATCTTGACGGTTTAAACCCAAGCACTCAAGATAATTACGAGCAGGATAAAGAGAACCAAAATAATTCCTACTGAATTGTTCCATCCACCGCCGCCATATACTCCGCTCATGAAGATCCCCTCCTGGATTTAAAGAATGACGTGATGTAATCACGCTATTATAGTATTTCCCGTCTCGTGCTAGTGTCACGGCTAATGTACCCCTCTTTTTATTCTATTCCTCATAACCAATGAGAAGCTTGCCTCCGTACGGATGGAGCATTTCCTCGGTGAATGCCATAAGAACTGAAGGATCATCCTGGCGATACATCGCCGTGAGCGCTGCTTCCAATCGTTCTCCCAAGATCGAGTCATAGCGGTTGAACAGACGGAACAGCGTTTTCCCTTCACCCGTCCACTCCCGGTTCACCCTAAGTACAAAATCACAGAGAATCGCCGCTATTTTGTGCACCGTAAACCACTTTTCGGCATCCCTTCGGGGACTCTGCAAATCCAGCAGGTACTCGGTTAGCATATAACGGTATTCGTTAATGTCGGTTAGCGTCAAGGGCATGGGTCCGTAATTCAAGTCGCTTCGGGCTTCCGCCTGCACCTCTTCCCCCTCAGGCAGCGCGTGCAGCACCGTCCCTTCTACGACCATCCGCTGCAATGAAGGATTCGCCGCGATCACTCCCTCATCGAAATATTCGCGGTAGGAGGATAAAGACAATATAAATATTTCCGCGATCCACCCATGTGCCTCTATCGTCTTCCTGCTGAAATCATGACCATCCCGTTCAATGACTATGAGGTCCAAATCGGATTGTTCATTATGTTCACCTCTGCTCGCGCTGCCGCCAAGCACAGCAAGCAAACAGTTGGGATAATCGTATTGTATGATGCGTTCCGCTGCCTCTACCGGTTCCATCCTCATGACGTTTCCTCCAGTATAATTCTGATCCTCCCGAAAAAAGGGCTCAAAATATCTAATTCAGCTAAAACCCTAAACGTACCTGAATCATATGGTAAATAAATAAACGATTACCCTCATGTTGATGACAAGGAAGAAGGGATAGATGAGATGAACTATATTCATATGCTCTCCAAATTAGGTATGGGCAGTGCCCACCCGGGAGGATTCGAGGCAACCCTCCGAATGCTGAAGAATTATCCCATTCAACCGGGCAGCCGCATTTTGGAGGTCGGGTGTGGAACGGGCAGAACTGCATGCCATCTTTCGGAGATGGGGTATCAAGTAACAGCCATTGACCTGAACGAAAATATGATCAAAAAAGCCCGTGCAAGAGCCGAAGCGATGGAAATCGACGTGCAGTTCCAACAAGCGGATGTATGCGCATTGCCTTTCGAGGACAACCAATTCGACCTAATCATGGCCGAATCCGTTACCGTATTTACGGATACTACGAAATCACTGCCCGAATATTATCGCGTTCTGGATCATGGGGGCGTCCTGCAGGACAGAGAATTGCTGCTTGATAAACCCATGCCGGAGGCAAAACTTCAGGAACTGCTCGAATTCTTCGGAATTCCTAATCTCATGATGAGGGAAGAATGGGCGGACTCCCTCTTGGCTTGCGGGTTTAAACAGGAAGAAGTTCTGGAGTACAACCACTTCAATGACCAGTTAAAGGAAGAGCAAACACGTCATCTGGATACATTTGAACAGCGCGATAAAGGACTCCTGTTCGATGTGGCGCTCTGGGAAACGTTGTTCAAGCATGACCGCATGATCCTGGATAATACCGATTATCTCGCTTCCGCCTTATTCCGGGCTGTAAAATAAAATCACTTCATATCTGTGCATCAAGTGGGGATTCGCATATTTGCTGCGTATCCCCTCTCCCTCCTCAATTTCAGTCCTTTCGACCTAATCCAACACTTTTTGTCAATTCGTTATATCTAGTTTTGCCTGTCGATGCTATAATCATGGTAAATATATCCTATGTTGTTGAGGAGGACTCATTCTTATGGCATGGTTCAACAGACTCCCTATCTCGCGAAAAATTACCGCAGCCTGTTTTCTCATTGCCGCTTTGTTTGCGGTTCCAATGCTGCTTGCATTTATTCTAATGGGTAAAGCAATCATTGGCGTGGTCATCGTCGTGGCACTAACCGGTTTAACTTTTCCTCTTTCTCGTCTTATTGAGAAAACGCTTACCAATTCCTTTGCGGAGATCTCCAGCGTTTCCGCCAAAATCGCCAAAGGCGACTTCACCTTCCAGGTAGAAGAGGTTGGGGGCATGAACGATCTCAGCCGAACGTTCAACAGCATGGTGGACAAGCTTCGAAAAATATTGCAGGAAACCTCGGATATCACCCGCCAGGTCATGTCGTCAAGCTCCAACATCTCGATTAAAAACCAGGAGCTCATTCAAGTGATGAATCAAGTCTCCTTATCTTCCAATGAGCTGGCCGTCGGCGCGAACGAAATATCGGAAGACGTAGCCGAAATGACGCATTCCATCGGTGAGATCGAAGAGAAGGTCAGCAATTATACGCATTCAACCCAGGAAATGAATACCCGTTCGATCGAAACGCTGGGACTGGTTGAGCAAGGAAGGGACTCCGTTGCCAAGCAGTCTGCAGGGATGCAGCGTAATATTGACGCAACAGCCAAGGTCTCGGAATCCATTGATGCGCTGGCTAAGAGCGCCAGGGGAATTACGCAGATCACGGAGACGATCTCGGAACTTGCCGATCAGACCAACTTGTTATCCTTGAACGCATCCATTGAAGCGGCAAGGGCAGGCGAGCATGGCGCTGGCTTTGCCGTTGTCGCCCAAGAGGTGCGTAAATTGGCTGAGGAATCCACATCATCGACTAGAGAAGTATTCAATCTCGTACGCAGCATCGAATCGGACGTGAAACATGCAACTCAGAACATAAAAATTAATGAAGAGGTCGTCAGGCAGCAAACCGAAATGATCCGTGAAGCTGAGCTGGTGTTCATGGAGATTGTAAACAGTGTGCAGTATATTTCGGAACAGATCTCCGCTTTCTCCAAGGAGAGCGAATCCATGCTGGAAAGTGCGAAGAGCATTTCTTCCGCAATTCAGAATATATCGGCGATTACGCAGCAATCCGCCGCAGGCACGGAGCAGGTGTCGGCATCCATGAATGAGGGCATCTCATCGATCCAGAAGATGGCCGAGGAAGCAGAAGCGATGAATAATGCCGTCTTCCGGCTGCAAAAAACGATCAACATTTTCAAATTTTAAGTAGGGTACAGCCTCCATCATGTCTATTACTTTCGAAGCAGCAAACGAACCGAAAATGCGAAAAATGGCTGTGCAAAGATACTATCCTGAGCACAGCCATTTCTTCATTGGACACATTTTTTAATCTGACGAACCGTCCGTGTGAGCAGACCCTTCATATGGGACAGCTCCCTTTTGTATCATGTCAAGTACACCTGCATTATTGCTCGCTCCATAACCGCGCGATATTCACAAGCCGCCCTTCTTCAAACTCGACTCGATATATATCCGGCAGCGTCATTCCTTGCCAGAAATGTTGATCATAATGCTGCAGCATAAGTGTCATAATGTCGCCGTGCGTGCCAATTACGACACGCTTTCCTAAATGCGTATTCAAGATTCCCTCTAGCACCTGGACTGCTCGGCTTTGTGCGGCTTTGCTGGATTCCCCTCCGGGAAAGGACGTGGTTGGATCCTGAAACAGTATCTTTTTGGCATCGAGGAAGGAATGCCCCTGAAAATCCCCGACCTCCCGTTCCCTTAAGTCCTCTTGCTCCGCAATCGGGAGTCCTAAAGCATCCGCCAATGGTTGGACCGTGTCCTTGGCTCGCTGATAAGGGCTTGAAGTAATAGCGTCAATCCCTTCACCCAGGAGCAATTCTTTGACTCGAACCGCAGCGAGGGAGCCCTCCGCGGACAATCCCCGCGACCTTTCCTTCCCATCGATAAAGGGAGATTCCGCATGTCTTACAAAATAGAGAGTCGTCATCCTTCGACCTCTGCTTCTTTATGAGCCTCACCCTTTAATACGGGCTCCATCATCATCTCTACAAACGGTGTTAACGGTAACACCCCCAATGACTCCAAGGGAATCCATTTGGCTCCTAATGAGTCTTGGCCGTCACCGTCCGTTTTGATAACAGCTTGAAGATCCAACAGCTCGACATCATACATGATACCGATGTGATGCAGCTCTTCCATCTGATTCGCCTCATACTGATATACGATCGTGTAAGATACAGCCGTCCGAATGCTCCCCTTAATCGGAGAAAGCCCGGTTTCCTCTAAAAATTCGCGCTGCAGCGTATGCTCCGGCTCTTCTCCGAACTCAATGGAGCCGCCCGGTAAATCCCACTTCCCCTTGTGCGGTCCTCTCGCTTTCTGGATCAACAGGATATGATCATGCTGAATCAGTATTCCATAAACACCGAGATGCGTATGTTTCACCACGGTCAACAACCTCCTTTTCTAGCAGTGAAGGTAATCCATTGACTTCGGAAAAGTACGTCTCTCCCATCCTTCACTTCCTGAATATCCTGCTGCACCTGCCGCCTCGTTAAGATCTCCCATTCCGAATACAGCTCATCAAGGATGGAAAAGGCTTTGTCGGCGGATAGATTCAACTCGATTAAGCCTGCCTCCTCCAAACCCGTTTCCTGATCGATTTCCTTTACCTCGGTGCTCATCAATAAGCAATGTACGCCCCGCTCCACGGTTCCAGCCTGCATCTGTTTGATCTTGGATACAAAGGCTTCCTCGGAGCTCATATGCTCCAGACATGAGCATGCGATGACGTAATGATAAGTATCCTCGGTAATTTCATAGTGTTCTACGTCTGCCACAAGTGCCTCAAGATTTGAGCTTACGCCATGCAATGCAGCATACTGCCGCAGCTTGTCAACTGCCGATGGCAGCAGATCCACGCAGATGACCTTCCCGTTAACCGCTTGGATCCGCTGCGCAACCGGGATGCTATTACGCCCGACGCCACAGCCTAGATCCAGTACCCGCATCTCATGAAACGGCAATAATTCCAAATGATCCAGGACCGTCTGAACGGGCTTGGCTAACCAGCTCCCAGGTTGAAACAGTACGGCTTCTTCGTACAATGTCTCGTGATACGATATTTCCTTTTCACGTGCGCGGTTGAATATGTCCATGCTATATCCCCTTGTTCTGGCCGTTATAAGGTCACTCTATAAATTCCATAAGGACAAGCCCATACTTGCTCACTGCAACTCCTGCTAGGACACCTTTTTCTAATCTTCGCTTATCGTTAGCTGCGGCCACTGATCCTGCCATTGCTTCTTTCCTACCCGTTCCAAATAATAGCGTCGCTTATGAAAGTTTGGGCATCTGCGAACACGAAGCGCAAATAAATCCTCCAGTCCGTAAGGACAGCAGAGCTCAAGCTCTCCTTCGGCGTTCAGCCTTGCCCCGACCGCGGTAGCCGTCTCCGTCCAATGAGCTAGCGCATCATGGGTCGAATGATAGGGTTCATCTCCATTCTTCACATGCATTCTGGCCTGATTCTTGACCGACCATTTCGGGTTCCCCGTGGTTGTTCTTAAAAGCTCTTCCAATCGAATATCCCGGACTTCAGACACATCTTCCGGATCGAAATACACCACATCGATATCCGTATGCCGATCCGTCCCTTCTAATCCATGAAGCAAGTCCCACACATAATTTCGGATGTAGCCTGCAGCAATATAGCATTGCGGCAGCCCTAAGTCACGAACGATGTCCAAATCCGTCATCAATTGCTGATGCTGTCTTATGTACTCCTTTAACCGTTTCTCTAACATACCATCCACCGCCAATGACCTAAATTCTTCTCAGCCCTCTTACCATTCAACTGCCATAAGTTCTTATATTAGTTAGCTGCAACTTGAACAAGAGCGTAACCCTAAAATCCTGTATTCGTGTAAAAAAGCATAGACCGCTTCACGAAGAGAAGGAAACGGTCTATGCACACTCATAGATATAACTATTATATTCCAGATAATCCCTGAACGGCAAGAGAAGGCAGGGATTATGGGACGCAGCGGGTGATACCCGAGCTGCATGTTGGACAGAAATCTGAGCATGCATGCGCCATAACAGCTTCAACTTGAGCCAGATTGATTTCGGTATGCTCATGTGAGAGAGCTTATAAGCCGGATTTCGGACAGCCATGCACGAAATAATCCCACTACCGAACAATCAAGTCCAGTGGTGCTAGCTACACAGCCGCGTCCACCCGCTCCTGCGAAGCGCCGTCGCAGCGCTTGCACACTTTCAGGGCAGTCCCGTCCGATTTGGTTCGGGGATACAACAATTTCGTTCGGGTACTCTTGCACACCGGACATGTACCGCGCGCGCGAGTTGGTAGGTTCCACAAGGATTTGCCTCTTTTTTGTTTTGCCATTAGTCAGATACCCCATTTCATAGATTCATTATTATCACTCTTACTTATATGAAAGGGTTCAGCAGAACATGTCGGGCAGCTCCATTTAGATCTCACATACCATCGCTCACAACCATTGCAACCTCATCAGATCCGGAATAGATGGTGGATCGCCCTCATGGTACGTCTCCGTCGCACATTGAAAAACGAGTGGGTAAGATAACAAAAGCGAGAAGGCAACGAAGACGCCCTCCCGCTTGTGCAACGAATTACTTATTTATAAAAGCCAGAATCTCTTCCTTGGACGGTATGGAGGCTTGCGCGCCTGGCCGGGTCACCGTCAATGCAGCCGCTGCAGTTGCAAACTGAAGCGCTTCTTCCGTCTCCAGCCCCTCCGTGCAAGCTGCCGCATAAGCACCGATGAACGTATCTCCTGCCGCCGTGGTATCCACGGGTCTGACGTGGAAAGCCGGAACGGTGAAACGCTCACCTTGTGCATTCACATAGAAGCAGCCTTGCTCGCCAAGGGTGATGATCACGTTGGAGGTGCCTCTGCCGATAATCGACGCTGCAGCCGCATCGGCTGAAGCAGTGTCCTCCACCTTTAGGCCGCTTACCACTTCGGCTTCCGTCTCGTTCACAATCAAGGTATCGATCAGCGGCAACACGTCATGAGGGATCTTTCGCGCAGGCGCCGGATTCAACCAGACGCGAACGCCTGCCTTGTTGGCCGATTGGATAACATACTGCGTCGTCTGCCATGGAATTTCATTTTGCAGCAGTACAGCATATACTCCATCCCACTTCACCTCAGTCGCAACATCTTCTTCAGTCAACCGCCCATTGGCTCCTTCCGACAACACGATATAATTCTCGCCCGCCTCGTTAACCGTGATGATCGCCATCCCCGAGGTGCCTGTCTTGGAGAGGACGGATGTAACGCCAACCCCGCGCTCCTCCAAGGAAGCAACCAGGGTATTCCCAAAAGGATCAAGACCGACCGCGCCGACCATGACACAATCCGCACCTGCTGAGGCTGCAGCCACAGCCTGATTCGCTCCTTTACCCCCAGGAAAAAAAGATGTGCCCCTGCTATGAATCGTTTCTCCCGGCCGGGGAAACTGCTCTACATTACTCACAACATCCATATTAATGCTTCCAATGACAACTAGCTTGCGCAAAGATAACCTGCTCCCTTCTCTTAAACCGGCTTCGGCTCTGATGTACGGACGCGAACATCCTTGATCTCATTCTCGCCATCCTCCAAGCTGCCAAAGCCGAACATGCCATGACCATAGGCAGTTTCCTTGCATTCTAGCACATTGTCTCCATTAATATACAAGATGAACCGATCCTTCTCGGACACCAGCTTCAAGCGGTATTCTTTTCCCCATTCCCAATCGTATCTTGCCGTAATCAGACGCTTGATCCCGAAGTCCTGTTTGATAAACGATACGGAATTCGGACCGTCGAACCCGGCCAGATAATGCCGCATGACCCCTTGCGCCCTTGTAATCAGACAATGGCTGGTGCCTGATATTGGTCTAATGGTCGCTTCAATCTCCATATCTCCTGCATAGTAATTGCCGGAATAGGACGAGGTATCTCCTTCAGATATACAATGCAGTGCTCCCTCACGCAGCTCCCAGTTTCCTCGATGATGCGAGAATGGAGTGACAGAAGCGAACTCTTTGGCCTGCTTGGCAAAATCGATCGTATAATCCGCCGCTCCCGTGATGCGGAATTGCCCGACGAACAAACTACCGATAGCGCGGTTCAAGAGCGGCGACGGGCTCTCGAGTATCCAGCCGATCTCATCAATCATGGCGCCTTCGGTATCCGGAATGACGAATTCAACCGCGTTCCACTCTCCGCACGCTGGAGTATACGTTGCCAAACGCACTTCCTCCTGCGTATAAGTATTTCGCACATACGGAGTCAAGGTTACTGGTTCGCCTTCCCACTGATCCACATAAATTTGGGCGGATACGGTCTGCCCGCTATAGGCCAGGGGGGCAAAGGTCGGCTTATATTTCTCATCGTTAAACTCCGCCCGGCGATAGAACGGTTTATAGTAGATTTTGCTGCTGTCGCCTTCTACCAGTCGGTCAAAGACCACTTCCAAGGATCCTCTGCTATCATAAGTATTCTTGGTTGAATGGCGCAAGACAGGCGTCTTGAACGAATTGCTTGTCCGAAAGCCGTGCGTGGACCCCGGCAGATCGAAATCGAAATACACCTCGCCTTGCTTCACCCGCAACACCAACGCTTCGGGGGCCTTCTCTCCATTGAGGCGATAGCCAAGCAATGCAAGCTCTTTGGCAAATGTCGGGAAATCCACCAGATTCAAATAACCGGATACACTCGAAGCCACGATGAAGTCATTGATCGGCTTGCGATAATGATCCGGAATCCCCGCCAGGCCGCCGTAAACGCCTAGGATCGTGCCCACGTTTCCGGCGTTGCAATCGGTGTCCCAGCCACACATCGATGCGATCTCGACCGTGCGCGCAAAATCCCCCTCGCCATACAGAAGGGCAAGCACGCACACGCCCGCATTCGGGATAATGTGGCATACGCCAGTATACTTATCGTATCCCCAGTGATCCTCCAAATATTGACGGCAAGCGCGGAAATCCGATGGATGCTCCCGGTGGAAGTCCATCACCGCATGGACCACGCGCGCATAAGTGGAGTCATCCGGAATCATGCGAAGTCCTTCCGCAATAATCTCATCAATGGATGAAGCATCAAAGGCTTTGGCTATGCAAGCAGCTATGAAGCGGGCGCCGTACAGCCCGTTGCCGTCGTGCGAAACACTGGCGGCTTTTTCCGCATAATCCGCCGCTTTCTCCGCCTGACCCGGGAACAGCAGGCCCCAGGAATCGATGAAGATCTGGCCGCCGATCTGCTCCGCCATCTCCGTGCCGTTGACCTCAATCGAACCGGAGCGGGGGGCTGAAATGCCTTTGCGCAGATTAACATAAGCACGGTGCTCCGTACTGATATCCTCGCCGCCCCACCAAAACATGCCGATCCCTTCCCTTGCGTAATTGAGCCATGCTCTGCCCACGTCCTCCGGCTCAAGCTCGCGGTCCGTCGCATCGTCATACAGCGCGCGAATAAAGAAAACCGGACCGTTTGCGTCATCGTCCGCGGCAAAGGTTTTGTACGGCTTCACGTAATCCCGGATATCGCCGTATACGTCCCGAATGCGTTCATACGTCCAAGCTACCGGTTCGATGGGAGCACCGAGCCTTATGCCGATGTTCATGCCGATGAATCCCGCATATACCGTCTCTACATAATGTTTAGGTATCATTTGCTCTCCCTCCTGTATCAACCATTCCTCTACATCCGCTAAGCTGCAATAGCTTGTGAAAAACTATGGACTCACAATATTCTTCCGAGATTCATTGATGCGAAGATCCTCCTCGATGATCTGCGCGGCAATGCCGCTGAACCTGTCCGCGATGGCACACAGGTCCAAGCGGTTCACCTTATTCAGCTGCTCGATATCTTCCTTGCGGATAACCTCACAACCATACATGGCGCCCAGGATGACCCCGGCCATAACGCCGATCGAGTCTGTGTCACGCCCGGAGTTAACCCCGGCCAGAATCGAACGATAGTAATCGCCGTCGTTGAGAACGATAAACGCTAGTGCCATCGGCAGCTCTTCAATCGACCATAGGCGGCTTGGCGTATAATGGTTGCTCGGGATGCCGACCTTGTCGATATGGCGACTCACGTCATCGCCCATCGGCGAATATTTGAGCATGATCGCTTGCAATACCTCGATCACTTTGTCCATGTCATCCCGCTGATGCCGCAATTCGCGGGCGGCTTGCGTCATTTCCACAATGGCTGCTTTCGTGCCGTCTTTTGCCAGGCTGATCGCGGTGCGGACAATGTCGTCCACACTCACCCCCGGCTCAAAGGCCTTCGCCACGCAGGCAGCCAGAACGCCTGCGGCTTCCAGACCGTAGCTGCTCTGATGACCCATCGCAAACAGGATGGCTTCATCATAAGCAGCCTTGGGATTGCCCGCATTGACGATCCCGATCGGGGCGATGTACATCGCCGCCCCGCAGTTCACCATATTCCCGATGCCCCCTTCTCTCGGATCGCAATTAGCCAGCACATGACGCATGAAGATGTATTTTTCCGGATAGAACAACCGGTCAATGATCAACGTCTCCTCATTCAGCTCCGGGACAAACGTCTTGCGGAACGCAATCTCCTTCACGAATTCATTGCCCATATCATAGGCATCCAGATGCCGGCCTTCAGTAAGATAAACATTCATGAGCGCAATGGTCATCAGCGTATCGTCCGTGACAATCCCGTCGCCCCTTACCCGTCCAAGCCGGACGTCGGCGGGCAGATCCATCTTATGCCATCTTGTCATAAGAGATTCCACGCGTCCGTATTTGGACTTGATCTCCTCGTACGTCAATTTCTCGATTGGAGCTCCCATTGCGTCTCCGAGCGCGGTGGATATCACCACGCCCCTCACCCGGTCACGAAACGAAGTCATAGTCATAGGCTCCTTACTTGATGTTTTCGTTGGCATATTTCGTAATTTCTGCACCGCCCGCAGCATTCCAGGCTTCAACGAATTGGTCGAATTGGGACAAGTCTTTCTTGCCCGTAATAAAGTCCGTCGAGTATTCCTTGTACAAATTGTTCATTGCATCCCAATTCGCAATGAATTGCTCAGGAATGATGAAATTGTTGTCTTCCGTGTAGAATTCGGTAGCCATTTTCAACGATTCGGTTCCAGGCTCACCCAATAGCGGCGTTTTCAAAGGCGTTTCGGACTTGATCTCGGTCGGCTCCCAGAAACGCGCATACCATTCGCTGTAGTATTTCTCGTTCAGCTCGATCTCGCCGTCAACGACCTTATAATGCTCGTCTTCGAAACCGAGGCGGTCCAGCATTTGCCCCTTCGGACTTGCAAGGTAATCAAAGACCTTGAACGCTACGTCTTTATGCGGTGACTGCGAAGAGATCGCAAGCCCTCTGGATTCCTTCGTCACGTCGGTTGCCCCGAAGCCCTGAGCTTCGCCCTTGGCCGGCGGCAGCACGATCAGATTGGCGTCATCTCCGCCCAGTTCCTGCATTCTTCCATCATACAAATCGATGATTTTACCGGCTGTGCCCGTGATAACGGCAGCTTCCCCTTTATAGAAGGCGTCCTCCTTGGTATCCCATTGCTTTGTAATGAATTGCGGGTCCAGCAGCCCTTCCTTGTAGAGCTTATTGTAGAACGTCAGCTTTTCCTTTTCTTTCTGAGAAACCTTGGAATACTCATAAGTTCCATCTTCCTTCTTGAGCCAAGTCGTATCCAAACCGAAAGCCGTATTAAAAATAAAGTTGATCTCGGCAATATCGCCTGCTGCCGTCAGCGCGTAGCTCGGCTTTCCTTTACCCGGCTTCTTCTCCACCAGTTCCTTGAAGAAGGCATAATAATTGTCGACACTCGGGTTCTCCATCAAGGCCTTGGAGCTCTCCATGGCATTAAACCAATCCGCCCGGATGACCGGTGTTTTCGGTGCGAGCGGTTTGATCCACAGCAGATACGGATAACTTGCCATCCGGGTCTTGTTGTGCGGCTCCATGATATTTTTGATGTAGGTTGAATTTTCAATATAAGGTGTCAGATCTTCCAACAGACCTTGATCGGCAATTTGCTGGTCACCGCCCTGGAAATAGATGATATCCGGAATGGTTCCGCCCAGCAGCAGCAGATTCAGGTTCTCGGCATAACTGCCTTGTGCCAGATCCACAAGCTCGAATTTCACGTTCAAGCCTTCGTCTTCAGCCAGGGATTTCTCCAAGGTCTCGAAGAATTTAACCGAAACGGGGTTTGCCGTTCCTTCATCCTTGTACACGATCTTCAGCGTAACCGGATCCCCGGTCCCGTCAGACTGGGCGGTTCCGGGTTCAGTTTGACCTGCTCCCGGCGTGTTTGACTTCGATGTACATGCCGACATGACCATAACCAGCATGGCAACGATTAAAAACAGGCTTAATTTTTTCATGTTCATCTTTCTCCCCTTTTTTGAATTTGAACATTCATGCCTTATAAGTTAGCTGCCTTCGCCTTCCCGCTTAATCCTTCACTCCGCCCTCCAGTTCGCCTTTCGCGTAATATTTCAGAATGAACGGATATAGGAATAACAGCGGTACAATCGCAATCATGATCGTACCTGCCTGCAGGGAAGCAAAATCAAAGTTGATCGAGCTGTCGAACATGTTTTGGTTGCCGATCAAGGACGTATTATCCTTGCGGACAACAAATTGTCTGAGTACAACCTGCAGCGGCCATTTGGTTGGATCCGAAATGTAGAGCGTGGCTCTGAAATATTCGTTCCAGTGATATACCCCATAGAACAAACCCAATGTCGCCAGCCCCGGTTTGGACAGCGGCAGTATGATCTGACTATATAAGCGAAAATGACCTGCGCCGTCGATTCGGGAAGCCTCCAGAATCTCCTCCGGAATGTCCTGAATGAACCGCATAAGAATAAAGAGATAGTACACGTTGACCGCTTTGTACAGGATCAGTGACGTGAGCGTATTCATCAGTCCGAGATCCTTTACCAGCAGGTATTCGGGAATCATGCCCGGCTCGAACACCATAATGACGATCAGAAAGAACAATACAACTTTTTTACCGATAAACTCGGTTCTGGCCAGCACGTACGCTGCCATGGAGGTCAGCAGCAGATTCAGGAATGTACCCGCTACGGTAATCCATACCGAATTCAGAATACTGCCCGTAATCAAGGGATTGGACAATAACAGTTGGTAATTGATCGTCGAGAATCCCTTCGGAAAAATGTCCAGTCCGCCCATCAAATGGGCTTTGCCGGGATCGGTTAAGGATAGCGCCAGCAGATTCAGGAGAGGAACCAATACCATGAGCGTAAACACAAACAACATGAGATAAATAACGATTTTCGAAACTTCCAGTCGCCTCATCGTAAATCCCTCCTTTACCAGACGCCCTTGCCCGAGAAGCGCTTCGAGATGAAATGCGTGCCCAGGATGAGGATGATACCGATAACGCCCTTGAACAGACTCGCTGCGGTTGCATAAGCAAATTGTCCGTTCCCGATACCGATTCGGTACACATACGTGTCCAAAATATCCACCACACTGATGATGGAATCGTTCATAAAGTTAAACACTTGATCGAAACCAGCATTCATGAAGAAGCCCAGATTCAGAATGAAGACGGTTACAACTGTGCTGTATAAATGAGGAAGCGTAATGAACCTCATCTGCTGCAGGCGGGTCGCCCCGTCAATCTTGGCTGCTTCATACAATCCTGGGCTGATCTTCATGATGGCTGCCAGGTAGATGATGGAGTCCCAGCCGGCGCTTCGCCAGATTTCGGAGAATACGAGCACCCAACGAATATGCTCTTTGCTGGTCATGTAATCAATGGATGGCAGTTGAAAGAAATTCGCAATCAGATTGACTCCGCCTTCGGCAGGATTCAAGAGGCTGATCCAGATCCCGGCAATAACGACCCAGGATAGAAAATGCGGCAAATAAACCACGGATTGTACGTATTTGCGGTATTTCGAGCTTCGAACTTCATTAATAAGCAGTGATAACATGATTGGAATCGGGAATACAAATACGATTTTCATCAAACTGATAATGATGGTATTCTGCAGTACGCTTGTGAAGGCGGGCGAGCTGAATAGCGTCTTAAAGTGCTTCCACCCGACCCATACATGATCCCCCAGAATCCGGTAATCCTGAAAGGCAAGCTTCATGCCGTATAGCGGAATGATGTGAAAGATAAAAAAGTAGAGCAGAGGCAGCGACAGCATCGCGTATAGTACCCAATCCTGCCTTAAGCGTCTCAACACCTTCATGGCTTACCCCTCCTCCAGATGTTCAATGGATAATTTCATGAGGGGAGCATGCTGCTGGGCTCCGTACACGTCGCGGTCGCCGACACTGCCGGACGATATATCCCGCGACATTGTGATTTTGAAACCCAGCGCCTGGTCGAAAAATACCAGGTGATGAATCTGCTCCTCCCGTATCTGATACAGCTCGCATATCGTCCGTTTTGTAATGATGCCGGACTGTTTCACTTTGTCATATTGCTCTTTGGAATCAAACAACACGTCTAAAGTAATTTCGAAGGGGCCTGAGTTTTTGCTTCGCAGCACCTTCGCCAAATCGCCGAGTTGAGTCATGGTTGATCCTCCTTATCGATGCTCTATCCGAAAAGCATTATTGTTCATTTCCATCAGATGGTAGACGGAGAATTCATAGACAGGACCGAACTCGATATCGCTTGGCGCGAAGGGAAAAGCCAGATTGCCTGCCGTTGATTTACGGCCTTCGTATCCATAATGCAGGAAGGTGGAACGCACCGTGGCGCAGATGCTGTTCGCTAACTCCTGCGTCTTGGCCACCACTTCGAACATAACGCCGACCTCGTGTCCGACGAACGACTCCGGCTCCTTGCTTCCGAGAACACCGTTCTTGCCGTAGTTGTAAAATTGAATCTGATAATCCGATTCCGGAATTTCCCGGTAATATTCCCGTGCCTGATTGCGAACATATTCCTCAACCTCTTCCAGCTTCCCGATCAGGATCGGATCCCGGATCCCCGCCACCACGAAGGTCCGATAAGCGACGCGCCTAGCGCCTTCCAGCTTAATGAAATATTTCTCTGCCGGAAGGAACCGGCTGCCGGTTACCCGAACGATGCCTTTCTCCTCTTCCTCGAAGCGGCAATTCTCCAAGTCCAGTGTAAATCCGGGACCATGCAGAATATAAGGGTGTTCCTTCTCATAAAACGTATGTGCCGCAACGCTGGTCGGGCTGCACGTCCGGTCCGGGTTAAGCGACTGAACGGTAAACGAATCGTCGCTGATCGTGCCAAGAATGCTGTCTTTGGTTGTTCCCGGTTCCGCGCACAATGCGCCGCATTCCAATATTTTGCCCAGATGATAGGATAGCCCCGGGTCCTTGCCGTGGTAGATCCCGATCGCCGCGAAAGGCGAAGGATCATACGCCCTGCCGCAGACGATGATGTCCACGCCCTGTTGAAGCGCTTCCACAATAGGTTCATGTCCCATCTGGGCAACGATGCTGTTGGTGGAGTCAATCAACTCACTGGTGAGTGGCGGAATATTCGGACTTAATGCCCTAATCCGCCCTTCTTCCTTCGCCTGATGGATTTCCTCCCGGGTGAAGTCGGCCCATATGACGGACACCTTGGCCTGAAGTCCCCGCTCATCCAAAATTTCATCAATGATGTCGAGTGTCCATTTCACATGGGTCCGTGCGCCCGAACCGCCGGCCGAGCCGATGATGATCGGAATTTTACGGGGCAAACCGTTCGTGAGCATAATATCCAGGTCTTTCTTAACCGCCCGCTTGCTGACGATCGATACGCCGGCACCCAACTTATGCGGTCCCCCGTCCGTTGAGCCTGCATCAACAACGATGCCGTGCAGCTCGAACTTCAGTCCGTTCATGAAGGATTGTTCAGGAAATCCATATCCCAGCATGCCGCAGGGGGATAGAATTCGAATGTCTGTATTCATCTGCAGTCCCTCTTTACCAAAATATTCACCCATGACCATTGGATAATTGGATTATCCAATTTGTGCTAAAAGGGGTACGATTCTCCCCTCTTAAACATGAATGTAGTTTTTCTGTATGTTTTCTTTAACCCGGCTGAGATGGTTCAGCAAAGCCAGCTTTGCTTTTACCGGATCGCGTTCCTTAATAGCTTGCAAAATAAGTAAATGTTCTTCGTAGACCTCGCTCTTGCGACCCGGAATCTGGGCTGTTTTGCTCAGCGTCCGCTGAAGCAAATCCATATGCAATTCAATCATATTGACGAGGACCACGTTATGCGTGGCTTTAGCAATTGACAGATGAAACGCCTGATCCGGCTTCGAGCGATCCTCCGCATTCTGATCAATCTCCCCCCACGTCGCGAAGGCTGCCTCAATCTCGGCGATATCCTCATCGGTTGCCCGCTTGGCCGCTAGCTCCACGATTCCTGTCTCGAACAATTCACGCGCCTCTAACAACTCAATGATAGTCGCACGTTCAATATTGTCCAGTATGCGGCTTCGATCCTCGGCAACATCCAGTGCCTTACTCAGGAAGCGCCCGCCGCCGGGTCTGGCTTCAATCAGTCCTTCGCGCTCCAGAATGCGGAATGCTTCCCGCAATGTCCCGCGGCTAATGCCAAACGATTGGGCCAGCTCCCGTTCAGTCGGAAGAACATCACCCGGAGCCAGATTTCCTTCCAGAATCAGATTCTTGATCTGTTCAATGACATCCTCGTACACCCGATGATATTTAATCTTCTTAATGGTCATATGACTACCCTCTCTATCCCTACTTGCGCAAACGATAATTGGGTGATCCAATTAACCGCATGTTTAGCATAAACGCATCGTAAAAGGCTGTCAAGCATAAAAAACAGCGCTTACATCATCGTTATGGAGATATTATTGCCTGATTGAAGACATACACCGGGTAATTGGGTGACCCAATCATCTTCAGATTTTTCTTTTTCAAAACAAATAACCCTGGCTTTGGACGGAAATCCATGACAGGGTTTATGCTCTCTAGAAAATCCAATATTAGGGTTGCGGTCTTCGTTTTGCCAACATCCATCGAACACATCCATATAGGCCGCCCAATACAATAAAGCCTCCAATTGCAGCCACGGTAAGCCATTCGCTATTCCGCTCGATCATTCCAAAAGCTACCTGAGCCTGGAGGGATTCCGCCCGTTCATATTGCTTGGTCAAATCCAGATCCCGCACATGTCTCTGTGTTAGCACCAGACCTTGAAAGATCATAAATACAAAATAACCTATGTATATCGCTGCAGCAAACAGCACGGATTCCATAACTACACGTTTACGAGTCATTACGATTCTTCCTCTCTCCTTCTGACTTTCTAACCACAACCATAGTCCTTATATCCACTTCACAATCTCACTGATCACATAAGCGGCCGGAATGATCACCAGCTGTGCCAGCATGGTCCCAAAAAACCTTGAAACCATCAGCATCGTATACACTTTGCCAAGCTGGTCCCTCGCTTCCTCGTTCCGAGTCGCCTTGTCGGTAATCAAACCAAGCTGGGGATCGATAAATATCGTTAAAATAATCGTTGCAATTCCGTTAATCAGTCCGGATGCTTGGGATGCCGTGGTGCTGTACTGAGGAACGAGATGTGCTGCGTACAGAGATGACAGGACGCCTACTGTGTAAAAAGCGGTGACCACAATATTCAGCATAATAAACCGTTTAGGTATTCCTAAGTAACGAAACTGACTCCATTTCAAATTGGGCTTTCTTATGTAATGCCTTGTGTTCTTAAGCTGTCCAATGGTCACACTGGATACCAGCTTCGGAATCGATCCGGCGACCTCCAGCTTGCTGATGACTCTGCTGAACAGATTGACGAAGGTGGGAAACAACGCGATTGCGACAATCGTTCCGATCGAGGCCGCTAACAAAATCGCCCTGAAATAGGAAAGCACGTCAAATGAAGGATCCACCTTCGCATAATCAACAAACTTGGCCGTCAGCGGTGCTTGAACTAAGTTGGATGTTCGGGAAACCAGCACAATGATCCCCGTCAACGATAAGGCAACAGCAATCTTGTTTAGCTTCACCCCGGCATATCTTGCGGAGTATGACAAGGTTTCCGCCGTATGAATAATCATCGTCAGGACAAACACAACGATCAAGCTCTGTATCATAGAGGGCTCCTCCCCACCTGATGTTCAGTTCAAACGCCGTACCCTGTATTGTCGCCAATTGAGTCTGTAAGCTCTAGCCCACTCTTTATATCTATCCGATTTACGATCGAATTAGTACGTGCCCTCCCTGCTCTTCCAGCGTCAACGCCGTCCGACTATATATCTGATGCAGCTGCTGTTGAGTGATGAGACTGGCTTTGTGTTCAAATGTTACATGAAACCGTGAATTGCGTTCTGCAAGATACCGCAAATAGGCGTAGGCATCTCCATAATTCACATCATGATCCTGCTCCGGCAGGACAGGCAGATGATGCGTGAACTTGTCCTCATCATAAAATACGTTACTGTAATGGACCAAATAAACCTGGGATGCCATCCGATCAAGAAAATGATACGGATCAAACCCGTGAAAGGCCCTGCGGGTAATATCAAGCCTGGCCGTGTCCAGCACAAACCCGATTTCAGGATAAGCGTGAAAGCTATCCACAAACACATCCTCGTAATCACCAAAAAAATCATGCTCCAGCACAATGCGCTGCCCATAACGGAGCTGCAGCTCACAGAGAAACTCAAATAACCGCTTGGAAATTTCCCGGAATTTTGTTTTGCTCAATTGGTTGTAACTATAACGATGTGAAGGATCGGGAAGTCTCGGATATGGGGTAAAGGGCTCCTGGAAGACCGGATAAAATGGATAATGGAACAGCATATAATCTGCGCCCATACTGGATGCTAACTGAACCTCGGACGAGATTTGTTCTAGTGCTTCCTGAAAGTCCCCGGACTCTGGAGCATTAACTTGAGGCAATCGAAATCCAGCGTCGCCGAGAATCGGGGCATGCACACCGAAAGCGATCCGCTGGCTGCAGCAATAATCGCTGACCTGCAATAATGCCTCCCGATTCGGAAAGCTGCATATTTCCATCCCGCTGATATGCTGGTCAGCAAGCTCATCCCATCGTTCTTCCGTAAAGTGATCCCACATCCCTACCTGTAGACGCCTCGGAATCATGCCTTTGCCCCTCCTTTGACTTTCCTCTTATCCATGCCGAATCATGGATCCATAATCAACGCTGACCCGGCTGTGCGTCTCGGACGACAGACGAATTGCATCCAGAACAGCTTGTACCCTGTGGCCATCCACGAAATACGGCATGTTCAACGTCGGTTTATTTGCAGTTATGCTGTGATACATGCCATCTATCATCTGATAGAAGCCGTTATAATAGTGCACTGCCGGAGCCTCCAGGTTAGCCGGAGGGTCAAACGGATCAATCGGGATAGATTCAAATGCCCCGCCAAAGCTGCATTCGAGGGTAAGGTCATCTCGCATCCTCAGCGTCCCCTTCGTTCCGTAAATCTCTAGCGTCCAACCGACTCCACGAATTCCCGGGAAAAATACATCCGCAAGGACAGAGGTTCCACCCTTAAAACGCCCTGAAAAGGTAAAGGCATCCTCAGCGTCCCTGAACTCAAGCCCTGCATCTCCCTTATAGGCAGGGATCTGGGTTCTCAGGTCACCGTACACTTCCGTAATCTCTTCGTCCATCCACCATAGGAGTGAATCTATCATATGCGAACCGATCGCAAACAGGAATCCACCGCCATCCTCGCTGCGGGCTTCCCATCCCCGGTAAGAATTAGCCAGTACAGAGTATCCGGAGAAGCTCCCTGTATATTTGATATGCTGAATATCTCCCAGCTTTTTATCTTGCAGCATCTGTTTTATTCGTTGCCGAATCGGCGTCCATCTCCATTGAAAATTAACGAAAGCATGTCGGTCCAGCCGTTCCGACTCTCTCAGCATTTGTAACGTTTGCTCCGTATTCATGCCCAGAGGTTTCTCTGTCAGGACATGGTGGCCGGACTGCAAGGCGAGCATCGTCATTTCATAATGATGGACGGGTGCCGATACGATCGATACCAAATCCAACGGCTCACTCTCCAGCATATCACGCCAATTCCTGTAATACGGAATTCCATTCCACAAGCGGTCCTCCGTGCGTTGTCGATGGACACTAGCAATGGATTTCACTTCTATCCCCGGGTGCAGCTGAAGAATGGGAGCATGAACGGTACCGCCAAATCCGGTCCCTATAATTCCTACTGACAATGTCTTCATCTTATGAAACCTCCTAACATCAAGCTACCCGCCTGATGTTATTTTAACATTATTTCCCTCTCCCGTACCCTGTGACTTTGGCCAAGCCTAACTTTTCAATGGTCTAATGTACCCCCGTATCGTCGATGTTTTAAGTTTAAACGGTTGTTGCTTAGATCATAATGGAATTATAGAGGCTTATGTTTAAACGACGCTAATGTTGACTTAGCAGGGGGATCAACATGTGGAAAATGGTGCTTTCCTACCTTCCGGATTGGAAGGTTTTTATGCAGGGTTTCATCGCATTGGTAATTCCGTATATGATCTCAAGGTTTTTTAAATGGATTCATAACTCAAAGGAAGACTGAGGAAATGGCGGGTAACAACAATGAAACAACATGAGAATGAAAAAAGCAAAACATTGAGTTCTGCTCAAGCCTCATTAGAGCATTTTACGGGGAATTTCGCCTTGGATCTTGAACTGGTAAGAGAAGCAATCGGCCATAACTCGGATGTACACTTTAGGGAGTTTCATATTGGAGGCACAGGCATTTGTGCGGCCCTCATTTTCGTAGATGGACTGTCGGATAAAGAACTCATCGACAAACACATCATGAAATCTCTTATGGTGAGCTTCTGCGAAAAAAATAATCAGGATCCATCTTTTGTGCAGGGGGCCGTTTCTAAAGAATTTATTAAAAATCAAGTTCTTACCATAAGTGAAGTAACCGAAGCACATCTTGTAAAAGATTTAGTGTCCAAGATATTGACAGGTTCGACCGCACTGTTAGTGGATGGCGTGCAGAATGTGCTCATTCTCGGTACAACCAAAGGGAAATCGCGCAGTATTGAAGAACCTTCCTCGGAACCACTGGTTAGAGGCCCACGTGTAGGCTTCACAGAATCGTTAAGTGATAATACTGCCCTTTTACGACAGCATGGTGACAACTACAACTTGTCCATCATCAAGTTTCAAGTAGGACTACGTTCAAAAAAAGAACTTGTCATCGCCTATATCAAAGATATGGCGGACCCTGCTTTGGTGGAAGAGGTCCAGGAAAGAATCAAAAAAATAAAGATAGATGATGTACCGGAATCAGGATACGTAGAGCAGCTGATCGAGGATAATTACCTCAGTCCTTTTACACAAGTACAGAATACAGAGCGTCCCGACCGCGTTTACAGTGCCTTGATGGAAGGACGAGTTGCGATCTTGTTAGATGGGACGCCTTTCGCATTAATCGTTCCGGTTTCATTTAGTATGATGCTGCACTCACCAGAGGACTATTATGATCGTTGGTTACCGAGTTTTCTCATCCGCCTATTGCGTTATTTCGCGGCCCTTATATCGCTTTTTGGACCCTCCTTGTATATTTCGTTTGTCTCGTTTCACCAGGGAATGATCCCAACCAAACTGGCCTTGTCTATTATGGGCACGAGAGAAGGCGTCCCGTTTCCCGCAATAATTGAAGCACTGATCATGGAAATAGCCATCGAGATTCTGCGGGAGGGCGGACTTCGATTGCCTAAACCCATTGGTCCGGCCATGGGTATCGTCGGCGGATTGGTCATTGGGGAAGCCGCCGTACAAGCGGGGATTGTCAGTCCAATTTTGGTGATCGTGGTGGCGTTAACTGCCATTTCTTCCTTTACCGTCCCTCAATACAGCGCCGGAATTACGTTTCGCATGCTTCGTTTTGTAGCCATGTTTTTCGCTGCTGTGTTTGGATTGTATGGGGTCGTTCTCTTTTTCCTTTTCCTTTGCAGCCATTTAGTGAGGTTGAAGAGTTTTGGTGTTCCCTATATCACTCCGATCGTTCCTTATCGAGCAACTGATTGGAAAGACTTTATGATTCGTATGCCACTTTTGAAGATGAAACGCCTTCGGAAGGCGATACATAAGAAAGATTCCATCCGCTAATGATAGCTCTCTATGAAAGGAAATACACCAACATGATAGGTAGTTCAAAAGACCAAATTACGACTTCGCAAGCAGTTGTTATCCTCGTCAATTATATTCTTGCAGCCGGGATCCTCACCCTCCCCCGCACATCTGTGGAGAAGGTGAAAACACCCGATGTGTGGATCACCGTTATTTTGGGCGGGATGATCGCAATGATCGTAGGGGTGATCATCGTGAAATTAAACAAGCGATTCCCCGAAAAAACCTTTTATCAATATAACCAAGAAATTGTAGGAAAATGGGTGGGCGGGTTCCTCAGTTTACTTGTGATCGGCTACTTTTTTACCATTTCTGCATATGAAGTCAGAACAATGGCAGAAGTAACCGGCCTTTTTTTGCTGGAAGGTACCCCCACCTGGGCCATCATCCTGCCTTTTATGTGGATAGGTCTCTATCTGATCATAGGCGGAATAAACACGATCGCCCGTTTGTTTGAAATCATATTCCCAATTACGATCGTCATTTTTTTATTGGCTGCCTTTTTGAGCTTAGGCATATTTGAGATTGATAATCTCCGTCCCGTGTTAGGATTGGGAATTGCCCCCATGCTAAAAGGAATAAGGACAACGGCTCTTGCATTTTTAGGTTCTGAAATTATGCTGCTCCTTGTAGCCTTTATGAAACAGCCAGACAAAGCCGTAAAAGTTGTTCTAGTTGGAGTATTCATCCCCTTGCTCTTTTACGGCATAACCGTTGTCATGGTCATAGGAGCCCTATCGATCGATGGAGTGGTCACGAGCACATGGCCTACACTTGAGCTTATGCGAAGTTTTGAAATCCCCGGTTTGATCTTTGAACGGTTTGAATCTTTGCTGCTTGTGATATGGATTATGCAAATATTCACTACCTTTACCATTACCTATTATGCGGCTGCTTTAGGGCTGGCTCAGTTGTTCAAAAAGAAGATCCATCCATTTATATATGGCTTGATTCCGATTATTTACATCATTGCCATGACTCCCAAAAATATCAAAGACCTCTTTAAACTTGGGGATACCATCGGTAATGTCGCGTTATTATTATTTGCTGTACTACCATTAATCTTACTTCTAGTATCGAGACTGAGAGGTGGAAAAGCTTGAAGCACATCACGATACGGATCCTCTTGAATGCGCTGTTGGTTCTTATCCTCCTACCTCTTACTGGATGCTGGAGCAATAAAGAAATTGAAGATCTAGGCCTTATTGTAGGCACTTCATTGGATTTGGAAAAACAGGAGGAGGCACAGGAAGAGTCAGCGGGACAAACAGGCAGGTATCCTAACCGGGATCAAATTACGATAACCAATCAATTTCTCACCGCAGAGACAACAGGTAAAACAGGTAAAGGAACAAAAGCAGGTTCATCACCACAAAAAGCTTACAACAACGTTTCTGAAACAGGAGATGCTATCCTGCCGACTTTACGCAATATGGTATTAAGAATCGACAAACGTGCCTTTGCCGAACATTCAAAAGTAATTATCATTGGAGAGGATCTTGCGCGTACTTTAGATCTTCAAAAGATGTTGGATTTTTTTATTAGAGAACAAGAGATGAGACCAAGCGGCCTCCTTCTAATTGCTCAAAACCGTGCGAGTAAAACACTAGAATCGAAAAAACCGATGGATATTCCAGCATTCCGGCTCGTTGAAATGACACACGGTCACGGAAGAACCACCAAAATTTTGCCTCCAACTACACTTACCAAAATAGAGGGGAAGCTGCATTCCGGAGCCAGCTTTCTTTTGCAAAATGTCGTCTCGTCGTCGAATGGAGAAATAAAATTTGCAGGAGCTGCCGTCATTGAAGGGAAAACTAAAAAACTGCGTGGTTTTTTGAATGAACAGGAAATAGAGGGCTTAACGTGGATAACCGGAAAAGGGAAAGGCGGTTTGGTTAAAAGCGTTGATAGAAAGACAGGTCAGCCTATTGTATACGAAATGCTGTCTATGAAAAGTAAAATTAAACCTCATGTTGATGGAAACAATATCTCGTTTAATATAGAAGTCGAGTCCGAAGGAAGAATTGCCGAGCATTGGGTGGTTTCGGAAAAACCCATTGAAACTGAATTTTTGAAAAGAGTGGAAAAAGCTATTGAAGAAGAGGTTGAGCGTTTGGTAAAGAATGTACTCGATAAAATTCAACATGAATACAAGACAGACGTTTCCGGTTTCGGAAACAAATTGAGAATTAAGTATCCTCATATATGGAAGACAGCCAAAAAAGATTGGGATCAAACATTTAGTGAGGTTCCGATCCAGTATGAGGTCAAAATAACGATCAAAGATTATGGGACATCCGATGAATGAGTTCGCTGTATATCCTTCTTCATCCCAATGGTGAATCGCTGAAAACCCAGCTTCTCATAATACGGCTCCAGCTCTTCCTCACACATCAGCTGCGGGAAGACCCCGAACTTCTCGCAATGTTCAACCAATCGATGGAGGATCTCGCGGCCTATCCCTCTGGACTGATAACCCGGATGTACGCCTAATCCGCATATAACGCCAGTAATAACCCCATCGGAAACCAAACGTCCCATACCTACCAATTTATGCCCTTCATATGCATAGATGGCATACCAGCTCTGCAAGCACATGGTTTTCAATTCGGTAACGGATAGATGAATAGAGTTCCAACCAAGCGAAGCGTACAAAGCTTCCAGTTGACGAAAATCCTCAGGCGCCTCTGAGGTATATATTAAGTTCTGTACCATACAATCACCTTCCTTAGGATCTGGTTACCGGATACGCCATGACACTCATTAAGGCATTCTCGGCCTGTGTGGAATCGAGACGGCTGTATTGAACAAATACGGGTGCACTGCTCGTAACTTCCATAGCATAGGGAATACCTGGAGGAATACTTTGCCGGCCAGCCGTTTGAAGCGAGCTGGTTCGTATGTGCTTGGTTCTTCTAGCTGGTACGATGGTTTCCATTCCTAGCAATGGATCACGATCCTCAAAGTAAGCATGTATCGTGACCACAACGTCCTGCTCGGATAAGTTCAAGACACAGACGGATTCATGACTGGTTAATTCTCCGCTGCTTTCAGGAGGGATATATCCGTCGGGAATAATCCAATGTTTTTCACCTTTTGACATGCGCTTCGCTCCTCGCAACTCATGGTTTAGGGTGCTTAAATAATAATACATTCGCTCTGGACTCCGAAAGTTCCTTTAATCCTTGATCCACCCATCGTACTAACGCAGAAACAGAGACAACGGCTGGAATCCAAGCGCCTTCAGAGCGCGAACCTCCATGTCAGCCAATCGGATCGCACAGCGCTCTTGAAAAAGAGTGTTGTCCATGACGCCCAGCTGAAACAGCAGAAACTCCCCTGGCCTCCCCCACATAAACACGGATTTGATTCCTTCGGGACCCAGCTGGTTAAAATTTCGGCTAACTCCATTATGGATTGGGAGCCTCCGAACATAAATTCAAATAACCGTTCTCCTTGTTCAAATAACCGACTACATAAGCAAAGTCTCATTAATTATTCCAGGTGCTGGAATAACAGCGCTTGTATTGACAGCGTTTACAACCCGGTACATAATGTGTACACAACATTTTAGGACCAGCGCAAGGAGACGTTGCTGTGCAAAAATGGATAACGATTTATAAAAATATGAAAATCAAAAACAAGCTTTCCCTTCTTATCAGCTTAATCGTTGCAATGGCATTTACCTTCGCCGTCATCGTCCAGCAATATGCCTTCTCCATCTACGACGAGCAGCTGTACCTCAAATCATCTCAGGTCTTACACCTGTCCTCCTCTGCGATTGAGTCAGAGCTCGAGCGGATCGAACAGTTATCCTTCAACATCATTACCGATACCCAGATTCAAAATATGTTACGTTCCATCACCGGGAGCGACTCCGATTATGATCGCCTCATCCTGCGACAGCATCTGGTGGACCGCCTCCTGAATTATGTAGGCTCCGAGCCGATGCTGTATTCCATCCACCTGATCGATTCCTACGATAAACAGCAGGACGTCGGCAGTGTCGTCCCGATTCATCCCGCCAAAAGGGAGTTTATTCTACAGCTTGCCGGAGAGGCGGATGGAGAAGAACGCTGGGTATACCCGGACGAAATGGATTCGGCTCTTCTACTTTCCCGGGAAATAAGATCCTACTCTGGAACCTTATTCGATCTTAACTACTTGGGAACCATCATTATTCGTATCAATATGGACAAAATCGTCCGGAAATCCACCGGTGGGGAGGGCGACCTAATCGTGACGTCGGGTACGGATGTCATCTACCCCGCAACCCCGCACTTCGATCCGGCTGTCATTCAATCCTCCCTATCATCTGGTAACGGGTACCTTACCCGTGAAATGGATGGTCATACCTACTTCATCGCACATAACCGATCAGGCAATACCGGATGGACGTATATGAATGTCACGCCCTTTAATCAATCCTTCAAGCAAATCATATTCATCAAAGAGCTTGTCATTATCGTGTTTACCGTTATTTTCGCGGTTGCGATCCTGCTCGGCATCCGGTTCAGCCGAGGCCTGACACGTCCCATCGAGAGTCTCATCACCCGGATGAAGCTCGCGGAAAAAGGAAACTTTGCCGAAGCCAACGTGCTGCCTCAGGACGCTGCCCCTGTCGCCATGAACGAGCTGGGACTGCTGCATCGGACATTCCGCCTCATGATCGAGAGAATCAACGCGCTCATTACCGAGAACTATTCGAATCAGCTGTTAATCAAAGAGACCGAGTTCAAAGCGCTGCAAGCGCAAATCAACCCCCACTTTCTGTATAACACGCTGGAATCCGTGAACTGGCTGGCGAAGATGAACAAGCAAACCCAAATCTCCGACATGGTGCAAGCCTTATCCTTCCTTCTTCGGAATTCCGTCAGCTTGAAGGAGCCGATTCTGACACTGGGAGAGGAACTGGAGATTGTTAGGAACTACATCATTATTCAGAAATTCAGATTTGAAGACCGCCTAGATTTCACGATGGATGTGAAGGAGCAGGATTTGCAGCGCAAAATTCCAAAGCTGTCCCTTCAGCCCCTGCTCGAAAATGCGATTCATTATGCGCTGGAGCCTTCCGTTAACCCTTGCCGAATTACGTTGTCCTGCAAGGAGACCCCTTCCGCGTTCTGCGTCATCGTGGAGGATGACGGCCCCGGCATGGCGCCGGATATGTTGACGCGATTACGAAGCGGCGAAATGGCCACGAGCGGTAACGGGATCGGACTGTTAAACATCGATGAACGGATCAAGCTGGCTTTTGGCGAGCACCACGGGTTAACCATCGACAGCGGATCGGGGCTTGGAACCCGGGTGATGCTGTCATTACCCAAATAACGGAGGGATTCGGATGTATAAAGTTCTGCTTGTGGACGATGAACGGATTATTCTAGACGGCATATCTCAGATGGTGGACTGGTCGGCATATCGAACCGAGCTGGCGGGTACCGCCCAGAACGGAATTCAGGCATATGAAAAAATCGTCAAGGAAAGCCCGGATATCGTCGTATGCGATATTCGCATGCCCGGGCTGGATGGTCTTGAGCTCGTAGCCAAGACCCACGCCTCCCATCCTCATATCAAATTCGTGCTGCTGTCCGGCTTCGGCGAATTCGAGTATGCCAACCGCGCCATGCAATACGGCGTGAAGCATTACCTGCTGAAGCCGACCGACGAGGTTAAGATCGGAGGAGCGCTGAAAGAGGTCACTGAAGAGCTGACCCTGAACCAAAACAAGGAATCATTTATCCAGGAGATGAAAGGCCGTCTTCGCAAGGTGCTTCCTCATGTCAAAGAACAGGTGCTCAAAGAGTTTGTCACCAACAAAACCTATGGACGCCATGACCTGGAGGAATACCGCAGCCTGTTCGAAACTAATTTCGATCATCCCGTCCGTCTGCTGTTGTTCCAACTGGAGGGCATTGTCGAATACGAGCATCAATTCGCGGTGAAGAACATCGCCGAGGATCTGTTGGATACCACGCTGCTCAGTACGACGATCGGGCAGCATGTTCTGGTGCTAATCGAGAACTACCATGATCAGCAGCGGCTCCATCAACAGCTGCAGGATATCCGGTGTACTTTTAAACAGTATTACAAGATGGACGTCACAATCGCGATCAGCGATCCCGGACCTGTAACCCTGGCGCGGAAGCTGTACCGGGATACGCTGCAATGCCTGAACTACCGTTTCTATCTGGATGAGAGCGGAATGATCACCACGGAAGATACGCTTCATGCCGGCGGCTTGGAAGGAACGTTTGTCCTCGATGAGGAGCGCCTGTGCATGCCGGTCCGATCCGGCCACCGCAACGAAGCGGAGTTTGCCCTGGCCGAATTCATTCAGGAGCTGAAGCGTGCGCAGCTTAGTATCGACATAACCAAATCCTATGTCATTCAGCAGTATGTATCCCTTATCCGTTTAACCGACCCGGATCAGATGCAAGAACGCTATGCACGGATTCCGGAAATCGCCGAGATGAGTACGCTTCAAGCCATTCAATCTTTCTTGGAAGAAACGGTACGGGAAATCACTCTGCGAAATTTCAAGCAAAACAAAGTCAAATATAATGCCATCGTCCGCAAGGTGATTAAGATTATCGAGGAGCAGTTGGGCAACTCGGAGCTTACGCTCAATCTGGTGGCAAACGACATGCTGTATATGAACGCCGACTATCTTGGCAAGCTGTTCAAAAAGGAGACCGGTGAGAAATTCTCCAATTACGTAATGAAACTGCGGATGAAGCGCGCAACCGAAATGATGGCAAGCGATCCCGATATCAAGATTTTTGAAATGGCCGAGCTGCTCGGTTTCGGCGATAATCCTCAATATTTCAGCCAGGTGTTCAAAAAACAGATCGGGTGCACCCCCTCCGAATATATGAAAAAGAGTGATTAACTTGTACGTACATCTCTGCTTTTTAAACAAATTGCACGGTTTTTTTCCTTACTCTTTCCCCGCGGAAACAAGATAATTGGGAATGTAAGCACTAACAATCGAAACGATATGGAGTGGTTTATTAACAAAGGGGAGGAAATGGAATGAAAAAAGTGTTAAACGCGTTTCTGATGTTTTCCCTGATCGGAAGCTTGATCGGCTGTTCGGGCGGCGGCGCTGCAGAACCGCCAGCCAGCGGCGGAACCGGAACGGAGACACCGCCAGCGGCTGCAAGCGATAGCAAGGATCCGGTCAAACTCCGCATTGCTTGGTGGGGCGGACAGTCCCGGCATGATTATACCTTAAAGGTCATTGAAATGTATGAGTCCCAGAATCCGCATGTCACGATTGAGCCGGAGTACGCTCCATTTGATGACTACTGGAAAAAGCTTGCTCCCCAAGCGGTGGCTGGCGGACTCCCGGACATTATTCAAATGGACATCTCCTATCTGAATCAATATGCTGGCCGGAATCAGCTGGCGGATTTGAAGCCGTTCACCGAAAGCGGCGAGCTGGATGTCGCCGATGTCAGCGAGAATGCGCTGAGCGGCGGTGAGGTCAACGGTAAGCTCGTTGCCATGAACCTCGGCGTGAACGCACTTCAGACCACCTTCGACGTTGAAACGATGAAGAAGAACGGCATCGATATTCCATCCCAAGAATGGACTTGGGACGACATGGACACAATGGGTGCCCAAGCCAAGGAAAAAGGCCTGCAGATCGGAGGTTTTGCTTACCGGCATGACGTCTTCTTCCCTTACTACCTAAGAACTATCGGCCAGAAAATGTACAGCGCTGACGGTAAAACGATCGGATACAGTGACGACCAGCCCTTTATCGATTATTTCACACGCTATCAGAAATGGTACGACAACGGATATATCCTCTCTCTGGACAAGGAAGCCCAGAAAAAAGGCGTAGCGGAAGAGGATGAAATTGTCCTTGGCAACTCCATATCGGGCACGGGCTGGTCCAACCAGTTCCTTGCCGTAGCCAATCTGGTCACCGATCGTCCATTGGAGCTGAATCCGATGCCAGGGCCTGGAACGAAGGACGGTCTTTTCCTGAAACCTTCGATGTACTTCTCGGTCACCGAAACGTCCAAGCATAAAGAGGAAGCCGCTAAATTCATCAGCTTCTTCATTAACGACATCGAGGCCAACAAGCTGATTAAGGGCGAGCGCGGCGTTCCCGTATCCGCCAAGGTGAAGGAAGAGCTCAAGCCACTACTCTCGGAGAACGAAGCCAAAATTTTCGACTATGTCACTTGGGCTGAGGCCAACAGCACGCCAGGCGATCCTCCAAACCCGATTGGCGCGGTGGAGATCGAGAAGCTGCTGCGAGATCTCAGTGAACGTATTCTGTTCAAGAAAATCTCGATCGAAGATGCCGCGGCTGAATTCCGCAAGGAAGCGAACGCCATCTTGGCCAGATCTCAGCAATAACCAGGACATGGTCAGACAAGGCATCTCCCGCACGTCTTTCCCGTGTGCGCAAGAGATGCCCTTTTTGACATCCGTGACCCCTGCACGGGGCGCAACCAAATCTAAATCGTAGGGGTTGAAGTCTATGAAGAGGCTCCGTGAGAACGAGCATATCACCGGTTATGTTTTTTCTGCACCGTTCGTTCTTGGTTTTCTCATCTTTACGCTATATCCAATCCTGTCGTCACTGTATTATTCGTTCACCAATTACAATCTGATGGAAGCGCCAAGATGGCTGGGCCTCGGGAATTATGAGCGGTTGTTCCTGGAGGACGACAAAATCGGCAAGTCGTTTCAGGTCACGTTCACCTATGTATTTGCCAGCGTCCCCCTCCGCCTCATCTTCGCTCTATTTGTTGCCATGATTCTGAATACCGCGACCAAGGCCGTGGGGCTGTACCGCTCCGCCTTCTACTTGCCTTCTCTCATCGGCGGAAGCGTGGCCGTGGCCATCATGTGGCAGCAGATATTCGGCGACAAGGGACTCGTGAACTCTGCCCTGTCCCTCTTCGGGATCCACTCCACGACCTCTTGGATCGGGAATCCCAGCACGGCGCTTTGGACGCTGATCGCATTGTCCATCTGGCAGTTCGGTTCCTCGATGATCATTTTTCTGGCTGGCTTGAAAAATATCCCAAGGGATTACTACGAAGCTGCCAGCGTGGACGGCGCCAACGCGGTCCATCGCTTTTTCAAAATTACGCTGCCTATGCTCAGTCCGATTATTTTGTTCAATCTGACGCTTCAGACGATTTCTGCGTTCCTGACCTTCACCCCTGCCTACATCATTTCGCGCGGAGAAGGCGGACCACTCGATCAAACGCTGCTCTATTCGCTTTATTTGTACCGCAAGGCGTTCTCGCATTTTGAAATGGGTTACGCGTCAGCGCTTGCCTGGATCATGCTCATTATCGTTGGTGCCCTAACCCTGCTCATCTTCAGATCATCTACCCGCTGGGTTCATTACGAGTCGAAAGGAGATTGACGGTTATGACCAAATCCAGACGTTTCCTCTACCATACCCTGGTCGGATTGTTCGCCCTCGGCATGACCTATCCAATTCTGTGGCTGGTGGCAAGCTCGCTTAAACCTAACCATGAAATATTCACGACGGCTTACAGCCTGATTCCGAGTCGGCTGGAATTCTCAAATTATGCTACAGGCTGGAAGGGTTTTGCCGGAACTACCTTCGGTACCTTCTTTCAAAATTCTTTTATCATTGTCATCATATCCACCATTGGTGCCGTCGCTTCCTCCGCGCTTGTTGCCTTCGGCCTGGCTCGGACCAAATTCTTCGGCCAGCAAATCTGGTTCGCCTGCATGATGATTACAATGATGCTGCCCCATGATGTCGTGATCGTTCCGCAATATGTGATGTTCGCTAAATTCGGCTGGCTGTCTTCCTTTAAGCCGTTAATTGTTCCCCAATTCTTCGGAATTCCGTTCTTTATCTTCCTGATCATGCAGTTCATCCGCACGATTCCGAAGGAGCTGGACGAAGCCGCCAAAATTGACGGATGCAGCAAATACGGGATATTCTTCCGGGTCGTTGTGCCGTTGATCGTGCCCGCTCTGATCACGTGTTCGATTTTCTCCTTCTACTGGAGATGGGATGACTTTATCAATCCGCTTATTTACTTGAACAATCCGGAGAAATACCCGGTATCACTCGCCTTGAAGCTATTCCTTGACGGGGAGTCGCTCAATAACTGGGGCGGCATGTTTGCCATGGCTACCTTATCGCTGCTGCCGGTCGTCATCGTCTTCTTCATCTTCCAGAAATACATCGTGGAAGGGATCAGCACAACGGGATTGAAAGGGTAATTCAATAGAATAAATTCAATGGAATATGAAGGGAGCTCATACGATGCCTGCACTTGTATTTGATGATCAACAGATTGAACATGTCATAGACCGCGTGGTCGACCGGACCTTTCGCATGGATTTCAGCTGGGATTGGCCGGGCGGGGTTGCCTTTTACGGAGTATGCGAAGCCTATAAGGCCACCGGCAAGAAGGAGTATCTGGAACGGCTGAAAGCCTGGGTCGACGAAAACATGGAGGAGGGGTTGCCCAAGCTGTCCGTCAACGGCGTCTCCATCGGCCACTCCTTGTTAACGTTGTACGAGGTTTATGAGGATGAGCGTTATATCGAAACGGCCAAGGAAATGGCCGATTATCTCACGCATGATGCGCTGCGTTTCGGCAACGGCATCTTTCAGCATACAGTGAACTCCGAAACGTATAACTTTCCGGAACAGGCGTGGGTTGATACCATGTTCATGGCAGGCTACTTCCTGCTTCGGATTGGCGTGATGCTGGACCGGGAGGATTATTTCGAGGATGGTCTGAAGCAATATCATGGCCATGAGGATTGCCTGCAGGATCCCGTTACAAATCTGTATTACCACGGCTGGGACAATATCGCCGGCAACCATATGTCAGGCGTCTTCTGGTGCCGGGGCAACGCCTGGGCTGCCCTTACGATGGCCCGTGCCCTGGAGCTCGTCCCGGTTACGCATCCCTCCTTCATGATCATCGAAGGCTCGCTACGCGACCAGCTCAGCGCCCTGGTTCGGCTGCAGCATGAATCCGGCCTGTGGCATACAATCACGACCGATCCGCAGTCTCCACTGGAAACATCCGGGTCGGCCGGTATCGCTGCTGCCCTGCTGACCAAAGGACGCATCTACAATAAATACACGCAGAAGTCGATCGACGGCATTTTGTCCAAGATCACTGAGGATGGCACCGTTACCGGCGTATCTGCGGGAACGGCCGTCATGAAGGACGCTGCAGGCTACAGAGGCGTGCCCGATAAGCGAATCCAAGGCTGGGGTCAAGGGCTGGTCTTAACCTTTCTGGCAGAGGTGCTGAAGATCAAGGACAATCCTTATTGATTAAATGCGATACAAAAAAGGCAGGATTGGAGAGGAGAAGTTCGCCTCTACAGCCTGCCTTTGGTTATTTGCATCACTTAAGCGAATGTTATTGAAAATAAATCGATGAACAGGATACGACTGTAATTCAAATACTTTCATCCAATAACATTGGTTTAGTCGATCGTCTCCCGTGGCTAATCTTCACAATTCTGCGTCTAGCGCTTCTTATCTATTGTCCTCTGTCTCGTCCTCGCTGTTATCCTCCGTCTGCTCTTCAGTCTTCTTCGGATGCGGCGTTCCGTCAAGTCCGTAGACTTCATCATAAGCGTCGAATATTTTCCTCGCAATCGGCGCAGCGCTTTGCGAACCGAAGCCGCCTTCCGGGACAACGACGGCCACCGCCAGCTTCGGGTTATCGCGCGGAGCAAAGGCGATAAAGACACCGTTATCAAGGTTAACACCTTTATATGATTGCTCGGATGTACCTGTTTTGCGGGCAAAATCATATTTAAAATCTTCGAAACCCGCGATACCTTGTGTATTCATCCCCTGTTTAATGGTTTGCCAGTATTGCTTGGGAAAATCAACTTCATTAAGGACCTCGCGCCCGAATTCCTTGACCACTTTTCCATTCTGATCCGTTATTTTACTGACCAGCTGCGGCTTGATTCGCTTGCCTTCATTCGCCAGCATCACCGTGTATTGAGCAAGCTGTAGAGGGGTGTATTTACCCTGCTGACCGAAGGAAGCGTAGGCTAACGCCGCAAGATTACTTCCCGCTGCTTTTGTATCAGTATAATTTTTCAGTCCTTTATGCTCCTTAGGCAAACCACTCCCCGTTACTACTCCAAGACCAAACTGCTCCATATACTCATCCCAGACCGTAACGCCCTTCTCGCCGCCATACTTGCTGACTAACTTTTTGCCAACCCAATCGATCATGAAGGCATTCGATGATTGCTGAATCGCTTGCTGAGGTTTAATGGGTCCGATTCTATGGCCGCTGGAGTTTCGAATTTTCGTTTCGCTTCCTTCCCGACCTATCGAAGCGTACCCTTGATCGTTATACGTATCGTTAGGGCCAAACAACCCCTCATTTAGCCCGATCAACACCGTCAGCGGCTTAATAACGGATCCGAGAAAAATCATGGACTCGAACCCGTGTCCCGATCTGCCTGATCCGTATATCGTGATCGTGCCATTACCCGACGAGTCCACGACATCTTGTGTAATTTTGCCTCCGCTTTCCCAAACATTCGGGTCGTAATCCGGCATGCTGGCCATCGCGACAACATGGCCAGTATCAATTTCCATGGCGACGGCGTAGCCGGTGACAGCATCCTTATGAAGCTTACCCGATACAGGGTTGGTATGAAGATATTGAAGCCGATCCATAATGGCCTGCTCTGTCGCAAGCTGAATGTCTTTATGGATCGTGGTGTGGATATTGAGGCCTTTTTCAGGAGCGACCATCGTCGGTACGCCATCCACCATATTCTGCGGATTAATCGGAATGCTGAGATACCCGCTCTTGCCGCGCAGTTCTTCCTGATACATTCGCTCCAATCCATCATATCCAATCGACTCTTCTTCGGTATAAATCAAGCCGGGATTCTCCTGATCCTTGTTGCTCTGATCAATAGCCTGGTAATCCTTAAGGTCTTTAGAGCCTTTGAACTTCTTTAGATATCCGATCGTCTGAACCGCCACCGTATCCGGATCATAGTGCCTTACATTCTCCTCTATGATCTGGATGCCGGGGAACTTGGCACGATTCTCCATGAAATAAGCGATCTCTTCCTTCGTCAAATCCGTCTTGATGCGTCTGGGTTCATAACCATGCTGCTTGTTATATTCCAAATCCAGGGCTTCAATTACTTTCTTCACCGTCATTGGTTCCGCCTTGGGGTCCCCATACTTGTTAAACGCCTGCACGATCCGCTTCGCCATCTCTTCGGCTTCCGGCCTGTTCGCTTTTCCCTTGTCCGTCTTTTTGCTGTAATCCTTCATGAGCGTGATATATAAAGAGTTTGAAGCCGTAGAATAAGCAAGTTTAGTGCCGGACGCATCGAGGATGGATCCCCGGATCGGCTGCAGCGGGAAGTGCTTCTGTTCTCCACCGGTTTCCTGACTCGCCAGCTCAGGTCCCTCAACGAACTGCAAAATGGCCATGCGAATGATAATGACGCAAAAGATAAGAAATGCACTAAAAAAGAAAATATTAATCCGTCCGTTATATCTGCGTTTCATTTCCGCTTCATCCGGTACGTCCTTATAAATTTTAAAACCCTTCACATTGTCTACGCTCCTTTGTTATATGGGTTAATCCAGCCAGGTTGGCAGATGAGGCTGTTTCTCGAATTCAAAGATTCGCTGCAGCTGTTCCTGGGTATTCCGTTCTTCAGACAGCGGAGGCAGTTCGTCCAGCCGGAAAAAACCGACCGCAGACGTCTCCGTTCCCGCGCCTGCAGCTCCGCCTGTAATGTCGCACTGAATGAACATCTTGTACACATGGAAGGCCGAAGGCGGATGGTTATGAAACTTCTTATCCAATACAGCAAGCAGTCTCGTTGCGCGTACCTCATAACCCGCTTCTTCCTTCACTTCCTTCACAACAACTTCGGCAGGCGATAGACCGATGTCCGCCCATCCTCCCGGCAATGCCCAAGCTCCGTCGGCCTTTTCCTTCACCAGCAGCAGCTTTCCGTCTTGAAAAATAACGCCGCGGACATCCACCTTCGGCGTTTGGTATCCGGTTTCACTCGCAAACAGCGTACGGATCTTCTCGTCGCCTGCTTCGGTATACTCCTCCATGATCTTGATGCTGAGCTCTCTCAGCTGCTCAAACCGTTCCTTGTCATAGACATCCCTCGTATATTCCAGTCCGGCCTGGCTGATCGCCTGTATCTCTTTTGCCCAATCCAACCATTTTAGTGTCATAGATTCATCCCTCTTCGATTTCTTCTCATATATATAACGCCTGCTACCCACGATTGGTTTATAATGGAAGTGTTTGATTTCAAAATTATAACATATTTTCCGCCTGATTATGAGACGAGTGATATATTAAGGGGGCTTTATTACATGAAGAAAACCCGATCGGTTCTATATGTAATCCTGCTAATCGTTGTGTTCGGTACGGGCTATTATGTCGGATCGAGGTCAGAGAATTCAAAACCGATCTCAAAGGAAAATGCCCGCAAAGCCATCCAAACCCTGTGGGTAAAATCCGCCGAACCTCCGCTGCCCAAGGTGGTGATCGAGGGTACAGAAATCCCGCTTCGGCGTAGTGGTTACTCCTGGTGCAACAGAAATAACTGCGTGACAACGGATGCGGCTCCGCCCAAGCTCGAGGATATGGCGCCGGTTGCCGTCAGAAGCGGTACTGACATTCAGACAACGCCACCGGAAGGAATTCATGGTTTCACCATTCAAAACCTGACGGATCCTGATATCGACGGATATACCGTACCGACAGAACCCGGCTCGTACCTGTACGAAATTCATTGTACATGGCCTCTGGAGCAGGGACGCGCCAGCTTTTATTTTGCGGTAACGGTCCAATAGGGTAAGCAGCTCAACTAAAGCGATATCAGTGTTCATAAAAAAAGATGACCTCGATGAATTCGAGGCCATCTGCTTGCTAGTTAATTCCAGGACAGTTTTCTATGAACCACCCAAATGAGGTCACATCTCAAACACCTGGCACGTTTATTCTCCATTAGGATTTCTTTCAGTCCTTCTCATCCCTTTGATTCGTTCGGATTAAGGCATACGCCAATTGTCCAGCCATCCCAAGGAATAAACCCGTACCGACGACAATATACACCATCGTGAATGTTTTACCAAGCGGTGTCTGCGGCACGAATTCCGGATGACCTACCGTACTCAACGTCACTACGCAGAAATACAGGGCATCCAGCACGGATAACCCTTCCTGCTTGGTATAAAACATCGTACCCGATAACAGCATAATGACAATCAGAACAAACAGCGCTACAAAATAACGCTGCTTAAACGCTCGAAATAGACCGCTGAAGAGACGTTTTAACGTTAGTAAAAAAGATATCATCCCAAAAACCGTCCTATTCTATAACTGGAGTATACGATACATAAATCACATACAGCTATTATATCAGCGTTTTATCCCCTGCGCCCATCCACACTCTTAGAGGCTTAACCCTGAAGCGTCAGCAGCTCCCGGATTTCCGCCTCGGTCCAGCTTGGAAGCGACTCTTCTCCCGGTTGAACCAGTTCCTCGATCAGATCCTTCTTCTTCTGCTGCAGAGCGACCATTTTATCCTCGATGGTATCCTGAGCCACCAGCCGTATCACCTGCACAACCTTCTTCTGTCCGATGCGATGTGCCCTGTCCGTCGCCTGCTGCTCTACAGCAGGGTTCCACCACAGATCATACAAGATCACCGTATCGGCCCCGGTCAGGTTTAGCCCCGTTCCGCCTGCCTTCAGTGATATGAGGAACACTTCCCGTTCTCCTTCGTTGAAGCGTTCGCACAGCTTCACTCGCTCCGATGCCGGAGTCTGTCCATCCAAGTAGAAAAACGGGATCCCCCGATATCCGAGCTCCCCGGCAATCAGATTCAGCATCCCCGTAAACTGGGAGAATACCAGCATCCGTCTTCCCGCAAGCCGACATTCCTCAATGGTTTCCAGAAGCTGCTCAAACTTGGCCGAACTACCCTCATAGCCCTCCACGAATAGGGCCGGGTGACAGCAGATCTGGCGCAGACGAGTAATGCCCGCTAAGATGCGAATCCGACTCTTCTGAAAGCCATCCTGCGCCAAATGCTTGAGCGTCTCTTGTCTTAACTTCGCAAGATAGGCGGTATAGAGCTTCTTCTGTTCGACCAGCAGGCCCGATGCCTGAACCGTCTCGATCTTCTCCGGCAGCTCCTTGAGCACATCCGATTTCAGCCTGCGAAGCAGGAAGGGGCGCACTCGCCTCACCACGGTTTCTTTCGGCAATTCCTGAAACGTTTTTCGATCTCCAAAGAGTGCCGGGAAAACGGCATCATATATGGACCATAGTTCCTCAAGTCGGTTCTCGACCGGGGTACCTGTCAGAGCAAACCGATAACGGGCATGCAGCGTTTTGACTACCTGAGCCGTTTGCGTTGTGTAATTTTTGAAGAATTGGGCTTCATCCAGAATTAACGTTAAGAACGGCAGCTTCGCATAGCGCTCAACGTCCCTGCGGAGCAGCGGGTAAGAAGTAATGATGACATCATCGTTCCCCGCATTCTGTATGATTTTAGCCCGTTCGGTCTGCGTACCATCGGCAATGACGGCCTTGATCTCGGGCGCAAACTTCTGGAGCTCATTATGCCAGTTATAGAGCAGAGAGGCCGGCGCCACGATCAGCGCAGGTTCGTTACGTTCTCTGATCTCCGGAAGTACTGACAGAATGAATGCAATGCTCTGAATCGTTTTACCAAGGCCCATATCATCGGCCAAGATGCCACCGAAGCGGTAGTGGGCCATCGTCTTCATCCATTGGAAACCAAACTTCTGATAATCCCGGAGGACCGTTTCAAGGCTCGGCGGCACGGCAAAATCCAAATGATCCGGATTCTTCACATGCTGCAGCATTTGGCGCAAGGATCGGCCAAGCTGGACCGTTGACCCCGAATCTTCCCAATCCAGCAGCTGAAGTCCTTGGACTGCCGGCATTTTGAACTGCGAGCCCTCCCCTTCGTATAACCAAGGCCCTACCCGGTTCATTAAAGCAACCATTGCCTGGAACTCGGCGCTTTCCAGCGGAAGCAGCGCGCCGTTTCGCAACCGGTGATATTTGCGTTTTTCTTCAAGCGATTTGACGATCTCCCGAATTTCGGCTTCCCGAATCCCCTCCATATCAAACTTCAATTCAAGCCAATCCGTCCGTTCGTCGACCTCCACCCGCACCTTGGCACCCATCGGTTCAGTAAGCACCCGTTCCTTCACGGCCGTCGTTGCATAAACAACCAGCAGCTTCTCCAGCTGCGGGATCGTATGATACAGGAAATCGTATTCGGCATCCTCATCGTTCATGAAGAAACCGCCATCGGTCTTGGCAAAGGAGGCGTTCTCCATGAGCTCAAGAATTCGCTGCTCCTGCTCTCCGTCGCGAACGAGGATCGAGCTGCTGCTGCGTATGGCGCGATGCCCCTCCAACGGATTAATGGTGATTTCTCCATATTGAAATTCGAGTCCAGCCAAAAGCCGGCCACGCACCCGGTCCAGATAGAGCTTCGCTTTTAAAGGCGTTTTGACAATGCGGTCAGATACGGTCTGTGCCACATGGACACTTCCAAGCTTCATCAGTCCCGGAACCACCCGCTCCATAATGGACTCCATCATCTCAGGTTGAATCCGAATATGCGGTTTATTCGCATTCTCAAGCAGCTGCTTCATCTCGGAGAGTCTTCTGCAAGCATCCAATTCAAGCTGAATAAGCTTACCGTCCACAATGACGAGTCCGTAACTTTCCAGAACGATCATTCGCTCCAGTCCCTCGATCTTCATCAGGTATTGATCATTCCCGGCTTCATCAAACTCGAATTGAAGGGGGATCGGATCTTGAACGAATTCCAGCTTATCCGTGAGGATCCCGTCCAAAGACAACAGGGAATGGTTCGAATGGGATAATCGTTCCCTTACTTGGGGCCAAAAAGTGGGAGGAATAATCAGCATTCGGTCACCGCTTCCGTGTTTGCCATGCGGAGCATACATGTCCAGTGACTGTTTAAACATGCTTTCATGCTCGTATACACGAATCAGCTCCTGGAGAATATCATCATCCTCCTTTTTAAAACTGTGCAGCTCCGGATCGTACGTGAAATTCTTCGTGAACATGCAGGTTTTGCCGTATTTTACACACACCAGAAACTCTCGAATCCGCTGCACGATATACAATCGTTTCTTACCTATTCGCAGCTCTACGCCGAACAAGTATTTCCGATTTCCGTAAGGATATAACTTGAAGATGAACTCCATCTCCAGAACTTCTCGGGTGTCAAACCTGGACGCTGCCGTGGCCCTCCGGCCTTCGGAATAAGAGAACAATCCGAGCAGCTGGCTGCTGAGTTGCGCATCCTGTTCCCCTTCATCCGAGCTTCTGTCATGCTCCGGAGAATACCGAGGCGTTAATTGCCCGTCTTCTGTATTTCCGCTACCAGAAGGATGTAATAACGATGGATAAGGGCGTATCGGAGCTTCCACCGTTTGCTCAATATCACGGATGTTCAGGAGCAGCGCCGCAATATGTCTGCACCGCTTCCGGGAGAATCCATAATCGATGCAGCTGCATTCGGTGAATACATCCCCGTTCGAGTCAATCTCAGCATAGGCGATACCCAACTCCTGATCCGTCACTTCTGCCTCGTATTTTCGAGTGTCCGGATCTTGTTTCAGCATCGTTACATGTCCATCTCTATATAAAACCCCGCCACGATCATAGGAGGTCTTTCCGCATAATAGTTTGATCACCCGTTCGGTCAGTTGGTAACCCATAACCACAATCCCTTCTCTATTTACTGCTAGAAAACAGTATACCATTTTGTGCGGAAAGGCTAGTAATGCCGACGGCCGATATTCGAAAACGTCTATCGATGCACATTCTCAGAAAACTGACCGCATTTACTGGGATATTTTTCGTGCCATATCAGGAAGGCCCATACTTTGAAGTTTATCCTTACTGATATCAAAAAAAAGAACTCGCCGCTACGGCAAGTTCTTCTTCCGCTGTTTCTCATAATAACGGGTCAAATTGTCATAGCGGGTGTTTTGGCCTCTCCATGCTCCGCTAGAAATAATGAAACCGACAATCATATAGATAAGAAAATAATAATAATACCGTGTTATAAAAAAATCAGGATCAAACTTGTCCTTGTCAAGAAACCAGGTGGCTGCAGCCCACACAATATATAATAAAAAGCCATGTAAAAGGCCCCGTGAAAGCACAAACCTGCCTTTTCCCTTCGCCCGAATCACCGTCCATTTGCGATAGAATCGCTCATCTCGATTCATCCAATCCCTCCGCTTCGTGGCTTAGATACGTTTGTAATACAGCACCGTCCCGTCCAGTTGGCCGTTAGAGGATATGGCATAATCGGGTATGACTCCAGCTTGGATGTAACCCAGAGACTGATACAGCTTGTTGGAGGGGTCCCCCTCCCGGGTATCTAAGACCAGCAAGGTTCTACCCTCTTGCTTGGCTTTCGGCTCCAGATGCAGCATCAACGCTCTGCCGATGCCGCCGCGACGGGATGCAGGATCCACCATCAGTTTCGCTACCTCAGCCCGGTGTCTACCATTCGCCTTCATGGCGCACTGCAGCTGAACCGCGCCGATCATCTGCCCATCCTGCACGGCAACCCACAGGGTAACCCCTGGACCAAGTACATCCTCCCAGTAAGCGAAGGCTTCATCGTAAGACAGCGGAGCTAAGAATCCTACCGATGCCCCATTTTCAACTACTCGAATCAATAATTCCGTTAATTGATGATGCATGTCGGTTTCTAATGGATCGACCTCTATTATGGAAAACGCAGGGTTCATTATAGGACACTCCCTCTCTCTCATCTAATAAAATCATTCTATCCGTTCCGTTGGCATATGCAATCATTTTTTACGATGCGAATACCACGACGCGCGTCAGAATCCTCTTATCGCTTCAAGATGTCAGCCAGTGCTTTATTCAACGTATCGTATGTAAAATGAAACCCTGCCTTGCAGAGTCTGTCCGGAATAACCCAGCGGCTCTTCATCACGAGTTCCGTTTCGGTTTGAATAAGCCGGGCGCCCAGCTCAAGCAGCCATTTAGGTGACGGCAATCCCAATCTGCGATTCAATGAAAGCCGAAGCTGCTCCATCAATTCCTTATTCGTAACCGGATAGGGAGACGCACAATTGAAAACCCCGCTCAGCTCTGCCCTCTCTTGTAAGAACAGAATCATGCGGTACAGATCCTCCACGTGGATCCAGCTGAACTTTTGCTTTCCCGTACCTTGAACGCCACCAAGTCCGTATTTTACCAGGTTAACATAAGGAGTCATGACGCCGCCGCCCGGTCCCAGTACGATGGCAATACGCAAAGCGATTTGTCTTGTTTGAGGCAGCGAGAATGAGAAGAAAGCGCGCTCCCATTCCTTGGCAACCTCGACGGAGAAGCCCGAGCCGATTTCGCCCTGCTCCTCCGTCATCGGCTTATCTTCCGCATGGCGATAAATCGTAGCCGTACTGGAATTAAACCATGTACTCGGAGGAGTATGGCATGCCTCGATAGCACTGCCGAGTATATTCGTTGTATCTACTCTTGATTTGATTATAAGCTCCTTATTTTTCTCATCGTAACGGCAATTGACCGATTTACCTGCTAAATTAATCAGCATATCCGCCCCCTCCAAGGCAGCAACGATAGCTTCTTGATCGTTCCATGCGATATGACCCTTCCGTCGGGATATCGTAAGTACTTGTGTTTGCTGTTCATTCGTGAATTTTTTCGTAAGATAAGTTCCGATAAAGCCAGTTCCACCGGCCAAAACGATCTTTTTCATAGAATAGAATCAGCTCATTTCTCTTTGTTTTATCCACATAATAAACTTCCATGATATCTATTGTTTCTTACAATATACCATTTCCTCAATAGAGAACAAAAAAGAAAACACCTTCCTCATAGAAGATGTTCCATTCATATAGAACTCGCGGAATCGTAAGATGATTTCAGAAAAACACCAAACTCTCTCTTCTTCCCGGTTCCTTCGGTATCTGCCAATTTCTCATATCTGTCAAAATGCGTTCCCCTAAGCAAAATCTGTAGGGATCTATTGATTTAATAGAGACATGATTTGGTTTTTCATGAACTGATAGCTGTGGGGATCATCCTTCTTTGCATAAAAACGAAGTCCGTCCAGCGCTTTGAACAGTTGATGGCCTAACAGTCTCTCTTCAAAATAAGGAATACTTACGCCTTGCTGCTCCAACGCCTGCTGCAGCCTTTTCGGAAACTCAATCATCGGGTACCACGTATGAAGAACAGAGACATCCAGCATGAAGTCGCCGAACATGGCCATCTCCCAATCCACGATCCCCGTTACATTCTCGTTCTCTCCCAGCATATTGCCCAAATGGAAATCTCCATGTACAAGATATCGCTCCGGAGGCGAATAACGAACCAGTTCGATCATCGTTTGGTAAATTTCTTCGAAAAACTCTTTTTCCAGAAAGCTGTTCTCATACAGATTGTGCCATCCATGGTAGAACCCTTCTTGCTCCTCATCGAAAACAGACGTGATGTAGTCCAGCCATGAACGATGGACAGCCTTGCCTTCCGGAGTAATCCAGCCATAACCCTCATGGGAATCCCCGACATGTATCTGACGGATTCGCATGAATTGATGGACAATGCCCGGGATAAGCCCTCGAATTTGTGGCGGCTCAAGAGCACTTATCGGCGTACCGGATACTTTATCCGAAATGGAGAAGTGAATATTCTCCACTTTCCCTATCTTGTGGATACGGGGAATGGGTAGGAATTGCTTGCCGTACATATCGTAGATTTTAAGCGCTTTATGAAGGCTGTCCCCATTATCCTTAAAATGAATGACATAATCGGCTTCGCCCTTGCGGTAACTGAACACCTTACTCAGTTCCCCCATCTCGATGGGGGTGACATTCATTACCGATTCCCCTTCAATAAACTTCAGATGACTTACCGCCATATCCAACGTCATCTCTGGCTTAAATGTTTTCATAACATGATCTCCTCCTTCATCATCTGATCCGGGTTCGACTTGGACGTATTCCATCTTCGATATAACCCGTCATGCCTTTATTCATACTCATGAGCTTCCGCCTCCAGGCAGGGTGCCGGGTCCATTGGAAAAACTTTGTGATGGCAAACACCAGTCCGACACCAAAAACAACGCGCAGATGATTCCGACAATGGAGATAACCACGTTGTCCGATGTAATCCCACCGTATACTAATCCACTACCTAGCAGTACAAACGCCAGAGAGCCTATTAGCATTTTGGTCACTTTGGGATAAATCTTTATTTCTTCTTATTCCTGCATGAGTCGCACTCCTCGTTTTTATTAACTTATGAAGACGATTCTATCATCCGTTGGTCATCTATCAATAACGAACTTGGAACTCCTTGACGAACACCGCTGTACCGGATATATAGACATCCATGGTCTCTTTCCAGCGATTCACTTGAACATTTACTCTCCCGTCTTTCCCCATTTCCTGGCCTTGTTCAATATTAAATTGAGCGGAGGATACTTCAGGGTTCAGGTAAGTCAAATAATAAGCTCCCATTACCCCCGATGCAGTTCCAGTTACCGGATCCTCCACGGTCCCAGAGTACGGCGATGAGAAATGTCTCGCGTGCATGAACGAAGACGCATCCATCGTTTCCAGGCAAAAAGGATGCAGTGAGGCTTTAGGATTTTCTATTAAAATGTCCGGAAACACTGCATTATCAGGGACCATCCGCTCAAAATGCTCCAACCCTTTTATCGGCACCAACAATGTCCAGATCCCCGTGCTTCCATACACGATGGGCATACTTAAGTCCAAATCGTCACGTTTCAGACCTATGGATGATGCCAAGCGGTCCACATCTCCCTCATAAGATATGAATTGAGGATGATCCTGCTTCATCTTCATGGTTAACTGGCCCTCGGCATTTTGAAACTCTATGGGCAGAATGCCCACTTTGGTCTCAATCCACACGGTTTCTTTTTCCGACAGCAGTCCCTTGGTTTTCAAGGCATACATGGATGCCATAGTGGCATGGCCGCACAGGTTCATTTCATGACCGGGAGTAAAATATCTCAGTCTAATATCTGCTTGATCTGACTTTAAGATAAAGGTGGTTTCATTGAATCCAACGCTGCGGGCGATGGATTGCATCTCTTCCTCCGTGAGATCATCCGCATTCAAGACCACACCAGCAGGATTTCCCTTGTTAGGCTGCACCGAGAACGCATCATAATGAAGTACGTTTATTGATTTCATGTTTCTCTGATCCTTCTTTCTGCATCGTCTAGGAATTGCGATCGAAATTAGAGAAGATTTTACCATTGGGCATTTGTTAAATCTAGACCAAATTTACAAACGGCTTACTTCATACGGTTCATTTCGTAAGCCCACTTGAATATATATCTGGCATATTCTTATGAATCAAAACCATACATGGGGGTAATTTCATTGAACACAATCAGCCTATGCATGATCGTAAAAAACGAGGAACTCGTCTTAAACCGCTGTTTATCCTGTGTTGCCGACATCGTGGATGAGATCATCATTGTCGATACAGGCTCTACCGATCGTACAAAAGAAATCGCAGAATCCTTTACGGAGTTCATCTATGATTTTGAGTGGATTGACGATTTCTCGGCTGCACGAAATTTTGCTTTTAGTAAGGCTACCCAGGACTATATCCTATGGCTCGATGCTGACGATATACTGCTGGAAGAAGACCAGCTCAAGTTAAAAGCGCTAAAAGAAAATCTTACGTCCGACATCGATTCCGTTACTATGCTCTATCATTTAAGTTCAGACGAATTTGGTAATGTCACCTTCAGTCTCCGGCGCAACCGTCTTGTGAAACGAAACCGAGGCTTCCGATGGATCGGACCCGTCCATGAGTATTTAGAGGTCTACGGCAATATTATCAATAGCGATGTCGCGGTTAACCATCTCAGCTCGAAACATGATCCCGATACTGGCCGAAACCTTAGAATCTACGAGAAGCGTGAAACCGCTGGCGAATCATTCACACCGCGAGATTTATTCTATTATGCGAATGAATTAAAGGATCACGGCCAATTCGAGAAGGCTATTGATTATTACGAACAATTTTTACATACGGAAAAAGGTTGGATTGAGGATATCCTCACCGCCTGCAGCAGGCTATCCGATTGCCATCATGAGCTCGGAAACGGGCAAGCCTCTTTTGAATCCTCTATTAGATCCCTGCATTATGCGCCACCACGGTCAGAATTCTGCTGCCGCATCGGTTACCATTTTTTCGTAAAAAACAACTATGACACAGCCATCTATTGGTATAAACTAGCAACCGAGCTTGAGCTGCCTCCGGGTTACATGGGATTTCATAATCCCTCCTTCTCGACCTGGCTGCCTCATCTGCAATTGGCCGTTTGTTATGACCGGATCGGAGCTCATGCACTTGCGAATCAGCATAATGAGAAGGCGCTTGTCTATCGTCCAGGCGATGAGACGATGCTGGCTAACCAAGAATATTTCCGAAACAAGCTGCAGGAGCTCGAAAGTGACCAAGAAAGGCCAAGCTTATGAAAGCAAAGGAACGCAGACGTGTTCTACTCGGCAGTCCTATACGGCAGAAGCCTGAAATCCTGGACCATTTTCTGACTTCATTACTCCGGCTGGAACAGGACCATCTGGATGTATGCTACTTCTTTATTGATGACAACAACGATGAGTTATCCAGCGCACAATTGAGCCGATTTATGAGGGAGACAAACCATGTTGTAATCCATAGCGCTCAAAACGACGATTACGATTATATCCGCAACGAGACAACCCATAGCAAAAACAACAGCCCGGCAACTAAAAAGCCGGGCTGTTGCTATTCTATTGGATCTATTTGACAGAGACGGTGATGGATACGGTCTTGGAATTGTACTGCCCTTTAATGCGGGCGGTTCCCTTCGCGATCGCTTCAATACGTCCGTTCGTTACTTTGGCAACGCTGGAGTTGCTGGTTGTCCAAACGGCGGTGTCTCCAACATTTGTTTTCGCGCCGGTATCGAATTCAGCAGTAACCGTTACAGTCTTAACGTCACCGGGCTTCAGATTCAGTTTCTTCTCGCTTACCGTCAATTTCTTCAATTTCGGAACTACGTTTACCTTAACTGTAGCCTCTTTGCCTTGGTAAGAACCCGTAATCGTAGCCGTACCTTCGGCAACCGCTTTAACAGACGTTTTGGATACCGTCACAATCGCGCTGTCCGACGAGCTCCAATTCATCTTGGAGGAGAGAGAAACCGTCTTGCCATTACTGTAGTAGCCTGTAACTTTAATCGATTTGGATTTCTTGATGTTGAGATCGATTTTCTCGGGCTCTACAACGATTTTTACAACTTCCTGTTCAACCACTACCGGAATCTTGATGTCTTTATTCAAGTAAGTTCCTTTCAGTGTCGTCGAACCTTTGGTTAATCCCTTAAGCGCACCGTCCTTGATGACAGCTGCCGAACCCGTCAGTGACCATTCAACGGAGGAGGTCACATCGCTCTCCTTGCCATCTTCAAATACAGCATTTACTTTCGGCAGCGCAATGCTTCTGCCCATAACCAGCTGATACTCTTCTACATCCGGCAGCAGCACCAGCACTTTTTCATTGACGGTAACCAGCACCGTCGCTACTTGTCTGGATCCAATCTTACCGGTGATTGTTGCTGTACCTGCATCAATGGCTTTGATTTTGCCGTCTTCGGTCGTTACCACTTTCTCATCGCTGGAAGTCCAGATAACCGCACTGCTGAAATCCTCTTTCTCGTCGTCCAGAAGCGTTCCCGTCACTTTAGGGAAAGATTTGGATTCGCCTTTGAGCACTTCCACTTCCGTATCGGCTGCCTCAAACTTGGTCACGGTCGGATAAACCTTTACCGTGAATTCTTTGCTGATTCCCAAGTAACTCACCTTGATGTTGGAGGTTCCCGAAGCTCTAGCTGTAATCACACCTCCATTAACGGATACGGCCAGCGGGTTGGATGAGGTCCATTCCCCGGCCACGTCAATGGATTGCGAAGCCGCGTTGCGAACCTTGGCTTGTACCGTAATCGAATCATTCATAAACAGCACCGGATTCTTGACGAAATCCGTCTGATCCAGAATTAAAGCTTCATATGGATTGCGCACATACACATCCAGTTTGGCCGTTGAACCCAGATAGCTCACGCTGATCGTAGATTTACCCAACGCAACCGGTTTTAGCTTGCCATCCTCTATTGCAGCTACGGAAGAATTGGACGATTTCAGCTCGATCTTATCCGTTACATCCATACCTGCATCGGTCTCCGACTGCTTGGCGAATACTTTCAGCTCAACAGGTGCATCGCCAACTAAGAGCTCCAGATCTTCGCCCGGGACGATCGCAAGCTTTTGGTAAGGTGCCGTGACTTTGACCGTAAAGGAAGCCTTACGTGCCTTGTATTCCGCAGTCACAGTTGCGCTTCCCAAACCTACAAGGGTCAGTTCGCCTTTACTTACTTTTACTACGCTGTCATCGGAAGTGGTCCACTTCGCTTCTGTTGTTACGTCGTTCGTTCCGTCAGCCAACGCTTTGACGGTTAGACCTTCCGTTCCAAGCTTATGTTCCACTTTATCCGGCTGATCCAGTTTAAACTCGTCAATGGCAAATTTGACATCAACATCAATCGTTTTGATCGCGCCTTTGAATTTTGCCGTAATTCGAGCCGTACCTTTCTCCAGTGGAATAATGAGTCCACCGTCAACCTTTACGATTCTTGTGTTGGACGAACTCCACGTCGATTCATTGGTTACATCCTTCTTCGTAGAAGAGCCTTCAATGTTAGCCAATACTCGAAGTTGTTCCGTTGTTTCATTAACGGTTAAGTAAATTTTGCTCTCGTTCGTATCAAATTCAATCGACGTTACGTCCCCGGAGGCGGCGAATACGCTGGTTGGAAAAACCATCGCCAACATCATCACAACGACAAGAAACATCTTCGTTGTCTTTCTGTTTAAGCTCATTTATTTCTCTCCTTTGTACCTTCTGTCTCTCAGGCTTTTTTTCAGTCTATCTCTATATCGACAGTCCCGGATTAAATCGTTACCTTCTGACGCCAAAATAGGCACAAAGTAGGATAATTTCCCAGCGCCGAATTCGAAAAAAATCCCGACGTGACGAAATGAACAGCTGCCCCAATTAGCTCAAGCCGGAGTGACGGTCATCTTACTCCATCAGTTCAATTTAATGAGTTTATAATTGTTCAACAGATAATGAATGCCCGAGTATATCGTCAAGGCTACTGCGGCTAGCATGAGAAATTCGTCCACTTGAATCATAGTGATGAGCTGAAACGGATAATTGTCCAGCAATACCGCTGCAATGGCTATCACCTGAAGCACCATTTTCATTTTCCCGAGACTGTCAGCGGACAATGCGATTCCCTGCTCGGATGCGACCATCCTAAGCCCTGTGATAACAAATTCCCGCGCAATGATGACAACGGCTATCCATGTCGCAACCATCCCTGATTGAACCATCATGATTAAGGCGACCGATATGAGCAGTTTATCCGCGAGCGGGTCCAGTAATTTTCCGAGATTCGTAATTTGATTGTATTTCCTCGCGATATAACCGTCCAGCTTGTCCGTAGCCGAAGCAAGAAGGAATATACCCAGCGCGATGTTGGTTCCATAAACATGAATGAATCCGAAAAAGCCGCTTTTCTCGGTCAACCATAATGGGTATTCTGCAAAAAAAAGAATAAATAATGGAATCAACAGCATTCTGGCTATCGTAATACGGTTGGCAAGGTTCATCGGCTCATCTCCTCGATCTGCAATTGGAATCGTTCGTTTCTGCTAACTATTCGGCATCGTAAAAGATCATATGCTCTTTATCCGCGCGGTAATAATCCAGCCTGTCTTCCAAGCTGCCCGTATGGAACTCGAATATATGCCCATCCGGGTCCAAAAAGTAGATCGACTTCTTGTCCTTCACATCCCTTGACCTACCCGGCAGAATCTCCACCTGTAGCGCTTGCAGACGAAGCAGCGTTGTTTCATAATCCTTCTCTTCCAAGGTAAAGGCAATATGCGTATACGTTCTATTCGCGGTGCTTCTCTCGACATCTTCTTCATTTAAAGCAATCCACAGTCCATTCAAATCGAAATAAGCCAGCTTTCTCCCCTTGACCAGAAGCTTGGCCTCAAACACGTCCCTGTAAAAAGCGATGGACCGTTCCATTTCCGAAACGGAAAAACAAAGATGGTTAATGGCTTGCAGTTTCATGGCTCCGGCGACTCCATTTCTATCGAAGATTCGATAAGATCCAGAACATGCAGCGGTTGATGGATCTTCTCGTACTCGCTCTCAATAAACGTATTGTACCAGTAAGCATGATAAGGCCTTAAACCGGCGCTGCGAGCGCCTCTCAGCTCATCCGATCCGCCATCTCCGATAAACAGGGAATCCTGCGGTGTTACGGACAAGCGCTCACAAGCTAATTGATAGATTTCTTCATTCGGCTTGGCTATCCCAACCTGATAAGAGAAGATGACGTCATCGAAGTAAGGTGCCAATCCGCTCTGGCCAAAAGAAATCACCTCTTCTTCCGAGCAATTGCTGATTAAGCCCAGCTTCAGACCCCTTTTACGCAAAAGTTCCAGCATTCTGCATATCTCATTCGATATCCTATTGAAAGGGATTTTCTTCTCGCTGACTCTCGACTGATAAAGGAACTCCACGTGTTCCTGAGGATAGGGCAAACTCCGCGAAACCAGAATGTCATGAATCACCGAGTGATAGTCGGGAAAATGCCCATTCATTCTTCGCTCAAAACGGGTTCTCCACTCCTGTTTAAACTCCGCTTCCGATAAACCGAGTCTATACATATAGTCATAGGATCTCTTGGATAACCGCTTGCCGTTTGCAAACTCCGTGATTAACGTCTCATATAAATCGAAGAACACCGCCCTGACCCCCATACCGCACAGCTCCCTTCGTTAATCAACGACACCCGCCGCCTGGGGCAATCCAGTCGGATACCGCTTGACCGTTTCATCCAGAACCATCCCTGTCTTCTCGTCCCAAATCTCGCTTAATTCAAATGTACCCTCTTCAAAAAACAAAGGAAACCGGCGTTTAAACCAATCCTGCATGGGCAGTTTCAATGCCTCTTCCCTGTCCACCCATAATAGCTCCCCTTCAGGTGGATGCTCCAGCAATTCCCCTTCAAAGGAAGTGGCCAAATAATTAAACACCATATACCGCAGCCCTGTATTCGGCTCACACGATTCCTCGAGGCCTTTATAGATGATGTCCTTTACAATCAAGCCAGTTTCTTCCCGTACCTCCCGAATGGCTCCGTTGACAATGCTTTCCGGAAAATCCACTTTGCCACCGGGCGCAATATAACCGGGAAATCCTTTGGCATCCGGTCTATTCATCAGCAGGATTCGGCTTCCGTCTTGGATCATGCACATGGTGTACAACTTCACTTCGGTCTGCAACCTAATCCCTCATTCCTAACGATTCTACTTGGTTATAGTATACAACCGGAAGCACTGGATGACGATATGATGAACGGAGATTCATGCCCGTCTTTTTCATGCTCCAGATTGTTAATCTTCGTCAAAAAAAGGCCCGAGCAACTTCTGCTCCGGCCTTCCAAGATAAAGTGTATGATCAGCCGGCTTGAATCTTCGCTTTACGCGGCCATTCTCATATCGGACGAATACCCGCCGTACATCATATAACTTGCGCTCGGGGTTTGAACCTGCATCGGAACCATGCAACCGATGGCAGATGCTTCACTGCTGTTCCATTGAATAAGTCTTACGACCGCTTCAACATCTCCGGATTGGTATGCCTCTGCCAATGCCCGAAGATTCAGCGTCATTTCCTCCTCTTCCGGCATGGTCAAGATAAGTTCCTCTTCCTCCGAATCCAGCGATTGCAGCACTTTGTGGGCACGATGAAGGGCCGCTTTCACCGCTCCCTCCGTCGTTTTCAGTTTAATCGCGGTTTCCGAAACCGAATATTCATACACTTCACGAAGCAGCAGCACTGTTCGCTGCAGGGGCGACAAGTGTTCCTGTAGCCATTGAAAAGCGAACTCGATATTCAGTTTGCTGTCCTCGTTCGACGTTTCTTCCCTAGGCAAAACTTGTTCCAGCTTCTCATCCAGAATTCGTCTATAGGTCTGATCCCGGCGGACCCGATCAATCCATGTATTCTTGGCAATCCGAAGCAGCAGCGCTTCGGGATTGACATGGCTCCGCTGCTTCATATGCTCCAGTGCCTTAATCCAAGTGTCCTGCACCAGATCATCTGAATCCCATGAGGAGTTTGTAAGGGACAGACAATATCTGTGCAGAGTAGCATTCAATTCCTCCAGACTCAGATTAGCCGAAGGGGAGACGCTCGGTCGATATATCGTCATCGGAAGCCAACTCCTTTCCTCATCTCGGTAAGATATCTTATATGTAAACGAACGAACTCATCATTTCGTTACTTTCGTTTTCGATTTTTATTTTGTGGTTTCTCCGTATCTTTTGCGGCTTCCTCTTCGTTTACTTGCTGAAACCAGAAAACCTAACGAATATGGAGGATGAAACATGAATATTGTTCCTTATGTTGTTGAACAAACCAACCGGGGCGAACGATCTTACGATATTTATTCCAGATTGCTGAAGGATCGGATCGTGTTTGTGGGTGCAGCCATCGATGACGCCATCGCTAACAGTATTATCGCACAGCTGTTGTTTCTGGCGGCTGAGGATCCTGAGAAGGACATCCACATGTACATCAATAGTCCGGGTGGCTCTGTTTCTGCGGGCTTTGGCATTTACGATACCATGCAGATTATCAAACCTCAAGTCAACACCATCTGCACGGGCTTCGCCGCTTCTTACGGCGCGATCCTCCTGCTGGCCGGGGCCAAAGGCAAACGTCTTGCGCTGCCGAACAGCGAGATCATGATCCATCAGCCGCTGGGTGGTGTACAGGGGCAGGCCACCGATATTGCCATTACGGCTAAACGAATCATAAAAACTCGCGAGAAGTTGGCGCACATTATATCCGAACGTACAGGTCAGTCGGTCGAGCGTGTCGAAAAAGATATGGAGCGGGATTATTTTATGTCAGCAGAAGAAGCGAAGGAATACGGGATCATTGACGATATCGTCACTAAACTGTGACGATATTCAAAATCATGTCCAACACCGCTAGCCCCGATACTTTATTTTATTCACAAGGAGTGGACTGTATATGCTGAAAAGCTTGCTGAATCAGGAAGTAAGTATTTATTTTACAGATGGAAGTTATGTGCGGAGCGGCACGCTTGAAGAAGTAGGTGAACAATTCATCCGGTATAAAGATGAATACGAGATGCTGTATGTACCGTTAACCGCCATTCGTTACGTTTCGGTGAATACCAAGGAACGAGACAAACCGAAGGTCGGATTCACGCCGACTGCCTGATCGGATAAACAAGAACCGCATGGGCTAACTTAGCTCATGCGGTTTTCGTTTGTATCGCTGTTTATTTTGTCTAATATGAATGAGACCATTCGCTGTTTGCAGACATCATTCTGCTCCCTCTGATGAAAGCCGATAAATTGCAGGGCATGAACAACGGAGTAGAAATCAATCAGCGCCCGCTGCTCTTCGTTCGCCCCCCACTGTCTGCATAACGCCTCCACGTAGGCCATTCCCTGATCTCCAATATCGGAGACCACCGCCGTCTGGGTGAGGGCGATCATGTACAGCGGGTCCCCGTAGCAGACCCAATCGAAATCAACGATACCCTGAAGCTTGCCTTCAGATACAATCACATTCTTGATCGTAAGATCATCAAGGAAACAGACAGGCTCCACTTGGTCGAAATAAGGCATGTAACGCTGCTTCATTTTTTGCAATAGGACAATGGTTTCCGGAGTAACATCATCGATAATGTTATCTATGTGATTGCGGATATCACGATCAATGATCTGTGTCCAGGATGAAAAAGGCCCCTGTTCCCCGATCGGAACCCAACCGAATCCGGTGCCCCTGGAAAGCTCTGACACGCTGCGTTGGAATGCAATGATCTGTACGGCAAGTTCAGCCAATTGTTCATGTGTCATTCCCTCAAGCTCATATCGGAGGTCCCGTCCGGGAAAGTGCTCCAGTATCATATAAGCAAAGGGAACCTGTTCCAAGGATACATCCGTTCGGATCACTCTTGGTACCGGCAAACCTAATGAAGAGAGAATCGCAATATTGTCCGCTGTATGCTTCAGGACGCCGGGCTTGCGATTGGTTCTGAGAATGATTTGTTCATCTGATAATGTCACACGATACACCTGATTGGTATGGCCAAACGACATGAGTTCGATCTTTAGCGGCGGACTGCCGTAAACCTCCGTTATAAGATCTTCCAGGTTCATCTCCACCACCTGCCTTAACGGCTGCTTTATTTATACATCTTCAAAGTGTTCAACGACGGGGAATGGATCGTAAAAGTGGTGCAGCAATTCTTTCCATTCCTGATATTCGGCCGATCCCCTAAACCCTATCGTGTGATCCTCCAGAGTCTCCCATTTCACCAATAGAACGTATTTGTGCGGATCCTCGAGACACCGCTTCAACTCATGCTGAATATATCCCTTCATCTTGGAGATGATCCCTGAGGCGACTTGGAAATTCCGTTCAAAATCTGCCGTTAGTCCTGGTCTCACCTGCAGCATGGCCACTTCGAGTATCATTGTTTTCCCTCCTTGGTATCAGGCTAATATTCATAACACTTTATCCTCTATATTCAAGTTCGGTAGAAGCCTGAAACGTGAATAACCCTTCTTCATCCGGCTCAAGACGATACACCTTCTGGACGGCATTCAGGTTCAGCCCTCCATAAATATGCGGGTACAACTGGTTCATCTCATATAAGTCCTCATATACAATCTCCGCATCCACCTGATCTTCTTGAATAACCAGCACCAATAGATCCGTCCTACCTGTATAGAACATATTGGCTACACCGCTGACTTGCTCCTCTGTGGAGCAGTGGATAAATCGGTCCGTCTGTAAGCTCGGCGGCTCGTACAATCTATTCTCTCGTGCTACCTTCCAGGCTTCCTTAGAAATCATATGATAGATCATGCCCTACGTTCCCCCAGTCGCTTATTTTTCGTATATCTTGACACACTTGAAATAGAAAAACCATTCTTTTCTTATTGTTTTCATGAAGGCATCCTTCTCATTAGCGAGATCTTGCGGGGGCCCCTTCTTGCTGTTAGAAGACGCTCCGTGTACGAATCGTTCCTACCATCGCTGTTGCCCCCACATTTCTTGGAATGGATTTGAAGCAAGGAAGAAATTCGGGGACAAAGCATATGCTTCCGAAGCGAGCTTTCCTGTGGAAAACTTTTAGCCGACCGCTCTCGCTTGTCCGGAATCGTTTCGTCCTCTCCGCTACGTTGTGTGAAAACATACGTCAGACATACGAAAAGAAACCGTTTCTTGATTTCTGATTGAGGACTGACGAAAGTGAGTCTAGAGGTCAGATGGCTTTCGTTTGCCCATAATCTGCGTCAAGCAAGCAGCACCGGACCGAAGAGCAAGAAATAGCGGTGCAAGGATAACATCCTGAGCACCGCCATTTCCTCATTTGACACATTTTTTAATCTGACGAATCGTCAGCCAAGTGAGTAAACCTACTTATGGGACTGCCCCTTTACAATCGTATATTGATCCGGGTCAAAATCCTCGAAGATTACTTCATGGACGGATTCGCCCAAAGCATACGCCAGCTGCCCATTGATAAAAACGGCACATGCCTGCTCATCAATGCCGATCCCACGCTTCACCTTCTTAGTTCTCATCCCCTCCAGCAGATTGGACTGGTCGCTCCACTCCGTATAGTGAACGCTGATCAATACATTCGAAAGTAACCCTACCCCTTGCTTAAACAGCATTACGCTCTGTTCATTATCCAGCGGCGATATGAGGCAGATCTCCGGAAGAATCAAGGCACCTGCCGAATTCCCCGCAATGGGAACACCGTTCTCATAACAGTTGATCAGCAGATCTTTAAAACGACCAGTCGCGTAATAGTGATGGTATTTCTCCGTGTTGCCCCCGCCAATAAATATCCCCGTGGCCTGTGACAACACCAGTTCGGCCTGTTCCATGTCCAGGATCCCATCCTCATCTGGAACGATCACCTGCATATCCTGGGCACCTGATTCTGTCCACATCTGCTGAAACAGGGGAACATACTCCTCCCAGCCCGGTCTGTTCATGATGCATAAAACGATTCTAGCGTTGGAACCGCCCGCTTGCTCTACAAATTGTCTATTGGTCTCTGTTTGAAAGGAATGTCCTCCAAGCAAATATAGATATCGATCCCTCAAGATAACCCCCCCCTTATTTCTTCTTTTTCGGACCTCGTTTGTAAACATAGAACAGCAGCACGGATATAAAGTAAATCGGAAGCAGGATAATGCCAATCACAGCGCTCAACAGGACGATGGAGAGCTGACCACGGTCTGCCATAACATCGTAATTCACATACCCGTACACAATCCAAACCAGCCATACCAATGTAACGGCATATCCTATTTTATAAGGTAATCTCACAGCATTGTTCACATCCTAGAAGTTGATGACGTTACACATTCATAGACATTTCGAATACAACAATTCAGCAAACTCATGTTGGTTCCGTTCCATCCATTCACTTCTGATCAGAAGTTGCTTCAACATCAGGTGAAAATAGGAGGCGATGTTCCTTCCGGCCAAATGCTGTCCGATATAGATGCTTAATAATGAAACATAATATAACTCCATGATATAGGGAATCCACTGGATCTCTGCTCGGGTTAACCTCATATATTTTCGATATTCATCTAAAAACAACTCGACCTTCGTCAGGGTCTGGTCCTCTTGCTGAAGAAGATGGTTCAGACAGATGGATAGTTCCCATATCCGTAAGTCCATAGCCGCAAAATCAAAATCCAATACACCGCTCATCTCTCTGGACTGGGGATCGAGCAAGAGATTAAAAACTAAAATATCATGATGGACCATTTGCTTAGGCAGTACATTCAGTTCAGCTGCATGGTTCAACCCAGATTCATAGTATCCTTGCAAAACAGCTATCTGTTCGGCATCAATCTCAAAAGGAGGACATGTCAAAAACTCATAAATGTTCGTCTGATTGGCTAGAGAATGAAGGTTGTAAACTTCATGGAACGCAATCTCAGGACAAACCACATCAACGGAATTCAATTCGAATTGCTGAAGAGCATATGATATTACCCCAACTGTCCGCCCATAACTAAGCACATCGGAAGTTCTGGATAGATCAGGGATCTCTCCTTCGATAAACCGCGTCAGGGAGCCCAAGGAACCGTCCGACAGAACCACGTACTTCGCGACATCCTTACAGGAGACGAAACCTGGTACATCAAACGATAAGGAACAACGCTCCAGATAAGCTGTTAATTCAACCTCGAACCGCAATCTCTCTTCATTCTTCGTATGACGATTGTATATTCTTGCAACGTATTTCCCTTGGTTCATTACGACAATTCGGGAGTCATTCGTCATGCCGAAAGGCACGGTCTCGATCGAATGCACAGGTCCATGAACATAACGCTGCAACAGCTCCAGAAATAAGTGTTCCAATGTCTACACCTCATTTTTTTCCAGCGCGTTCCCCTTATGATCAATCTTATAAACCCCATCCTGATTCATGGTCTCACTCAGCAATACCCCCTGATATTCGTGTAACTCGTTCGACACATACTCACGAAGGAATGCTGTCACGTATAGACTAATGGTCCTTTGAACCTGCGATACTTCACCCTCTTTAAACAGTAGGGGAACATCACTGAAGGTCATGTGATTGGCGCCCTCTACCTTTAAACAGGACATATACCCAGACAAATAATAATACAACCCTTCATACCCATCGACAAATGGATTCAAGATCGCTTCTGAAAATTGGGGTTGGAGTTCCTTATGGGTACATTTTTCTTGCCGCATTACCAAAAACGGAGTTGCGATATCAGCTCTATCCTGCAGATGGAGAAGATGAAAGCTGGGATCCAGCAAAACCGCTGCCCTGAAATCCGCTTTTCTCTTCACGGCTTCAAATACAGCTGCGCCGCCCAAGGAATGTCCAACCAGACCGATCCGTTCCATGTCCATCAATGGAGATGAAAAATAAGACTCCAGCTCTTGCAAATGAGCGGCCGTATACAAAATATCCTCCACTCTTGCCTGTAACAGCTCGTCCCACAGAACAGAATCAGTACTTTCGATGGATGACATCTTTCCCGCTTGTCTGATAAAGCGACCATCAGGATAAATAGAAAACATGGATTCGTCAGTCGCTCCAATCGTTACCACGATAAATCCCTGCTTGACTAAATTTTCGATTTGAAACATGTACATATCTCTTACAATCCCAAAGGCAGGAACATAGAGAATAACCGGGCGTTTCTCAGCTCTATACATGGGCTCGGCTTGATTCACCACCGGAATCCCTATCGATTTAATATGCTCCTCATCCGCACCCATCTCTTTGAGGCTAACGAGTGCCATTTCAGCACAGGGATCAAACAATCGAGCGTACGATGAGACCGTGGGACTCTCTGCATTAGTCTCTGCCGGATAAAATAGACTGATTATGATACTCCTACCCATATCGCTAGAGTCAAAATCCCCCCTTGAGCGATCGTAAAACACGTGTACAAACCTTCCTATGTTCATTCACTTCACTCCAGAATAAGGCAGTTATTAACGTTGCGAATATTATCAAGGCCAGAAGGAACATATGATTCATCTGTGCTACTTACATAAGTGGATCTAAGGCCGACCCGGATTAACCTCCGGCAGCTGGCAATCCCATGAATAAATTGATAAAGAGTCATGACACAGCTCCTTCATCCAATGTCGGCGAGCCAGCGAACGATCCTTACACACCCTGTTCTTCCCTATAATGACTGACATCCCCATGCAGGAGGATGGAAGGCACCTCATCCGTCAGTTCAATCTTGCTCAGGCATGTCGGGTGGATATATGGCAGATCCCACAGCCGGTCCATGCTTCTCCCTTCAAAATAAGCCATTAACAGCTTGACCACCACGGTATGCGTGACCAGCAAAATGCTGGCGCCTGGATTCGATGCGGCAATATCGACAAGCTTGTTCACCGTTCGTTCTCTGACCTCATGAAAAGTCTCGCTGCCCGGGACGCCGAACAGCTCCGGATGATTCCAGAAATGATCCAACTGCTGAGGATATAATTCGCCGATCCGTTCCTGTATCTGTCCTTCCCATACGCCCAAATTAATTTCTTTGAATTCATCGCAAGCCGTAACCGACACATCTCGGTTCCCTCTAATAATCTCGGCTGTATGGAATGCTCTGTTACTGGTACTCGAGTAAATGAGGTCGATAGGGTCATGCTGCAAGGCTTCGCCGAGCCATTCCGCTTGCTGAATGCCTAGCTTCGTCAGCGGCGAATCCAGATGTCCTTGAAATCGGTGTTGCACATTCCACTCGGTCTGTCCGTGTCTTACGAGGTAGATGGTGGTTGTTTCTTTCATCAATCGTTCCCTCCCTAACCTAGTATGCAACTCATCGTTCATCGTTTAGCTAAATCGAACGGTCTGCTTGACGTATGGCATAAGCCAGCTTGTACAGATCAGCAATATCCTGCCTGCCCGTCTCTTCAAATCGCTTAACAGCTTCCTCCAAATCAACCGCCTCTACCGCGATGACCTGCTCGCCATCTTCGGGATTTAGCGGCTTTCCGACGATGCGTACATCTCCGTAACCTACCAATCGGACAAAATGAGGATGGGGAATATGCGGCCGATAGGGAGTCTTGCTGCTGGATTCACAACGAAACTGGCCGAAGACCCGATACGACTCAAGTTCTGCACCCAGCTCCTCTTTAACTTCCCGTCTAAGTCCATCCATATAGGACTCTCCGGGTTCCAGGGTTCCTCCAGGGAGCTCCCAGCTTCCGTCCTCTACCTGAAAAATAATGCAGCGATCCCCGTCAAATGGAAGAATGGTGACATTGCTGACCATCGATTCTTCGAAATCTTCGCCAAGGGCAAACCTGGCTCGCACTACACCCCAATGGATATCATTCGAGAGAGCCGGGAACAGGCTCAAATCCGTGTTTTTTCTCATGAACACAATTCCTTTCGAGCTTTACAAATAATCATTCAACCTATGGAGTGCTGTATTCATGAACCATAAGCACCTGCTCCATCGAGCTCGTAAATCCAAGCTCCTGCAGCACGTTTACCAGTTCCTGATGCGAAGCCCGGATGTTGAATGCGGATCGCTTGCAGGCATAACCGGGTTGTACCATCTCCAGTACCGCCGTCTTCATCACAGCTTCTGCATGAGGGTGTCCTGGAGCGGCCTCACAGCGAAACAGCGTAATTGCTGTCAAACGACCTTTGGCATCGAACACCCGCTTAAACAAACCAAAGCCTACCTGTTCTTCCCCTTCATATACAATAACGCATTCGCCGTCCTTGATACTGGAAGCGTCTGTCTGCCAGACTTCACCGGATCGATAGAAGTCTACGGAGGCAGTCTCCGCGGCTAGGCCTCTGACCAGCGTATACCTTGAAGACGCATCCTGCGCACGCTGCTGCTCCATGGACTGTTCATTCGTCATGATGAGAAGCCGGTCGATGATTTCATACCCAACGCTTTCGTAGAGACGGATCGCTGGCGCATTCGTGCTGATCGCCTCTAAATAGGCACGACGGACGCCTTGTTCTTCGTAGAGCTCGGCATTTTTCTCCATCATGTTTTTGCCGATTCCTTTCCCCCGGAAAACGGGTGCTATCGCCGTCCCGCCGTTACGTGCAATCTTAAGGCAATCTTCCTCCCGAAAGCTGTTCATGACGATGCCGGCCGGTACGCCATCCATGTAACAAGCGAGCGATCTCTCCATGCACAGACCGTCATTTCCGATACGGGCAATGAAGCGGTCCAGCGGCATCGAGGCGTTAACCATGTACCCTTCAAATGAGTGATTCCAGAGCTCCGATATTTCCCGAATTGGAAGCGCGCTTAGCGGTTTGTATGTAATCATATTCAAATCCTCCTAATCCATGAGCCACGAGTGAGTAAGGCATATTTAGAGATGCTCTCTATTAAAAACATGCAGGAAAAACACCTGAGTAAAGTACTCATCGTGTTACCCTGCATGTCTTAGCCATGCTTATTTACGATTTAAAGAGCTGCATCGTCTACGCTGTCCAGCCAAGCTTCGATGCTGCCAATGACGGAAGTGACACAGCCATCCTCGAATGGGGAGATCAACCCTGCCACCTTCACCAGTTCAGTGAAGGACTTGCTTCCACCTTGACGGCACAGGTTCAGATAATCTGCCCATGCAGCGGATTGATCCTCATGCATCTTCTTCCAGAACTGGAATGCACAGATTTGAGCCAGCGTATAGTCGATATAATAGAACGGCGAATTAAAGATATGACCTTGTTTATGCCAGAAACCGCCTTGCTCCAGATACGCATTATCATCATAGTTCCGGTGCGGCAGATATTTCCGCTCAATCTCGCGCCATGCCTGTTTCCGTTCGGCCGGCGTTGCATCCGGATTTTCATAAACAAAATGCTGGAATTCATCAACCGTAACCCCGTAAGGAATGAAGATAAGTCCGCTTGCGAGATGGTCGAAGCGGTATTTATCCGCCTCATCTTCGAAGAAGCGGTCCATCCACGGCCATGTGAAGAATTCCATGCTCATGGAATGAATTTCACACGCCTCATAGGTTGGGAACCCATACTCCGGCACCTCGAAACCTCTGCTCTCATACACTTGGAACGCATGACCGGCTTCGTGCGTCAGCACATCAATATCGCCGGAAGTCCCGTTAAAATTGGAGAAAATAAACGGTGCGCCGTACTCGCTAATATAGGTACAGTATCCGCCGCTCTGCTTGCCTTTTTTGGCAACCAGATCCATGAGGCCGTTCTCCTGCATGAAGGTAAAGAACTCGTGAGTTTCCGGAGACAATTCTTCATACATCTTTGCACCATGGTTGACGATCCAATCCGGGTCACCCTTAGGTGTTGCATTCCCCGATTTGAATGAGAAGTTCTCATCGTAGTACAGCAGTTGGTCCACATCGATTCGTTTCTGCTGACGTTCTTTCAGCTTGGTTGCAACGGGAACGATATGCTCCAGCACCTGGTTGCGGAAATTAGCAACCATCTCCGCGTTATAATCCGTACGGGCCATGCGGGCATAACCAAGCTCTACATAGTTGTTAAAGCCTAGCTTCTTGGCAATCTTGGTTCTCACCTTAACCAGATCATCATAGATACGGTCGAAGTTTGCTTCGTTCTCAGCCATGAAGCCGCTGGACGCCTCCATAGCACGTTTACGCATATTGCGGTCCGTCGATTGCTGGAAAGGAATCAATTGCGACAAGGTACGCTCTTCACCTTCGAACTGAATTTTGGCAGAAGCGATCAGCTTCGAATATTCCGTCGTCAGTTTATTCTCCTGCTGCAAATCCTCAATGATCTCAGGGCTGAAGGTTTTGAGTGATAGCTCTGCCAGTTGGAACAGCTGCCGCCCCCATTTGTTCTCAAGCTCGGCTCTGAATTTCGATTCCACGAGGGCCCGATAATAATCCGTTATGTATTCCTGGATGACGGGTCCATTCTCGTCAAAGAAATCCTGCTCTGCCTTATAGAACTCATCGTTCGTATCAATAGAATGCCGGATATACACCAGTTGACTCAGAGTATCCATCTCACTGCGGAGTTTGTTAATTTGGGTCATCGCCTGGTCCTGCTCCTCATACGTACTGGCGGAGGTGAAGGCGTTAAGTTGCTCTTTAAACTTTTGCTCAAAAGCTTTTACGTCGGGGCGTTCATAGCGATATTCGCTGAATTTCATAAGATACACCTGTCCTTTCCCATATAAAAAAATGGATCCTGGCGTCTGATACCAGATTCAAAACACCAAACCTAGTATCTAAATTCTATATGCTAATCAGAATATCCTTCACAAGTCTATGAAATTCTACACGCCCCTATTCGTTACGTGATGATCTTAAGGCCAATCGCTGAAGCCAGGATTAGAGCAATGAAGAAAACCCGACGCGCTTCCTTCGGTTCTCCGAACGCAAACATTCCCAGCAGCGTGCTGCCGGCCGTCCCGATTCCCGTCCAAATCGCATAAGCGGTTCCCATAGAAATAAAGGCCATCGCGTACGTCAGCAGCAGGAAACTCGAACCAAGCGAACAAGCTAAAAAGATATAGGAGCCCAAGCTGCGCGTCAAGCTCACCCTTCTTAAGGCGATCACACCCAACACTTCACATAACCCTGCGGCGATCAGAGCGAGCCATTCCATTACGCACCATTCTCCTTCGCCTGGTTATCCGTATCCTTCGTGACCAGTTTGAGTCCCAACACACCTGCAGCCAACATGCCAATCAGCAGCAGCTTGATGGGATTCGCCTGCTCGCCAAACAGGATGATCTCCACCAGCACCGTACCGGCTGTCCCGAGTCCAGTGAAGATCACATATACCGTACCGATGGGAAGTTTAGCTGCAGAGTCCAGAAAAACTTTAAAGCTGAATATAATCGAAGCGATGGTAATGATCCACTGCCACCAGGTATCGGAATGCTTCAAACCGGATACCCATACAACCTCCAGTGCCCCCGCCAATAATAAGAGCCACCATGCCTTTTTCATCCTCCAACATCCTTCCACTCTATATTTGCATGAAAATATTTATGATGTAGTTGTGATTGTAATCTAAAAATGGCATACCGTATAATGATAAATAATAATGATGTCATCATTTTTAGTGATGCCTGAAGGAGAGAGGAAGGTTTAGATGGAGCTTACCGATCTGAAGGTTTTTCTGAGGATTGCCGATGAAGGGAATATTACCCGCGCTGCGGAGCAACTTGGGTATGTGCAGTCCAATGTTACGGCCCGGGTCAAAAAGCTCGAGAATGAACTGGGGGTTCCCTTATTCAACAGACACTCCAATGGAGTGACTTTGACGGAAAAAGGACGCATGTTCCGGGACTATGCGTGTACCATTCTCAATCTGTCGGAAGAAGCAGTACGGGCTGTACAGGAAACGCCTTATCCAAGCGGTTCTTTAACCATTGGCGTCGTGGATACGGTGCATTGCGGACATTTCATTAAATCCTTGTCGGACTATCAAACCATGTACCCGGAGGTCACGCTATCGCTATTGACCGGCAGCTCTTCGGAGCTGATTGCCCAAGTATTAAACTATCAGCTGGACGGTGCATTTGTGACAGGAAACATTCCGCCGAAGCTGGTCGCCGATTATGTAGAAAAGGACGAGGTCAAGCTGCTGATCAAATCGAAGGAACAGCCCTTTCCCGATCTTGCGGTGACCAAATGGGCCGTTGCTCCGACGGGATGCCCGTTTCGAAGAATTCTCGAAAGGTGGCTGTTAAGCGAAGGAATTCCGCTAACCAATATGATCGAAGTCTCATCGTTAGAGACCCAGTTAGGCATCGTACAATCAGGTCTTGCCGCTACGCTGCTCCCCACCTCCGTCTTGAGCGGAGAATTTGCGAATATGGGCAGCTTCTCGATCCCGGAAGCCTTCCGGCATACCTCGACAAGCCTGATCCGGCGCAACGACCGGTTCAGGAACAAGGCATTTTCCGCTTTTACCGAGCTAGTTAAAGTTAATTTCGATAAGACAGAAGGTTTATGAACTGTGATGTCTCAACATCATAGTTGTCCTCCCAGCGTGGATATAATGGTATTCTCTCCCGACAGTTCCATCTGTTGCTGGATATAATGGGCGACGCCATCAAGTTCATTCGAGTCGATAATTTGGTCAGCCAGCTGCCGTATCCTTTCATGCGCGTTTCGCACCGCAATCCGGATGCCTCCAGCTTCAAATAGCCCCACATCATTGATGTGGTCGCCGAAGACCACCGTGCTCTCCAGATCAATACCCATATGGGAGGACCATAATTGCAGTCCGTCTCTTTTGTTTGCTTTAGCATGACTGAATTCCAGGAAAAAGTGGTTATGGATATAGTAATCCGGCATCATATGTGCATGAATCACATCACCGAATAATTCCATGACCTCGCACCGTATCCGCTCCAATTCCTCAAAAAGTCCAATGTATGTAAGAGCTAGCGTCCGGTAATCCTGCGGACAGTTCAGGGTCTTCACTTCCATAAATCGCGGATCATGGGGCCGACTATGATAAAAAGCCTTCTCTCCCTCTCTCCGCAGAGCCTCATGCAAAACACGCTCACGATGATCCACATCCAATGAAAAATAGTAAGGAGTAATACCAAACTTCCTCCCCACGTCGATAATCTCATTCGAGATCTCCCGTTCAAGCCAGGAACCATCGATTACAGTTTGATTCACCCCGTCATATATCAAAGCGCCGTTATATAGAATCAGCGGGTACTTCCAGGAGATTTCCGAGACGACGCTTTGAGCGCTAATATAGCCGCGGGCAGTAGCAAACGTGACGACCACGTCCTGCTCCAGCGCATTCGCGATAACATCCCTAGTATAGGGTGAGAGTGTCTGATCTGATCGTAGAAGCGTTCCATCCAGGTCGGTAATATACGCTCTTTTCTTCATCATGAAGCAATGCCTCCTTCGCCGTCCAGTATGTGACAAAACCCAGTCATAGAGTAGCTCTTCTAAGACTGGGCCTTTATTATGATTCAGACATCTTCCATGATTATACAACTTCTAAGTTGGATAGGGTAAAGGAATTCTATAGAGTCATCAATATGGCATAACTTGTCTAGGAAATGGCACCTCCGAGATTTATTTAGTGATACGCGGCTGAAGATAATCTATAACTTCTTCTATATGCTGAATCTCGGCAAGCGGAAAAACACCCATGCTGTTCATTCTCGCAATGTTCCCGCGATAGGCGATAAATGGAATTCCGGCGCTCTCGGAGGCCGTGCCATCCACCCAGGCATCTCCGACAGACAACCATTCCTTCGGTGATGTATGAGGGAAATGCTTCAGCACCTCCAAATAACCATCGGGTGCCGGCTTTAACAAGCCCATGGCTTCTCTGCCAATAATGAGATCAAAATGTTGCGCAATCCGGTTCTCTTCCAATGCGGCCATCGCTGCTTCCACCGCATTATTCGTCACAATGGCCAGATGCAGCTGCCCATGCAAGTGCTGAACAAGCTCGTTTGCGCCCGCTTCTAGATCTGCACCCATCATCCCTCTCATCTCATGTTCCTTGGCAATATCCCACATCGCCTGACGAAGATCTTCCGACAGCAGCCCTGTATTCATGGCTTCAGCAATAAGGGTTGAGGTGGTATGGGTGTCCATGGACAGACCTTGGGGCAAGATTCTGTGATGGCATAGAAAGGCGTAAATGTCCCTCTTCATTGCGCCAAAATCAATGCTGGAATGCAGCAGCGTATTATCCATATCAAAGACAATGCCTTTTACTGTAAACGCGATATCTAATCAACTCCAGTCATGGAAACGCCTTGAATTGCGGCTCCGGCAGGTACGCCTGATTTGGGTATTCGGATCAATGATGTGACGCTTGCCTGGCCAGGGTAATCCTCCGTCCCATCATCTGCTTGTGAAGCTAAAGTGATATATAGATGATTCTTTGGATCCCCTATCTGTTCTCGGGTCATCTTCATGGATGCGATCCGAAAACCTTTTGCCGACGGAAGCTGTCCTCCGCTAATCAACATATAAATTTCCTGACTCGTCTCCTTAAGCACCCACCCGCCGGGAGCCCTATTTATGCTGTCATCATAAATTTGTTGAATATCCGGATCAAGATGCTCTACCGAACGGGACTGCCAAGTAAATTCCGAGGCGGTTTTGGTATATAGAAGCTGCTCATACGGAACTTGAATATAGTCTGTCTCGCGGATTTCCCTTTCTTCTACCGTTACAGGCTCCGTATCGTAGGAATCGCCTACTCTCTGCTTATAACAACCTAAAATCAATATCATCATAACAATCATGGTGAACGTCAGCCGTCTGTTGATGCGTAGTCGCAAAAAATGCACACCCCCCTTCATCTCCTAATCATACACAACTTCCGTACCGGCGATAAAATCGTGAAGGGAACGCTTATCCTCGCGCATCGCAACCATAAAGATACTCATGATGAGACCAATTCCAAACGTTAGCGTATACACAATTCCCGCTACGAGGTTGCGGAGCAGCATCGTTCCTATGCCCGGCGGCTCAAGAAAATCGAATTTGCGTATGCGAATTCCGCATAAACGCTTGCCGATGGTATAACCATTCCAATACACGGGCACCAAAATGGCATACAGACCATAAATCAAATTATTGATCGGCTCATTCTCAAAATTCCCAGTGATCAAACCTGCAATGAACCATAACGGAAGGCTCACGATGATTCCATCCAGGAGATTGGCGCCTAGCCGGATCCAAAAACCGGCCACTTGGTTTTCGTCCATCAATATACCTCCTTAAAAAATCAAGATTGCATTCAATTATGGACCCCTATCGGCGCTGTCTGTCTGATCAAACTCCTCCCAGTTATGCTTGATCTTATTCAGGTCATCCTCTAGCCATTTACGAATGATGGGGACGATGAAGCATAAGATACCGAGAATCAAACTGATGATGCTGAATATCAACGGTCCTTTTCCAAATTCCGATAACAAATCCTCAAACATCCTAGGACTGTATATCCCCGCAATCGCTGCCGTTAAATACCGGATACCGTACAAAAAAGCCGAAATACAGATGAAAATAATGCCCATCGCTTTATTGTTCATAGGGTATCTAGTCCTTCCTATTATCAGTTACTTTATCAACCAAGCAGCGGTAAATGATTATACTCTTTGGCTAATTAGCTCACTTCTGGCTGCGATTATAACGGTGCGATGGCTAACGCCTCTCGAACTACATTCATGATATGCTCGAACGTTTCCTGCTCTCCATGCTTGATGAGAAAAGCTTCTACATCATCCCTTAGGTTATATGTAAACTCTATGCCATGAGTCAACTTACTAAACACGGAATCCCTCATCCTAGACACACACCTTTCCACACAACACACAACATTTTCCAATCCCTCATATCATTGTAAGCTTCGGTTCCTGATCGAACAATAGTTTTTCCCACATTTCCCCATCCCACCGTCATCCAGCTCAAGTAGAGAATGTAACTTTCACACAACTAAAGCAGCCACAAATAAAAAAAAACAGAATGACTTTCCTACATCGTAGTTAAGCCATTCTGCTGCCTGTTATACACTATTTTATGTATGATCGAAATATGCGGTTACGGTTATCTGCTCCTCGATTTCATAATGACCCCAAGCAAACCATAACCAATCGTAACACCTACCGAGTTCAAAATAAAATCGTCCACATCCAGGCTTCCCCGCCGGGAGATCAGCTGTGCCATTTCGAGCACAAATAACCCGACTAAAAAGAAACCCAACATCTTAACGTATCGAATTCGAAATACAACTGGAATCAACACCCCGAAAGGCACAAACACAGCGATATTCCCAACGATATTGATCAATGAAGCCAAGCTGCGAATGGGGAAATAGCTTGCCATCGTCGAAAATGGCACCAGATTATAACTGAATTCCGATTGTGTTGTCCTCCCGAATCCCCAGATCATCCAGTAAGTTAGCAACATGGTGTATCCAATGAGGAGGATCAAGGCGATCATTTTAACATGTGATTTCATTGAGGTCTCCTGTGAAAATGAATTCAAACATATTTATCCAATACGTAATCTTCGATTATTTCAATATTTCTGCGTTCCTGTGCATACTGTTTAATGTGCTTCTTAATATTCGGATACAAAATAATGTCGTCCAGCTGCTCGAGCGGAATCCATTTCACATCGGTTTGATTCGGATCTGGCGCAGCCGGAAGTTTCGGGGATGATCCTTCATGTGGATAACATTCAAACACGATGTATAGCGTGTGAATGTCCGTTATGTTATTTCCTGGCTGCTTATGAGGAGCATTGTCGTACACAAATGCGACAGGTCCAGCCTCTGCTTCCAGCGTGGTTTCCTCGTACAATTCTCTCAAAGCGCCCTCTATAATCGACTCTCCTGGCTCGGCCCCGCCTCCAGGCAAATTGTAATGCATTCCGTTCTCATCTACATACTCGACCAATAGAACATGCTCATTCTGAAAGACTAACGCTGTCGGTCTCACCCGAATATGATACGTCATAAAAAACCACCTCTCCACACGGCTAATGAATAGCTGCTGAATTTTCTTGATCTGTCTATCATACAATTAACGAAGTCAAAATGGGAATATTATGTATAATTGCAGGTCAAAAAGGCTATCGGGTGATCGCAGCAACCTCCCAGACAACCTCCATCCATTAACACATATCGTTAATTCTTTTAACTTCCTGTTAGATCGTTATCATCCAGTCTCACGGTTTCTCCCGTTTCGCGGGAGACGTTCGCCGTCTCCAGAAAACGAATGATCTCCAGCGTCTCAGATAAAGGAACGTCCGAGACACCTGTCGTGAACATCTTCATGATCTGTTCCAGCAGACTCGCATAATAGGGTTTCGGATGCGCCATAATGTCTACAAAACTGCTAGCCTCCGTGCGATGAATGGTCATCCCAAAGCGATCATTACCTGCACGATTGCCCCGAATCGTCCCGATTCTCCCATCATTCCAAACCGCTGTTAATACCTCATGCAACTCCGTCGTGGCGACATGTACACTTACGCATCCAGGTCCGAGAACGCGGTAAAGCAGCTCCGCCGCGTGGATTCCATACCAGAAAAATCCCGGCTGCGTAGGTTGAAGGGGAAGCGGTCCGGCGCAGTCCACGCCAATGATATCATCTACACCGCCGCTAGCCAATTCATCCTGAAGTCCTTGCGCATATCGAAGTGACGAGCTGCTCATAACGGTAACCTGAAACTGCTCCGCCAGTTCGGCAATTTCTATTGCGTCCTTACTGCTAACCGCAAAAGGCTTATCAATAAATACCATTTGGCAATGAGGAGCAATCGCGCGAAACAAGGACAGATGCGACCTTCCGTCGACCGCTTCGAGCATGACGGCATCGACCTGTTTGGCCACGTCTCCCGGCGAATCCAATATTTCGGTTCCCCACGCAACAAGTTCCTTGGTATACCCGTCCACCCGGCTTATACTAAGCTCGAAGTCCGGTGATCCTCCGGGAAATGCCGCTGTAACCCTTGCGCCTGGAACGTAATAGGGATGCGTCTTGTCATGCAGCATTTTCGAGAAAATGGAGACATGCGATGTATCCAAACCAATCATACCGATCTTCAAAGTCATAAGTTCATTCTCCTTTACCTGCAGGATTTTAGATGATCACACTGGCATTTCCATTCGCTACGTTACTGAGAGATATCAGCAGCCGGAACATAGGCTTTTCTTACAATCATCATATCACCCTGAACCACTAAAGGACGTGACTTTAATTCGTCTTTTAAATTAAACCTGAATCCAATGCAAAAAGACCGCCTCCATCTGATTATCAGACGTTGGCAGCCTTTTTAGAGGATTTATAAATGCTCCGTGCAGCATTAAGAGGAATATCGCTCCGTCCCTGAGCCCTATTCTGAACATTCCAATCCGTTATTCCGTGTCTAATAAGGCCGATGGTAGCCGTATCATCCACCTCCCGCTAGGTACATCTCCATGTAAATCTGCAATATACTCTCTAAGGCTGCATCCTCCATTTTATCACGATGAGGCGGTTCACCAGAGCCACAAATGCAAACACAATGGCAAACGTTATAAAGCCCGAAGATACCTGGCATGCCACCGCGGTTGCAAATATAAGAAATTCGATAAGCAACACCACGGCAAGCGGCAGCTTGATCCTTGCTTTCGGAGAGATGGTCATGCCCCAGATGACGGCTGCAAGCAGTGGAAGCCCAATACCGAGTGCAACCTGTGCCACGAGCCCGGAACCAAAATGGAAGCCCCAGTAACCTATCGAAAACAATAGAATCAATTCCAGAATAAATCGAATCGCAAGATTCAAAACTTTGAACATATTGGAGCACCTTTCGTTTCCTGTTGTATACCAAATGTCAATGCTGTAATCACAGCTCGATTTGCTCCAGGTGATGGATCATATGATCGACATAATCGTTAAATAACCACTCCAGTGTGACCTCCGTTTTATCAGGCAGCACGCATTTTTTCTGAAAATCTGATGAATCGGCTTTTTGCATGACACGCAGAATCATCCGGTTCATCTGCTGCCACAGTGACAACACTTCCGATTGATCATATTGATCCTGGTAATTGTTCACCCGAACCCAATCGTTCTGCGCGTACCCCTGAATGGCAATCGGATAATCGGACAGCAAAATTTTTACAAACCGGATATGGTTATTTACCGCTGAATCGCAAAGGTGACCCAGAATCTCCTTCTTGGACCACTTATCGGGCGCAAGCTTCAGATTGAGCTCCACCTCATTAGTCGCCGTTACAATCTCTGTCATTTCGGTAATCAATGCTTCCAGCTTCATGATTGACTCCATACGCTATTCCTCCTAAGAGCTCCTCTCAGCCAATAAGCTTAGAGAGCTTGGTTCCATTCTATTCGTGCAATCGGCATTCCCATGAAATCGCTATACTGCTTGGCAGCTTCCATAAACTCCTCTTCTCGATCATTCCTTGGCAAAAACGGACTAAATGCGATGTCGATGCCGCTGCGCTTGATCTCCCGCTTCCAGACACCGACCACTTCCCCGCCTGCCACCATCATCGGTTGAAAAACCCCGTTGCGATGGGGAGCGATCTTCGCATCGTGCTCTGTCTCTATGATCGCGCTGCGATCCTTGTAACCCAAGTAATATTCATCAAAACCCGGAAGCAGAACCACCGAATCCGTATCAGCGGACACGGCCGGTGTTGTAACAGAGCTCCAGTATGCCGTGCCGTTGACAAAATCTAAACGAAGGTTTGATTTTACGGCCTCAAAGCCTCGTTTAGCTTCTGTCAGCGTTAATCCGACCCACCACGCAAAATCCTGAATCGTTGCGGGCCCGTGACCTGTAAAATAACGAAGCGCAAGCTCCGCCAGCGATTCTTCAAGCGTTAGCTCCCTCGAATTCGGGACCCATTCATCCAGCAGCACGAAACTCTGCTGTTTACCTTCATGCGGGCCGAAACAGATCATGCCTGTCCGACCCAAATATCCGAGAATGAAATAACCGCGGCCATTCTTGGTGCTAATCCCCGCTTCCTCCAGCAACTCCATCAGTCTGGGACGGGATACGCGGGTACAGCCGCTCAGCGCGTTGCGAATGATCGTGCGGCATCGATGGAGCGTACCTTCGTCAAGCTCAAGTTCGGCCTGCTTCTTCTTATTATGCGTGTGAAAGCGCGATGCCGTCAGCTTCAGCATCCACTTGGCATCCTCCGCAGGCACGAAGAATATCGTCCCTCGCATCGGCCAGGTCAGCACGATCTTGCGATCGATCATGGCCTGCTCCACATCGGACAGCTTGGCAGAATGTGTACGGAGACCGATTCCCCATACCGCTTGATGAAAATCCTGGGCCTGCACAGCGCCGAGCCCTCTTACGACTTGCTCCGGACTCTCATGCTTCATACCTGTTATTCCTTGATTGAACAGCCTTCGATTCGCTATGATTCGACTTGGCACAATGGTCACTCTCCTAAGACATGAATATCTCGCGAGCCTTGAGCCTTCATTTTAAATCCGGAATGGACATCCAGGCGCGATCGTTCTGCCAGCTCACCTCAACCGGCGTCTCAAAAAACGAGGTCAAATTCCCGCTTGTCAGCATATCCTTGGAGCTCCCCTGTCCGAATACTGTGCCCCGGCGGATGAGCAACGAGTGCGAGAAGATCGGCAGTATTTCTTCGATATGGTGCGTAACGAATAGCAGGGTCGGCGCATCGGGCTTTGAAGCCAGTGCCGTAATGCTGGACAGCAGCGCTTCCCTCGACAGAAAATCCAGTCCGTTACAGGCCTCATCCAGTATCAACAGCCTCGGAGAAGCCATAAGCGCCCTAGCGATCAGCAGCTTCTGCTTCTCCCCTTGCGAACAGGTTTCATATGTACGACCCAGCAGATGAATGCAATTGAAATCCTTCATAAGCTGCTCAGCCTGTTCCCGATCTGCTTCATCCACCTTCTGATACAAGCCAATCGAGGCGTGTTTGCCGCTGATCACGACATCCAGCGTGGACTCATTCGGACGGATTCTTTCCTGCAACGAGGAGCTGACCCAGCCTATCGATTTACGCAATTCTCTTAAATCCACCCTGCCAAAACGATGCCCGAGCACCGAAACCGTACCGCTGGTCGGCCAGATATAACCGTTAATCATATTCAAAATGGTTGTCTTTCCGGAGCCGTTCAGCCCAAGAACCGCCCAATGCTCTCCTTGCTGTACGGTCCAATCCACGCCTGCAAGAACGGTTTTCTGCTCCCGTTGCCAGGTTACGTTATTCAGTTCAATCGTCGTGTTCATTGCTGATCCCTCTCCTTCTCTACTTCGTCTCTCTTTTCCTCTTTTCAAGGATTATACCAGCAATTACATATTCCTCAATAGCGAGATGAGATCCAGCCTTGTGAGCAGTCTACGTCTTGGAGTCAAGCTATGTATACCGAGCCGGACATTTCATATATTAAAGAGGTTTTGATCAACGAATTAAATATTGACAAATAATTATTTTTGTGTTATGATATAATATTTTTCTATTTACATGAGTTTGCTGATTTGATAATCTACTTCTACTCATCTCTCCCGGAAAGATAAACACGGGAAGAACCCTTTATACGTGGAGGTATGTAACATGCAAATCGATCAAGGCATTGCCATGCTGGAAATTTCCGCAGCCATGATGGGACGAATCGAAACGATCCATCCAACATTCATATGGGATCATCAGAACCGGGTGCTTATCGATACCGGCTATCCCGGCCAGTTCCCGATTATTCAGGAGCAGCTATCGGACATCGGGGTTTCCGTCCAGGATGTAAGCAAAATTATTATAACACACCAGGATTTGGATCATATCGGCAGTTTGCCGGCCATGATCCAACACAGCAACCACGCCCCGGAAGTGTTCGCCAGCGAAATCGAAAAGCCTTATATCGAAGGAGATACAAGGCTTGTCAAATTATCGCCCGAGGCCATTACACAAGCGCTGGCTTCGATGCCGGATCACGTTCCGCCGGAGTGGAGGAATGCGTTTAAGCAAACGCTGGAGAATCCTCCCACAGCCCCAGTGAACAGCATTTTGCGCGACGGCGAGGAACTGCCGTTTGGCGGCGGTATCATCGTGATCCATACGCCGGGCCACACCCCGGGCCATACCAGCTTATATCATTTGCCGAGCAAAACCCTGATTGCCGCAGATGCCCTGAACGTCATCAATGGACGGTTGGTCGGGCCGGATCCGGCAACTACATATGACATGGAGTCAGCCAAGCTTTCGTTGCAAAAGCTCACCCATTATGACATCCATAAGGTGATCTGTTATCATGGGGGACTATTTACGGACAATCCCAACCAGCGCATTCGTGAATTGGCTTATGCTTAAGCATTTGTCGGTTCACTTTCCATCAAGTAGACTTCACTTCGTTCTTCTGTCCGTCGATCCAGCTAATCTCAAGGTACCACGTATACGTGCCGCCGGCCGGCACTTCGGCCGCTGCCTGACGATGCATGGCATACGAGAGATCATCGAGCAGCCCCGTCGCTGGTTCCAGCGCAAGATGATACTGTCCCTGATAGCCGCCGTAATTCGCCCATATCCCTAAATAAGGCACCTGCTCTTTAGGAAACGTCATGCGGAGTCCTTCTCCCGCAACCGGATCGTAAATGGAAGCTTGCGCATCCGGCAGCTCGCCTGCAAAATAAAACTTCTCCGCCGATGCTTCTAGCCTGCTCTCGGTTCGATTCAAGCGGATATGGGGCTTTTCATCCCATGGCTGCGGCCATTTCCGAATATCGCCGAATTCTCCCAATCGACCGTTCGCCGAGTACGATACGATGATCTCCCTCAGCTCGTTGGGAACGATAATCTCTGCGCCTTCATCGATTTGAAACAACGGATGCGCGGCCCACAGGAAAGAGAACGGGAACGGACTCGAATTATGAACGGCATAATCGATCCGCAGGGTATCTTCACGGGGGAAGGAGTAGGTTTTGCGCAGCTGATAAGGAATTCGGATTCCCTGCACGCTGCAGTGAAGCTGTTCTTCCTCGGTGTGCGCCTTCCATGGAATGGACCATACCTCGCCATGATCCGGAAGCTCCGTTCCTTCCCATGGATACGCGGGATACCGGCAGTCATTGATCGTTGGAAACATTTCGTCCCAGCCGCTGCCGTCCCGCTTTCCAAAGGAGCTTGCATACCCGTTCGTTTCCAGAGCTCCAGCAGACTGCACCAGCCATTCCCGGCCAGTCTTTCGATTGCGAAGCGAGATGACCCTGCTTCCGAGTTCAGGCACCAAGACCATCTCCATCACCTCCGTGCCCCCTGTCCAAACCTCATATCCATCCAGCATCCCTTTGCTCCAGATCATCATCGTCATCTCCTCCGTTGTAGTCAACGCAACACACAGAATGCACAAATGCTCAAGGACCGTTCATAACGGCCCTTGAGAATGAAGTGTCAATCTTTTACATCAACGTCTTGCAAAGCGCCAAATGCAACGCAGCTCCTTGATGGTGAGACTCCAGCTGCAGCACCTCGTGGAACAGGTCCTCCGCCGACTGCCGGTCACCGAGACCAAGTTGCCCAAGCCCCATCATGTAGCGGCAATGAATTTCGTTTCTTCGGTCCAGATCTTCATCAAATACCAGGAAGTCCGGCAGCGAGACGGCAAAGTAATCGATGCTCTGAGGCTCGAATATATGCTTCTCCCCATAATCAATCAGCTTGTTAAACCGGCTCCGGGCCTCATTCTCTCGGCCCAGCCTCCGCAGCGCGGCCCCTTGATAAAAAATCATGTGCGGCGGCTGATCGTTGTAATACATCGCGCTGGCCGGCTCATCCAGCCCCTCGGAAGCTTTCAGGAAGTACGCCTCCGCCTCATCAGACCGGCCGAGCCCTTCGTATGCGCAGCCCAGGTAATAATCAATGTTGTTCTCCTGCGCTCCCGTGAGTTTCCCTTCATTGATGTTGAGCGGATATTGCTTGGCAGCAAGCAGCTGCTCTACGGCATCCTCGCAACGACGATCCTGAAGCAGCTGCTTCGCTAGCTCCACCCGGGCCAGTACATACTGGGCCGGCACCTTGCCCTCGCCGCCCTCCCAAGGGTGGAAGTTACGTTTCAGAATCAATGCCAACGCCTCCTCATAACGATTCAGCGTATTGTGCAGCGTCAAATATTCCAGATATACATCGTCGCGCTGTTCGACCAGCTCCATGTGCTCCTCCATCGCTTTCAAGCGATCAGCCGGAGCATGACCGAGCTTTTTATACAATTGGTCCAGCTCGTAGAAGACCCTGGCGTCCGCCGGATTGAGCGAGAAGGCGGTTTGCAGGGACGCCAATGCTTTATCGCGGTCCTGCCTCTTGTTATAGTAAGCGAGCGCCAGATTCCGATGCGGCGTCGCAAAGCTGCTATCCAGGGCGATCGAAGTTTCCCAACTGCTAATGGCTTCCTCGTAGCGCTTCTTGTCGTACAGCAGATTTCCTAAGTAGTACAACGCCTTCGCATCCTGCGGCTGAACGCCGAGCGCCTGCTTTAGCGTCACGTAGTCATGCAGGGAGTTCGGGAAACAGTATGACGGATCGGCCTCCGAGGCCAATCGGTAGCAAGCGGATGCCTCTTCCGCCCGGTTCATCTTCATGAGTGCACTGCCTTGGTAGTAATAAACCATCGGATAGACGGCAGATGCCGTAAGGCGTTCGATGCGCTGCAACACATCCAAAGCGTCGGCATATTGGCCTGCTTCCGTATAGTCCTGAGCCAAGGCGATATAATTATGCGGATCATCGCGCAGGAGCTGGGCAAGCGATTCATAAGCCCGCCGGCTTTTATCCTCTTGCTTCAGTTCTTGATATACGGCTGCCTGCTCGTTCATCGCGCCCGCATCCATGGGATCCAGCTTGAGCGTTTCCTCAAGCCATGACTCCGCATCCGCCAAGCGTCCCAGCTTTCTTAAGACGAAACTCTTGAGATGCCGCGCCTTATAATTATGATACTGGGCAGCCAGGGATCGTTCGATCAGCTCGAACGCTTCCTCATATTCCCGCTTCTCGCAGGCAATCTGGGCCAAAGCCAGATATCCGGCGCCTTGCCAAGCCCCCGACCAGACCGACTTGTACAGATAAGCGTACGCTTCATCCAAACGGCCCTGCCACTTCAAGACTTTGCCTAAATGATAGAACGGTTCGCTGTCATAGGGCCGGGCGTTGTGGCGGGTCAGGGTTTCGATGGCTTTTTTGAAATAAGCTTCACTCTCCGTGAGGCAGCCTCTGCGCAGCAGCAGCAAACCGTAGGCATTGTTCAGCCTTGCGTCTCCCGCATCGCGCCGAAGACCTTCCATATAGTAGGCTTCCGGTTCATAGGTCGCGTGCCGGTACTGCTCCAGATGCTGTCCCGCTAAGAACAGCGCTTCGGTATTCTTCAGGTCCTCCGGCTTGCCAATCTCCGTGGCAGGGTCCGGTGTCCGCTCCAAGGTACGCGGCTTGTGCTGGTAAGCGACCAACTCCTTGCCGTCCGCAGCGAATACCGCGACCCGCAAATCCTTTTCCCTCATACCCGCGTCCAGTTCGATCTCTGCCTGGAAGGTAACGGCTGGCGACAGCTTGACCTTTCGATCCAAGTAGGTACGTCTCGCTCCCGTCACCATGATTCGAGCCCCTTCCCTAACCGAGGTGGCATAGACAAGGACAACGGCTTTATGGTCGTGAACTTCGAGATTTACCGCGGCGTCAATGGACGCATTCTTCACCAGCCCAATGTCTTTATAGGGCATGAAGTACTGCTTAAAACTTTTTTCCTCATACGGCGCCAGCCAGGTGAAATCGGGCTGATTATCGGTATACACGCCAGTCATGAGCTCGATGTACGGACCGTTTTCGTCGGTCAGATTGCGATCCCAGGCTTGGCCGAATTCCCCGTGACCCCATGTCCACTGTTTTTTGCCGGGAGATATATGTTTATTAGCGACATGCAGAATCCCCGCTTTCAAACCATTGTCATATCCGCCGACGAAATCATAATCCGAATGATAAGCCATATAGGAAGTCGGAACGGGAATGTTGCGGTACATGGAAATATCGACGCCCGCCGAATAGTCCTGCTTATAATACGTGCCGGTTGCGATCGGGAATTTGGACACGTCCCGTTTCCCATGATCGAACACCGCGTGAACATCCGGCGGAAATACGGACTGGGTATAATCGTTGACCGCTACGGCCGGATTCGCCCACCACAGAAAAGTCTGCGGCTCCGAGGTCCGATTGTACATCTGCGCATGAATTTCCAGATACGCCTTGCCTGGATGCAGCGTGAAGGCGGTAGACACCTTTGTGCCGTACATCCGGTCGATCTCGCCAACCCATACCGTCTTGCTGCCATTCGGATGATCCTCAAGTCTCCACTCTACTTCGCCAAAGGTGTTCGGACGGTGATGCTGCGGCCAGTTGAACTCGATTCCCCCGGAGATCCAAGGACCCGCAAGGCCAACCAAAGCCGGCTTGATCACTTGATTGTGGTACACAAAATCATAGTTGTTGGTTTTATCGATGGCCCGGTAGATGCGGCCGCCTATCTGCGGCATGATCTGAATCTGCACGTAATCATTTTCAAGGAAAATGATCCGGTAGGGTTTTACTACTTTCTCATCATAAATTTTATCGATGACCGGCAGCGGATAAACACGCCCCGAGCTCCCCTGATACACCCGTTTCTCCAAAAACATCGGGTTCAGGTCCGGCTTCCCCACTTCATACGTGGGAATCTCCACGGTCTCTTCCCGTACGCTCACATGCAGCTGTTTTGCCATGATTCGTCATCCCTCCATTAATATCAGCGTTGGCTGCTTCATGTCTCTATCTTATAAGCCCGCCTGCCCGCAGAGCCATTGACGATATCATGTTCATGATGGATTATATTCTGATTATTTCGTTTTCCATCAGGTTGACAAGACTGCCGCCCCGATACATAGTAAAGCTATGGATACCATACGAAAACCAGACGGATTCGCGTCTCAGAAAATCATTGTCCTCCCGGATCATATTATGAAAGAGGCGGCCCGCCATCCGCTTGTGGAACCGCTGCACGTAACTGACATCGGATACTTTCCGCGTGCGCTTCATCACTACCGGGAACGCCCGGAGGGCAGTGGCGCGTACATCTTAATCTACTGCGTGGAGGGGGAAGGCTGGTACCGGTTGAACGGTGGCAAAACCTATTCTCTGCTCAAGGGGCAGGCGGTTGTCATCCCGCCGGATACGCCGCATGAATATGCTTCATCGGAGTTTCATCCCTGGAGCATTTACTGGTGGCATATGAAGGGGACGCATGCAGGTTTATTGTTCGAGGGATTTACCGGCGCAGCCGAACCCGCCATCGTTCCGGTCGACCAGTCAAGGAGCATCGTAGAGCTGTTTCAGGAGAGTTACGAGCTGCTGCAAAAAGGGTATACGCTGAACCATATCATCCATGTCTCGCAGCTCGCCGGCCACTTGGCGGCCATCATCCGCCTCGCCCGGCTCCAACCGCAGCGGGGGCAACACCAGCACAACAAGCATGACATGGAACAGACGCTTCGATTCATGACCGAGCATCTGGAGGGCCATGTGAGCCTGAAGGAGCTGGCGGCCTACGCAAATCTGTCCATACCGCACTTCACCTTCCGGTTCAAGGAAGCGACGGGCTACTCCCCCATCGATTACTATCTGCGGCTCAAAATCCAGCGGGCCTGCCAGCATCTGGACCTGACCGGCGAGAGCGTCAAGGAGATCAGCCTCCGGCTCGGCTTCCAGGATCCCTACTACTTCTCGCGGCTGTTCAAAAAAATCATGGGAAAATCCCCTTCCGAATACCGAGATACCCGGAAGGGGTAGGTTTCTCCTCTTTATGTGTTGCGAGACGCTCCACGTACGAATCGTTCCTACCATCGGTGTTGTCCCCAATTTCTTGAATTGGTTCTCGTCAAGGAAGAAATTCGGGGACAAAGGCGACCGCATTCGCTTCTCGGGAATCGTTTCATCCTTTCCGCTGCTTCGTGCTGATGCCATAATTTAAAAAAATGTTGCAGAAAAAGAAATCATCGTTTGGAATTATGGCCTGCGACCTTTGTGGTTACAGTTAAACATAAATCGAGGCTATCCCCAGTATATAAACTATCTTCTTTCCAAACAAAAAAACTACCCTGACGGTAAAAGTTCCTAGAACAATTGATTCACATGAAGTTTTCAAGTACCGTAAATCGTCCGGTAAGGATGGGGTGATAATGCAGGTAGTGTGGAGCAATCAACCTGTTCTTGAGAGTGTGCGTAGGGGCTAGAAAGAACAAGAAGAAGGCGCTCCATCACGCTGTAGTCTCCATGTTTCACTGCACTTTCTAGAGCGGCCTCTACCCGGTAGTTTCGAGAAATTTCGCGCTGTAGGACGGTCTAACTGCCGTCGCCGATGCTTTCAGAGCGCCGCGATCCGCTGCCTGATACGCGGAAATAGTCCAATGGCATTCTGGTAGAATACCTTCTCATGATGCTGCTCAGGCACGAGCCTGCGAACGAATTCCGCATACAGGTCGATCGGTGCGAGCGGCCAGTCGGTTCCGAACAACATTTTCTCGTAATGATCACAGTACACCAGCGCCCGGCGAAAATGGTCCATGAACAGCGGTTCGTTCATGAACCGTTCAAATTGGGGCCGATCTCCGACGACAAGTCCGGACAAATCGGCGTAGACGTTCGGGTTCTTGGCCACCACTTCGGCGGCATCCATCACCCAGGGATCACCCAAATGGCAAATCATGAAGTTCACGCCGCGCTGCTGGTAGGCCAATTCATCTACGGTAAGCGGATGCGAATACTTCAGCAATCCGTTCATCGAGTAAGTATCGCCGGTATGAATCACCACGGGCATGCCGTACTTGGCAGCCAACTCATAAATCGGCGTGTAGATTTTGTCATAGACGTAATGATGGTAGTACCCAGCATATAGCTTAATTCCCGCCACCTCGGGAACTTGCAGACGAGCTTCAATCCTATCGAGCTCCTCTAGGGCGTGCTTGCCGGTGAGCATGTTCGGATTGATGCCGACGCATTCCATTAGGAACGGTGGAACGCTTTCTTGCAGGTCAAGACCCATCGGATTAGGTGAATTGGAATCAGGAAAGGCTCCCTTGGTCTGCTCCGTGACGCCCATTCCAATACCAAGAATGACGTCGTTCTTGTCAAACTCCGCCTTAAGTCCGGCAGTGGTGTAATCGACTTTGGACTGATCAATCGCTGTTTGATGAAAGCTGTCGATGTCCGACAGATGAATATGAATGTCAATGATCGGCATGTAAGATCTCCTTTTCGTCGGCAGGATTGGTAAAGGTCAGCTTCTGAAGGTCACGGACATCCTCCGAATTCAGATCGATTCGACCCAAGATCAGAAAAGTCGGCTGTGTCCAGGCGGTTTTCCCATTCAGAAGTAAAAGATGGTGATTCACATCGTGACTAAACACCTTGTTGTTCACATACGCTGATGAACTCTGATTGTGATAACTATTCACCATATGCAGCATGTTCTGACGAGAAACAGCGCCTATTCGCAAGAGTCCCTTGAAATGAAGCTCGGCTTCCAGCTTCCCGAGAAGGAACTTTCCTTCCCCGGGGATTTCCATCCATCCTTCGGAGAAGACTGGTGAAGGCTTGAAGAAATTATCATCCCTGAGCGAATAATGCGGCAGAACCAGGCCACTTTCGTTGGTCACCGAATGCAGCACGCAGAGAACAGGGACACCAGGCAGCATAAGGTAATGCTGGTCGATCGTGATCCCCCGATTCGCTTCCTGCTTCTCGATGACAGTGGTCATTCGTAGTCCCTTCCAGACGTTGCCGTGCAAATCCATCCGCTCCGCCCATGTCGCACTTCTCGGCTCCTGCTGTCGACTGAAGCCACTCATGCCGGGAATGTCCACGCCGAGTCCGCCGTACCAGGGATTCCACCAAGAACGCGGGGCAGCTTCCGGATACGAACTGTCCAACCATTCTTCGCCTTGGTGCTTCAGGGAATGCACGACGCTGCCGAAGCCAGGGGAAGCCGCTATGGAGAGAATCCCGTTGCTCACTGTGTACACGGGACCTGCCGCTCCTTCCTCCAGCCCGCAAACGACGGCTGCTTCCGTTTGGGGAAGCCAGAGAGCCGACCGCTCCTGAACCCAATCCTCGCCGCGATAGACGGCACGGGCCTTCCAACCGGATTCGCCATTTTCCGGGTCTTGCTTTTCCCCAGGGGAGTACTCAAAGCTCGCAGAACGAAGGTCCTGCTCCTTTTGCAACTTTATGTCGGCAACCTTCCGCTCCGGTTCCTCACCGTTTTGCACATACAGTTCCAAGCTACCCGCGAGCGGAACCATCTTTCTTTCGATAAGTTCTGCATTCAGCGGCCCAGCCAAGAACGGATTTCCGCCGCCAAGCGCCAGTTCGAGATGATCGTCCAGCATCGGTACGACCGGGTTCCGCAGCTTCCGGGCGAAGCAGCGGAAATCCCACCACTTAGCGAAGGTGTTTAGAGCAAACACGGTCGTCTTCGTTCGTACGACAGCTCCGCCAGGAATTCTGCCAAGATCATGCTCCAGACCAAGCGGGTATTCCGGGCGAAGCAGCTTCAGGGAAGGGTCCCAACTGATGCCGCAACCGACGTTCTCTTCCTTGCTGAACAGCCAGTTCTCCGTGATCTGGGCGCTGTCCCAATGACTCGGATCGCTGGAGTAAGCATCGCCCATGTCCACATAATGGCCCTGGTATGGCAGGATGAGCCTGCTGCCGAAGAAACCAAAATTCGTCAGTAGATACATGTTCTCTTCCAGCCCTTTGCTGCTGGTGTTGCAGATTTCGTGATAAAACTCGGCGATGCCGCTTGCGAACAGCTTGGCCACCGACTTTATCTCCAGGCCGGGGAAGTCTTCCGACTCGTAAAGGGCTTCAAGTACCTGACTCTCCCCTTCTGAGTAAATCTTCACTTCTTTGGCCTGCTTCTTGGAGAATTCTTCTGCAAACGGCTTACCCAGCTTCGGATAGTTCCACCAGAAACTGTGGTGGGATCCTGGATAATCGATCCACATGTTATTATTAAGCTTATCCAGATGGAGGGAGAATGCGCCATTCACGGCGACCCACTGTTCCCCGTCTTCCCCACCGAAGCGGCCGTGCGGTCCCTTCATCAGGACGGACAGCTTGCTTGTGAAGGAAACCGCCTTTTGATCAACCGGAACTGCCGTCACCTGAACCTCTCGCGAGTAGAGTCCGTAGGACCGTAAGGTGAAGGATACCGGGACAGATGCTTTGCCCTTGGCTGGAAGTGTGAAGCGTACCGCACGATCGACCCATTCCACGCTTTCATCCTCTGGCCATTCAAAAGCGAACTCCGCTTCCGAGGCAAAATGGTTCTCCACGTTCAGATACAGCTCGGCCGGAATGCCTGGATAAAGCTCCTTGACTGGCAGCGCCGTCTTCATCTTGACCGGGAATTTCGGAGCGATACCAATGCGGAACTCAGCCCGCTTGCCACCGATAACCCATTGGCTCATGACAACGGGATGGGTCTTCTTGTCATTCAGCTCCTCCTGGACTGGGTCAAGCTCGAATTCCCCCTCCACGATGACTGTCTCTCCCGGAGCGATCGTTTGTGAAACAGTCAGCGCAAAACGGATATTCTTGTCATCCTGGCCCTTGATCTCAATCGCCAGCTCGGAAGCCGAGCGGTTCTTGATGCGATAGCGAACCTTGTAGGCGGAACCGAACACAAGATCGTGCTCGTCCATTTCGGTGGAGATTGCATAGTCAGGCGTGTCGAGAGCGGTCAGCCCGCGACCGGACTTTTCGAATTCCGCTCGCACGGAGAGATCTCCCTTACCCCAGGTGTATTCAAAGAAATCGAAGCCGCGCTCCCGGCGACCATCCGGCTCGATGACAAGCTCGCGGGTGCTGTCTGCATACCAATCCAGCTCCTTAAAATAAGGAGCGAGCGCTTCGGTTTGCAAGATGGTCGGAATGAAGTTCATCAGGTGGACGTAATCATCATTCTTTTCCCAGAAGAACCCGCATTTCTTGTACATCGGCACGGCTTTGGTGTTGCCTGCCCAAGTAAACAGATCTAGCCGCGGCCAACCCGCTTCAACTGTCATGCGGACGGCATTCAAGATCAGATTGCGGCCTACCTTGTAGCCGTGATAATCGGGCCGAACATTCAACAGCGGCACATACAGGGCCCCTTCGTCATGGCGGTAGTGGGCGAAACTACAGAAGCCGACAACCTCCTTACCATCGACGGCGAGAAACGCATGAAGATTGGACGAAATCTCCATCTCCCGGCGAACAGCGTCCTCCGTTCTCTGCCTGGTGCCGCCTCCCCAACTTTCGTTGCTGCGGTTCCACATATCAGTGAGCGCCCCAGCGTAGGAAGGGTCATATTCGATAATTCGGATTTGTTCCGCGGTGGTGTTTGTTGTCATGCTCTCATCTCCTTATCATCATCTAGAAGTATGTAGTGAATATAGCTGCACCAAATTACTTTATCTGCATTAGCTTCAAAATTTGTACAATCTCTACCATATACATCCCATTCTTCAATTCAATCCTATTGTTTGCGCAATTTTCGCCTGGAATCTTATTATCGCTAAATTGCGCATCCATAGTCAGGCAATCATAATCAACAATATACAATTTGTTATCCGTTATTTCTATATATCCTTCTGTCCTTCTATAGCACTCCAGATCATTTAACGTAGCTTCGAACTTTACTTCTATCGTCCATGAATGTTCTATTCCTTCCTCGGTCATTTGGAAACTAGTATTTTGCCTTCTTCCATCTCATCTGAGAAATGTTTGAATAGCGACTCAAATTCCCAATCTTCATCTACAGCTATAACTTATCATACTATAAAATGGAAGTATTTAGGCATACAACTAATCCACTACTTCAAAATAAAAACTCCTACCTAGGGGTCGCTTTCGATACTTTCAGCATGTTTTAGATTCTCATTTTTAATATTGAAATTACTACTCGTCTATGTTACCTATCATTTTTTCTTTTTATGTAAATAGTTGAGTTTAATGATATATATTTGTTATTCTGGAAATTAGAAACTTTTTAAATTAATTGGAGGTTTTTTCTGTGTATGGTATGTATATATTGTTTATTATCTTAATTATTATTGGAGTTACCCCAACTTTTTATAGATTCAACAAACGAATAAATCTATTAGAAGAGTGCATTAGCAAACTTGAAAACAAAGATTGAATATCAGAGCGTAAAAAAAACGGCCTAACCCACAAGGAAAAGGCTGTTTGCTTTATTATCTGCAATCTTCTTTTTTGAACGTTCCAGCATCGTCTGGTCTGTACCACACTTTTTGTAATCCCCATCTCCAGGGCCACCACAGACAGCTGGCTGCTACGACTGGATATGTAGTGGACTGTAACGGCTCCTCCATAGGGCGAATATGGAGCCATTCGATACTGTACATTGGTTAGCATACTCAAGGCTAAACCCATAATGGTGATCCACATTTCGTTCCTCCCTTAAGTCCATGATGTAATCTAATATCAGTCATAACATTGACGTTAACGTGGAAGTCGACGGCAAAAAAACGCCACATTGTCTATCAGACAACACGGCGCTTTCTATTCAGGAAGTATCTTATCCCTGTTTTAGTATCCGATACACCAAGCTGTCAAAATCCCCGCGCAGTGGCAGCTCAATTCCGATGTTCATGAGTGCCCTGCCGCTCCATGTACCTTCTAGCCCCTCGATGCCATACGACTGATCGGCTTGCAGTCCGGTCAACCGCAGTCGTGGCAGCGGCTCGCCCAGCTTCTGGCTGTGCAGGAACGCAAACAGCACGTTGCTGCCGTCTTCGCTGCCGTACTGCACGGCCGTTACGCCTTTATGCCGAAGCGAGTCCAAGCGATACTGGCTGCCAAACTGAACCAGATGGCGAATGGATTTGTACTGCGCGACAAATTCGGCCGATTCCGCAATCAGTTCGTCGCTCCACTCATTCAGGTTGGAGCCGATGCCGAGCGTTCCCATCATGGCGCTGTGGAGGCGGTATTTCAGGGATACCTGCCTGCGGTTCATCCCTGTCGGCGACTCCGTCACCCAGCAGGTCATCATTCGCGGAGCATACGTGTACGAGAAGCCCTCCTGAATGCTGAGGCGGTCAAAGGCATCCGTGTTATCGCTCGGCCAGGATTGATCGGCATACCGGAAAATGCCAAGATCGATGCGCGCTCCGCCGCCGGCGCAGGTTTCAAACGCCACATGCGGGAATTTGCGCCGCAGTTCCGCCCAAATCTCGTACAGACTCTGAACGTGGCGAATCCAGATCTCCTTCTGGCGATGAAGCGGATGATCCTTCATGCCGGGTTCGGTTACGGTCCGGTTCATGTCCCATTTAATGAACTTGATGTTATGCTTCTCCAGCAGGTCCGTCATAAACTGCACAATGTAAGCCTTAACCTCCGGCTTCGAAATGTTCAGCAGCAGCTGATTGCGAAGCTCCGAGCGCTCCCGCGTCTCGAAATGGTACACCCAATCCGGGTGCTCCCGGTACAGGTCGCTGTCCGGATTGACGGCCTCCGGCTCCACCCAGATGCCGAAATCCATGCCCAGCTCATGCACCCGGTTAATCAGCTCGCCGAGACCGTTCGGGAATTTCTCCCGGTTCACGAACCAATCGCCAAGCCCGGCGCGGTCGTGGTTGCGCCCGCCGAACCACCCGTCGTCCACGACGAACAATTCCACGCCCAAACGCGCGGCTCTCTCGGCCAAAGCCATTTGATCCTTGGCATTGACATCGAAGTACGTCGCTTCCCACGAGTTATACAGGACCGGTCTCGTTTGGCTGCCCGGGAGGACATCCGAATATTGATAGCGGTGCAGCTGCCGGCTCATCCCGCCAAAGCCGCCGCTGCTGTATCCCCCGACGAAGCTTGGCGTATCGAAGGCTTCTCCCGCTCCCAGCACCCACTCGCTGTCGAAATCGTTGATGCCCCCGGTCACCCGGACATGCTCGAACACCGTACGCTCGGCCGTGATCTTCCAGTTTCCGCTCCAGGCCAGCGCGCCGAACCATACCTGCCCCGCCGACTCCGTGGCATGTCCGTCATCCATTGCAAACCAAGGATTGGTGTGGCTGTCCGTAAAGCCCCTGCGGGATTCCAGCACCTTCTTTCCTTCGGTGAGGAAGGTGCTGCGCAGCTGAAATTCGCCGGACCATTTCCCCGTCACGTGCGTGAGGCGGTAATCCGTCAGATAGGGGATGACCCATGCCGCGGACTGCGCATTTTCCAGCACGATATCCGCCTCGCCGCGGTTTACGATCCGGGCTGAACGTTCAATTAAGTCGCACTCTGGAATCGCCCGATAAGACAGCTCCACTTCGAGCGGATACGCTTCGTCCTTCATGACGATGATCAGTGTTTCCCTGCCTTCCGTCTTGAGCGTGCGGTGCCCGGCATAACGAACTGCCAAGTCGCGCACGCCATCCGGCATGCGGACCTTTAGGCTGGGCTCGCTGTATTTGACTCCGCCCCAGAAGCTGTATTCCTCCACCTCCGAATGGACTTCCGCGTCAAACGAGCTGTGCGATCTCGGCCGGAGCAGCGGCGCCGCGTCTTCGATTCCGACCGGCTCCCCCCAGTAGAGATGTTGCAGATTGCCGCTGTCGTTGATGCCGAACAGATAGGAGCTGTTATCGGTTTGTATCGCAAACACGCGAGACTGTTCTTGGTATTGAATGGTCACAGAATATCATCCTTCCGATTCGTGTTGATATGGTTTTTGCCTGAGCAAGAAAAGACGGAGAGCCAAAAGACGAAGCATCTTTTTGACTCTCCCTGGCCAGATTATTTGCCCCACAGCTCTTGACGTTTGTTGAAGTTGTCCGTATAAATCTTTTCCAGCTTGGCCAGGCCAGCCGCCTCGATCTCGGCCATCATCTGGTTATAGGATTCCACCACTTGATCCTCGGACGGCGACAGGGCCATCTTCAGGAAATATTTATTGATGGTGTCGTTCACCTTCGTTTCCATAATGGCTTCTGGCGTCCCGCCAGCCGGGCCCAGGTTGTCATACGGTGCCGTATCAAACGACGTATCGGCCAGGTTCTTGATCGCCAGATCCGTGACCGGATCGGTCTGATAACGGCCCATCAGGTCATACGGGGTTCCGTCCTCGCCCGGACCGTTCTTGATCATCCAGGTCCACTTGCGAATGCCCGTTGTACGGGAGGCTTCGTCCCAATTCTTCTTGAAGTCGTCCAGCACTTCTTGTCTTGGCACATGCTTGCCGTCCTTCATGTCCCAATGTTCGCCCTCAACTCCCCACATCAGCAGATACTGGCCTTCCTCGCTGGCCAGGAAATCAAGCAGCTTCATCGTCCGGACCGGATCCTTGTTGGAGCGGCTGATGGCGACGCCGTCCCAGCCCAGGGAGCTCTTCGGTCCATAGGTTGCCTCTTCCGGCTTCACGCCCGGAGCCAGCACTTTATATTGGTAGAATTGACGCTCATCCTCGGTTGCCTTATCGGCTGCTTCGGTTTTGAGCAGCGCATTCGCATTTCCCACATTCCAAAGCGCTTCCGCCGTGGCAAACACGTTACCGTTACCCAGCTTCTGCTCGTACTGCTTGGTCTTCATCGTTGCCCATTCCTTGTCCAGCAACCCTTTACGGTACAGGGAATTCAGGAACTTGACCATTTCGAGATACTGCGGATCGCGGACGTCCTTCTTCAGCTCGCCGTTGGTCTCGTAATACGGCATCATGCCGTACATTCCTTTGAGGCTGCCGGTCACGCTGCCGATATTCTCGCCGTTGAGTGTCATCGGAATGCTTTCTTTCCCGTCAATCGTTGGATACTTCTCTTTGAACTTGACGAGCAGCTCCTCGAATTCCTCCGCGGTAAACGGCTCGCCGTTATTCACCTTATCCCCGACGCCCAGCTCCTTCATGATGTCCATGCGCATCATGAATCCGAATACCGGGTACTGCTCCAAGCCGTACCAGTTGGAGAAATAATAATTTTTGCCATCCTCGCTTCGGGTTTTGGTCAACGTGTCGCCGTACATTTTTTTGATATTCGGTCCATGCTCTTCGATCAGGTCATTCAGCGGGACGATCGCGCCGGAGGTAATATACTTGTTCATGATATCGCTTCCACGACTCAATAAAATAACATCGGGAAGATCGCCGCTGGCCAGCATCAGATTCAGCTTCTCGACCGGATTGCCCGTAGGCTGCTGGATCTCGACGGTGACGCCCGTTTTTTCCGTAATCACTTGCGCAACCGGGTTGGTAAAGGCATCCCCCGTGTTTTGGTCAAACCAGGTTAACGTGATCGGCGCGTTGCTGTCCGCATCCGTTCCACTGTCTCCGCCCGATGCCGCCTTCTGGTTGTCGGCGCAAGCCGAAAGCGTTGTCATAACTAGGGCTGCTGCCAGAATCAATTTTAGTTTCTTCATTTGCTGAACCCCTTTCTAAGGTCGTCATATTCAAAAGCTCGAATATATCTATCATTGTAAAAATCAGGAGTTCAATCATCTATAACGCAATCTTACAATTCATGATGCAAAACGTCTTTCATTCAGGGTAGCACCTGCTGCCTGTCCCGTTCGTTTGCTGGATGCCTATCGGAGATTACAGGTATCCGAATGGTCACCGCGGTTCCGATGCCGAGCCTGCTGAAGATGCTGACGCCATATTCTTCCCCGTAGGTCAGCTTGATCCGGTCATCCACATTTTTCACGCCGTATCCAGGCAGATTATCCGATTTGTTCAGCGCATGATCGAGCTGTTCCGGCGTCATCCCGATGCCGTCGTCAATAACCTGGAGCAAGAGGTCGTCCCCCTCCTGCTTTACTTTCACGATGATGTTGATCCCCGATTCGTCCCAGATGGCATGATTGATGCAGTTCTCGATAAAGGGCTGCAGGATCAGCTTGATCGTTGGGGTCCCGAACAGCTGCTCATCCAGGTCGTAATGCATATGGAGCTTGTCCCGGAACCGGATCTTCTGGATCGCGACATAATTCTTCACCAGATTGATTTCCTGCTCCAGCAGAATGATGCGTTTCCCTTTATTCAGCGACACCCGGTAATACTTGGCCAAATAATTGACCATCTGGTACACCTGCATGGCCCCTTCCTTGATCGCCAGGGAAGAGATGGAGGACAAGGTGTTGTACAGGAAATGGGGGTTGATCTGGGCCTGGAGCGTATTCAGTTCCGACTCCTTCCTTGCGATCTCCTTCACGTACACGTCATGGATCAGGGATTGTATGGTCGAAGCCATCTTATTGAACGCAAAGGAAACCTGGCCGATCTCATCATGCCCCATCGGCCTAATCGACAGCCGGAAATCCCCGCGCTCCACCTTCCGGATCTGCTGCAGAAGCACCTCGATGCGCTTGGTCATGACCTTGGTCGTAAAATATAACAGCAGGATGGCTATGCCAATCGCCAGCGCGGAGAACCAGATGACGTTCTTGGTCGCCTGATTCGCATTGGCCAGCAGCTCGTCGTAGGGCACGGTGATGACCGTGGACCAGCCGTTGCTGAGCTTTTTATACGTAAAAAAACGCTCCTGGCCGTTAATCTTAATATCGAAAGAACCTGCATCCTGGGTCATTCGCTCCTGAATCGGGAACACGTCAAACAGCTGGTTGGATTGGAGATTCTGATCCCCCGTACTGATCACGCCGCCAAACTCGTCGATAATATAAACGCTTTTGTTGTAATTCTCCATTTTGATCAGGGAGTAGAATTCGTTTGCGTTAATGTCCATGGTCAAAATCCCGTACGGATGCTGCAGGCTGAAATAACTCAAGGAACGGGCAATGGTGATATACGCATCATCGGACTTGAAATCCCCGGAATGGAAGTACACCGTATTGCCGGCGGCATCCAGCACCTGTTCCTCCATCGCCGGAGGCATCTCTTCCGTATATTTGACGTATTGGCCGTCGGAATAGAGGGTGTGGTTCCCCGTATATATCGTAATGCCCAGAATGTTGGCATTCAGGGTCATCAAGGACGGCAGCGTCCGGTTGATATATTGGTAGGCATCCAGATAATAGTACGCCTGCTCATAATCGGTAGACAGATAATTGCGGAGCTGCGCATCCATGTAGAGGATGTTCGACAGTTGATTGTAATACTCCAGCCGTTTCTCCACGTTGGTGTTAATCTGTGCCAGCGATCCGCCCAAGGCCGTATAGGTATGCTCCGTAATCGTGCTGCGCGTCGAGGAATACGAATAATAGATCAGCAGCGAGAACGGCAGGATGATCACGATGAGAAAGATGAAAAAGAACTTGTGCCGGAGCCGCCAGTTGGTGTATGCGCGTAAGTGCGCGAACGGGAGAACCCCTGCCAGACGGCTCCACGGGCCGGTCGGTCTAGATGTTTTTGCGGTATTCATTCGGCGTGACTCCTTGGTTTTTTAAGAATAGGGAAATGAAATAAGATGTGCTCTCATAACCGACCCTTTGGGCAATGTCCTGCACTTTGAGCGAATCGTCCGCGAGCAACTCCTTGGCTTTGTTCAGCCGGATTCTCGTTAAATAGTCATGGATGGTCATGCCGGTTTTCTCCTTAAAAATGGAACGCAGGTAGTTGGGAGACAGAAACACCTGATCGGACAAGCTGTTGATCGTAATAGCCTGGTGATAGGTCTGGTCGATCGTCGTGCGTACCTGGTGCACCAGCCTTGCATTTTTGTCCATGAACCGGTGTTCCAGCGTCCGAATCGCATGCCCGGCGAAATCGATGATGATCGCTTCGATTTCAATAATGGTTCGGCACTGATAGATGGAATGGTAAAGCTCCGCCCGCTTGTGGCTCTCCGTGATCGGTTCGTGGATCCCCTCCAGCAGACGCTCCACCAGTCCGATGGCAAAGTCGCACACTTCGGTTTTTCTGATTCGCAGCATGACCAGCCGGTTGAAGTAATCCCGAAGCTTCTGCGCGGCCTGCTCGGACGCCAGCTGATGAATGTCCTCGAAATAGGCCGTTTCTTGGAAAGGAGGAATTTGCCGGCTCTCCAGCTGCCGCAACACGTCCTTGGCATAGATAACTCTCCCGTTCCCGACGTAAAACATCTCCTCCAGCATCATCCGCGTCTCCCGGTATAAATCCTGGATGCGGGACAGCTCTTCCGGCTCCTCGTTCACGGCCGCGGTCATCGTAAAGCCCAGCGTATCCTGCATCTGCTTCAGCAAATCCTCCCACGTAAAGCGGCTCAGATGGCTAGCCGCATCCATGAAGATGCCCAGCTCGCCTTCCCGGCAGATGACCAGATCCGCCTCCAGCTTCTTGTCCGCAAGCCACTCCTCCATATACGTCTGCAGACGCGCCATGCCATCCTCGAGGGACAGCCCCGGCTGTGCAGCGTGCGGAGCATCGAGGCCGAGCAGCGTTAGGGTATACGTTCTCGGCTCCGTATGGCGGGACAGCTTACGGTAGCTGGCAGCGAGGTTCCTGAATCGCTCCTCGTTCTGCTCGAACATCATCTCTCGTACAATATTGGATTTGGTCACGCGAATGGAGCGGTTCTTCATCCGCACTTCCTCGCAGCGCCGTTTCACTTTATCGATAACGCTTACAATTTCGCTCAGATCCAGCGGCTTCAATAAATAGCCGACGGCTCCCACGTTTAAGGCTGACTTCACATAATTGAATTCATCGTGTCCGGTCAGGAAGACGAACTGAATCCAGTCGAATTGCTCACTCACCCGTTTCGCCATATCGAGCCCGTTCATGACGGGCATCTGGACGTCCGTCAATATGATATCGGGCTGTATCACCTCGATCTTCTCCAGGGCATCCCTGCCGTTCAGGGCTGTTCCAGCCACATATATCCCCATCTCTTCCCAACGAATATAATCTCGGATCATCTCTAGCTCTAGCTCTTCGTCATCAACGAGAAAAATGCTATACATGCTCATACCCCCTGTGTCGGCTTTATCCCTTCATATTATAGCGATTTCGTTATTTTAACTATGGGAATAAGCAATGTAAGTTATTTTCAAGCATCTTTCGTTACATTGTCATATCGACACTCTTTTTTTCCGAGTCTTATAATTTGAGTTAACTTGAGATGCGAGGTGCCCCATATGAAACCTGCTACAACCTTACAGACGCGGAGTGACTTGAACTTAAGTCCTCATCGAAAAAGCCGCTGGGCCATGCTGAAGCAGCAGAAATATCTATTCCTGATGATGCTGCCCGGACTGATCTGGGCCATTGTGTTTGCGTATACGCCCATGGTTGGTCTATACATGTCCTTCGTCAATTACCAGCCGACGCTTGGCGGCTTCTGGTCGACTTTATTCACGAGCGAGTTCGTCGGCTTGGAATGGTTCCGTTACTTCTTCAACAACGGCGACTTCTGGATCGTCATGCGAAATACGCTGGCCTCCACGCTGATCACGCTTCTCTTCTCCTTTCCGATGCCGATCCTGATCGCCATCGCGATTAATGAGATCAAGAATGTGAAGTTCAAAAAGACGGTGCAAACCGCCTCCTATCTTCCCTATTTCATATCCTGGGTCATCGCGGCCAACATCATCGTGACCCTGCTCTCTTCGGACGGCGCGATTAACGGCATTTTGAAATTTCTCCACATTACCGATGAAAGCGTTTTATTCCTGCAGAACGGCAAGTACTTCTGGTGGATCGTCGCGCTCGGCAATACGTGGAAGGATATGGGATACAGCTCGATCATGTATTTGGCGGCCATTTCGTCCATCAACCAGGAGCTCTATGAAGCGGCCAAGGTCGACGGCGCCAACCGTTTTAAGCAGATCCGGTACATCACCCTGCCCCACCTGAAACCAACCATTGTCATTCTGCTGATTCTGGCGCTTGGCGGCATCCTGAACGCGGGCTTCGACCAACACTTCCTGCTCGGCAATGACCTGACGCGGGATTACTCCGACGTCCTGTCCACCTATTCGTTCCGCTACGGCATTCAGAACGGCATGTTCTCCTATGCGGCAGCCGTCGGCATGTTCAGCTCCGTGGTGGCGTTCATCATCGTGGTCATCGTCAACTATACGGCGAAGAAGCTGAACGGGCAATCCCTATTCTAAACCATAAGGAGGTACATCCATGTTAAGCAAAAAAACCGTGCCCGAGCGTATCTTCGATGCCTCTTTATACCTGTTCCTGACCGGCATCTTCCTCGTGACCTTCTATCCGTTCTGGAACATCCTGGTCATCTCCTTGAATGATGCGACCGATACGATGCGGGGCAACCTGTACTTCTGGCCGCGCGTGCCAACGATCGAGAGCTACCTGACCATCTTCCGGAACCCGGAAATCTGGAGCGCCATTAAGATTACCGTGCTCCGGACCATCGTCGGGACGGCGGTATCCATCTTCTTCATTACGCTGCTCGCCTATCCGCTCAGCAAGCGCAATCTGCTCGGATGGAAATACTTCTCCTTCTTCTTTGTGTTCACGATGTATTTTGGCGGCGGCCTCATCCCGACGTATATGATCATCAAATCCCTGGGACTGATCGACTCCTTCTGGGTTTATATCTTCCCTGGCTTAATCGGCGTGTTCCTGATGATTCTGGTGCGCACCTTCATGGAGCAGATCCCCGGCGAGATCGAGGAATCCTCCAAAATCGACGGCGCAAACGACCTGCAGACGTTCTTCCGCATCATCATGCCGCTGTGCGTGCCGGTGCTCGCCACGATCGGCCTGTTCCTGGCCATCGGTCATTGGAACTCCTGGTATGACTCCTATGTGTATACCTACAAGCCGGAGCTGAAGACCCTGCAGGCCGTCCTGGTCAAAATCCTCAACCAGTTCCAGACCGCCGGCATGATGTCCGATGCGCAGCAGCTGGCGCAGGGCTCCAAGCGGATCCCGGTCTCCAGCGAAAGCATCCGGATGGCGGTGACCATGGTTGCTACGCTGCCGATCATTATGGTGTATCCTTTTGTGCAACGGTACTTTGTGAAGGGGATTATGATGGGGGCTATCAAGAGTTAGATTGTGGGGAAATGAAGAGGGCCCTTACCCGGGAGGGGTAAGGGCTCGTGTTTGCAATTATAAACAGTTGAGTAAAAAAATAATCCCAACCTTTATTATGAGTAATACTCACATATGATGTATCTTCAATCAGAAAACATCTTAAATATTTGGAAATCACAGGAATAGAAGGCAAATTCATATGACAGGGCTACCTTTTATTATTGTCCCCAGACTTTAACTTAAATATTTTTGTAGAGCACAATTGCCCTTTTTTATAATACTCAACATAAACTTCTCTTTGCCTAATGTTGACTTCATAATAAACACCTAATTTATATCTACACACATGCTCAGGAAGATTTGTCCCATCAAATGACCAAACATCATCGAATGTATCTTTAGTTAGAGCAATCAATCGGTTCTTATCCTTTATCTTTTCGGAATTTCTATTTGTGGATTTTTTCATTTCTATTGCAATTAAATTATCTTGTTCAGGAATCTCACCACGGCTATGTACTATGATATCACAATTAATAGGTATTACTTCGATGTTTTGATCAATAATGGTCTTTACTTTCCCCTTGTTTCTGTTATATTCAACATCCACGTGATACTTCGAGTAATTAGTTTCTTTTATTTCTTCCTGAAGATACCTCATTAGCGAACCGCATAATGTTCGTTCTGAGATACCACTAAGAATTAAATCCACTTGATCATTTAAGAATACTTTATTTGCATTTTCAAAAATAATAGTTGTATTATTTATGGTTCTCCTTAACATAGTCAAAAGTCCAATTCTTTGAGTATGTAAGTACGCCACTCATTCTCTGCTTTTACTGTCTTAATATATCCTAAATCCCTAAGAGTCTTTTTGAATTTCTCCACCATTTCATAACCCATATGATCCGGAGTCCCTTCATAAACAAAATTCAGCATTTCTCGAGTACTAGCTTTGCTCCAACCCTTATTTCCTGCAATGGAAATTTGCAAAATATAGTTGTAAATATTCACCATATATCTTCTATAATTACCTGACTTAGGATTCTCTTTTTGATTGCGAAGATAACTTAGTTTTCTAATTTCCAGCTCTTCCTTCATAATAAAAACTACTTAGATGATAATTATTCCGACCCTGATCCGTGCCATTTAAGCCGATCTAAAGAACCCTATCGAATTTACTCCAGTATTACATTTCCATATTTTATCAAAGAAATCGTCCATTTACTCTTAATAATATTTCCAATTAATCAAGAGTAAGTAGTTTCATTATTCTAATTACTTCTGTTAAGCACGTAGTCTAAGTCAACATATGTATCATTATAAAAGAGCAACACATCTTCTATTTTTTCCAAAAATCTCCTTTTGATGTTTATTTCAATCATGAAAAAATCTTCAACTAAACTAAAAATCGCCTTAAAAGTTCCTATACACACTGAAATGAATAATGCTACTAAAGTAAAAGTTACAAAAACACTGGTTGATTCATTGAATTTTGTACTATCGAAAGCTTTAAAAAAGAATATAGCATACTGTGACCAAACAGGTATAAATAACGCTAAAAAAGCACCGGGAGCTAAAAAAGTTGGGGGTTTACTTCGTACGATTTCTTTTTCTAATAATTTAGTTAAAAAATCCAACTTTTCCTCAGAATATAATCCCTTACTTCTCAAGTATTCAATAAGAAATTGCCTCTGCATATTTTCAAACTGCTCTGTTCTCCAACCCCCTTTTTTAACTTGAATAGAATAATGATTATTCAAAATTCTTTTTGCCTTTTCGTTAAAAATATTTACTATTAGTATTGACAGAATCAAAATTACCCCGAAGAAAATAGCTGACCCTTTAACATAACTTGGAGCATCGAAACTTAATGGTAAAGCTAATATAAGAATGCAGGCGGAAATTATAAGTAATACGAACAGGAATGATACCAAAGCATTTAAAAATGGCATATACTTGAACACTAATGAATAGGTTGATAAGTTACTCTTATAGTATTTCAATAACTCGTCTAGCATTTTCTTCTCCCTATTTTCTACTAAAAAACTCCGAGAAACTTCTGGAGGTCATTAGTTTAGTTATTTCATTAATTGGGAATGAACCCAGTACGTTTAATTTCTTTGTTTCCTGTGAAATGATTCTAATCGCTACATGAAATATTTATGTTTCAGTTCTTACAATGTCAAACAGTGATTTTAGCTTCTTCGACTCTTTTTCGGATAATGTGGGCACATTGATAAATAAACGATCGGTAGCTCTGCTTATTGCTACATAGTTTATTCTTTGCTCTTCTTTATCGTTATCGTTTAAGTTAGGATTAAGTAAAAATTCGATGTCGCTCTCTTCTTTTAGAACAACCAAGACATTTTTAAATTCATCTCCCTTTGCTTTGTGAATTGTTTTGTGTCTGCTAGTATCTTCATCAATTCTTACACACAAAGCCAATTGCTGGTAACTATAACCTTCATAGAAAGTCTTAGCTGCGCCCCTTGATAAATTTGATATATCAGGTTTTATTTTTCTTTTTACAAAAGAATGGAATTCTAGTAGGCTTTTTTCTTTAAAGTCCCCATACTGAGAAAGGAGTACACAAAGATGTTTCAGAGCTTCTTTTCTTCCTTTATCTTTGTCATTCTTATCTTTGAAAATTCTCTCTAATTCTTTTATTGCACTTTTAAATTCGTTCTGGCGAGCAAACTCAGTTGACTTTATACAAGCAATAATCACTTTACTTCTGTATTTATTGCTACTGCTAGGATTATCTTCGGTTAAAAGTGCTTCAATTAGCTTATTATTAAATAAATCTCCTTTAATTTCCTTTTTCATTGCATTCGAGATTATATTTATTCTTGACAAAGAATGTACCGACTCGTTATTACTCTTTTCTTTAGCTATTCTAAGGGCATCAAGCCGCTCTCCCACAATGATTATGGGTTTTTCTCCGTTTATGTTTCTGTATTTGTTTTGTTTTATATCTACACGTACTGTATTTAAAATATCTATAATTTGATTTGTGCTTCGTCTGTTATCTTCCATTACATAGTCAACTATGTTGTTTAAGTTAAATGAATGAAACTGAGATGGTTCTGCTCCTTGAAAGCTATAGATAGACTGAGCTTTATCACCAATTATCCCAACTATCGTTTCTTTTTTTCCAATTAACCCCATAATCTTCACTTGTATAGGATTTGTATCCTGGAATTCATCAACAAAAAAGTATGGGAATTTGGATTGTAACACTTTTAAAATAAATGGATACTTCTTAATTAATTGATAACTAAAAAAGAGTACATCATCGTGGTGAATTATACCTCTTTCCCACGCCATTTTTTTATATTCATAGTACGAATCATTCTTGATAGAATATTTACCAATCTTACGAGGATAATCAGGCTTTACTACTAAAGCTCCTAAATCATCAAATTTCCATTTTGTTGAATTAAAAGCTTCAACAATTAATTTATCTTCCTTGAATCTTTGCTGTTGAGTTCGGTCTTTCCATTCGTTTAAAAAAGAATAATTTGATAAAATAATATCATCATGCCCGTCCATTGCTTCCACATTTAATCCATAATCATCAACAAGGAAAACGGCGTATGGTTTTACAATATGTTTGTATAGAAAGCTATGGATAGTAGATACTTCAACTTGGTTTATTGTAGTGTTTAAACGGTTCAAAATCGTTTCTACTCCAATATTCGTGTACGTAATGCACGCTACTTTACGAGTTTTCTCTAATCTTGTTGATTTATGGAGAACATTTTTAATATGTTCAACTAACCAATGAGTCTTCCCTGCCCCTGGACCAGCAGAGACTCGAAAATGGTGCTCAATAGGAATCAATGTATCAGAGTTTATTGGGATCATTTACATAACCACGCAATGGCTTCTTTTATGTAATCAGGAACAATAAAATTTTTATATTTATCAGTTCCTTTGTTTTCTAAATTTTTATCCAAAATATATGCAAGCTCCAAAGCGTTTTCTCCTTTCCCTACTGAATTAAGATATCGTGAAGCAATTAATCCTCTACATTTTTGTTGCTCGCTCCAAGAAGTATTTTGATTAATACCTTCAATAATTCTATCATTCTCATCGCTTTTTCTCAGTATGGATTCGTAATCTGTCTGTGGTTTTTGGTCTGTATAAAGCTTCATTAAGTTTTTAATTTCATCTTGATTTTTCATAGAATCTGTCACTAATATTTCGAGGGAAGGGTTAAATAAAATCAGATCATATTCAAGTGTCTTTCCTTCAACTTCATCTTGACTAAAAAATGCAATATTAGGGTGAGTACCTGGTTGATATGATGAAGTGTTTCTTTTATACTCATACTCTTTAGTATTAGCGTCGTATTCAAACGGATAGCATTTTTTGAAAGTAGTGTTAGATGATTTTTTCTTTCTTTCAGGGTCTTGATCTGTCAAACAAACAATTTTTTTGTTTAGAGTATTTATTTTCTCACTGTCAAACAGATGTAAAAAATGATTGAAATATCTACCACCCACATTTATAACTGCAATATGATTTTCTTCTAAAGAAACACCTTCATATTTCGCGAAAACTGACAGCAACAATTGTTCTGCTAAACCCTCTACTAAAATTACTTTTTGAGCAAAAAGCATATCTGATTTGGTCGCATCTAAAAATCGCTGTACATATTTTTTACTACTTTCCTCAGTGGGAAATACTTTTCCAGGATATCCAACAGAGGTGTTTCCTCCATCGCTATGCAAACAAATCATCTCATCTAGAGAAACAGAAGAGGTAATATGCGTTGAATGAGTGGTAACAAAAATTTGTCTAACCTTTTTTTCATTTTTATTTTTCTTTAAGAATTTTAAAAACTGATACTGCATGGCTGGATGCAGGTGTGCTTCAGGCTCTTCAATTGCCAATATCGGAAATACCTTCGCATTACTCCCTAAATATTTGCCGTCTGCATTGACTTGCATTTTTGATAGAAGCAGTGACATAAAAATTAAGTTATTATACCCGAGACCGTTATGTGTAGCCGGTATCTTTATGCCGGATTCATATTCAACAATAAGCCTAAGTGCAGAGAAAATTTCCACATCTGAGAGACTTCCTTCAAAATTAGGTATTGCTTTGTTAAATGAAGCTCCGGTATCTTTGGCATATGATAAAATCTGTTCCTTACCAACACTCATTCTGTTTTGTAAGTCACGTAATAACGTATCTGCAATCTCACTAAAATCCTTCTTCTTCTGCTTAATCTCTATTTTCTTTACTTCCTCAGATTTATCTAAATCTGATTTAATTTCGTAATCCATAAAAAAGTCCAACACATCTTTAAGAAGAGAATTTCTTCCTGAAAGCATATCTCTCTCAACATCACGGATTGCATCTAAAAATTGAAAATCAAACTTCTGTAACGATTCACTATCAGCAACGTTTTGAGCAGTCTTATCTCCACCCCATATTTTATGAACATAGTGCCTTATAAAGTCATGATTGATTATTTTCCAAGCTATATCTAGATCAGGGGCATTTCTAATAGCTTCTACATAACTAACTCTTTCTTTTTCAGGAAGAAAAAAATCGTAGGTTAACACTGCCTCGTATGGTTCGTCTAACTTGGTAAGCCAATTCCCAACTGTCACTAAATCATCAGAATTCAAATTTTTATTTAAGCTCTGCTTTATTACTAAAGATATGTTAATTTGAGGTGGATTCTCTATCAATTCTGCCAGTGTAACATTTTTATTGAAATCATAAACATTCAATCGCTTTGTTCCTTGAGAATCAAGTACCAAAGCTAATGCTTTAAGTAAATTTGACTTTCCAGCATTATTATGACCAATAATTACATTCACTCCATCATTAAATTCTATTACTTGTTCTTTGAAATTTCTAAAATTATTAATCATCATTTTATGTATATACATGGTTAACCTCCTCGTTTCATGAGATATAACGATCAAATCATACTTATAATTATCGATTTCCAAAATCAGCAAAAAACTTAATGTGCTTCTAATTTACGATTCTATGTCTGATAATAGCTAATTTAGGTATATTGTACCATACGAAAAGAGACTTCTGGAACTTATTCCAGAAGTCTACAATAGCATTATTCAAATCTCACCTATAACAAACCCTCAACTCCACCCCATTCCCTTCCCGATTATACACAATCCGCTCCACCAGCTTCTTCAACGCCCGATTCTTCTCTTCACTCGTCACCGCGACACTCCACAACTCCCTAAACTGCCCAACTCGCTCATATATCTGCTCCACAGTCAGATAATTTCCTTCATCTACTACAACTTTCCGCAAATCCTTCAACTCTTCCTCCAACTTCTGTATCTGCCTTGCCCTTACAGCTTACGCTCCAAAAATACCTACTTCGTAATCATGTCCTCTTCATACGATTCATGCAGCTTATCCAATGCCCGCTTCTGCTTTTTCAATTCCTGCTCTTTGACCTCGATAATGACCTGTGTATCATTGTAACGAATCCCATGCATTTCAATCTCCCGCAAAATGTTTGGATCAACATAGATAATCCGATCATACAGAGCATTGAAAAAATCGGCATCCATTACCTTGCCACGCTGCTAACATTTGCTGCCTTCTTTATACTGGTGATAGCACAATGCACTCCAGTGCTGTCCCTGCTTCTTGTTCTCTCCCACCCGGAACCTCATCTGCGAACCGCATTTTTCACAATAAAGCAAGCCTGACAAAGGAAAAATGTTGCGTCTAAAATTTGGGTTCAGCATTCTGTTCTTAAGCAGCCGCTCCATTATGACTTCATGTTCTTCCGGTGTTTTCAGCTTTTCATGTGTTCCCATGACTTTAATCTGCTCTTCTTCGGGTACAAGCTCCACCTGACCACGCTTGGAACGGGTTTTGCCATAAGTGATGTACCCAAATGGATTTCGCTTGCCAGCAACCGTTGAACCGTAATATTTGACCAGCCCTTGTTCTTTCCATCCGGCTTAATGTTGTATGGCATGGGTATCTTGTTATCTGTCAACCAAATGGCGATATGCCCCAGGTTTGTTCCATTAAGATTTATCTTTACAATCGCTCGGTAAATCGGACGCTTCGTTTCATCCACCAGTACTGACCTTGTGTTCTTATCATAATAGTATGGAAACGGTGGCTTTCCGTTTGTCCACATGCCTTTCTTCGCTCCAGCCTCTTTGCCCTGCTTCATTCTTCGCTTAATCGTTTTGTACTCTATTCGGGCAAAAATGGACGTGAAATCAAAAGATACATCGTCATTGTCTATTTCCAGATCGTATCTTGTTCGGTGTAATGATTACCGTCTCGGAGTTCAAAAACGTCTTTTTTTTAGTGCCCAATCCTTATTTTCTTCCCGACCCAAACGGTCAATGTCCATGACCACTACTCCATCATATAGCTGGTCTTCAACATGCCGAAGTAACTTCTGCATTTCTTTCCGGGACTCGATTTTTTCCCCAGAAGCCACTTCTTCGTATAGCCTATAGGTCCAATTTCGATTCTCTACCAAGGCCAGAAGGGTATCCCTATGCTTCGAGAGAACCTCTTCAAATTCACCATCGTCCCGTGATTTTCTTAAATAGAAAGCTGTGTGACTCTTTATACGCTTCTCTTAAATTCTTTCCTCGATTACCAATCTCCGTTTCTCCTCCAACACCTCAATCATCACCAATGCCCCCAACCGGAACCCTTCTGTATAAGCGGCAGCAGAATACAAGGATGTCGTTTGTCCTAGCAAGTCAATTAACTCCTCCAACTCATCGTACTCTTCTGATGAAAGCTTCTTGTGATAGGACTCTATTGTTTTTGAAATCTTCTCGTTCAGTAACTTGTATTCTGGATTATCGGGATGAATGTGTTCGTCGGGATGGATATTTCCATAAAAAAGCTTCTCCAAGAGACTGCCCATGGTTAAATCCCCTCCTATTTCATCATACTAATCTCATCTTAGCGATTATATCGCTAAAAATCAATAGCGGTATGCTCGCTAAAGTATGATGAGCATTGAGGTGGTAACTATGTATGAGAGGATCAGAAATCTCCGTGAAGATAAGGATATGTCACAAATGCAGGTTGCGGAATATCTCGGTTGCAGTCAGCGAATTTATAGTAATTACGAGCGTGGAGAGGTAAACATACCGGTTGTTATTTTGATCAAACTTGCTGATCTGCATCAGACAAGTACTGACTATCTGTTAAACAGGACAAATCATAAAAATCCTTATCCCAAAAGTTAGAGCAGAATAAGCTGAAAAAGCTCTTCAGCATCATACTGAAAGAGCTTTTTCCTTTTTACATAAAGCTTCACTATTCGGCTTAGCATTTATTACGAAGATTGTCCCGCTTATCGGTAAGTTTTGTACCGTTAAAGTTTACGTCCTGCAAGTCTGAGCCGTTTAGCTGCTCCTAAATAATCCCCTTATTGTTTATACATTAATAAAAAAAGCTCCTACTTACCACATGCATAAACTTCAACTAGAATTGATTCAAACGAACATCCCATCAATGACAGGTACGTGTGGGTCAAATAAACGTCAGTTATACTCGATAGATAAGAAGGCAGGTATGCTCCCTTATACCACATGTGTAGAGACGGTGAAAGGGATGAATTAGTAGAAGCTTCATATGATATAAAATTACAGTATCTTGTTTTCATTCCCTCTAAGGCGATTCAGGATCTATAAGCTGCACTCTGAAGCTTTCTGCGCTTAACATGGTATGAAATCTAAGTTTCTGGCTGGGAGTAATGTATTCATATTCATCCTTATATTTTCTCGTTGGCTCCCCCAAGGAGTTCATTCTTTGCTCCATGGCTAACTGATCAAATTCACCTAAATCGATATAAAGTATGGTATCATTCCAATATTCCGCAACTAACTCTAAATTGTTTTCGAAATACCAAACCGCGACTTTCGAGTCCACCTCAAAAGATTCATCAGGTTTACCCAGTATCTTAATGGCCTGATTTATATTCATACCAAGTGTAATACCGTGAATATAAAAAATATCATCTTCTCTGATTATATTCAGTTTATCTGTCGATGCATTATTTTCCAGTAGTTTGGTGATTTTCTCTTGATTAACATCGGGAATGAATTTCCCATCAATCAAATCAGTCGCTGCCCGTATAAGCACTGCTTGTGTATGTTTTTCAACAGCATCAGTGCTTTCAGCTTCTCGTTTCTTAATGGATGGTATGTAATAACTTCTATAATATTCTGGATATTGCCTGCTCGCCAAAACCAACTCTTCTTTGGCAATATCGAAATCATATACATCATCCCAAAACGGCATTTGAGCATTACTAAATTCCGGTAAATATACTCTATGACTTATCACAATCTCTTTCACGCCATTGTTATCAATATCTATACTGAGGGGCTCCACAATATCATCGATTTGTTTACTTTTGACGCTACCGTCTTTACGATACTTAATTGTGAAATCTCCACGCCCATTGCTCCCTCCACCCCACACAAATGAAGTGTCAATAATGCCGTTCATTTCTAGAGACTTTTCTTCACTACTATTTTGAAGATTTTTACCTGCCCCATTCTCTAATAAAAAATCATCTTTCACTAAACCCTTATCTTTTATTGTTTCGCCCAATTCCTTATCCTTTAACAACTGTTGATCCATAGAAAACGTAAAGTTCGTTTTAAATCCAAATACAGTTACTCCAACGATTAGTATTATAGCAGCAACAATAGAACTATATTTGGTCACTTTCTTTGCCTTTAGTTTGTTGTTTTCTAATTGCCGTTCTCTTTCTTCCTCTACCATTCTTTGTCTTTCTGCTTTCTTTACTTCATACGCTTTCACATCGTTCCTAATCTTTTCCTCATCGCTATACTCAGTTAAAACATCATCTCTTCCTCTTTTACACCTTTTACAAGTAGATAGATCGTCATAGTTTAGCCTTCCGCAAACACATACCCATTTATCATCATACTTTTTAGCAAAGTACTTGGCATCCGATCCTGCGCGACCCTTAACAAATTCTAAAAGCATTTTATTCTCTATCTTGGTTAATTCGACTTTTTCTAATTCTGATGAGCCCTTATTCCAGATCGTTTTATCATCAAATAAGACTTTTATTACATCAATTTCTATTTTCCTAACATTTTGAAAATCGGACAGTGATATCTTGTTGTCAGTTTTTCGTTTTCGATTCTGTATTAAATCTTCATTAAATTCAATTTTACATTCTAAGCTATTATTTCCTTCACCAACAGAATCGCCAAATTGGTCATAACAATAGAGAGTAGCCTTAAGTCCTTTAACAATTTTGTCTGACACGTTATTAAACGTTAATGAACAGTAAATCCTACCATTGCTTTTGCTTTCATATAATTCATATTCAAGCAATTCTACAGGACATTCTAAATTTACTAACATTTCAACCCCCGAATTACCCATTTATTAATTCCAAATCATCATTGTCTTGCTCTGCTTCTTTTCCCATCTTCAAATTTATACTATGTAATTGTTCTATAACTTCTGATAATCCGATAATACCCATTCCTGATATCAATCCTGTAGCCCAATAAATGATTGTTAATAACCACACTCGTTCATACGACTCTCTATAGGTGCCGACATCCATTTTTCCTAAAACTAAACCTAAAACGATACCCGCTACGATAATAGCAACCCCTATCCATGTGAGTACACTGGCAATCTTATTTCGCCTCTCTAACAAGTACAGCACCACCCATATTTATAGTTATATATTGATTGCCCTAAAAAAGGTCTATCGCACAAATGATATGTTTTTTTTGGGATTCAATCATATATTAAGCATGAAATGTGTTTAATCTGATCATTACGAAACTGATAAGGCAATTGCTAGATTGGTTATTGCTTCTAATACACAACTAAACTCCCTTCCGTATGATATTAAGGGCCTTTTGGATTAATTAATAATAGGAATATTGTACCATAAAAAGTGACATCTTGTTTGTATTAGATGCCACTATTAAATGTTAATAATTCTCCTCTTATAATTCCTGTACTCCTTGCTTCTATCTCACTCTCCCTTCTCCTCCACCCCTATCTCCCTCCCCCCATAAAACACCTTCACACTCCCACTCTCATTCCCCTTCACCCTCGCCTCAACCAGCTTCCCATCTGCCCAGCTCAAATCCACCTCAACATTCCCTTTCGCCTTCAGCCCTTTCACGCTGCCCGTCGGCCACATGGCCGGTAGTGCGGGCAGGAGATGAATCTCGCCTTCGTGGCTCTGCAGCAGCATTTCTGCAATGGCGGCGGTGCCGCCGAAGTTGCCGTCGATGACAAAGATGTTGGCCTCGGCTCCGGCTACGCCGGGTTTGGAGTAGGTGAGCATGTTGTCAAAGCACAGTTCCCCGATCAGGTGAGCGATATGCTGCACGGCTTGATCTCCGTCATGCAGTCGGGCATAGAAGAGTCCAAACAGGGCCGCGGTAAATTCGATATCCTCCAGGTCGGCCCGGCTGTTCCGGTTCTCCAATGTCACTCTGGCTGCCGCAGCTAGTTCCGGCGTATGATGCGGGGTGATTTGGTTGCCGGGATACAGGGTAAACAGATGCGACAGATGGCGGTGCTCCGGCTGCGCCTCCTCGTAGTCCTCCAGCCATTCCTGCAGCTGTCCCTTCTTGCCGATCATCAGCGGAGGCAATTGATCCAGCGCTGTCTGCCACTTCTGCTGAAGCTCCTCATCCACGCCCAAGGTCTGTGCTGCCTTCACGCAGTAGGCCAGCAAATCCCGAACCAGGACCTGATCCATGGTCGGGCCCATGGACAGCTGCTGATGCCCATCCTCCGGATTGCCGGTATAAAAGCTGTTCTCCGGCGAATTCGACGGACCTGTCACCAGCCAGCCATACTTCGGATGCACGGTCATGTAATCCATGAAAAAGGCCGCGGCCTCCTTCAGGACGGGATAGGCCAGCTCCTCCAGAAAAGCCTGATCCTGGTTATACGCGTAATGCTCCATCATATGCGTCGCGATCCACAGTCCGCCCGTCACGTTGAGCCCCCAGGAGGTTTCCCACCCCGGTGACGCAAATCCCCAGGCATTGGAGAATACATGGGCCACCCAGCCTTCGGCATCATAATAATGGCGCGCAGCCGAGCGACCGGCCACCGACAGCTGCTGGATGTACCGCATGAGCGGCTCATGGCTCTCGCTCAGGTTCGCGGCCTCCGTCGGAAAATAATTCATCTGGGTGTTCGTATCCAGGTGATAATCGCAGCTCCAGGCCATCTTGTTGGCTTCGCCGTCATTCCATATGCCTTGCAAATGCATGGGCAGGATGGAACCTTGTCGTGATCCACTAATCGTCAAGTACCTTCCATATTGATAAAACAACGCAAACAACGCCGGATCATCCCGCTTGCCCTGCTTAAATCTGCTGATCCGCTCGTCCGTAGGCAGACTGGCATGCTCGGAGCTTCCCAGCTCCAATCGCACGCGGGCATACAGCGGCTGATAATCCGCTAGATGCTTGGCTCTCAGCGCGTCATATCCTAGCAGCAGAGCCTGCTCCAGCTGCAACGCGCTTTTCTCTCGCCAGCCCTCACCTTCTTGACGGTAATCCGTATTCACCGCAAAATAAATCGCCGCCTCATCCGCCCCGGATACGTTTATGGTGTCAGCCGTGCAACTTACCTGCCCGCCTTCCGCAGCGACCCGAAGCTGGCCTTGGCAGGACACCCCGCACTCCCCATTGCTATGTACGTCTTCCAGCGCCTGTCCCCGGAATTCGATCGTGTCCTTTTCGGTTACGACAGTATGAAAAGGACCATTCTCGCCTCGAATCGAAATGCGGAATGACACGCCTGACGAGCCATGGCTGCTGCGAATCCGGGATACGATCACCTGATCGGGATGGGAAGCAAATACCTCTCGCGTCATCCCCGCTTCATCTATCTCGCAAAAAGAACGCACTATCGCCTCTTGCAGATCCAGTTCCCGATGGAACAGCGGCTCAGCTGCTGCCTCTTGTCTCCCGCCTTCGGATGGTTTCACGTTATGGTCAAACTCCAGAACGACTTGGCAAAGTCCCAGATTGGTGCCAAAATTCAATTTTTCCGGCTCCAGGTGCTTCTTGGCCAGTCGATCACCTTCGCGATAATTTCCTTGGAAGAAATACTGCCGCATCCGCTCCAAATCCGCTTTGCTGTTGCTTTGCCCTTGAGCCGGCTCCGGCTGGCCGGACCAATAAGTAGTTTCGGTAATATTCCAGACCTCCCGATGCGGAGCGGATATGACCACATTCCCCATTCGGCCGTTGCCGATCGGCAGCCCTTGCGGCCAGCCCTGAGCTGGTTTTGTATACCACAATTTCATGTCTGTCATTTTGCATTCTCCTCTTCATTTGATTTTCCAGTCTTGAGACAAGCGTTACCCTTACAACAAAGGCAAGAAATCGCGATTCCCGGATGGAGCCGAGAACCGCGATGAACTTGCAGATGTACATGATGAATTGATGACTTCTTCTTATGGATTAGGGACGATTTTATAAAGCTTGGATTCGGCCGCTTTTAGCGTCACATCCAGCGAAGAGCCAGACGCCGTCTGAGATTGACCGCTCCATACATCCGTCACCGTATAGGACTCTGCCCCTTCCGAAGCGATACCGGTCCGAATGAGATCCACGGTATGCTGCGCCGCATTGTGCGTATAGTTAAACACGGCTACATAGTGGGTTCCCTGATCGTCCAGCACGAATACGTTCGCTGCCTGCGTGCCCGTGTTGCCTTCTACCGGCCGGAACGCCTTGCCCTTCATCGCTAGCCCGTTCACTTCCGGGTTGGTCAGCAGCGTTTCCATGTACTGCCGTGCCGTCGCATCCGTTACGTCATCCGAATTCAGGAAGACCGTGCCGGAGATCGCGGCCGCATTGACGCGAGACTGAGCGCCTTCGATCGATCCGCCTTTGGTCAAGTGCATATAGTCCGGATCGGTATAATGGTAGATCGTTCCGTTCTGCCACCAGCCGTACGTGAGATTGTTCAGCTGGTATTCCGTGCTGCCGATGCTGCCGTCGATATCGCAGGAGATGCGGCGGCTGTGCGCATATTGGCTAGGGAACAACGGCGCGATGGAAGCGCTGATGAACATGGAGCCGTCCAGCACTTCATTCACGTAAGCCATCCCTTGGTTATAGGCCTGGATGCCGGTTTGAACGCTAGGGTCATCATGCTTGCCTTCCATTGCCCCATGGCTCAAAAAATCGATTTTGATATATTCAAAGCCCTTGCTCTTGAACTTATTCATGTAATAATCGATCCGCTGCTTCACGCCAGGATGCGTCGGATCCACGGCATAAGCGCCGTCCAGCGTCGGCAGCACGTTGCCGTCCCAATCGCGCAGCACGATATCGCCGTATTTATATTTGCCGTTCGTCCCTTCGACTTCCTGCTCCATATTGTTGCCCCAGTACACGAACGGCGAATAATAGATGCCGGCCTTCTGTCCATTGCTATGAATGAGCTGAACCAGATCCGTCAGCTGCTGATCCGTCATGTTATCCCAATAGGAATCGAGATTGATGTAGATATCGCCTTCATTGTTGAAGGAATGGTTCTGAATATGGTCTTTAAAATAATTCGAGACCGAAACTGCCTTGTCAAAGCTTAAATCGCTGGCATAAGCTCCCCAGCTGTTCCAACCGACCGGAACGCCTTCTGGAATGTCTTCGCCAAAGGCTAACGGAGGCTGGATCGCTGCATTCACCTGGCCAAACTCCTCCAGCCCGGTCCGATAATCCTCGAAAAAGCCGACCATGATTTTCGGCGAAGCAATCTGCTTGCCCGTTACTTTTCCATGCGAGATCGTGTCCCACGTGGAGGTGGATGACGTAAATCCGCCATATACGCGCAGTTTGTTCAATTTGTCATTCGAGCCGTTCCAATAGATGCCGGTTTTCCACGTGTCATGCGTCACCGATCCGATAACGAGGCCGTTCCGGCTCGTATTGTCATAGATGGCCGTCAGTTCCGAGCTGATATACAGACCGTTGTTGAGGCCGGTATTCATCGACTTCGCTTGGTATCTGGACCAAGCATCATTGTCGAAGGGAACGACGAGGACCCGGTTATCGTCATAGCTGCCGATGTCGATGCCGCCTCTCGCTTCCATCGCGATGGGGGCTATGTTCCCCGTAGATATTGCGGAATGATGGGAAGCGACTGTTTCCGTAAGCAAATATGGCCCGTCTTCATAGACGTAATAAATTTGGCTGAGCGATGGCTTTCCCCCATCCTCATTCACGACCGTCACCTTGATGCCCTTGCCGGTTGCATCCTGGAATGGGACCACTTGATTTTTATAGAATTTATGATGTTTATAGTCCTTACTTGCAACCATCCGGTCGAGCTGGATCTCGCTGTATAATCCCTTGGCGACCGCTTTGCCATTCCAATTGTATTGCGACAATCCGGTCGAGGTGTTGTACAGCAGCTCATACGTCGGATTGGATACCTTGAAGCCGTTGGCATACTCGGTTAAGGTGATGGAGCCATAGCTGGTGGCTTTCTTTTGCTTGCCCAAATCGCCAATGCTTCCATCAGGGCCTGATCCGTCATCGCCGGCTGAATCAAAGGTCAGCTCAATCTTGTCAAAATCGGGCGAGTATCCGCCTGCGTCATCGAACAGAATCGTGTTGCTGCCCTGCTTCAAGTAAATTTGAATCTGGTAGGTGCCGATCGTGTTCCAATCCGCTGTTTTCGGAAAACTGAAATTCTCCTTCTCCGCTCCGTTCACGGAGATCGAAGCCGCGCGGGAATCCCCGGAGATGTAGAACATGTTCATATTGTATATGCCGGCCTTATCGGCTTGAATTCCGTTGAACGTCAGGGTGGAGCCGCCGTACAGATTGCCGGCTTTTTGCCCGCCTGAACAGAAGCCGCAATCGACCGCTCCTGCATGGCCGGTAAACGCGTTCTCAGATGCCTCGGCCTCGTAGGAAAGGATGCCTCCGGCCGTTTGACTCGGCGGCTGCGGTTCTGCCGAAGCCAAGGAGCTGCCTAGCACAGACCCCGCTAACAGAATCGATAAGAATAGCATGAATGGCTTTTGGAAGAATTTGAACGGATGAATACTCACTGAACCTCTCCTCCTTCTATTCATTGATTTCGGCTTAATTTCAGGATTTTCGATTCGGCTGGCGCCAGCTCGACCGTAAGTGTACCCTCCGATTGACCCGCCGTTCCTTCCCACACATTCAGGACCGAGTAGGAAGCGTTCGCCTCGAGGCGGCAGCGTTCCAAGGAAACCGTCTTCTGCACGGACTCGGCCCCGTCAAAGTTAAATACGGCAATATACGTTGTTCCCGGTTCGCTTGGATGTGTCAGTACAAACGTATCCGCAGCCTGTTTCCCGTGATTCCCCTCTACGGGCACAAAGGTTCTACCCAATCGGGCAATCTCAGTGATTGCCTCATTTCCCAGCCAGGTCTTGGCGCGCCATGCCGCTTCCTCATGCCGGAAGTCATCGCCCAGCAGCAGCACCGTTCCCGAGATCACGGACGCGGTCAGACGGCTTCGACCTTCATGGCGGGTCGTCGAATCCTGGTTGAAGCTTTTATAGATCACGGCATGGTCCGGATCGTTAAAACGGTACAGCGTATCGTTCATCCACCACCCGTGCGTCAGCGAGTTCAGCAAATATTCCGTATCCTGGATCGTTCCGAACACATCGCAGGAAATTCTGCGGCTGTGCGCATAGGAATAAGGGAACAGCGGGGCAATCGACAGGTTGATGAAGAACGGTCTGCCGATCCGATCCGGGGAGAGTTTATCCGTCAGATACGACAGGCCGTAATTGTATGCAGCGATCCCCGTCGTAATATCCGGGTCGTAATGCTTGCCTTCCAAAGCCCCGTGAGCCATGAAGTCCAGCTTGATATACTCAAATCCTTCGGAGACGAATTTATCCATGAACCAATCGATTCGCGCCAGGTTCCCGGGATGCGTAGGATCAATCGCAAGTCCTCCGGCAATATCCGGCAAAATCTCGCCATCCTGGTCACGAAGCAGGATATCGCCATAGGTATACTTCCCATCGGTGCCCTCCACGGGGCTGCCAAACCCAGCCGGACTTCCCCAGAACGCAAACGGCGTCCAGTATGTACCGGGTTTGTGCCCGTTCTCGCGGACCCTTTTCAAGGCATCCTCCATCTCGGCAGGCGTCAGACGATCCCAGAATGCATCGAAATTAATGTACAGGGTATCCTCGTTATGAAAGCCCTGCGGCTGAACCTCCCGCTTCAGAAAATCGCTCGTCGCCACATAGAGGTCGTAATCCAGCGTGCTCATGGCGGCCGACCAGCTGTTCCAGCCGATCGGGACGCCGCCGTCCCAGCTCAGTGCAGGCGCTATCTTCGTATTCGCTTCCCCATACGCTTCAAGTCCTGTCCGGTAATCGTCGTAATCCCCTACCATAACCAGCGGAGATTCGACGCGTGTTCCACATACGTAGCCATGCGGCTGGGAATCTCGGGTCATGATGTCGGCCGCGCCAGCGTACAGTTCCAGTTCATCCAGCTTGCCTGCGGTTTCCCCTTTCACGCGAATGCCGGTTTTCCATACGTCATGACTGATCGAGCCCAGGATCAATCCATTGCGGCTATCCGGCTGGAACAAGGCCGTCACTTCGTAACTTTCCGTCTCCAGCGGGGCCGTCTCCGTCAGATAGCGCACCCATTTGTCATTGTCATAAGGCACGCGCAGCACATGCAGCGCTTCTCCCGGAACCGTCTCGCTCCCGCTCGACACGCTATCGGTTTTCACCACCGCGATGCGGTTTACCTTTAAGTCTTCCTGACCGACTATGACGACCCGTGTGATGAAAGTTGAAGCCCCCTCATAGACATAAAAATGCTGTTCCAGGCCTGGGAGCAGATCGGATTCATGCTTAATCACGGCATGGATTCCTGTACCGAACAGATCTTGGATCTTCTCCGGCTGCCCTATCATATAGTGGCGGTCATAATTCCCCGTGTGGTATTCCCGGCCCTGCCATCGAAAGCCGCTTCGCACTTCTTGCAGAGCAAATCCCCTGCTGCTTGCGTAGGCGTAACCGCCTTTTTCCAAATCCACCTCAATGGCCACCATGCCATTCGCCAAGCGAATGTGAGTTTCGGCATTCACCCCCACGTTCACCGCCGTATCGCTGCTTCCTAACATCTGTGGATTGCCTCCTTCTGCGTGCATCTGTGCTGCATTCAGGACGTTTAGCATCAAGCGCCTTTTACAGCTTGCTACCATTATAGAAGCGCGGGTAAAGCGCTTACTATACAACGATCTTCCGATCCATATCGGGATATAACGCATCTGGAGCGAACCATTTGTTAAAATGCAATATGGTCCCTTCCACCATGAAATCGTCCATATAATAAGGCTACCCGCTGGAAAAAAGCACCTACCCGGATTAACTTTCGTTCCCAAGCCATTTGGTTTAGTCAAAACATCTATTCGCGGGATATGGTTAGGAACACCCCCATGAGTTTCACCTGAATTATTCTCGACTTGTTGTTCGTTTAATTGACCATTTGCATTGTCATTTTAAAATGTTATTGACACGACACCAAACGGTGACCTAAAATAAAAGTATCACCAAATGGTGTCCAATCGACAGCTATGCTTCCAATGCCTTGACCTTTTTACAGGTAGAACACGTTCTTTAAAAGAAGTCGCAATAGCAATGTAAACTGTTCCAAAATAAGTAAGGGAGTTGGGGTATTTGAGCTTTTTTCAAGACATGTTCGCCGTATTTAAAAAGAGAGAGCTATCATTTGTAGAAAGCCGCAAAGAATCGGAGGATGTATATTCATTTCTATTTGAAAGAGAGAAGGATTTAACCTGGAAAGCAGGGCAATATGGTTTGTTTAGCATCACTCATAAGACCATCAAAAATCCTACGAAACCATTCAGCCTCGCAGCTGCTCCCGCTGAGAACATTGTTAAAATTACAACGCGTATCGGTGAAAGCCCCAGTGATTTTAAGAAAGCACTGCTAGAATTAAAGCCTGGCATGAAAATGAAAATGAGCGGCCCTGTAGGGTCCTTCTATCTCCAAGATAACAGCCCTTCGCTGCTGATCGCAGGCGGAATTGGCATCACACCATTCCGGTCGATCCTTAAACAGTTAGAGACAGATGGGAGTAAAGAGGAGAAGCAAAGAACATTGCTCTATTTGGATAGCAATAATTCCTATATCTACAAAGATGAACTTGATAAAATCGCTAACCATACTTCATTAAATGTAGCTTATCTTGATTCAAGGGATGAGTTACATCAGGAAATTGAAAAGTTTAACGCCTTATATAAAAACAATGGTAAATACTTTATTGCGGGACCGAAGTCAATGGTAGATTCTATTTCTAGCTATTTACAAAATAATAATATTTCAAAACGGAATATTAAAAAGGATGCCTTTTTTGGGTATTAGTTAAGAATGAATATTAGAGACACTAAATATCCAATCGATGTTCGTCATTTCTAGGCTTGAAATCTGAAAACTTTACTTGAAAACCATTAAGAGGTGGTGAAATAAACGGCGGTCCCTTCATACATCATTAGATTGCTAACCATAAAAATAAGACTTTTAGGAGGGTTGTCGTGTTAGAGAATAATCCGTCCCGGGATGTTTTTGACGCGATTGCAGATCCCACTAGGCGCCAACTCATTCATCTGTTATCACAGGCAGAGGAGAAACCGCTTCATGAACTAAAGGCACAATTTTCAATGGGCCGTACAGCGGTATCCAAGCATTTGACTATCCTTAAAGAGGCCGGACTGGTACTCGACCGGAAAATGGGCAGAGAAACGCGATTTAGGCTAAACGCCGATCCGCTTAGAGAAGTTCAAGATTGGGTGGCTTTCTACAGCAAATATTGGACTACAAATATGTTGCGCTTGAACCAACTTTTAGAGGAGGAAGAAGAATGAGTTTAATATTATCCATGGATTTTCAGTACACAACATCGATCGAGAAGGCTTGGTCCGCTTTAACCGATTCAAGCAAGTTAGCAAAGTGGATCACGGAAAATGATTTTAAGCCTGTCGTGGGACATCGTTTTCAGTTTCGCCATGAGCCGTCCGAATATTGGGATGGAATCGTTGACGGCGAAGTACTTATCGTAGAAGCGCCCCACCGGTTGTCCTATTCTTGGGCTACCGGAGACGAGCGGCATACAGTCACCTGGACGCTGCAAGAATTAGGGGACGGTAAGGTTAACCTTCATCTCGAACAAACTGGATTCTCCAATGTTCATGGACTCGAAGGCGCCAGATATGGCTGGAGTGAGTGGTTTGGCAAGTTTGAAAACGTGTTGGATCAATAACCGCATTCGATACGAAAACATCTCTTTCCCCAATGCTAAATTATTGGGTATGATCGTTGAACCCTGCTTGATCCGAATCAACATAAACCGGCTGCATGTTTGCGGCCGGTTTATGTCTACTTTGGACTTTCTGACAAACTCTTATCATTTCGGATCAAGAACGAATCAACCTCCCATGCTTCCACCTCATATCCGCCTCGATATTTCCTTTCGCTTTCCGCCCTGTCACGCTGCCCGTTGACCACATGGCCGGCAGTGCAGTCAGGAGATGAATCTCGCCTTCGTCGCTTTTGCAGCAGCATTTCCACAATGGCGGCGGTTCCACCGATGTATGGTTCAGTTCTCGGCATAGAATTCATAGCTGCCCTGCCATGCAAACTTCTCTCCTTGCTTCAGTTCCGGCGTGGTCCCTTTGATCTGCAGGAAATACGTCTTGCCGTATTCCTGCGTGAAGATGACAGGCAAATGGTCGGCGAGATTCGCCAAAGCCCCTAGCCCATATTGTCGATCCAGTCTTACACGCAGTTTATGCTGGAACCCGCCCTGATCGCTAGAGCTGCGTAGACAACTGTCGACATTCGGGTTCACGGCTTTCGTGCCTGAATCACTATATATATTCGCCGGGCTTGAAGCGACTTCCTGATCGCCTGCGAAGTAGCGAACCGTATCGTTCCAGGCGCCATTCACCGATTGAAGTCCGTAATACGTATCGAACGTAATGTCTTCCAGCGCCTCGATTACATCATGGACGTGTACATGGCCGCCCGAGATTTCGTACGTGACGGTCTCCCTAAGCACAAGTCTTCCAGAACCATCCGCCTCTTTCGTGTTATAGGCTTGGATCAGATGGACCACTTCGATCTTGGTATAAACGCTCGCCGTCACGCTGCCGTCAGCTACTTCCACACCGTCCGCCCCACGCGGAACGAATCCGTCTTACCTAAGGATACCTAGCCGTTATTTTTGTCATAAGAAAACCAACCGTTCGGATGTCTCACGATAACCATTGATTTATGACAGATGCGAAAAAGGCCAACCAGAATATCTGACTGACCTCTTCACAACAACTTCTCAACTCTTCGTATAAATTTGATGCTGCACGATACCTTTAATTAAAGGTCATCCATGCCGTACTTCCTAGAACCTCGAAATTCTGCTTAAACCAGAAATTCCGTGATTTATCCAGGGTATAGACATACATTTTTCGGTTCGGATACTTCGCTTTGAGCCAATTCACGAAGGAAGCCGCGTACCCTTTGTTTTCGAATTCTTTGAGTACATCCAAGGCTTGGATAAAGATAAAATCCTTCTTATTCTTGACATCAATATAGAAATCCTTCTCCAAATACCGCTCATCGGCGCTAAAATAATCTTGTTCGGCCTTCTGGATGAGCTGCTTCCCGTTATCGTATTCCCACACGACCCCGTACCCCACCATCTCATCTTCCGCCTCAATGATGTAAATTTCCTCCGGTAATTCCGCTAGGTCCTTCGTGCTCAGTTCCCCTGCATGATAAGCAGATGTAATTTCACTTAGACATCGCTGCATTTCATGATCAAATGACTTTGTAATCATCGTTGGCATTCCCTGTTCTCCTTATGATCCATTGCAAACATCTTCAAATCAAAGAAGCAGGGATCCCATACGTTCCCTACTTCTCCAGTTGAATGTGTATGGGTTATTGTCCTTCGCCACTACCAAGCACTCTATGACAAAGATCCCTAAACAACAAAATATGAACACGGATAACTTCAACTCACCCTATTGATCCTTCCAATACCGTCTGCGAAACAAAGAAATGATGTCCGGCGTGAAGGAGTATTTTACCGACTGCTTCAAATCATCCACATCATCAAAAATCCGTCTAAAAATCGGGTCTGTCAATAATTTTGTGTAAACTCTTTACCAAGGAATCCCCCTCGGGGGATTTTGGCGTTTTTAGCGCAAGTAGTTGCTCACTCGATCTGGAAAAAAGACGGACAATGGAAGTAGCATTTGCCCCCAGTTTTGCACACGTCCTGTCCATTTACGGGTGACATCCATCGTAGCCAGATACAGCATTTTAAGCAAGGCTTCGTCCGTCGGGAAAATACTTTTTCCCTTGGTCACTTTGCGGAGCTGCCGGTGGTAGCTCTCGATCATGTTGGTGGTATAGATCAGCTTACGGATTTCGGGCGGGTATTTGAAGAAGGTCGAGAGTTCCTCCCAGTTACTTCGCCAGGAGCGGACGATGAGTGGATATTTGACGCCCCAGACTTCCTCGAATCGGTCCAATTCGAGCAGTGCCCCTTCCTCTGTGGCCGCTTTGTAGATCGGCTTCAGATCGGCGGTCACTTTCTTGAGGTCCTTGTAGGACACATAACGAGTCGAATTTCGGAACTGGTGAATCATGCATTTTTGGATTTCGGTTTTTGGATAGCAGGCAGTGATCGCCTCAGAGAAGCCACTCAGGTTGTCTACACAGATAATGAGGATATCCTGAACCCCGCGATTTCGAAGGTCATTCAGCACACTGAGCCAGAACTTGCTGGATTCATTTTCGCCAATCCACATACCCAGCACATCTTTGTTCCCATCCAAATCAATGCCAATAACCATATAGGCGGCTTTGTTCACGATGGCTCCGTCCTGCTTCACTTTAAAGTGAATGGCATCCATGTACACGACGGCATATATGCCTTGAAGTGGCCGATTCTGCCATTCTTTTATCAGGGGCACGATTTTGTTGGTCACATTGGAGATGAGGGTAGGCGACACTTCGATGCCATACAGATTCTGCAAATGGTCCTGAATCTCCCGGGTACTGACACCTTTGGCATACAGCGCGATAATCTGGTCCTCGATGCCGGTTACGTTCTTTTGATGTTTCTGGACTACGATCGGTTCAAACTCTCCCAGCCGATCCCGTGGAACCGTGATTTCCTGCTCCCCGTACTCGCTGACCACCGTCTTCTTGCTTTTGCCATTACGGCTATTCGGTGTCATCTTGGTCTTGACCTCATGCTTCTCGTAGCCCAAATGCGTGTCTAATTCGGCTTCTAGCATCTCCTGAAGCGTTTCAGCAAACAATTCTTTCAAGGCATTTTGCGCATCCTGAGCCGTGACCAGCTTATTCTCCTTAATGAACGCTCGCAGTTGCTCTTTTGTCCAGAGTCCCATGTGTTCTCCCCAACCTTTCTATTACTTCCATTTTAATAGAATTGGGAGTTTACACAATTTATTTTACAGACTCCTAGTTCTCGTTCCCTCTAATGCCCTCTAGGATCCATAAGCTGCACTCTGAAGCTTACTGGACTTGACATGGCATGAAATCTAAGTTGCTGGCTGGGAGTAATGTAATCATATTCATCTTGGTACTTTTTCGTTGGCTCCCCCAAGGTATTCATGCTTTGCTCCATGGCCAACTGATCAAATTCGCCTAAAGCGATATAATGTATGGTATCTATTCCGTATTCTACAACTAGTTCTAAATTGTGTTCGAAATACCAAACTGCGACTTTCGAGTCAACCTCAAAAGATTCATCAGGATTACCCAGCATCTTAATGACCTGATTTATATTCATACCAAGTGTAATACCGTGAATATAAAAAATATCATCTTCCCTGGTAATATTTAGTTTGTCTGCCGATGCATTATATTCCAGTAGTTTGGTGATTTTCTCTTGATTAACATCAGGATTGAAATTCCCATCAATCAAATCATTCGCTGCCTGTATAAGCACTGCTTGTGTATGTTTTTCAGCAGCATTAGTGCTTTCAGCTTCTCGTTTCTTAATGGACGGTATGAAATAACTTCGATAAAATTCTGGATACTCTCTGCTAGCTAAAACCAACTCCTCCTTGGCAATATCGAAATCATATACATCGTCCCAATACGGCATTTGGACATTACCAAATTCCGGTAAATTATTTTGGAGAGGCATGATTCAAACTAAGTTTTGGATCTCAGCTATTGGATTTGGTCTCATGCATTTCATTGCTGGCATAAGTATGGTCATCAACTGCAGGAAGAATCACAAGTGCGGTAGTGCCCTCACCCTTGATGCTCTGAAACTCCAATTGCCCATTGATAGCTTGGATGATCCTAAACGTCACCATAAGACCGAGTCCAGTGCCATTTGTTTTTGTAGAGTAAAAAGGGGTTCCCAATATCGCGAGTTCTTCAGATGTCATTCCAACCCCGTTATCACGAATTTTTATACAAACTTTATTCAATTGACGATATGCTTTGATAGAAATCTGCCCTTTAGATCCCGTTGAAGCATCTATTGAGTTTTTAATGATATTCATAACTGCTTGTTTTATTTTAAACTGTTCTGCCTGAATCCATAGGTTATCTTCTGAATCCACATTCAAGTCCACATTCTTCGAATATGCAAACGGATCTACAGATTCTTTGATCTGATTTAATATTTCGCATAATGAGAATACTTCAATCGTTTCGATTTGGGGTTTTGAATAATTGAGGAAATCATTAATGATATATTCCATACGGTTTAGTTCAACCATGGATATTTCAAGATATTGCTTGACCTTCCCTTCCGCATTACGTAACGACAGCTGTAAAAAACCTTTAATAGAAGTTAGTGGAGAACGAATTTCATGCGCCACAGAAGCAGCTAATTGGCTGGTTACATTTAATTTTTCAGTACGAATGATTTGTTCTTGCATCGAAATTGTTTTAATGGTTACTTCCATCAAAAAAACAGACATACACATGGAGATCAATTGTATTAGGCAAATCTGAAATGCATTAGATATGGAATAAAACTCGTCCTTCTGATACGTAAAGACGGATGCGTACCATGAAATGGTCATTGCAACCAACGTTAAAAATATACAAATGATAAATCGAGCTTTCGGCGGTCTTTTATTAAAACGAGCAGCAAAAAGAGAAGCAGCAGCGCAGATAATAAATGAAGCGATGAAACTTATAAAAAAACCATCCATACCAATAAAAAAACGGCATACTATTAAAAATGCAAAAGAGATCAATCCCCCCATATAACCGCCATATAAAGCAGAGATGATTAATGGAATGCTTCTTAGATCACCTTCAAAATCATTGGTAATAGTAGTCGGAAAAAGCATGGATAAAACAATTGCCGTCCCGCACATTAATCCCAGAAACATCTGCCGACGTTGACCCTTATCATAGAAAGTTTTGTTAGTAATACAAACAAATTGGTATAGCAATAGCGGAAACAAAATATCAATAATATCCAGTAACAGATCTTTTAACATAAAACACCCCCAAGAACTAAATTCGACTTGGAATGGTTTTTTTCCTTTTTCTGTAACAAATAGTTGTCGTTCTAAAGGCTTTGAATCAATGCACAAAAAGATCATGCCAATAAACGCATGACCTAAATGTCATATTTTATTGAAAATCAGCTCTAACAAACCGTCAACTCCACTCTATTCATTCTTCCCTCTCCCTGGTAATAGTTCTCTTCAGCTCGATACAAAACTGATAATTCCCCTCATTATGATCAAGCCAAATGCGACCGCCTTGCAGTTCAACAATATTTTTAGCAATCGACAAGCCCAAGCCATATCCAGACGGCATTTTCATATCGCTCTGCGTAGGCCCCATTTTGTAAAATCGTTCAAATAATTGTTCTTCCTGTTCTTTAGTAATCGGATTACCCTTATTTTCGATGGATAGCTTAACAACATTTTCTCCAGCCAATAGTTTGATTCGAATTTCTCCAGGCAATAGCGAAAATTTCGATGCATTCATGAGCAGATTATCAATGGCTCGAACCATTTTCTCAACATCCATGCTAATGATGACCAGACCGGGGCTTAATTCCTTTATCAAAGTCAATCCCTGGTCTCTCGCAACCGGTTCAAATTCAGAAACCATTTGTTCAATTAAATTACGAAAGTCGACTTCTTGAAAGTTCATCTGAACATCGCCACGGGATAGACGTGTATATTCAAATAGATCATCAATCAGCTTCTTGAGTTGCTGCGATTTATTAAACGCATTGTTAATATAACGTGCCTGTTCATTCTCATCTCGGAACGCTTGCTTTTTGAGTAAATCTAAATATCCTATAATGCTTGTTAATGGAGTCCTTAAATCATGAGATACGCCTGTGATTAACTCCATCCTTGATCTCTCTAGCTGTCGTTCACGTTCAACTTGTTCCTGTAATTGCTGAGCCATATGATTTACGTTCTGTGAAACGTTCCCTAATTCATCTTGTCTTGATACCGGAAGTCGATAGTTCAAGTCCCCACCTGCGATGGACATCAATCCGTTGGATACTTCCGAGAGAGATCTAACGATATGACGAGTGAATATAATAAAGAAAACTATAAAAGTTGCAATAAATAATAATAGGTTTAATGGCATATAAAATTGATTGGGGATCATTGAATTCACGAGCATCGTTATTATGAAACTCAGAAAAATCGCCCATATCAATTGCGCACGAATGCTTCTTTTTCCACTAATGAATACCCAAATCTTATTTATCAATCCGATACCCCACTCCCCATACCGTTTTGATATATTGAGGAGATCTTGGATTAAGTTCGATCTTCTCTCGAATGTTACGAATATGGACCATCACGGTATTTTCTGAGAAAAACGCAGTTTGGTCCTTCCACACTTTTTGATAAATTTTATCGATGTTAAATACTTGACCACGATGAGTTGCTAACAATTCCAAAATAGAAAATTCTATAGGCGTTAAAGAGATCTCCTTACCTCTCACCGTAATCAGATGATAGTCTTTGTTGATAACTAGATCATCGATACAAATCTCACCACCATTAGTCGCCTGAACTACGGAAGCGTAATTTTGTCTCCTTAACTGCGCTTTTATTCTAGCAATTAGTTCCATGGGATTGAACGGCTTAGTCATATAGTCATCCCCACCCACAGATAGTCCCGTAATTTTGTCGAGGTCCTCTCCTTTTGCAGATAACATGATGATTGGAATACCCGAATCCTCCCTGATTTTTAGACAGGCCGAAATACCATCTAAGTTGGGCATCATAATATCCAAAATAATCAGATGGATCTCCTCGCGCTGCAAGAGTTCTAACGCCTTAATCCCGTCTTCAGCCTCCACCACATGATACCCTTCGTTTCTGAGATAAATATGCAGGATATCGCGAATCTCCGGGTCATCGTCAACTACTAATATATTTACGCTCATAATATAGGTGTCCCCCCCAAGGTTACCGAAGATTTATTTTCTGATTGTAAACTTACCGGTAGTAATTTACCCGTGATGTAATATAACACTTCCACTAAAAAAATAGCTCCGGCAATATCCAATATATAATGCTGTTTCACAAAAAGAGTAGAAAAAACGATAGCTATCATCATTAAACTGATTAAGGTACGTGAGATCATTGACAAGCCCTTGCAATCTAACGCCCCCTTCCAAATTAAATAACTGGTCAAGACATGTATGCTTGGAAAACAGTTGAATGGTTGATCTGTCATATAAATAAAACGCACAAGGGAATATATAAAGCCATGTTCAGTAACCAACGGGCGCGGCACTGTCGTTTGATAAAAGTAATAAATAATATAGGAAGCAATGAGTCCTAGACATAAAGTGATCAGTGTTCGATAATAGGTCTGCTTGCTTTTCGCAAAAATAACGATCAACATGACAATAATAAATGGATACCAAAGTATATACGGAATAATAAAGGCTGGAATAAATGGAATCTGTGCGTCTATATCCGTCATCAAATTGCTCACACTTGCCCCTTCATGGTTTAAGAGCCCGTAACAAATGTTCAACACAGGAATAACCAAGATCCATAATAGAGGACGATACTTCGCAAATTTGGAGGAATCACTCGACACCATCAGCTTACACCTCGCTTTCTACAAACGTAGACGAAAGCTGGTGGTACGTTAAGAGGTACAAACTTAATTTCTTCAATTTGGAGACGTTCGGATAGCTGCTTTTTCATTTGATAAGAATACTGAAAAGCAATGAACAGCCCCCCGTTCCGGAGGGAACCGATAACTTGATCGAGCAGCTTATTACGCATATCTTGAGGGAAGTTAAAAAAAGGAAGTCCGCTAATGACACAATCGAGCTGTTCCATCTTCTCCTGACTCATGACGTTTTGTAATCGACAGGCATCCCTATAACATAAATATTCTGTATATTGAAATTTTAACTCTCTGTATAGAGTTGGATCTTTCTCAAACAACAATACCCGTGTGTTGCTGTTAGCTACTGTCTGAATATACTTCGTAATAGCTCCCGTTCCGGCCCCCAATTCTGCTACGTTGTTGACTTCATCCCACGGAACCGAATTGATCATTGTTCTAGCCAGAAATTTGGAACTTGGCGTAACACTTCCAATCTGTCCAGGAGATCGTAAAAACTTATAGAAAAACAATGCTTTTTCTTGAACTAACTCACTTATACTCGGAGTCATAGTGTCTCCCCCTCATCATTTTTCATCATCATACTTTAAACTTCTTCAGAAAAAGTTAGGGATAATCTGAATTAATTCTGAAGATCCAGTATGACTAGAAAGGGAGAACTATAAAAAAAGCCTTAAATATCAAGGCTTTTAATGTAACTCATATTTTAATCCATCACCCCAAAAGCTTCTAAGTTGAGCTGACTTCCTGAACTGACACCTGCCTCATCACGCAGAGCAGCCAACGCTTGTTGCAAATCCTCTTTGTTTACGTAAACATAGGGACTTTTCCAACTGGATTCCAACTGCAATGAACGAATCTGATTCGGTTTGATTTTCGGGAAATTATAGACCCATTGTTGAAGATCAGATTCAGGAATATCAGACTTCACATTTTCACCGATAATGTCCAATATGTTTCCCCATTGGGAAATCCCTTGAAAATCCCCCAATTTCTCAATGATCTGCTTGATCACTTGCTGCTGTCGATCGTTACGTGCGAAATCGGAGGACTCCCGAGTCCCTTCATTTGATTTACGATACCTGACATAGTCGAGCACTTGTTGACCATTAAGAGTCTGCAAGCCCTTTTTTAAATCGATATGCGTTCCGTCTGCGGAATCGTTATATTTCATATCCATGTCGACATCGATTGGCAGTCCGCCAAGTGCGTCCACGGTCTGCCGTAAGGCATCAAAATTCAACACGACCATATGATCAATTGGAAAACCTAGCAAATCAGAGAAAAAACGTTTTGTATTAGGTATAGCCTCTGACTTATCCTTTATATAGTAATAAGCATAATAATAATTGGATTTATGAGCAGGCAACGATTTAGGTTTTAGCAGCAAATCACGCGGCAGGGACAACAAACTAGCAGATTGGGTTTGTGGATTGAAACTGACAAGCATAAGAACATCTGTATTCATCACCCCACCACCGCCATTCCGACTATCTACACCCGCCAAAAGAAATGTCATAGGTTGAATCGATTCCTTCTTTACATAATCAATCGGATCATCAGTCAGCTTTGGAGCTGCCACACGTTGAATCGCAGCATCCGCCTTATAATATATATACCCCGCATAGATTCCAACTCCAAGTATCAGGGCGCTTATAACAAGGTAAATGCTCATCATAACTTTACGAATTGCTTTTCTCTTAGGTTTGATAGACATAATTTCCTCCACTCAATTCTAATAATATTCAATTTTTGAGTTTAGAAGCTTTTTTATAACTTTTCCAAATATTTTTCTCGATTTTTTCATAAAGATTGATGCCAGCGTTCAAACATTTATGAGCTACAGACCATCGATGAACCATTTGATAAATCATAAATGCACTAATCACACCAATAAATGCTCCCGTGATGACATCGGAAGGATAATGAACACCATTCCAAATTCGGGAGAATGAAATCAAACCTGCCAATACAAGCCAAATTACGCCATCTTTCTTACGAAACAACCATATACCTGTTGCGATTACAAAGGCCCCAATCGAATGATTACTTGGAAATGAAGCGTTAGCGGAATGTTCAACTAATTGGTTAACCGTATGATGGACAAAAGGCCTATCCCTATAAAAAAAGTGAGAAAGTATACTACCAACACTAAATCCAACACAAGCTGACAAGAGAGTTGTTATCACCATTTGCCTGTTCTTATGGATGCGAGTAAACCAATAAACTATAATCCCCAGGTAAAAGAGGTATTCCGCTTTTTCTGATAAAAAACGCATAAATGGATTTAGTGCAGAGAATGTTACTGCCATTTGATTGATGAATTGAAATACGAGATCATCCGTTTGAGAAATGCCCAATGTCTTAACCTGCTTTCTATTTCTGTAATAATAAGGTTGTCTTCAGTTCATTCTATATAGATATCGTTTTTATGGAATTTGACACTTAACACCAAACCAATTGCAATCATATTACTAAGTAGTGAGCTGCCTCCATAACTTATGAACGGTAAGGAAATACCCGTCAGGGGTACCAAACCGATATGCATGCCTATATTAACGAAAATTTGAAAGACTAACATTCCTATAAGCCCGGTAACAAGATATGCCCCTGCAAGTTCTCTACTATCTTTGACGATATGAACCATGCGATATATGAGTAGGAAATATAACAGCAACAGCACCGCAGAACCCAAAAAACCATATTCCTCGCCAATGACCACATAGATCGAATCAGAATACGCATAAGGAACAAACCCTCTACGTAAAAAAGATACGTCACTTCCAGTCAATCCTCCCAAAGCTATCGCATATTGTGCGTTTTTAACATGCCATGATTTATCGGGATCGCTGGCTGGGTCAAGAAAAGTCTGAATTCTTGACATTTGATGAGGCTCTACAATCTTGGATAACAATTCGAAATTGGCATAATATAGCCATAATATTATGCCTACCGTAATGATCATAATACTGATGAACAGAATCATATATAATGAACGGATGTTACCCATCCACAGCATACTAAGCAGTGCACCCACAAAAACTAGAGAAGTGCCTAAATCGGGCTGCTGCATGATTAAGATGATAGGAATCATAAAAATGATACAAATCGGTAATATATCTTGAAAAATACGAAGCTGAGCTCCCTCTCGCTTGCCTAATAAATGAGCAATCAGAAGCACTGTAAATAATTTAGCTAATTCAGAAGGTTGAAGCTGAAAACTTCCAATACTTAGCCAACGAACAGCACCGTTAATGTTCTCTCCGGTAAACTTGACAAGAACCAGCATCCCTATGCCAATTGCATAGAGAACGTAGGATAGCTTACCAAACAGAACTCTATAATCTAACAATGTGAGAGCCAGCATAGGAATGCAGAATGCACCGAATAGATATAAATAACTAATGTGAAGGCCTTCTAAATTCGTATCCACTGTGGCTCCATAAATAGCAATCGTACCAATGGCAACAAGACACAATATAATGAACAGCATGGTTTTATCCAGTTTTGAAATTATGTGGGTGATAAACATGATGGCTACCTCTATTTTGTTGAATTTCTGTAGGAATCCCCCTAAAAATGAACATCACAAATAATCCGATGAGCAAACATACGTCTTTTTTCATGACGTATTGCCACGGACTATTGTGTTTTATGATGCCATCGGAGACAATCAGGTCGGCCCTTATTTTACCGTTCAAATCATAGGACACCTCCCTCTTGTTAACTACAATCCTTGGGAAGGATTACTCAAGATCGAACTTGCCGTGATACTCCTTCTTGGATAACAGCTTCAATTTATCTTCACTCAAGCCATAAATGTCCAGACCATTTCCTGCAGCCCCTAACGACCAGCCAAGCACGAGCTCGGATCGACCGTCCTGATCGATATCTGGAAATCCAGCATACTCCAAGCCGTAACCAAAGCCCTTGACTTCCGATACGATTCGCCACTCCTCATTATCTTGCTTAAATAGCGCCGCTTTCAGCATTTTACCTGTTGTTTTATTCTCTTCATATACAACGACAGCTTCATCGATACCGTCCCCGTCCATATCTCCGAACGAGATGTCATTACCGTTTTTCCCCTGCGTGGGAACTAACAATTGAACCTCGTCAGGTAGTAATTTGATAAGTTCATGGCTGATTTTGTCTCGCTGAATACTTGCTTCTGATAATGGAGGCTTAATCATATCTACTGGTGTTGCGGGAATCCCACATGCTCCGAGCAACAATAACGTAGTCGATATGAAACCTATTCTAATGAGTTTATTGAGCATTCTGATTACCAGCTCCTCGATTGTCAAGGTTATTTACTATTCTATCTTTGAAAGGGAACGAAGTGGTTATGAAATAGTTAAATTTATTTTTTCTTTTATCGGCAAGTAGATCTGGACTGTCGTACCCTTACCTACCTCACTAATTATGCGTAATTCTCCATGATGTAACTTAATGATCTCATCTGATATCGATAGACCCAGACCACTGCCAGGTGCATGTGGATCAACTTTGTAAAATTTTTGCAGCACATTCTCTAGATCCTCCTCTGCGATTCCTGAGCCAGTGTCCTCAACGGTAATAACGACTTGTTCTTGAGCTGTATAAGCGTGTACAAGAATTCGACCAGTGGCATCTGTAAATTTGAGTGAATTATCAATTAAATTAATTAGTACTTGCTTTAAACGATTCTCGTCTGCATGAATGTTAGGGAGATTCTCCTCTGCTTGTATTTCGAGTGAGACTCCTTGCCGAGCAGCTCTTGGGGCAAGTTGTCTACCCACATGATGCAATAATTCTGATAGATGGACAGGTGCTGAGTGTATGACAATTCTTCCGTTATCCAGTTTAGAGAAATCTAACAGTTCTTCCACCAAACAAGTTAACCTGTCGCTTTCTGATTCAATAATATCCAATCCTTCTTTAAGGATTTGCTCGTTGTGATTCCCATTCGATTTCAGCGTGATGGCCCAGCCTTTAATTGACGTTAATGGCGTTCGCAGTTCATGGGACACGGATGAAATAAAATCATTTTTAAGCTGTTCGCTCTTCAAAATTCTACCTGCCATCATATTTAACGTATCAGCCAAAGAACCCAGCTCATCCTGATAGCGTTTATGTACTCTTATGCTGAAGTCTCCTTCTGTCATCTGATCTGCCGCCTGTTTAAGATCCTTAATTGATCTCGTTATGGTCCGAGACAACAATAGTCCAAGAACGGTAACAATCGCAAGAACAAACAGACCTACACAGATCAGTACGATTGAAATACGATGAACTGTCTGTAGTGTTTCAGTCAAGGAAGTGACAAATCTGACTTCTCCCGCGATGATATCATTGGCTCGTAAGGGAAAAGATACCGCTAATATCGCTTCTTGGGTGGAAGGGGCCTTGCCTCTCCATGTGCCGGGTTGTCCTTGGAGTGCAGATCGTACATCTAAATACGTAGTCATGTCATTGCCGCCTGGAAGTCCGGTAGAGTCCTGCAAAAGTCGGCCTGAGGAATTAATAATCTGTACTTGCGCATCCGAGTTATGTGCAAACCCCTTTAATAATCGATACGATTGTTTCTCCAGATCTTCATCGGCAAAATATTGCTGAAAAAAAGAAGCAGACAGCTCCGCTTGATTCATCAGAATCCGCTCAACATTATGAAGATAATAATATCTCACGTAAACCATGAGAAAAATCTCCAGAATGAGAACAGTGATACAGATGACCACAAAATAACTTCCTACTAATCTTTTCTGAATACCCACTTCTTAACCGTCCTTCCTGAAGCGATATCCTACTCCCCATACCGTTTCAATCCAATGTGGCTTGGAGCCATCATCTTCAATCTTTTCCCGTAACTTTCGCACATGAACATCTACTGTTTTAGGATCTCCAACATAATCCTCTCCCCATACGAGATTTAATAATTCATTCCGGGATAGTGCTGTATCGGGATGTTCTAGAAAGGTTCTAACTAGTTGAAATTCCTTCGGCGTTAATTCAATAAAGAAGTCATGTTTGAACACTTTATTCGAATTCAGATCCATCCGAATTGGACCGGATTGAATCACGGATCTTTGCGGTTTTAGAGCAGTTTCTGTTCGGCGCAATATCGCATTAATTCGTGCTACAAGCTCTAACGGATTAAACGGTTTAACAATATAATCATCAGCTCCGATTTCTAATCCTTTGATCTTGTCCAGATCTTGTCCGCGGGCAGTTAAAAAGACGATGATGACCGCAGGCTCTATCTCTCTTAATTGTCGGCAGATTTCAAATCCATCAACATCTGGCAGCATAATGTCCAGAACAACAACATCGGGTCGATTCGTAGTGAAGAGTTGTATCGCTTCTCCTCCAAATGCAGCCTCACTCACCACAAATCCGTTATTTATTAAATTTATCGATACAAAACGTCTAATATGTGCATCATCTTCAACAATAAGTACTTGATTACGATTAGCGGTATTTATAGCTTCCACCCCCATAACTCGATTCCTAACACGTAAAACGCAAAAAAAGCCCCCCCCTGTAAAGAGACAGCCTTGTACTCAGATCCTTATTCTTACCTGTGTAATTATTACATGTGGATATTACTCTAAATTGATTAACTTGTCAAAAGCTTCTACTGACCAAGGAATCTGTCAACTGGAGTTAAGGATAAACAAAACAACATAAACCACAAGATAGAGTATACTGCACAATCGCCTTTAACTGTAGTATTTTTCACAAGTTTTATTGTTAATACACTGCTATCTAAAAATGCTTCCACCAGATCCCCGCGCACTCCGGCACCGTGGACCATTGATTCGCTATGATCTTGTCAGTTAACGCTTGACCGAAAAAGAACCCCGTGCTCCGCTGTGCCTCTTCGACCGACTCAAAAACATAATCCGTCCGGATCCACCGATGGCTAAATTCGTACTCCTGCTCTAATCCAGCATAATAATCGGTTAGGAAATGAGGGGGATTCGGCGTCTCCGTTCCGGTTCCCATCGTTTCCAGAATAATCATCGTCCCGCCCGGCCTCAAGACACGCCTCAGTTCCGCCATGACAAGCCTCAGATTCTCACGGCCATCCTCTTCGCCTGAATTGGCCAAATAACTAATGCTCCAACCCGATACAATCAGATCAACACTCGAGGAATCAACCGGCAGGCTGCGATGATCAGCGACTACGGTAGTCCAATTGCGGAAATCATAAGCTTCAGATAATTTCTCGTCCAATATATGTAACATCGGCTCGGATATATCGGTACAGATCAAGGATCTTACGTCTGGAGCAAGCAGCATGGATATCCGCCCTGATCCGGCTCCCAAATCCAGCACATCCAGTCCCTCATAAGGCTTTAATTCACGAATAATCTTGGATAAGTCGGGCTGTTTGCTAACCATGGCCTCATAGGCTTTAGCCTGTTGGCCGTAAATTTCATCAATAGACACCACGTATACCCCCTCCTAAATCGGAACGATTAATCTCGCTTTTCCAACTCGCTTATCAGCTTGTCGATCCGATGAAAGTCTTCTTTTGCATCCTTACATATCGCCCTTATCGCTATGCCGGCAACTAGCAGTATGATGGCAATCAGCAAAAAAATAACCGTAAGTATGCTGCCTCTTAAGTCATTCGTAAAGTTGTAAGCCAGAATTTCAGAGAATTGGCTGTTAAAGAACGTAATTATGGTCATGATGAAAAAAAGTGCGCTCAAACTCAGGAATACGATGGAGCATTTTCTCGTCCTGTCAAAGTACGGCATGTCATTTCCTCCTATCCAGCCTTCTTGCAGAATTATTTCTTCGCGGAGGTTCCTTGTCTTCTGTCCATGAGCCTCTGTATCAGTTTGAACATGAAGCACAGCAGCAGCGAGAAGGCGATCATCATGAAGTACGTATTCCAGTTGAAAAATTGATTGTTCAAATGTATCGAAAGGAGGCCGCCGGTCGTAATGGATTCAATATGTTGCCAGTCCGCTGTCCCCCACCTCAATTCGAACGCCTCGGCTAGGACTACTCTATAGACTTCGAGTCTATGAAGCTGAAATACATAACCCGCTATAATATAGCCAGCCAGGGCTAAGATCAGCATGCTTAACTTGCTGAGGGACATCTTAAGATCCTTGAACATACGAATCCATTGAAGAACAAGCACCAGGAAAAGAATACTCAGAGGGATTAACAGCAGGATGACTGGATTTCCGTTTCCAGAACTAGTGCCAGGCTTCGGGGTCATGGCATTCCCCAGTAGAACCAATATTAGACAGACCAGAGCATTGATGAACAGACCGGTGAGATGTTTAATCTTCATAGTCAATACACTTCCCTCACGCTTCCCTGCAAAAGCCTATAATCTCTTCATGAACGAGCTCCGGCATCTCATGATTGATCGCATGGCCCGCGCCCGGAACGATGCGGTAACGCATCCCATTTGTCTCCAGTCTGGCAACCGCCTTCGGATAATAACTAAGCAAATCCTGTTCACCTATAATGAACAAGGACTTGCTGCGAATTGCCTGAATGTCGGCAGACGAATGGATGGTAATGGTGTGTTTCATCATGGAGCGATTGTTGAAGTATTTAAGCAAGTAGAACCAATGCTGCATAAGCTCCGGGTTGTTCTCGAATGCATCTGCATGGGTACCGCACAGCTTGCGAAGCAGTGTACGCACACTCCGTTCTGAAGGGAACAGTGCTTCCGGCAGAAAAGCCCTCATCATTTTGCTCATCACTTCAAGCTGACTTCCGGCAATGCCGCCAGCCAAGCATACAATCTTTCTTACTCTATTCGGTCTGACGATGGCGTAATGGTAGGCCAGATAGGCTCCATAGGATACACCGGCGATATAGACAGCATCTACATTCATAGCCTCAAGGATTTCGTCCAACCATTTTGCCTGATTGAAATCATGAGCATACTTGTCGTTTGGCTCGCTCTTCCCCGAACCTCCGATATTATCCACGGCGATGATATAGAAATTGCGGGATAACTCCGACACGTTATAAATCCACATCATGGCGACGTTGTCGCCCGTTCCATGCAATAACAGCAGCGGGGGGAGGTCCGATGAACCTGCCGTTATTACGTGAGTCATACCGTACGATGTGGATATTTTATGCTGCTCGTAAGGTACCGTCCATCCCGCCATCAGGCGGTCATAGGATTCATAGACGAGCTTTTGTCCATTATCGCTTTTAAAACGCTTCAATTCCTGCACCTCCAGTGACATATCATGAGCTGAGTATCTTCATCGGAGTCCGGAAAATATCGGGCAATCAATCGCTTGATGAACGAGTTAATCGCTGCCCTTCTGTCCGTTAATGTCTCATCAAGATCGAAGATTATCGCTTTTAACATCATAGGGGACCTGCTTTCTATCAGAAATGAGCCCGCTCTCCATTGGCTTTGATGAAAATATGCTCCGGATATTTTAAAGCCGTGGGTGGCAGCTGATCCTCCGGAAAGAACACGAGTTCCGCAAACTCTTCATTTTCACGATCCAACTCACCCGAGAAGACGTGGCACTCGAACACAATGGTGAGGTACTCCACTTGATGTCCGTTGCTGTACGTATATCGGCGTTCTTTTCCACCATATACCCCAATGATTCGTTCAGGCACGATATCAAGCCCGGTTTCTTCCTTCGCTTCGCGGGTCATCGCCTCTGCCGGGGATTCTCCCAGCTCGATGGCGCCGGCCACAAGTCCCCATAAATCTTCGTGATGCTTTCTTCCAAATAAAATAAAATCCTGATCATTGCGGATAATGCCCGTAACGGACGGCATAAATATTAACTGGTCTCCGATCTTTTCTCTTAGATCCTTGTAGTAATCTGACATTCCCATGATTTGATGGCTCCTTTGGACTCCTAATAAAATGGATAACTAGAATCTGTTCTCTATGATCAATGCCCTCATCGTATGTATCGCACTGATTAATGCATCCGTATCGCGTTGTCTACCTTTTGGGGTTGATGTCATTTCTATCATTTCAAAGGCCTGCTCCACGCCAACCCACTTGATTTCCTGCGTTTCCTCATCATACTTAGCACTCCAACCTTCCGGACTCATCAAAAAATATTTCGTCACGCATGTATCCGATTCATATTCACCCGGAATGGCCGCGATAATGCTGCATTTATAACCTGTCTCCTCCAACACTTCCCGGGTTGCGGTTTCTTCCGGGGAGCTATCGCTTAATTCAGCACCGCCTTTGGCGAAGGTCCAAACATAGCCGCCCCAATGGCCGCTCGGACTTCTCATCAGGACATGTTGATTCTGATTGAACACAATGCCTCCAAAAGCATACTTGGATCTCCAGCTCAATTGGGCTCACTCCTTATGTAACTTCGCGTTTTCACGGTTCAATATGGATGTAATCTGCGCGATATGATGCTGGTTGTGCCACACAAATCGCTGCAGCGCGATATCCAGGGTAATGCTGCCGAGCACTTGGGTTCTCATGGTTCTTTTGAAATCCTCGGGCTGTAAGTCCTTCAGCAGTATTAGAAAACGAAAATGAAGTGTTTCCAGAAGCGTAAGCGAGTTCTCAATGGGAACCTCCGTGTAGTCAGTCAGTTCTGCCCATAAATCCTCCCGGTACGAGTTTGCCACCGGCTCCTCCTCGGTCAATGCACGTTTAAATCGCAGATATGCGTTCATATCGTTATCAGCCAGATGGTGCACAATTTGCTGAATACTCCACCCCTCTTCACGATAAGGCCTATGCAGCTGGGAAAGGGGACATTTCATTATGATTTGCCGGAGCGTCGGTACGATTGAAGGTATCTGTTGTATAAACCTCTGCCTCTCCTCCAATGTAGGCTCCACCTTTGGTTCAAAGGAACCCAGGGGAAAACGGATGCTGACCACTTCCTTACCTCCTCGATACATCAATCGTATCCTTCACATACGAAAACATATGAACGGTGTTCCACAGCATCAGAGAACCATCATGCTTCTCATCCTATTACTAGTCCCCATCTATGGGTTAGACCTATGTTTGTTGTTGCAGATAGATCGTATAAACAATACACCGGAGAACACGGAAAGCAGCATGTGAATTTCCGGTTTCCCGAATATCTCTATAACAAACAGCCTTCCAAGTCCAAACCACTCGAGCCAATAAATAATAGGAATGAAGATGATGACCGTAAGTATCGCAGCTGGTAATAACAGCCAGCTTAATCGAACTTGCCCCTTAATTAAACAACCCAGTGCTCTCCACTCTATTAAAACTCCGAACAGAAATCCGTATAAGCTCATCTTTAATAACGAGAATTGCTGGGGAGATAAATCTTGATACGCTCTTTGAATTTCATCATGAGTTTCTGTCATCAAGTACAGTAATATGAACATACCGATGACAACGAATCCGCCAAAAGCGATTTTTTTAAGTTGGATCATCCCTCTTTCGCTCCTTTATTCAAAAAAATAATACGAAATAATCCGCTAAGAATTATGAATATGCGATGACCCAGAAGTTAGAAGCAAAGACGGATGAAACAATGCAAGCGAGTGCTGCACGCCATTCATGAGATTCTCAACGATCTGCCTCATGGCTTCGGCATCCCGGAAAGTTATGCTGTGATCGGCTAAGATATCAGGCAGCGTGACCCAGATGGCATCCTTGATCTCGCCTGTTCCCAATTGAAGCGAGCCTCCCACCACTTCCCCGGTAAAATGAAACATGATGACATGGTTATTCAAACTGCTGAGGAATTGATAAACCCCTGTAGTGCCTGTCAATTGGACATCATATCCCGTCTCTTCCTTCACTTCTCTTATAGCCGCCTCAAGCACAGCTTCCCCAGGCTCGATGCGCCCGCCAGGGAAGTTCCAGGTATCCCGCACCGAAGGTTTATTTTCCTGGATGATGAGCACTTGATCCCCTTGAACAAGGGTCACGCTGACCACAAGTACAATTCCATTTTCCGTCATATCCTCATTCCTTTGCACACTGATCATAAACAAACAGAACCCACCTTTGGTGTTAACCACGAGGAGGGTTCTTGGATGAAATATTTGCTGATTAACATCATTCTACCGTTAACGCACATTACGCGCAATCCAACCATGTCGTTGAAACTTCAAAACGGATGACTACCCTTCTCGCGCATAATGATCCAGGCTTGTCCAAAAGGATCCGAAAAATCCAGAAACCATGCGAAGCCTTCGTCCCGAATCTGCTCAACTCTCGCGCCAGCCGCAGATAAATAGGAACGCAGTTCTTCAATGTCCCGATTGGTTTTGAATATAAACGATGCCTCTTGTCCTGATTCCGGCTCCCTTGCTTTCACGCATTCCAACAACAAATTCGGGCTGTTATACAACGTCAACATATAGAAGCCCTCTTCCTGCATTAATATGTTGAATCCTAAATTCCGGGTATACCAGTTAGCCGCTGCCTCAATTGTATCTTTTGTAAAGATCATACGAATGTCGTCCAATCCCTCCAGAACCGGAATGGGTTCCTCCACAGATTCCACCTGTGGCATTGGAGCCGGCTTATAACCACCTTCAAGATAGAGAGCTTCAATCTCGCGATTCTCAAGGGCACGATTATAGATCCGCAGATCGTCGATACGTCCCTGGAAAAAGAAGTACGGTTCATCGGTTGATTTTCTGCCTATATACATCCGTTCTTCATTGTGTGGTGTAAAACTGCCTGAACGCTCGGCAACTAGACGACCATTCACGTACATTCGGTAACGGGATTCCTCGTAAGTCATGGTCACATGATACCAGTGTTCCTTCACGATCTTGGCGTTCATCGATAGATCCGGTTCTCTCAGGAAACCATGGAGCGTAATATACTCATCCTTCGTGCTAAGCTGAAACGCCCGGTTCTGGTTGTGGCCATCTTGCGAAACTATTGCGCTATGCCATCCTCGGAGGATCTTGTGCGTATCATAATAACACCATACGGATATTGAAAAGGCATCATTAGAAAGAATAGGCGGTTGGTCGATTCGGACATAATGATTTCTGCCATCCAACGCTAAAGCTCCGCCCTTCCGTCCAAAGCGGTCGATGCCGTATTTTCCGCCTTCAAGCCGTCCATGTCGTCCCTCTCCGCTGCTGTCTCGTACATCACCATCGAACAAATACTCCAGTACGAGGCCTTTCCGTAAATCGATGTTATGGATAGTCCTGCCAAAAAGCTCATCAATTGTGACCCCGAATACATCTGCGAGCATCGGAATTAGTAAGATATCCGGGCAGGATTGCCCGTTCTCCCATTTACTCACGGCCTGATAGCTGACACCCAATCTGTTAGACAATTGCTCTTGTGTGATGCCGAGCTGTTTTCGCAATCTGCTGATATTTCCGTTAATCACGTTATTCGCCTGAATCATAAGTCAAGACCACCACTTTTCCATGAGATGCCTCTACTATAAACAACACTGTAACGAAAAAACATAACGCGGATGTAGAGTATCGCTATCCGGAATTCAACCTCTGGTTGAGTTTCTTTTATTGTCCGGCTATGGGTATATTCCTGATACGCTCATCCATTTCCTCCACGAATATCCAAAACGAAAGCAAAAACCTAAAAAATTGTAAATACGCAACCAGCTAAAAATAAGATATGATATGGGCAAATCAGGAAGGGAGGACAGGATAAACCTACTTAATTACCCGCTTTAGAAGAAACATCATCTTGCACATGACGAAGGAGGAATTTTAATGAGAATCCCCAAAATCACCAGCCTGTTCATGATGCTTACATTTCTGACGACGGCGCCGCTATCCGCTTCCAGCGAACTGGCAAGCGCGGCTGAAGCATCGTCGGGACCTTTACGCGTGATGAGCTTCAACCTGCGTTATGCCGCCAATGACAGTCAACCTTGGGAGAACCGTCGCCCTGTTACGAAGAACCTGATTCTGGAGCATAAACCGGACGTCATCGGGACGCAGGAAGGACTTCACCGGCAAATCGTCGATCTGGAGAACGACCTGCCAGGATATGATCGGATTGGAGTCGGGCGTGAAGGCGGGAACTTAGGTGAGTACATGGCGATTTTTTATAATACGAAGCGGCTGAAGCCCTTGGAGCAGTCTCACTTTTGGCTGTCCGATACGCCGCAGACGATCAGTTCCGCCAGCTGGGGGAACCAGATTCCGCGCATGGCAACCTGGGTTCGATTTCAGGATCTTCAGAATGGCAAAACCTTTTATATGGTCAACACGCATCTGGACCACCAATCCGAGGTTTCTCGGCAGAAGAGCGCCGCACTCATTGTCGACAAGATGAAGGCCTTTGCCTCGGATATACCCGTGGTCGTAACCGGCGATTTCAATACCGTTCCGGGAAGCGATACGTATTCGATTTTTACAAGCAACGGGCTGTCGGATGCACATATCACCGCCAAGAAACGCACCAACGATGACCTGGGAACCTTCCATAATTACAAGGACCCTACAGGCGGCGGCAGCGGAAACCGGATCGACTGGATTCTGCACAGCCAGGGCTGGAATGTTCTGCACAGCGCGATTATCAACTATAATGAAGACGGCCAATATCCGAGCGATCATTATCCCGTCATGATGGAAGGCACGCTGCAAAAGGCAAACAAAACCACCGAAGAAACCGTACCCAAGCTGCCCTTGACCACGGCTCTGCACATCACTGAAGTGGTCGCTAACTCGAACGAGCAAGGAAATTACAATTATGTGGAGATCTACAACCCGAATGACCGGGAGATTGATCTGGAAGGATATCAAATCTACTACTATTACGATCCTGCCCTCCCATTCGACAAATCCAAGTCCAATCGCTGGACCATTACGAAGGATCGCTACAGCACCGATACCATCATCCGCCCGAATGAAACCAAGGTGATCTGGATCAAGAAGCAACCCTGCTGTTATGACCTGAGTATGGAGCAGTTCCTTGCCAACTATAACGTCCCCGGAGATGAGCTCTCGCCTTCTCAACTTCTGGCCGTCTTCACGCCGGGCAACAATCAGGGCCTGAACGGAACCTCCACCAACGGACGCGCTTTGGGTATTTCATCGCCTTCCGGCACGCATCTTATAGGTGTCCAGTTCAATAACGGACAGTTGGATGCGGGAATCAATGAATCGATCACATATCAGGAGCCCGAGCCGCTGACGAGCATTATGCAGAAAAAAGAAACTCACCAGGTCCCTTCTCCTGGTCAACCGTAAAATAAAAAGTCCCCCTTGATCGCTGAAAGCGCCATCTAAGGGGGACTTACTTTATTAGATCGATGTGGATTTATATTGAACCTCCAAACACTGCTTCGCGATGTAAAAAATCTGACCCATGTGCTCCGAATAATGCGTGGCGCATTGATGCAGTATGTCGAGGTTGCTGCGTTCTATTCCGCGTACCGATTGAACCTGTTCAAAGTCCTCGCTCGGCATGGATTTAACCGTATCGATCAAGAACTGAAACCGATTCTTCACGATCTGAATCAGATCATCCCGGCTGACAAAAACCTGCGTCAACTCTTCCTCCCGGTTCCGTGTAACATCTTGATGCAGAATCCCCTTCATGACCCGCTCTTGAATGTTGCCTTCGATGTGCCTGATCAACGTCGATATGCTCAGACTCGAATGGTTGGGCCGCCAATTGACTTGCTCATCGTTTAACTGCACCAGCACTTGTAAGGTACGGCTGCGGATGTTTTCAAATTTGTCCTCCAGCCACTTCCGGTTGAACTCATGATCCATATCGCAACACTCCTTTTTAGGTATGATAAACGATTTGATGTCACGCCTTCATCGCTTTCCAGATGTATTTATGTTCACGAACCCCAAGCTGTCCGTCGATCTGATTCTCTCGTATTTTGGCTTCCAGTTCCCCCTTCATCTCCGGCAAGGTGAAATCGGGATTCCCTGGTGTATCCGACAGATTTAATGCAAATTCGTGAGCATTCGGGAAATAAGTGATCGCTTCATTATACTCTTCAATCTCGACATTCATGTAGCCATTCTCCGACAATCGCCTTCGAACATGCGTCACATCCGTATGGATCCCGATGATGGTGCCGCCTGAAGCTAATATCCTGGGATGTTCCAGGATCGAGGTGGGCCCTCTGCGGTCATAGATGAGATCAAACTGACCATCTTGAAAGGGCATCTTGGTCTTCGTTGTGGCATACACAAATTCCACATTCCGGGTTCCGCTGCTCTCGAGTAAGGATTGGGAGATTTGGATCATCTCCGCGGAGTTGTCAAATCCAATGATGTTCTCAGCATGATTGGACATCCGGAGCGTAAACTCGCCATGCCCGCAGCCTGCATCCAGCACCGAATGAAACTGCGGCAGCATCTCCACTAACCGCTCCTCAAACACCTCTTCCGCCGATCTCCCGACTACGGTACACACCGCTCTTCCTTTGTACCCGCCATTCCTGCGTGCGACCATGTCATACCAATCAATTCCCATACGTTTCCTCCTCCGTGATAGGCTGCATTACATTCACCATCCAAGATAGCAGAAACCTGCTGTAACATGATCTGGTACAAGCCGATAGGTACTGAAATCAACCGGTATATCTAATGAATTAAAATATTACCATTTTGTTCCGGAATGTCAACGGTTACATTGAAAAAATTCCCATCGAAAGTCATCCTGTATCATTTGATTTCTCCGGTTCTCGCCTTCTCAACCAATACGCTTCGGATTTAAGAAAAATGCAAACCAACTCTCCTTCAATAGGTAAGTAGGACTAAAAAAACATTGCCCTTGTCATAATTTGTCGTCTACAATAGAGGAATATTAATCCAATACATCGATACATACAGGAGGATTTCATGTTTTTAAAAAGGTGGCGTCAACTATTATCTTTAACCCTCATTTTATCGTTTTGCATGACATCCGTGGCAAGTGCGGCGGAATCTAGTCAAGCCAAGTATGCATGGGCCAATGAGTCCGTTGATTTCCTGAGATCCCATGGGGTTTTTGAGAATATGGAGTATCAAACAAGAACCTTAGGCAAGATGGTGACCAAATCTGATCTTACCCTCATGGTTCATCGGTTGTTTACCGATTTCCGGGTCGAAGCCGATAAGAATATCAACATTCCCGGCGTGCCTAAGGGACACCCCTCCTACCAGATTTTTAAGGATGTTTACGGCAGCATACCTTCAGCGCCGAACGGATTAATCGGAGCCGCAGACAGAATCAATTATGACGATGAAACCTTCAAGTATATACCGGAGAAAGTGTTAACACGCTGGGACTTGTTGATTACGCTGAATGCGCTGTTCGATGATATTGGTTATTCCTTGGAGTTATACGACGGTGAGGATATCGCGAGATTGCGGGCGATTAAAGACCTACCCAAAAGAAATTTCAATTCCTACAAGCAATATGATAAGTGGAAGTATGCCTATCAGCCATTAGCGCCCGAAATCGGGTTGATGCAAGACAAAAGATGGGGGCTTTCCTTAGCCTCCGATCTCGATCACGTCAAAGCCTATGCACTGCTCGGCTTTGCCGAGGCCGGCATCATGAAACCCGATACGAAAGGGTATTTTCGCCCGAATCAAAAGGTAACGTTAGCAGAAACCGCAGTTATCCTGCATCGAATTTACGACTATTATAGTGGCAGCGACTATGTCCGGGAACCATCGCCGGATGATCTCATTCCGAATGGCACAAGATACTTTATCTATGCGGGTTCCCCATCAGGACACGGAGAAAGTCCGGTTCATGACTTTGCTTTGGTGAATCGCGATGCCCTGCCGGAATTCTATCTGGCCTTGAAGGCTACGGAGAAAATCGACTTGCAGATCAACGTGAACGGGGAGCCATCCTATTATACCTACGAGCAGTTGAGCAACCCTAAGCAGCCTGTTCGAATCTCCTTGAATGGCGCATACTATGCAGAATTCATCCCCATTATCCGAAGCAAGGGTCAAAAAGCAACCGGCGAAAATAACAACATTGAAGTTATGTATTATTACTCTGATAAGTTCCAGGACTTTACCCAAGCCATATGGTATGAACCCAAGTTCTAGTTAAGTTAACAAAGGGAGTGCACAACTGTTGCAAACAGTAGGCACTCCCTTTTTATCGTGTTACAAGACATATTCAAGTTCTTAAAATGTTTGCCTTCCCGCTTTGCAGATCCTCAAATACCGGTCTTTGCACAGAGCTGATGTCCTCTAGCTCAATCTCATGCAATGCCTTGAATTCCAACTGTAACGACTCGTTATCCTCATCGTGATGAATCAGTATTCTGCCTTGCTCCTCCGTCCTCCCTCTCAAATCCACCACGGCGTTAAAAATAAACATGACAAACACGATTTCATTTCCGTCCGGATAACGATACTGCATTCTGGGTCCGCTATAGACCCCATAGAGTTCATAATCGAGGACGACCAGCCCCGTTTCTTCGAGCACTTCCCGTCTCATCGTCTCTTCAACGGATTCTCCTGCCTCCATACCGCCGCCGGGAAGTCCCCAATTGCCGTAGTCCGAGCGTCGTTGGAGCAAGATTCGCCCATGATGATCCCGGATGATGGCGCCGCCAGTCACTATGATTTTCATATCAGCATCATCCTCATTCGCATACTTATAGGCTGAGGGTTTACAGCATCAGCTTCGCTACGGATTCACCATCCGACCACGGCATGACGCCGATTTCCTCAAAACCCGCTTTGACATAAAGCTGCCTGGCCCGTTCGTTCTTCGGATCAAAACTTATCATAAGGACATCCGTCCGGTCATGTTTGTTTCGGATTTCTTCAACAATGCATCGCAAAGCCTCTTTACCGTAACCCTTCCCTTGGAAATTTCCGTCGATCATCAAACGGTAAATCCAGTAGTTCCCGTCATCGGAGTCCAAGCCATATAACGCGAATCCGACCATCGTCTGCTCATCATAAATGGCCATCGCTTCAAAATGTTCAAGAAATTGAAACTGGGCAATCGAATACAGATTGGAGGCAATAAATCCTTCTTGCTCCGGCTTGGCTTTCAGTTTAATGCATTCGGTCCAATTATCCTTATCAACTGGCTGCAGTCTAATCATGTTAAGCTCCTTCGATGGTTGTTGGTATAAACACTCGCCTCTACACCAAATGTTTAATAAAGTAATAATGCTGATGACCCCTCGGGGCATCGTCGATACGAGCAATCTCTTGAAACCCATGCTTTTGATAGAAAAGCGGCGCTTGGAAGCTGAAAGTATTGAGTTTGATGAAGGTGCATTTCTTTTCTCTGGCTATCCTCTCGATTTCCTGTAATAATCTCGAGCCGTAGCCCCTCCCCCGGAATCGGTCATCCACCCACAGAATATCGACCTCAATCCAATTCCAGCAAAACACGCTATTGATCCCGCCTACGATATCACCATTCTCATCTTTTATATGTAAGTTGATCTCCTCATAATTCTGCTGTAAATCTTCTGCGATATGCTGTGCATTAAATTTGATCAGGTTCGTCCGTACCGAATGCGCTTCTTCAGGACTGCTTTGATTGATGTTAATCTGTGACAATTGGTCACCCCCCTTTCTCTTTACTTGTAGGTTTAATTGAACATTCAGCTTCATAACTTCCTCATCGCCAAACCAGATTCCCGTTTCCACAAAACCTAGATTGCTGTACAAAGTTTTCGCTATCTGGTTATCCTTATGTACGGTCAGGCGTATTTCTTTACATTGCGGAAATTGGCCTTGGATCCATGTAATCATCTGGAGTAAAGCTGCTCTGCCATATCCTTTGCCCTGTTCTCTTGCATCTATTAAAAAGCCGTTAATCCAATAACCATCGGCTGTATTCACTTCATAAGCATGCATGATAAATCCGACCATTCGGTTCCCGTCATATATCGCAAAAGGAATGTATTCTACTTGTTCACCATCCGGTTTGATGTAGATCTTGGCTAGAGATACAGCTACCGCTGGCACAAACCCCTGCTGTTGGTCCAAAACCTGCAGTGCCAATGCTTCTTCCCAGTTCTTTCGATTGACCGGCATTAACTCTATGTCCATATCATTGTCCTCCCAAGCGAGCATACACTAAACCAAATAATACCATATGGAGTTGGGATATGCCCGGATATAAACGACTTTAGATAAACTCTTCCAAAATACATCCAGCCCAATCAACTGTAATCCTCTACCACAGCCACCATCTTCAAACGAATAACCAACGATAGTCTGACAACGATAGAAGTCCTTCATTTTCATAGGATTCACATTACATATCCCCTTTCGTCAGTGTAGGTTGCAACCCTGATTTTGTAAAACTCCGCCCTTTGCTTTGCACACTTCTCATCAGCTTATCATTTAATATACTGGCTCTACTATAATAAAAGAGGTGAATCAAATGGGTCGTGTCACTGCTGTTCCTCAACCGGATTTAGTATTAATCAGCTGGTCAAGAAACCCTCTTGTTACGGGCTCCGCGCGTAGAATCGTTGCTGCCCGTGTCATTGGCAATGCTTCTCCCTGCCGAGCTGATTTGACGCCGAATGCACTGTTAAGAACCGCCTTAGCCTGCTTACTGGATCATGATGTAGGTTTCAAAATCGTATTCCGCCAAAGAACATCCAACATTAGCGGATACCTATTATTGCAGCGTAATTAATAGATTTGGGAAGGAGCAGCGATCATGCTGCTTCTTTTTTTTAGCTCTTTTCGTTAATATTGTTGCAAACAAGAAGCTTGCAAGTAAGCCAATTTCACAACAACAGTAAAGCTGCGGGCATAAGAAAACCAGTTGTTGAGAGCAACTGGTTCAGTAAAGTTCTTATCTTGGATAGTTCTTTAACCACTTGAATGCTTGTTCATAATTATCAAAAAATTTAACGGATTCTTTTGTGTTGGATTGCTGTAAGTAATTCATGATCTCCCCTTCTTCAAGAAGAAACGCAATTGCCTTGCTATGATTCAGAATGGTTTCATTAAAGAACTTATCTTTCCATGCTTTTTGAACGGAGAAGTGGTTTGGGGTATATCCTTTTCTATCTACCAATAATTTGTATTTCAGACCCTCACCAATAAACTGCTGACATGACTTTTCAAAACCATTAAACCATTCAATAACGTCATCAGTGTTTATCTTCCCTATCAGACGAGTAACAATCAAATCTCCTGCAACTGTAGTGCTAATATTCTTATCAATCAAAGTGGAATCATCTCCCTTAGTATCTATTATGCGTAAACTTGCCACTGAAGCAACACTATTTACGAAATGAGTCTATTTTATTTACGAGTTTCGATACACATTACCAGCCTCTATACCCATACATTTACAGCTCAGGAACTCTCCATTCATTTCACAAGACCCCATCGATTTCCAGATCGATTGCCCAGGAAATACTCCCTCGTTAGCCTCTCATAACGAAAAAGCCCGCAGGGCATTCCTATCCCCCTGCAAGCTTCCTCGTAAGAACCTCTATTCACCTTTTTCATATCTAAACCATATCTCTATGATCTTTTGTCTCTATATTTATTTCAAAAGGGCAACACTTACGGCAACCTTCTCCAGCTGTGCTTTGCTTAAGGAATGATCCGGAGAGCTGATCGTCACGAAGCGGTCATTGATCTGAAATCCCAGCATGTCCGTATCATCCGGTGTATACCATTTCGCTTTAACCCCATTGGACAAAGTAACCGGTTTGCTGTCATATCCGTGAGCGTAGTCTCTTGGGGAAATGTATACCGTCATATGTTTGAAGACCATGTTGACGCCATCTCCCGAAGCACCCGTCTTTTGATACACATCGCCTTTTACCATCTGACTTGGAGCATACGGTGCTTGGAAACCATCAAATTTAGAGAATGCAGTTTTGATTTCTTTTAATTGAGCATCGTTATATTTCACTGTAGTTAACTCGATCGTCTGACCGTTTCCAGGATTACTTCCGATCAGCACCTGAAGATTCTTCGCATCGTATTGCACGGGTACATTCAGTACATCAGCAATCGCGCGAACCGGCAAGTACGTTGTGTTTTGATATGTGATCGGTGTCAATTTTTTGCCCGTGTTATATACGGTTCCATCCACTTTGATACCGATGCTGTGATTCAGGTAAGCCGAGATTTTCTCCAGATTTGCCCCCGCATAGACGCCCGCGGCTCCCGTTAACGTCATTCCCAGCACAGCAACTGCCACGATTGATTTTTTTAATGATTTCATTTTATCCATTCCTCTCGTTGTCTCACCAACATCACTAAGTCGATGAGTAATATGATGAAGCTCGATATAAACCTATTTAAAATCCATCACATACGTCGCAATTAAAGCTTCTTTATCATCAATCGTAATTCCCAGTCTTTTTCCAGATGGGCTCCAAGTCAGAGGATAGACAGGATGGGCGGCAGGATGCACTGCAGAATAATAGGGCGCCATCCAGCTTACCTTCCCCGAAGAGGTATCAAATACGTACACTCCGTTCATCCCGCTCTCATTCTCCGAATATACATCGAAGGCTAATCTGGCGGAATCCGGCGACCAGGACAAGTACGAGATCAGATTGCCTTTTCCGATAAGAGAACCTTGCAAACTTCCGGCAGCGTCATAGATCAGCAGTTTGCTGCTCTCGTCCCCTCCTGTGTTGGTCGCTGTCGCAACGGCAATGTACTCGCTGTCCGGAGAAATCGCAAAGTTCCATACATTTTCAATGAGATGTATCGGCTTCGACTGTCCGGGTTCAACGACCTTCAGCACCTGGTTCACATCGGTATAATAGATCCGGCCCTTACTCGCTCCGAATTGGTTGTAAAATTCAACATCCTCATCCTCAATGGCTATGGTGGTATAAGTGCCGTCCGTGGAAATGAGTCGAATATCGCCTTTGCCGCTCATGGAGCCTGCTGCGAGAACATAGGTGTCGGAATCCAGCCATCCCCCAATCTCCATGTAATTGTCACCCTTAACCGGGATGCTCTTGCCAGTACTCAAATCCTTCAGGAAATTGTCAGCCGTGTACTTATCCCTCCATTTCTGAATAAAGCTATATTTACCGTCTGGCGAGATCTCTTCTTTGACAAGCTGTTCGCCTGGATGCAACTCTTCATGCTTCGTGAGCTCACGCCGCTCACCTGTACTTACGTTCACTGCTTCGGTGGTATAAGCATATTGCGGTTCTTCCGTTTCGGTCGCTTCCTTGATCAGTTTGGTTGTTAGCACCTTGACCTCATTCTCCGACAGCCATGCCTCAATGTTGGACGAGGCAATCCGGTGCGTCTGATTCACGATCACTTCCCGACTGGATTGCCCACTCGCCCCTTCTACAACCGTGAGTTTGCGCTCCCCCGATGCCGTCTCTCCAGCATTCGATACAGGAGGCTGGCCGGTTGCACTGTTGCCTGGCTCCACGATCGTCAACCGATCCTGGGACTGGCAGGCCGTGAGGGCCGCAGTAACAGCAACAACAAACAGCAACTTGAACCCATGCTTCTCAAATCTATTTTTCATAACAGGTTCCTCCCATGCATATCCCCCAAGGAGCTCTTGGCAGCTGCAGTTTTCGTCTTAGCATACCTCATGTTTCCCTGTTGAACTCAGTATAGAATGCGAATATCTCGATACGATATCGAGCTTGTAACGAACTTGTAAACAAATAGATAAACTTGAAAAAAGAAAGCCCAGACCTTATTCCAAGTCTGAACTTTCTTCTGTCGAAATAACCTCTGTCGATTGTGGCCGATTCATCGGCAGGACAATCACAAACGTAGAACCGCCGGGACCCGATTCCGCAAGCTGAACGGAACCATGCTGTTTCTCCGCCAGATTGCGTACCAGAGATAACCCTAAGCCAGTTCCTCCGTGAACCCTGGAGCGGTCGCTGCTCACCGTATAAAACGGATCGAAGATCCGTTCTCTGGCATCGTCCGGGATTCCGATTCCGGTATCACTTACCTTGATGATCATCCGATCATGGCCATGCTCATCCTGCTTCACTTCGTTCGAGAGCGTGACAGTTCCTCCGGGCCGATTGTATTTAATTCCGTTATCCAACAGATTCAGAACCATGTGCATCAGATTCTCCGGATCGGCCCATACCTTACGATCCGTTAGGGAGGGCTGAATCGCAATGTTAGTTTGCTCTGCCTTAGCTTCCAGTCGGGCTGCCGCCTCTTGCAGAATCGGCAGAAGCTCTACGTGCTCCGCATGGGTTTCGAATTCGTAAATATCCATGGACGATAACTGAAGCGCCTTCTCCACCAATCGATATAGACGCTGTGCTTCCTTGCTGATCTGTCCCCTGGCTTCCTCAAGCAGGGCTGGATCATCGCGATACATTTCAAGCAAATCCGCATAGGCCAGTATGGAAGTCAGCGGCGTTTTCAATTCATGGCTGATATTCCCGATAAACTGCTTCTGCTGCTGTTCCAGCTCCTGCAGCCGTTCGATGGCATCCAGCAGCTTCAGCTTCTCCTCCGTGAGCTGGCTCACCGAGGAGGAAATTCGCCCGCTCATCTCATATATGCCTTGCGCCAGCTCACCGAGCTCATCATTTCGCTTAACCGTCGGCTCGCTAAGATAGACTCCTTCGCCAATCTTCTGCGCAGCCTGGTTCAATCTGCTGATGACATGAACCTGCCGCCAGACGTATAGAAAACCGATTAAGAAGCCCGCCGCCAATACGGCAAGACCCGTCACGATAAACAGGTTCTGGATCCGATCATAGAAAGCATGCTGCTCAGCTAGCGATGCGTGGAATTGAATCGTTCCGATCGGTTTATCCATATTCCGAAGCGGAGCGAGATAGAGCAGCTGGTCCCCCTCCGTAATGTAGGCGGAACGCCCTTGCGCTGTGTGTGCAAGTGCGTCTTGTACATCCATTTTCGGCTGAAACGGAAGGGAAGTCCCTGTGAATGTACCATCCAGCTTATACAGGGTCACCGGCATGCCGCTCTGGGTTCCAAGATCAACCGCTAGCCGTTGACCGACATTTTCCATAAAATCATCCGGCTGGGTTTGAGGATTCGTCAAAAATTCCTGATGAACCCTGAGATTGGCCGCTTCGGCTTCATGGGCGAAGGATTGCTCCAGGCGCACCCGCTGATCCTCCCGTATCCCAGCAAGAACCAATGTGCTAAGAACAACAACAACGGCGATCAACAGCAAGGCGAGAAGAAGTGCGACTTTCCACTTTAAGCCGAAACGGACCTTTCTTTTGCTCATGATGGAATCTCCGTGCTTTTATATCCAATGCCATATACGGTCTGAATCACTTCGTGCTGGTTTCCCAGCTTCTTACGCAATCTCTGGACGTGAATATCCACCGTACGCGTGCCGCCGGCAAAATCCATATCCCATACTTGTTCAAGCAAGGCCTCGCGCGAATATACCCGTTCCGGATTCCGAGCCAGGAGAGCCATAAGGTCAAACTCCTTCGGTGTGAGCTCAAGAGGTTTGCCTTCAGCATGAATGGTGCGATTCAACAGGTTAATGGTAAGTCCGGATATTCGGATGACATGCTGTTCCGGGGCTTGCTGCCCAACTGTCTCAGGGGTGCGGCTTCTTCGGGACAATGCCTTTACCCTGGCGATGATCTCCCGCATGTCAAAGGGCTTTGTCATATAATCATCCGCACCAAGCTCAAGCCCGAGCACCTTATCCACAATATCGTCCTTCACCGTCAAGAGCAGAATGGCAGGACGCTGCCGATCCTCGAGCTTGCGACAAACATCGTACCCGCTAAGCTTCGGCATCATAACATCGAGCACCATCACGTCAGGATCAAACGATTCCACACGCTCCAGCGCTTCCTGCCCATCCCCTGCCGTCTCCACCGTATGTCCTTCTCTTCGCAGCGCATAAGCGACTGCGCTTGAGATACTAATCTCATCATCCACTACAAGTACCTTGGTCATTGCAGATACGACTCCTTTACTGGCCGATTACAACATTTACTAGTGCAATGATGGTACCGTATCCGGCATCATAATTCAACCTGGATGGGCTGCAGTACACTTCAACAGAAAAAGAGAACCCAAGGCTCTCTTTGATTTACCCGCTTATTTTCCAAAAATATACATGGCGCCATTCCTGGGTTGTACAAATCCCTTTCCTCGGTAACCTCTTTTGGACAATTCCTGAGTCAGCACTTTCATGAATGCACCGTGACTAACCACTAATACGTTGCGATTATGGTAACGTTCTTCGATCCAATCGATGATATGCCCAGCTCGCTCCAGTGTCTCACTTCTCCGCTCCGCTTGTGAGCCGTGAGACAAATACCAAGCCAAACGCCCCATCAGCAACCACATATGGTAATGAAACTTTAGATTTCCCAAAGGATGAATCGATTGGACCTCAATCTCTCTTAACCGATTCGTTGCGATGATAGGGCCTGTATATATCGTTTCTGCCGTCTGAATGGCTCGGGATAAATCACTGGATATACATACGTTCCACTCCGAAAAACCATAATCCAGGTCCGATTGTTCAATTTCAGCGTTATTGTAAGCTTCCACCCAAGCATTAAACTGATTGGACGTCATCCATTTTCTATCGAGTTCATGTATAACTTTAAAATGTCTTACCAATCCAATTTTCATAGGGCTCCTTAGATCGTTTATTCTCTACTAACCGTGCCAAAAGAAATCTTCATATTCGGCGCGTAAGTTAACCACGAATCGCTATCAAACACCTGAAACAACTTAAGTTCGGCGGCATATTGGGCTTGTGCTTCTTCCACTGATAAACCTCTCTGTACCAACTGCTCCACTACCTTAACCGAATCCTCGAGTTCCTGCCCAATGCCTTCTTCCTTCAAGGACTGAAAAAGCCGATCTTTCTCTGCAGCGTCCATATTCTGGTCCAAAAAATTCACTTTGTCACTGACTCGGCACTCCACATTCCGTAATCCCAGCTGACTTAGGAATATCGGCAGCTTCATGCCGATGTTTCCGTCTTTTCCGCTATCTTTGGCGCTCTCTTCATACAATTTCTGTAATATGCCTAGAGGGACAACTTCAGAATGCTGGATTTCATCAAAGCCATAATTTGCCGTATTAGCAATCCAATGGGGCTCAAAACAAATGACTCGGCCACCGTCCAGTACACTATCGATCATTTTTTGAAGAATCATCCGAGGGTTTGCCATATGTAATAAAAATGCATGGCAGATCGCAACGTCATACTGACGATGCACAAACATGTCCTCAATATCTCCTTGAATGAATTCAGCGGAATAGGGCAGCTTATCAAACACCTCTCTTGCTTCCTTGATCAAATCTTCACCTTTGTCTATCCCTGTATAGGTTGACCCTTCGGGTAATAGTGGGAGAAGCTTCAGTCCAAGATACCCATATCCACAACCATAATCCAGGATGTTAACGGGGGCATTCAATTTCCAGACGTTCTTCACTAGAAACTCCAGGTAGTCATCGTTGTAATATAACCATCTGGTATTTCTCAAATATTCGATTTTAGAATCCCAATAATATTCGGACATCATCTTTACTTCCTTCCAGCATCAAGATTCCTAACTAACTCCGTCCGTATCAAGCCTTGCCTTATGGATCACTTCACGAATGAAATCAGCCTTGCCGTTGGTATAGGCCACGCGGTCATGTTTATATTGACTCTCAAGGACTTTTTTTAAGGTATAATACTGATCCCTTGTATCCGGATGGTTCATTAAATACTCCCTGAATAAAATTTGGTCGTTCCACTGTTGGCCTTGATACTTGTAAACATGAAGATGATGGGTCCCCGCCGGCCATTGCCCTCTACGAAAGAAGAGTCGCTCCGGAAACTCCGGTTTAAACACATATTCATACCCGATCCTGGCCAGATTCTCTATATATTGTTCATTTACTAGCGTTAAACTCAAAACACCAGCCATCATATCAATGGTCGGTTTCGATCCTAAACCCATCACAGACGTGCTCCCGATATGTTCGATATGGACATCAAGTCCCTTCAGTGCTGACTCAATTTTAGCTTTTTCCCGTTCGAACTCGTCTTTCCAGTCCGGATTGTACGGTGTTACAATAACTTCTTCCATACGAAAATTCCTTTCGATACATGAGACCATTACGCAGCCCTTATATATTCCGTCTCAGCTTAATTTCAAACTCCGGCTTCCACCTGCCCACCTGGAAAAACCCACCCGTTACGGTCCTTCACCAACAATATTTTACCGCGTTCATTCTCAACCACGCCGCCTACAGCGACATATGTGTTGGCATCATCATGACAACAGCCCCCGATAGATAAGATATACTTCAATTTTCACAAGACAAGGCCCCTTAGATATCGTTATAATTCACAATGCTTCCAGGTTCAAAATTCTTCTCAATAATATGTAGCAGATGCGCCCCGATTTCCTCCGTAGATAGCAGCTGTCCAGACTCATGCGCATGGGCGAAGGCTTTGGCCATTTCAAACTCCTGCTCATTTTTCCCTCTGGCCATTCTTTGCATATCCGTGTCCACCATTCCAGGATTGACCGCAATGATCTCCACCGGGTTCTGCCGATTCCTTTGCTCGGTCCCAACACTCTGCGTAAACATATTGATCCCGGCCTTCGCTGTGCAGTATATGCTCATCGTAGGTGCTGGATATGTTCCGGAGCCAGAAGAGATGTTGATGATTTTCTTTCGAATGGAGAGCCCCTCCGTTTTCTTGATGAAGCTGGACGTTAAGATCATCGGCGCTATCAGACTGATTTGCACATTCATATGAATATCTATCGCATCGCATAGTTCAATGGCCTTCAGTGGTTCAAGCATGGACGCATTATTGATAAGGCAGATCATATCCGCATGATCGGCATCAATCTCGTCAAACACTCTATCCACAAGCTCCTCCAGACCGAACGTATCGCTCAGATTATATACATGGTGACTGTATTTTGGATAGCTGCTCAATCTCTCGGACGTTCCTCTCGCGACCCCATGCACGACATGGCCCTTCTCTAGAAGCATGTGGGCCAACTGCTCGCCGATTCCTCTCGAGGTTCCCGTGATTATGAAATGACCTCCACTCAATGTTTTAACCTCCGTTATTCTAAAAAGATAGCTTCATAATATATTCTTCCACTTCTTCACCACGAGCATGGGCATAGCCCTTATCTTCCCCCCAGATGATGAAGCCGTTTTTTCCCAGGATCCGAATCGAGGCGATATGATCTTTAACTGCGCGTGCATACAATGGACGGGTTTTGATATCTCTTATAAATAACGAAAGGGCTCTCGTCGCTATGCCTTTCCCCCAATATTCGCGCCCTATCCAGTAACTAACTTCGGGCTGACCCATATGTTCGAAGAATAAAATCTGCCCGGCTACTTGTCCCTCATATAAAACGGTTTTCTTGATGATGGTCTCATCGCCTAAGATTTTGGCCCAATGCGAATCAAAAGCTGCCTTATCCGAAGGATCTTTCGCTGTAAAAGCCGCCATGTAGTTCGCCTCAGGGTCTCGTTGTTGCTCAAAAAATATGGAAAGATCGTCTTCGAACACATCTCGCAATAGCACCTCAATCATCACTAGTCACCCCAGTCGCCTATTGTTTTCTTCCATCGTCTATACCTAATGGATTTCACATGAGACATCCGTTATCCTGCAACCATCGCACAATTTTCTAACTGCATTGTTATGTGAACCCATAAGAGGCAGGAATAAATCGCTTGAAATTATGAAGAATAGGGTCCAGAAGATTTCGCCAAACTTGTGGTTTGATCACCAAGCCGAGGAAGCAACCCAGCATTATGTTTGGGAGATGCTAGCTGAAGGCGGTGACGAGAGAGCACAAGTATGCGGTTGGTTGAAAGACAAGTTTGGCGTATCGTGGCAGATCGTCCCGGCTAATTTAAGCGAAATGATAACCGACCCCGATCCGGCAAAATCGGAACGAGTCATGAAGGCTTTACTCCAGACGAAATCAAAAATTGACATGCATGGTTACAGCAAGCCTACGAGGGGTAAGGAAGGCTGCCTTTAGGGTAGCCTTTCTTAACCGTTGAAAGCTCTCTATCAGATCGAGGCGGGACATTAGTGATACCATCATAACTCAAGTTCATGCGTGACTAGTTCATCATCCGCATTTTCCTTAAAACCTAAATTCTTATAAAATTCAGCTGCCTTGGGATTGTCCGTTTTCAAGACGAGTTTAGTATAATGGCTGCTCGCCATATGAATTACCGCATCAACCAACTTTCTCCCGGCTCCATGACGCCGAAATTCCTTTAACACATACAGTCTGCGGATCCTGCCGATGCTTCCGTCAGAATGCGGATCACGATTTAACCCGCAAATGCCAATGACTCTATGACCAACTCGACATTCAAACAAGGCTTCAGCTTCATGCTGAAACGTATTGATACCCTCTTTATATTCATTCACTAGCCTATGGATATTCCTAAATCCTTCTTCCTTGCTTTCAGTCAGGAGCTCGGTGATGTCTACTGAACCCAGGTCGGAAACTTCGTGAACGATCATGTTGTTCATGGTATGTCATTATCCCCTGTTTCCCTGCAATTTTTATTATTTGTGTAGAGTCTAGTATTTAAAAAAAGTATTCAGAATGCCAATCGCTCGTAATTGATAATCCTTGTTATCTTCCGTATATATTTGTTCGACTCCCATATAAATGGCAGCATGTTTTATATGCCCTGACTTAAACCGGATGTCCTTCCCGGATTTACTACATTTATTTTCTATCCCTGTGTTTACGCACGTAATTCCATATTCCTTCGACAACCATCTGTTGTAATCGGCCTCATTGGGGCAGGTAACTGCTAAAATGATGAGAACCAGTACCAATATTGCAACCATTCTTCTGATTACTTTGTTCATAACCCTTATCGTTTCTGCCCAATATACAATAAATGAGATGAGACTCCCAAAATGCTTGGGTTCTCCGCTTCCTGGTAGATCAGGTTCATGACTTCTTGGAATTCCTCTTCCCCACGGGACCGCCAATAATCGAACTGCTCTGCCTTGAAGGAACCTGCTATACTTGACGAACCTATCAATTTGATCGTCTCGAAGCCATGCGATTCCATGAACGGCTTAACGTCCTCCAAGTTATAATAATACGCACCGGTAAATCTTCCTTCATCGTTATGATTGAATATCCCGGTCCTAACAAATTCCTTAATGCTGCTGATATTATCATTCGGTTTCCATTGTTCCGGAAATGATAATGATGTCATCAGATGCCGAATTCGAGTCATGAATGCCACAAATACATAACCGCCTGCTCGTGTAACACGATTCAATTCTCGGACAGCCGTAGACCGATCCGATTCTGTCTGAAGATGGTATAACGGTCCCATCATAAGTGCACCGTCAAACACCTCATCTTGAAATAGGCTAAGATCGTTGGCATTGGCACGGTGAAACCCCTTGAACTGGCCTGTTAACTTGAATTCTTCGGCTTTAGCAGCCGCAATCTCGACTAATCTTGGCGTAAGGTCTGTTAAGGTCACATCGTAACCGTTCTTCGCTAATTCCATCGAATACTTCCCAGGTCCCGCACCGTTATCCAGCACATGACCTTTCTCAGGCAGCATACTCAAGATATGATGCAAATTGACGATAAATTCAATGGGCTCCCTATCCAAGCGTCCCCATTCATCGAAGGCATTATAATAATCTATCACTTTGTTCAACTGATTCACCCCTTCACTTACCTGATTAACCCTTACTCGTCACTTCAATCCATCTAAGGATGACTTCTTTTAATTGTTCTTTCTTCTCCTCCAGATCGTTTAAATTATAAATCTTCACGATTGCCCGATCATTAGAGGCCCATTCCAATAGAGTATCCTCAGGCATGGCTCCCTTGATGTCATGAGTTTGAACTTTTGGCCCACAATGAAAAATGATGCGAAAGAAGCCTTTCCCTTGTAAATTCAATGTGATTCGGTCTTCGCCCTGAACGCAGAAGCTGGGTGCATTCCATTTGATCTGCTCGGTTATCTGATCATCGACGCTAAATATGAAGCTTCTTACTTCCTCAATTTCAGCCTTTAATGGATGCTCAAGATGGTGAAGATACTCCACGACTTGTTCGTGACCTGTTAATTTTGCCATCCATAACTCCTCCTCATATACTAAGGCAATTGAAGGAACTCATTTTACCCAGGTGGAGTTCATTCATAATTTCCTTGCCGTCAAGATCGGCTGATAGAAACCCGATTCCGAAGGCATATGCCATCTGATATCGGTGAATCCCGCTTCCTCCAATATTGCACTTAATTCCGTTCTCAATAAAGCTCTATAGGATGTGCTGTTGACTTGAGTCTTCCATGACCCATCAAGCTCTTGCATGATAAATTGGTTGGTTATATAGTGATTGCCAGCTTCAGCCCAATCCCAGACTTGAAAAACGATACGTTTTCCTTCATCCATAACTCGGGGCAACGTGGAGCGCTGTCGATTCTGCAGAATCTCGTCATAGTCCCTCATCGATATAATCAGTAGCCCCTTGTCTCTAAGCTTCTCATAGAAGTTCCGGCAAGCCACGCTTAATTCTTGGTCGTCCAGTAGGTGGGGAACAGCATTGTCAGCAGACAAAACGACATCGAATTGTCCAGGAACATCCTTATCCAGCGTCCTGAAATCCGCGACTCCAAAATGAACATGTACCCCAAACTTGTCAGCTTCCCTCTTCGCTCGCTCAACCGAATTGGGGCTAATATCTGTTGCCGTTACAGTAAAATCATGCTGCGCTAATCCCAAAGCCTGTGTTCCTATCCCACATGATGCATCCAGGAGATCGATCGGACCCTCATGGCCCTCTGCGTATAACGAACGAATAAACTTATCGAAGAAAGCCCCCTGCCATTGAACCGTTTCAGGCCAATTCTTAAATATCAGGTGATATGTTTCCGATAGCTCATTGTAAAAATACAAGCTTGTGTCCTTCAACCTTATCCCCTCCTATGAACAAAGCATGTTTTTATGCGAGTATTGTTAATAATGTGGATCCAAATCTTAAACCGTCTTTGGGAGCAAGCAAGAGTCCAAAAAATATGGGGACTAACGCCTTTTCAATAAATTTGCCCATATGCTGATAATCTCCTTGGATTTCAGAATCCTTAACCAAACTTCGTCTGACTTAAGGCCCCTTACAAATATGTTCCACACGGTAGATGAACTTCCCTGCAAGTTCCAATTGTGAACAGGCGAATTCCATATCCCCATGACCTGCAATGGCGTAATCCACGTTGCCAAGTGTAGACATTAATATGCGGGCGGACAGTGCAAATCCAAAGGCATCCCGGTCTGCCACAATGTCGGGACGGCTTATCATAAACCGGAATGTTGGCTCCTGCTCCCCTTTAAATAAAGCCAGATTTGCCACAAATGAAGCCAGATCCCAGTAACGAGGCATCAAGGATACATCTTCAAAATCCATCCAGAGCCAGCCCCTTGGGCTCGGCATTAAATTGCGGGCATGAGCATCGCCATGGCTGGGAGCTAACTGCTGGGATTCTGCGCGCATCTGTTGATCTATTTCATAAAATTTGTGGATTAATCGTTGTATCCGATCATCTGGATGATCGGATAATCGCGTAACCGATTGATGGATCCTGTCCCACACACCCAGAATAGGGAGTTCTCCGGTATATTGCTCCATGGCAAGGGTTAAGGTATTCACTATGTTGACCGCTTCGCTCGGTGAAGGGAATGGGAGTGCTGTTTGAGGAATGTACTCCCAGAACGTCATCCAGTGCCCATCCAGCTCAAATGGTCCTTCTTGCGAGAAATGCACAGGCAGCAGCACTGGAACTCCCTCCTCGTGAAGATGAGAAGCTACGCGCAGCTCTTGTTCAAGTTTCTTGCCTATTTGGGGATCTTGTTCGGGGGTAAACGCAGCAACCCGGGCAACGATCGGATGAGGGGCCAAGTGAATGATGATATTTCCTCCGCAGCTTAAGATCTTTGGCATAACTTCAGTCAGGCCGAAATTCGCTGCAGCAGTTTGCAAGTGGGAACAAAGACTGCCCATGGCTGACAAGGCAGCACCTCCTTTAAACGGTAGTAGCATCATCTTTAAGTTCTCATCGTCTACTTCATTCTAATACGTCTACGACAATGATTATTGGGGTAACAACCTTTTTCAATCCGTTCAACACCTTTAGGATTCTATTTCACTCTGCCAGTGAGTTCCAGAGCTCCTCATACTGAAAGCAAAACCCGGCCTAAGATATTTCCTATCTAAGTCGGGTCATGTGGTGTTTGAGTATTTTTTTCTAATGAGATTAGATCGTAACTCCCTCTTCCCGATACGGCTTCAACAACGCCTCTCTCATCGCTTCATCCGTTTCAATCAAGGCACTGATCTGAATCGGGGTTTGTTCGACGAGCTTACCGTCCTTATATGTACAGCGATGATCATAGCAATTGGGATCATGCAAGATAAGTTCGAGCGAACCCGGTATATTGGCTGCAATTCCAACATTCGCATCGTCCGTTATCCATTTAACGGCTTTCCAATCCAATATGCCTTCAGCTGTCGTGATTGGAGTATGGTAGATGTAATCCTCAGGCACCTCTGCTAGATATAAATACATACCACCCGTAATAGAACCGTTGACGGACCAAGTCACTACGCCTTTAAAGGTTAGACTATAGTCTTGTAGATGTGTCTCTTCTTCCAATTCACGTAACATCGAGTCTCGTGGGGTTTCGTTCGCCTCCAGCTTGCCTCCCACGCCATTCCAGCGCCCCATCCAGGGCGGGGATTTACGATTCAACAATAAAACCTCATCACCGCGCCGAACAAAACAAATATTGTATTTAATCATTTGAAATGGATCCCCCTTCTGCATCGGTTGCTCTTATGTTAAGCTTCTGGTCTTATCTTCGATTGGCTTCTGTTCATCTTTATGTCAGTTTACTTTGACAAAACTCCATTTCCTGTTCGAGTAAGTTAACCAAACCTGGTACTCAGTGATTTCATCTCTAAATTCATATACCTTATCCATATCCAAGTAATGCCCTACGGCAGTAACAGGTACGCTTATACTCGCTTTGCTTTTAACGATTTTCGAGAAATCGATGAATAAGCCTTCCTTAGTCGATTCCATAAGCATGGCGGCTATGTCATCTGGAAGGTCTTCCATTTTCCGACGTGTTAATCTATGTAATTTGGACACGATGACCCTAGACAACAGAGTCTTATAATCCTCAAGGTCAGATACATACAGCTTATTGAACCATCCATCATCATGCGCGTAGTAAGCAAACCTAGCTTTCGGTATTTCATGTAAGGGCTCGGCAAAATGAGCGAAGGTTAATAATTCCGCAATTTGTAGTTTGGTTAATTTGACCAGATCTTCTTCCCTATCAAAATCAACCCAGCAAAAATCTCCATAATCGTATACGCTATCTTCCACTAATCCATCAAGTTCTTGAGATGTCACATAATCTAATCTGGAATGGATACTCCACTGGGCATCTTCGAACTTGTGTTTAAGGAGAATCAAATTCTCCGGTCGGTTACTTACACATGACATAAATTCATAAAATTCAATGCCGTAGGAATAAAAGTACAGGTTATGTTGTTCCTTCCCATTCACATAGATCAAATCTCTAAGACTTTGTTTAGACATGATGACCTCTCTCTAATGCTATCAATGTATAGTCACTCCAAGCAACTACTCCCTCGAGTACAAGAGCGCACCACCAGACCCCAGAATAACGAAATGTTGACCAGACGGGGAAAAACCGCATTTTATTTTCCCATCCAGCCGGTTCAAATCGATTATCGCGGCATGTTTGAGATATTCATAGTTAGGGACAAACACCCGATCCAAGACTACGGAAGCCCTTGGCCACCAGGGGTAAATGACTTCCAGCATCCAGCCATCGTTCGTGATATGAATCCCGTCTCCAGACTCAAATCCAAATATAGAAATGTCCTGTTCGTTCTGCGGAATACGAAAACTCAAGTAATTATCGCTAATATGATCATCCGTTACATTAGGATCCTGGTCTCTGTGCAGTCGGTATCCGGATCTGGCCTGTGTAATGCTGTAACCGGAGCTGCTGATCAGAACAAGGTTCTCATCAGCAGCCCATCCGCACGCAATGCACCCCGCAGCTGGTATGATAACCTCATGACTCCAAGGATGGGGTGGTTTCGTAGGTTCTTTGGCTTGTGCCTGGTGCAGCAAATCGATCTCAAACTTCGTTCTGATTTCTTTTTTTGAATGTTTAAAAGGGTTCATCTCATACTCCCACATTGATCTGAATTAAGGCGAATACGCTCATTCCTTCTCTGCTGGTTAGCAAGACTATCCTCGCTAATTAAAAACAATATCACGGTTTAGGATGATGATTCATCTCCTGTAGTCTTATGTTTAGCTCATCCAGTGATCGCTGCATGCGCTCCATCCTTCTCAGAGCAGAATATTGATTGCTGATAATCCCGGCCAAGCCGACTATCATAACGATAATAATCAAACCGATCATAGAATGCATCCTTCCGTTCTTAGATTGATCTCTAATAATATTTGTTATCGGGTAACATCGATGCGTACGTCCCCGGTTTATCAATTAAGGAAAATAAAAAATCATCCCGATCGCATCGTCTTGCTATGCGAAGGCGGATCATCACTACCCAACTCCTTGCGATGAAGAATAGGATTCATATTACTTTGATCGATGTTCAATGTTCCATCAGCTTGTTTTGCCTCATGATTAAATACCAAATACCCTCCAATGATTTCATTGCCTGACTCCAGTATATATCCCACAATCTGATTGTAAGTCATTGTTTTTTCTTGCAGAATATACCCTGTTTCGATAACCTCTTTATCCAAAAATGGTGTCAGGTCCACATGACCCAATTCTTTAATATCTTTCACATGCGACTTAAAGGATTGTAAAGTATGAGCAGCGTATTTTGTTTCGGACGCAAATCTATCAATGCTCCATCCGTAATCCTCCAAGTAATTAATATGCTGTTCTTTATGGATTTCTATGACGACCCCATCATCCTCTTTATTACAACCAACAAGGATAACTAACATTAGAATGAAAAATAATTTTAATTTCAATTCTCCAGTCCTTTCTTGCATCAGGATTATATATCCGAATGAGAAGCCTTTAATTCCTTCTACACAAAACGGCTACGAGTATCCCATATGTGTGGGTCCAATTTTACCGCTGGCGTAAAAGTTGTCGTCAATGCGTACCGCCCACCGGATTCCGCAGATTGATAGGCACCGAACAGAATCTCGTGCACGTGCAGCTGCTGTTTCGCAGACTGGACGGGCTGTTCACCCGTACGAAGGCAGCGAACAAAATGGGCAATAACACTCTCATCACGTTGTTCCGCAATTTGACGATACGGCACATAACAGTTCTCATTCCCCCGCCAATTGACTGGCTCCGCATCTGGAACAGCGTCTCCCAACGTGTGAACAACCAAAGGATATCCACCGTCATTCATAGCTAGGCCAATCTCCACCAGTTGCCCTACCCCTCTATTTCTCTATAAATGCTCAGTGCCTTCTTCATCTTCTCTGTGTACTCCATGGAGTGGCTCGAATTTATTAGCTTAACATCCTGACGCCCGCTGGAGCTGAGCAGATCCTTGTCACTTAATACCTGAATGAGCCTGTTCACGGTTCCTTTACTGCCATCTATAATGCGAATGTGATCCGGCAGCAGATCCGTTAAGATTCTTTTGTAAAAAGGATAGTGGGTACAGCCCAAGACGATAGTTCCATACTCATTCATATCGAAGGATTCGAATTGCTTGGTAAAGTAAGCATTCATGACCTTTTGATCGAAATTCAAAGCCTCACAGTGCTCTACCAACTCCGGCAGAGGCAGGGAGTCCACGATATGCATGCTATCGACTCGTCGAACCAAATCCCTGTACTTCGATTCCTTTAAGGTCAGCGGCGTAGCAAGCACCAAGATTCGCTTCCCGCTGGAACGATTGATTTCGACGGCCGGCTTTACGGCCGGCTCCATCCCGATGACTGGGACCGGATAAGCCTTCCTTAGATCGGAAATCGCCATACTTGTAGCCGTGTTGCATGCAACGACGATGGCTTTGACTTCTTCCTTCATGATCGTTTCCATCGCATGATGGATGTAAGATTTCACGTCTTCCTTGGCTTTGGTACCATATGGCACATGGAGGGTGTCCGCATAAAACAAAAAGTCTTCATGCGGCAGCTTCTTCATAGCCGCCGATAACACCGTTAAACCGCCTAAACCTGAATCAAAAAAAGCTATTCTCATGTTTTTCACCTATCGTTGTATGTTTTTCTGTCAGCATCCTTACGTAAATATCCTTATACATTATACTCCACTACTACAATCTTCGCAGGGCCATCTGTACGATTGGGATCGTAAGTGGATCAGGTTCAAAATACAGAACGACCCAGCCTTATTGTAATCTCAGAGGCCGGGTCGCGTGCGTCGTTTCTATGCAATTCTGAGAAAAACATGTAACTTCCTTCGCAAACATTAAGAAATGCGTGTTTTACTCAAAACATTTCAACAGTGCCAAGGCCTCTTCATGATCGGGTTCCAGAACAAGCGCCTCACGCGTGTATTCCAAAGCCTCCTCGTCAAGACCAAGCTCATAGCAGCAGATCGCCAAGCAATATAAAACCGTTGGCACCGGCTCGTCTTCATCCGTCTCCACGGATTCCTTCAGGAAGAACCTCGCATCCTCGTACATATCCATCTCGAACAGCACCAGCCCCGCGTCCAATGCCAGATCATAACGCTGCTCCATCACATAGTACGATGACCACATCTTATATATGCCTGTTCGGATATCCAGTATTTCTTCGTCATTGGCATCCGGCAGCAGATTCGAGATGCGTTTCGCGCTTTGAATGAAGAACTCGGCGTCATACCCGCCCAATCGCCAAAAAGACAAAATTTGCTGCATGCCCATGCTCTCAATATTCCGGTCGATCCATTCCTTCATACTGAAGAATTCATCCGGTCCGAAGCGTTCGATAAATTGGCGGTAAGCGATCCGAGTATTGGCATAACTCGTCGGTGCTTCCAGCATGAGGATACAGCCAACGTTAATATTTTTATAATGCTGCGTGGGGAAAATCGCCTCTGCACCCCTTTGCTCAAACACATACTGAAACGCATGATAATTTGCTGTTAGAGAGAAGCTGCCATGGAAAATTAATTGCGGCGGTTCGGCGAACTTCCAATTATCGATATGATGATCTCCTTTATCCGCTGTGAGAAGCATGAAACCCGACGTTGATAACTGATTCAGACGCTCCATGCAGGTCAAACCCACCTCTGGAAACAGGATATGCGAATCCTCCAGCTCTTGCTGGTAGTGGGCAATCACATCGCGGTACCGGTAGGTGTCCTCCTCGTATCTGGGTTCACGGCGATGCTCGTATGCCAGTTTCATTCGTTCCAGCACTTCAGCTGGCTTGAGTTTGTTGTGCTGCTCCGGAAATTCGATGACAACATCACTCTCGTAAATCTTGCCTTCCCCCACATAGATCAGTTCTTGCGGAATGCCGTCAAAAAAATAGTTAGCGACAACCAGCAGCGGCTGCTTCAAATCTCCAGGACGTATCGTTGTCTTCGATACCACCAGGTTCAATTCCGTGTCATGCACGGCATCGAACCTCGCGAAGTCCAGCAGTCCCTGTTCAATATAGGATTGCATGGCAGGATGTTGATTCCATGCTGTAACATTTTTAATCGGCAGATCGGTCATGACATAGCGGAAAGGGGGCAGCGCTATACCCGCAAAATCTCTCAGCTCGCACAGCTTGTGCAGCACATGATAACCGAGGCGCCCGGCTCCGGCTCCCAATTCCAGAATTGTTACAGTTTCGGTGAGATCACCTTGATCGGCGCGGTCCCGAAGGAATCCGAATATAATTTCGGCGTAAGCTGTAGCAATCATAGGGTTGCTCGTAATATACTGTGGAACCTGATCATTATTCCAGGCTTTCATCCCCAGTTCTTCGTAATAATTCCGCTGTAGTTCCCAAATGGGTGCTTCACTGTAACGGAAGCGTTGTTGAATATTGTCCGTCATTCTATATAACCCTGCTCTCTGTATCATTAAAGTACACTCTGATGATGTGCATGCTCATATGCACCGGTCGACCAAGAACGTCTATTGAATCGTACCATATAACTTGGTTCTACCCAAACCTTCTAATGATAAAATCCTGTGTATAGGCTTGAGCTTGATGGCAAATATGCCATTCTTAGGCGTATAGGCACCTTTCCTTCCTCACCCTAATATAGTGTAGGAGAACAGAAGGGCGGGATGTGCATGGGTACGAGCATGGAACGAGAACAATGGGCCATTTTCTTGGCAGCGATCTGCGGACAGACCTATACACAATTCACCAATACGGACGGCTCATTTGTCCTTCCGCTAAATTATTCGCTTTATGACACCATTGAGGCGAACTCCTTAATCAGCGTGTCCGAGCGCTTTGGGTTTATTCTAGAGTCACCGGATGAAATTATTATCGCCTTTCGGGGCACCAGTTCCACGACAAACTGGATCTCAGATGCCATCGCCTCCCAAAAAAACTTCAAATATATTAAGGACTCTTCTCTCACACACCGCGGTTTCACTAACATATACGCCTCTGCTCGCGGCCAGATTATGTCGGCACTTAACCAACTTCCTACCCACAAGACACTGTTCATTACCGGCCACAGCCTTGGAGGAGCGCTCGCAACCTTATGCGCAGTCGATGCGGCCGCCAACACGGACCACCAATCCCCTTATGTATTTACCTATGGGTCCCCTCGTGTGGGAGATCCCGATTTTGCCAAGGTCTTTGCCAAATATGTTCGAAGCAGCTGCCGCATTGCTAACCTGTTTGACGTCGTAACGCACGCCCCGCCTCATATCTACAAGATGCCAAAACGAGAGAAGAAATTCTATTACAGCCATGTGCATACCCAATGGCCCTTGACCTTCCAGAATGGGTCGGTGAGCGGAAACCACGTGATCGGAAGTTATTATACGGAGCTTGCCAAGCTCCAGCCGCAATTTGCCGAACGCTTAAGTTCGACGAATCCCGAGTTCTGTCCGGTTGTAGAATCACCTTTGGAGAAGGTGTAAGCCTATTTTTCGGATCATAAAAGAAAGCGGATTTCCCTGAGAAAGGAATCCGCTCTTTTATTTCTGATCTAACCAAGAATAAATTACACATGAGTACCGGTTAACATCGGGAACAAAATCTTCATTTCAGCTTCATTCGGTCTTCTGCCATAATCAGCAATTTCGAAAGGCTCTGCATATTGTACGCTGGCTGCATGGTCTTGGCCATATTGCTTCGCAAGTGAGGGCAGCATTTCGTTCGAGACGCTCAGGAACCGATCCCAATACTTCAGAATAAAGTCCCGCTTCTCTTCCCAGGTATTCGGTACCGCATCCAAGAAACCGCCCTGCCAAGGTGCAAACTCATAGAATTGGGAAGCGTGGGCATCACAGGCCAGCAATTTTTTTTCGATGACGCTTCCTGCATCGAAGACAATATCCGATTGATACGTCGCCCGTGCTGCATAATCCGGCATCAGCAGAAATATCGGCGATTTCTTCAATGACGGCACTTCAGGGACGGCATTAGGTACGTTCGCAACAAAATCTGCCGCATCCCGAACTACCTTCCCGACATTGCGGTTATCCACATGACCGGGACCGTCCGGATGGAACGTAATGACGATATCAGCCTCCCAGCCACGAATTTGACGGATCACTTCCTTGCGTACTTCGGGCGTTGGCATCAATTCGCCATCGGGAATGGGTAGAACGACGTATTCCAGTACCCCAAGACATTTTGCTGCCTCTTGCGCTTCTTGAATCCGACGTTCGACCAGCTGCTGCCCGCTCATTTCATGATGACCACAGCATCCATCGGTTAACGTTACAAACTTCACCCGATGCCCCATCTCCGCGTAAGCTGCCGAGATCGCGCCAGCATAGATTTCAGGTTCATCCGGATGCGCTGCAATGACAATCACATTGAGAATTTTAGACATCTGCTGCTTCCTCCTTGTAGTTTCTTGAATATTCGATCGATATGATACCGATTACTTCGTCCGTTTCATCAATGGATGATCTTCCTTCAACTCCAGCAAATCCCACAGGTTCCCGTATAAATCCTTGAATATCGCCACCATGCCGTAATCCGCTTCTTTGGGCTCTCTTACAAACTCAATTCCCCGCGATACCATTTCACGATAATCTCTCCAGAAATCATCCGTGTTTAAGAATAGGAACACCCTGCCGCCCGATTGGTTGCCTATAAATGGCTCTTGCTCCGGCTTGGACGCCTTGGCAAGCAATATTGTCGTGCCAGCCGATCCGGGAGGTGCTACGACCACCCAACGTTTATCTTGTTCAGGCTGGTATGTATCTTCAATCAAGGTGAAATTCAGCTTTTCGGTATAAAATGCGATAGCCTCATCATAGTCCTTCACGACTAACGCGATATGGACAATGGATTGTATCATGTTCTCTCTCCCTCCGATATGATTGTTCAATTCTTGTACGATCATCATGAAGTTCCCGTCCGGGAGCTGTACATCTCCCATAAGGACCGAATCCGAAAGGTACACTCAGAAGCCTCGTATACCACCATTCTACCGCTTTTTCCATATGGTTAACATGAATAAAAACAGAAGCTATCTTTTTCTGAATTAACGGGTCAATTAGGTTGAAGCTGCTCAACCGAGTTAGCGGACTGAATTAATTCTTGCTTATCTAACTTAGGCTGGCCTTCATTAAGAAAATATACAAATCTATACGTTAAGCCGTTATTTCTCCACCACAATGATTGATCATCATCATCTTCTTCATAATATCCTTGAATGCCATGATCCAGAGCGTGGCTTACTTTCCCTCTCGCAATGGATTGTTCACTGTATATCTGGTCAGTCTCATCATAAGTAATGATTAAATTATAAAGCTGCTGTTTATTAGTATTCCTATGGTGATATACCACTTCCTGAAATTTCCCTTGCTTGGTTTCATACGATTCCAAAGAAGCGGTTTCTTCTGTTACATCAATTGGGATGTATGTTGGAATCTCCGGGGTGAATTCCAGTTTGGATTCAATAAGCTCAACCGGCTGCTCAGTTAAATACATATAATTTGTAGTTGAACCTTCAGAGTTGGTCTTACATGATGTAATAACAATCAACACAAAAAAGATTAGAACGCGTTTTGCTACTTTCATGAACCCCTCCAGATTGAGATTGGCATTAACGATTCATTAAACTGGCTCCTAGAACGGAACGCATGGTTGCTATTAGTTTCAGCTCAACTAGTCTTTCCTACAACTGTTTACCTTCAAAGAACTCTTTCTCCAGAATGGAGTAATAGAACTGATCCGTCCACTCTCCCTTCCAAAAAAGCTCTTCTTTAAAAACAGCTTCTTGGGTCATACCGATATGCTCCATAAGAGCTGCAGATCGAGCATTTTGCGAATTGCACATACCAACCACTTTATGCGCATGCAGCTGTTCAAAAGCAAATTTCAAAAGGAGCTTAGCAGTCTCACTTCCGTACCCCTGTCCGCCATGTTGAGGGAGGATCGCAAATCCCAATTCCCAACTCTTCCTGTAGTCGATATAACTCCACACTTGAGCAAGTCCGATTGGAGTTCTATTCCGATCATTCACTAAACGAACGATAAAATCATAGCTTGTTGTTTCGCTTCCCTCATTGATTTTGTCCAGATAGTTGCTTCGAACAACTTGTTCCTCGGAGGGTACGGATTCTTCAAACTGCCATAAATCCCGATCGCATTCAATCCTGCATATAAAATCCAAGTCATCGTTTGTGATTCTAGATAAGATTACGTGTTCTCCATAGATCTCCATAAGGGTCCTTTCTTATTACTATCATAGTATGGATTCATACGCATAAATACGATTTTTCCTACTCAACCTTCCAAGCATGTGCTAATTTTATGAGATCTTCTTTCGCTTCTATTTCACTATCACCTATAACTTCTCCTTCAATATAATAAGTTCTAATTAATTCCTCCGACTTTCCTTTAACGGGTTTCTGAATGTATATCAAATAAAATATTTTATCTGGAGCTGGATAAACTGCCGAACCACCATGTAGAAATCTAATTAATGTAGCCTGACCAATTGGCAGGTGTATACTTTCTTTGTTCGTTATTTCCGAATGATTTCGAATGCTCACATGTTCTGTCGGACCATCTTGTTGTCCAACCATGAGCTTAATAAGATTGTTACCTTTCCTTAACCAGATTCTATATGCTCCGATCAATTTTTATCGACAGCGAAAGAGCGATGTTACAATATGAGAACTTTCTTGCATACAACTCATCATCTACCTTTCATCAGAATTTTCTAAGCTTTGATACATATTTTATTTTATGGTATTATATATGTAATAGAGACCAAGTGCGGCGAACACTTGGTCAATACAGTTGGCTTGGATGGTTTATTCCCTTCTAAGTCATTCAGGAACGAAAAACCCACCTTCGGCGCTTAACCTTTGGGTGGGTTTTTACTTTTTCTTGTTGTTATTATTAATGTATGTTAAAAGAGCAAGAATGAACGATCCAAACAGAAACATAATCGTTAATGCATCCTTTACCTCCACGGCTTCACCCCCTTTCGAAGCGAAACCATGCCCACCCAAGATTCAATTGTAGTTATATTTTATCGTGCTGACTGCCATCTCAAGTTTTGCAGTCCAATATAACGCCATTTGTATTTCCAATATCGAGCGTTGGAGTCAGCTTCACAGCTGCAAAGCCCTCCTCTGTTTCGATCAATTCCCCAACGAAATAGGCATGCCTTTTATATTCGGCCAGAAGTATCTTTTATCATCACTTAAATTGAATAAGTGTTCCTCTTATTTTCTCGGTTTCGATATACCTATCTATCGCATCTTGCTCTGTTTTATATTGCTCTACCAACATGCCGACGATGACAAGTATGCGAATGATCATGATAACTTGCCCTTTAATTCTCTCAGTCTTAACAAAATTTGAGCTGCATGCCCTTTCATACATACGCTGATAAATAACCCTTCGTTAAATCGATCCCCGCGAATATAACTGGTCATTAATTTTCTAAGGGTTTCCAGATCAACGTTCATGATGCTGCTATCCATATTGTTATCTAAGTTCCTATAGATCTCGTTCTCCATTAACCAGTCGCTCCAGTTAAATACCATTAAGAAGCCGACATCATCTAACGCTTTACGAAAACTTCCAATTTTCTCACTTTCGCACATGTATCCATTTACTTCATGATAAAAAACGGACCCAGGATCCTGGAAATATTCGAGGTATTGGAGTAATCGATCCACATCTACGGAGGTTAAGTCTGCGTCATACGGCATTCAATCACCTCACTGATTCTAATTAATCCCTGCACAGGGTTCCCACGGCACCTATGGATTCTCCCCCTGAGAGCACTAGTTCTACTAGCGCCCTATCGGAGCTTTCCTAGCCTCGAATGTAATCATCTGATCCGCTTTAACGGGTTTATTCAACCATGCATAGTCAGCCGATTTCGTGATCTCTTCATAACCCTGCTTCTCTAGCATGAGTTCAAATTCGTGATATCCATACCAACTTAGAGGAAACCGTTGCAGCTCGGTCTGAATCAGATTCCCTTCCTTCCACTTTTCATATTTCATAATCGACACAGTTTTCTGCTCCAGCAGATTCATTTCCGTGATTCTTTCTTCTAATATGATCACTTCATGATCAGAAGTTTCCCAAGTTCTAGTAGAGGCATGATTCGCTTGGATATCAGTAGGAATAAACAAATCCATAATTAATCTGCCACCAGGTTTCAGATGAGAATAAAAATGATGCAGTGCGGCGACTGCCTGCTCCCGACCCTCCACTAATTGGAAAGATCCGGCGGGAATGATAATGGCTTCATATGAATCCGTCAATGCAAAGTTATGCATTTCGTCTTCATACAGTTTAGTTGCAAGGCCCAATTCCTCGACTCGTCTTCTGCAAGAATCCAGCATGGCTGCTGAGTTATCGACACCTTCCATATCGATCCCCGCTTGAAGCAACGGAATTAACACTCTGCCTGATCCACAGCCGACTTCCAGGACTTTTCCTTTTACGTCCTTCAGACGCTCTAAATAATACTCCACGTCACCAAACGAGAAACCTAAAGGTTTACTCAGATCATACACTTCCGTACACAGCTCTCCGTACAAACTATACATAGGATAAAACTCTCCAATCTATATGTATTTTTTCGCTGTTAATGCCCTCTAAATCAGTATCATTACACTTCTCTTTTCTCATCCGGTCGATAGAGGATTCTTTGGTAATCCCAATCTTTAGTATCCATATCGCCTAGATACATTCTCTCATGCTCAGGTACTCGTTCATATTTCTCTCTAAGTTTTTCTCTGTAAAACTCGATGGGATTTTCTAAATATAAATAATAAGCATCCCTGCATTCTTCGAGCGCTGTTTTCTCTCCATTCAGTTTCTTGTGAAGATCCATGAATTCCTTATGTTTCTCCTCGATCTCTGCCGCATACAGCGGTTCAGATAATGTAACCTCTCCAAGTCCGGCCATGCGAATAGGCAATTCCCTATCAAAGGTAGTAAACAAAGTCCCGTCCTGAAACCAAACGTTTGCTTCGTCAAGATGGCACTGGACGTCTTGAGGCAGGTTGTAGATCATGACTTGACCGTCCTGGTAAACATTCAGATGAACTAAATAGTTCGCACCTTCGTATTTCATGAAAATGTTGAAGCTGTCACCCTCCACCGTCTGATGAACAGTTCGCTTTTTACATAAAAATCAGTGGGACGGGGAGAATGGGCCACTCTTCTGGCTTCCCATTGCTTCTGCTCCCGCTCTGAAATTTCATATATATTCACGAATTCCGGATTCAAGAGCCGAATGGTCTGCTCAATGTGCTCATAGTAGCTTTCTTGATTAAATCTCCAGTTCGCTTCCTTGACTTGGAACGCACCCAGGCCATGTATAGACAGATTTTGGCCAACCGGTACGACAGGCGTCAGCCAGTTGGAGTCGATCTTGTTTTTTAAGCCTTTAAGGTCAACAAGCTCCCAGCAATTCGTCATTCCATCATCATAAATATCTACATCAATATAAAAGTACTGCCCTCCGTTGCAAATCATCCCCGGGATGGTTGTACCTTCAACGATTTTGGATCTTCTAATTGTTTTCATAGCAATCACCTTTTCGATTATAGTTAATGATGCTTCCGTCTATTGCGAGCCTGGTGGCTAAACAGGATCGTAAAGTTTGAACCTGTAATCCGCATGGTAGGTGAAGCGATTAGTATCTATTTCTTTAGAGGCATTCCTTACATCATATAAGAGAGCCACAGGAAGAACTATACCATTTATATTTATAAACAATCTCTACTTAAAACGATTCCCAAGGCACATTCAAGACCCTGGTGTTCTTCTTCGCATCGTAGCGAATGGAGTCATATTTAACGCTTGGGTTTTTAATCGATAATGATTGATTGATCTATATGCCTAGTATGCTAATGACCTTGTGATTCTGCAGTTGAAGCGCGATCCAGTCCACGAATTCCTGCATGAGCCGGATTAATTGATCCATATTCTCTTCCAGGGCCTCGATAAAATCCGTTTCAGACGAAGTAAATATGAAGCCAATATGCTCCTTCAACTCCTCCGCTTGGGGACGGCCTTTCAAAAAAATCAGGGTTTCTTCAAGTCTGTTCACGATCCGCCTCCATCTTTCTGCATCCAATTCATTGAATGCATAGTGGTCGTACGGTTCATATTCTTTTTCAACGGCGCTTTCCAGGTAACCGAAAGTCTCTTCATCCATATAGATCGAATCCACGTTCCAGCACCGATTCCGGTAAGGCCCCGGCAATACCTCTATGTAACATGAACCTTCCAGCTCATCCAGCCTGTATATTTTCATAATACCATCCTTCCTGTTCCTAGCATTCTCATTCTATATTACATCCTCATTTCCGTTTGGTAAAAATAGCAAAAGGACTCCCCCGGCTCATGAAAATCATGGCAACAGGAAGTCCCCTATGTGTGGTGCGTTTAAGCTACGCTCTTAAAAAGGCAATGTAATCCGTTATGATCCCCTTGTATCCCAAATGCCGGAGCATTGTAGTGATATTGCCTCTATGATATGTTCCATGATTTACGACCTGCTGGAGAATCTCCGAAATCGAATTTTGAAATACTTCCCCCGCAGTGTTGTGATAAGTCACAACCTTCCCCATATCGTGAGCCGACGTTAAATATTCACGATGCTCGGTTTGGAGCTGGCTCATGTATTGACGAGCTGCTTCCATATTTGCAAATGGTCTCGCGACAAGCGACGGAGGACTTTCCTCCTTGATTCGGGCAAACCAAACTTCCTCCGCAGCTGCAAGGTGACCGAGGACTTCCGCGATGGAGTTGAAGCCCAGATTCACTTCCTGGAGAAACACGCCTTCCGGCAAGGATTGCAAATGATTCAAAACTCTTTCGTTCGCCCACATGTGATAGTCGTACAATTGAAGATACGGTTTGTTCATTCTGCTCTCTCCTCTCTTGATCGCTTTATCGGTCGATCGGAATGCACGATATCCTAATACAACATCGATCCCGTCGAAAAAGCCCACGGATTCTACACCCGATATGAGCACAACAATTGGCTTTATATATGGGTATTCTCCATTGGATTCGGTTATCCTTTTTTCAACGCGTTCAGCCCCATTGGACCTTGTGATTCTTAGCCTTTCACCTGTAAACTCGCGATCTCTCCTCTTGTCGAGTCGGGGCCGACCTGAATGCGGAACTCGCCGGGCTCCACCAGGGGCTTCATGTCAAGGCCGATTAGTTCCAGCTGCTCGCTGCCGATGATGAATGTTACTTCCTGCGTCTCTCCAGCCTTCAGGAATACCTTGCGGAACCCTTTCAACGCCTTCTCGGGACGGGTAACGGAAGCGGCCAGGTCCGAAACGTACAGCTGAACGACTTCCACGCCGTCCCGAGCTCCCGAGTTTGTCACGTCGATCCGGACCGTGGTTTCGCCACCTATTGGGATGAACTCCGGCTCGACCGTCAGGTGGCCGTAACGGAATTCCGTATAACTTAACCCGTAGCCGAACGGATATTGGGGCTCCAAATCCGTCTCCAGGTAACGCTTGCCCCGGGTCCGTCTTGCATTATAAGGAATCGGCAGCTGACCGACCTCCTTCGGAATGGACAGCGGCAGCCGACCGGACGGATTGACGTCGCCGAACAGTACGTCCGCGATCGCGTTGCCTCCCTCCTGGCCGGGATACCAAGCTTCTACGATCGCCGGAATAAACTCGTCGATCCACGGCTCCGTAATCGGCCGTCCGTTAATATAGACGACGACCACCGGCTTGCCAAGCTTTTGGAGCTCCTGCAGCAACTCCAACTGCACGCCCATCAGCGTCAGGGTCGAGCGGTCAATTCCTTCCCCACATTCCATATCGCTCTCGGCATGCCCGGTCACGACCGAGGCGCCGGTTCTCAGATCGATGGTGCCCTCCCCGAAATCCCGTGCGCTGGAGCCGCCAAGCACCATCACGATGACATCGGCTTGCTCGGCGCACGCCAGCGCCCCAGGAAACCCTTCCCTTGAATCGCCTTGAATGCGGCAGCCCGGCGCATACAGAACGCGGCTGTCTCCCAGCCGTCGGCGGATGCCGTCCAGCACCGTCACGATCTGCCCCGGCGGCTGAGGGGAGGTATAATCGCCAAGCTGATTATACGGCGCATGGGCGTTGGGGCCAATGACGGCAATCGTTCCGATACTCGGACCCAGAGGCAGCATGTTCCCCTCGTTCTTCAGGAGCACGATTCCTTCAGCCGCTGCTTGGTAGGCCAGTGCGATATGCTCTTTGCAGCCTATGACCTGCTCTGCCCAGGCTGGATCCATATAAGGCCGATCAAAGAGACCCAGCCGAAACTTCAGTTCCAACACGCGGCTGGCTGCCTTATTCAGATCGTCTTCGGTGATCAGCCCTTGCTCCAGCGCTTGGTGAAGATGTGCCCGGAACATGGTCCCGGACATCTCCATGTCGACACCAGCCTTTAGCGACTGGGCTGCCGCTTCCACGCCATTTCCGGCCGTATTATGACCGCATGCCAACATATGGATAGCGCCGCAATCGGTAATGACAAAGCCGTCGAAGTTCCATGCCTCGCGGAGCACGTCTTGCAGCAGGTACCGGCTGGACGTGCAAGGTACTCCATCGATTTCGTTGTAGGCCGTCATGACCGACAAGGCTCCCGCTTCAACGGCCTTGCGAAACGGCAGCAGATCGACTTCGTGGAGCTCCCGGAGCCCGATATGCACCGGTGCCCCATTGCGCCCTCCTTCGGAAGCGCCGTAGCCTGCGAAATGCTTCAGCGTAGCCAGCAGGCTGGTATGCGAATCAAGGCGCTCTCCTTGCAGTCCCTGCACGGCGGCAACCGCAAATTCGGCCACCAAATGGGGGTCCTCGCCGAAGGTTTCTTCGGTACGGCCCCAGCGGGGATCGCGTACCACGTCCAGCACCGGCGAATAGGTGGCTGCTCCCCCCTGAGCCCTTGTCTCGGCGGCAACGGCGCGGCTTATGCTGCGGAACAGTTCCGTGTTCCAGGTGCTTCCGATCGTGAGCGGTACGGGGAACACCGTCGCCCCGATCGCCATATGTCCGTGGGAGCATTCTTCCCCGAACAGAATCGGAATCCCCAGTCGAGAGTGCTTCATCGCGTAACGCTGAATCGCATTAACCGCTTCCGCCCCTTCCCGCGGGGACAGTCCGTTCGCCAGCGTCACCCCGGTCCAGGGATCGGCCCGCAGCGTACCGTACAAAGAACCGATTCCTCCCTCCGCAAGCTGCGACTTGAACTCCTCGGTAAGCTTGATCGTACCGTCGTCGTTCCTTATGTAAGCTTTCCAGCCGAACGGCTGGATCAGCTGTCCGATTTTCTCCGCCGCCGTCATCCGCTCCAGCAAGTCCTCGACCCGCCGCGAAACTGGCCATGCAGCGTCCTTGTAGTCCATGGCGCACACCCTTCCTTTTTCCAGTTAAAATCGTTCAAAATATGATTACATACAACCGTTCGTTGAATGTTCCCCCATCCTATAAGGGTTCGGGTTTAGGCTCTTTCCCATCGAATTCAACGCCACACCGCCCAAGCAGCAGCCCTTCCGACGTTCCCAATTGAAGAAAAAGGCCCTCCGGCACGATCCGCTCGACCGGAGAACCTCCTCTATGTGTATCGTGCAGAAGGCCGCGCTGTGACTATCCAGGTCAACAGAAAGAACCCTCTTCCAACCGTTTAAGGGGCGAGTACGCCTCAAGATGGTTGGCTCTGCCGGATCCGTACCTCCTCCGGCCGGTATACGGTCCGCACTTGTCCCCCGGCATCGGTCATGAACATCACGGTCCGCTCCCGTTCCAATTCGAAGGCATAAACCGCCTCGGTTACCGGATCCCTTACCTCAACTTCTGCGCTTGCCCCATGCTCGGAGACGAAGACGTACAAGCTTCCATGCCCGAATGCCAGCTTGCGGCCGTAGATTCCGGGCAGCTCGCCTCCCTTCAGCCATTCCAGCTCAGGCGAAACGGCTGCGGAGCGGATAGCTTCCGCGTACAACGCTTGGATCGGCTCCCACCGCTCGTTCATCTCGACCGGGAGCGGGTACCAGACGAACCGTCCCGCGCCCAAGATAACCGTGATGGGCTCTAGCGTCCCATCCAACCGGCCCGCCGGGCGATCCACCGCCAGCGCGTTAATCTTCCGTTCGCCGAACGAAACGGCGAAATGCTCTCCCGCCAGCTCCAGCGTTTCTTCCCGAAGAACGTTAGCATGGACGGTTTCGCCGATCTCCTGCTGCAGGCGGTGCGGCGCCGGCCCCCAATACGCATCGTTGCGCAGCGGGCCCGTCCACAGGACCGTGCTCCCTTCCCTTGCCAGGTCGAGGAGCTGATCAAACGCGGTATCGTCGAAATTGTGCGCGCTCGGCACAATGATCAGCTTGGCAGGATAGCGCTTCAGATCCTCCAACTGGTATTCGCCGATGCCTCGCGGATGGACGTTCATGCCGAACGTCAACGCGCGCATAGCCCTCGTCGTTGCTTCGTATGCCAGCTTGCGGCTGGAAAAATCATTCGAATACGGGTAAACGACGGCGATGTCCTCGAGCTGCCGTTCATCGTCGAACAGGCCGGCTGCTTCCTTCATGAAGCGGCCGAAGTCATAGGACACATCCGCTTCGGGCTTCTGCGTTCCGTCCGCCCGAAGCGCCCCGATGTTGGATTCGTTGGCGTTATCCATGAAGTAGTTAATATTCCAAATCCACTGCACGGCCCCCGCGCCTCCTGTCGAAAACGCATAGGCATACTTGCGCTCCAGAATGCTGCGCAACTCTTCCTCCGTCCGTTTGGCGATGCCGTCCGGACGCTGCACGTGCATGATGCCGGTCTCCTGGATCAGATTCGGCTTGTCCGGCGTTTTGGTGAATATACCGTCCCAAGCCAGGTGATCGTTCTGCCACCAGGAGTGGACCGTCGTATAATCGACTGCGGGGCCATAGAACGACGGCGACGGGCGCTGGGAGCAGATACCCTCATCCTGCCCGACCGTCACCAGTTGGCGGGGATCGGAGCGGCGAATGGTGCCGATGAGCTCGGATGCCCACCGATTGTGCATATCCATGGTGAACAGCGTGAAATCGATCCACGGTCCCCACTTCTTCGGCTGCAGCACGCTGTTGAACAGCTTATCGTCCGGACTCGGCGCCGGCGCCGAGTCGAAGGACGGAAGCTCGCCAGGCGTCATGTTCCAGCGCTCCTGAAGCAGCGTGAGATCATCCCTGTGGCGCTCCCGGAGCCACTCGGACCAAGCTTGCCGCTCGAATCGGTCCCCTATCGATACCGGCCCCTCGAAGATTCGCTTCGGATCGAACAGCGAAGGCTCATTGATCAGGTCCCAATGTACGTTGGTCGTGCCCCTGTGACGACCCACGATGGAGGCGACGAAGCGTTTTTGCGCCTCCACCGATCGCGGATCCAGGTACGGGTTCTCGCCTTCCCAGGCTTCGGGAGCAAACGAGAAGAACGTAAACGTCACTTCCAGCTCATGCCGCTTGGCCGTCAGGATAAAGGCATCGATCGCCCGCATAACGTCCTCGGCAGCATGTCCGTCGGCGTACATGATCATCCGGTATCCTGTCCATATACCCGTCCGAATCAGGTTGATCCCCGCCCGCTTCATCTCCGCCATATCCGCATCCCATCGCTGCACGTTCGGCAGATGGAGAAATTTGCGTGCGACGTCGGAGGTCATGTACGTCATGCCAACGATCGGAACCGTCCGCCCGCCGCGGTGGAAGTAATCTCGCCCGCATTCCAGCCGCTCTCCCGCCTGCAGCAGCGGACGATCAACGCCCCATATCGCCTGGGTCAGGGTGCGGCGCTCCCCGGAATCGGACTCGGCTTCGCAAACGATCCGGTACAAGCCCGCTTCCAGCCGTACGGGTACGGACAAGCGAAGCTGCTGCAGATCCCGCTGTTCCATGCCGGCTTCCGACTTCTCGTGTCCGGTCCAGACGATCTCGCCGTCGTCTTCCTTGATAAGACTCACCGCAAAATGCCAGGTCTGCGCCGGGGCGGACGTCCGGGACAGCGTCTGCAGCTGGATCGTCAACCGCATCTGCTCGCCCGGCTCGTAAGAGGCATAGTTCGGCTTCAGCCACAGCTCTGTCACGCCTGTTCCAGCGTATTCGGCCAGATCCTTCAGGATGTCCATCCCTTTCGTATCCCAGAACGATGCCCTCAGCTGCTGGTTGATCAGAATCCAGCGGCCCCCCCGCGTAATCGCCCTTATGCTGTTCCAGCATGACGACCGGAGCGGACCGCTCTCGTCGATCACGGTCCATGCCGATCAGCAGCGGCGAGATGACGGCGTCCATCGGACCGCATGCCCCCATCTCGGCCGGGATGTCGCTCGCTTTGGTCGGATGCAGCGTCAAGCCCCAGGTCGGCTCGATGCCGAACAGCTCCTCGCGTCCGTGCAGAATCGGAAATTCGGCAGAAGCCTTCAGCTCCCGGACGCGCGATACGTCGACCGCCAGCGCATCATGGATATCCATTCGCTGATGATAAGCCAGCTGCTCGCGTTCGGCATGCCAGCTTCCGTTCAGCTCTCGAATCGGCCTGCGGAAAGGCACGCCACCGGCATGAACCAGACCGCCGCCGGCCTTCAGGTGGGCTTCGATGGCCGCCCAAGCCGCCTTCGGGAAGTACGGTCCATGCAGGTGAATCAGGGCATCCCAGCCCCCTTCCGCCAATCGCTCGACCACATCCGCAGCACCGGCGACATCCGCCCATTCCCGCACTCGCTCCAGTGATTCGGTAGATGGGCGTTCGCCTTCATAAGGAAAATGTTCGTCGTAAAAAACCAGTATTCTCATCGCTTACTCCTTTCTCGCGCGCGGCTGGCCGTCGACGTATACGGATGTTCCGCGCGTCCGGGCCCACTCGGCGATCCGGGAAGGATCGCCGGTCCATAGGCGCTCCAATCCCCATTGATTGGTCTGCGGCCGCTCCTCGCATTCGATGCGGATGACCGGGAACAGCTCGGTCGGACGTTCCCGCGGCAGCCCTTTGATCCACAGCACGTCGCCCTCCTGTCGGAACGACAGCTCCTGCCCCGTTGTCAGCAGCGTAACCCGTGATACCGGCGTCACCAAGTCCGCCAGCCTCAGCACCGGCCTCCCATCCCAGAAGCGGATGATGAGATACAGCTTGTTGTCTTTCATCGTCTGCCGCCCGTAGGTGATGAACTCCGTGAGGTTCCCGCCGTCGGAGCCGTAGATGGCCTCGCCGTGAACGTCCAGCCACTCCCCGATCTTCAGCGCCCGCTCCACGAAGGCCGGCGGAAGCTGTCCGTCGGGCTGCGGTCCGACGTTAAGCAGAAGATTGCCGCCCACGGTCCCCCCTTTTTCCGCGCACTCGCACAGCATGTCGAGCAGAACGTCGGCCGGACGCCATCGTTCGCCGTTCGTATACCCCCACAACCGCCACGTTGTAACCTGGCTGGATTCCCACAGCCGCTTCTGATCCGGAACGATGACATGCTCCGGCGAGCCGAAATCGCCCAGCACCTCAGAATCGCCCGAGCCGCCGCCGCCGTCCGCATGCAGCTTCTCCTCCTCGGACAACCCAAGGCGGTTGTTGACCAGGATGTCCGGCTGAATCGACTTCATCCGCTCCACCAGCTTGATGCTGTCCAGGTCCTCCGCGGTTCGCGGCCAGACCCCGTCAAAAAAGAAATGATCGATGCGCCCGTATTTCGTGACCAGCTCTTCCACTTGGGCATGCAAATACTGCTTCATTGTCTCCCAGCCCTCCGGATCCTTCTCCGGTCCGTCGAAGTAAGCCGGGATCCGCCAATCGATCCAGGAATAATATAAGCCGACACGAAGCCCCTGGGCTCGGAACGCATCGGTAAATTCGCGCACCAGATCCCGGCCGGGCGCCTGCTTCGCGCTGGAATAATCCGTCGTGGCCGTATCCCACAAGCAATATCCGTCATGATGCCGCGTTGTTAAGCAGGCATATCTCATCCCCGCCTTGCGCGCGGTGTACGCCCAAAGCTCGGCGTCAAAGAACTCCGGATTCCACTCGCAGGCCTTCTGCGCGTATTCGGCCTGGTCCAAATGCTCCCGGAACAGAACCTGCTCGCCGCGCCCGTATTGGGCATAAGGCCCGAAATGAATAAACATGCCGTACCGGCTTTCCGTAAACCATTGCCAGCCTTCCCGGATGGCTTGTGTTTGCTTGGTCATGAACTACGTCCTCCTTATTCTGCACGGCTCTTGCCGTGCGGCCAGCCTTAATAAAGACTTTCGCTTCTAACTCTTTGAGAAGTCTCAAGGCTTCTTATGACCTTTACTCTAGCCCGGGAATCCCTGTCTTGAACACTTTACTTTTGAGAGAAAACTTTGATTTTGGCCAATATCGGAGAATTGAAGCCGTAAGGCGGCGCCCATGATCACTCCCGAATCCCCTTAGACTCGATTCGAAATTCCTCACGGCCTGCTTCATGGTTCATGCACGAAAAAAAGCAATTCCTCCCCGGCACTAACCGGGAGGAATTGCCCTGTTTAAAAATCATGTTCATTGCCGCCGATCGCGTCTGCACTTACGACTGACCGGCTCTCCACTCATCGAATTGCCGTTTATATTCCTCCACGACTTCATCGAGACCGGCGGACTTCATCGCGGCCAGCATTTTATCGTAGGCGTCCTCGTACTTAACGACCCCATGCATGACCGGATAGACGCTGGTCTTCAGCTCTGCGATGCAATTCGCGTACTGGGAAGCGACGTTTGTCGGATCGAAGGTGAAGCCGATCGTGATGCTGTTCACGGCATCGTCCGCAACCGTCGTACGGCGCTCCAGCCGCGCAGGATCTGTATTCGTCGGGTAACGGTTCATCTCGACGTGGCCGAGCAGCCAGTACGGAAGCTCATAAGCCGGAGAACCGTTCTCGTTCTTGGCCAGATAATCCTTCGTATTCTTGCCGGTATCCTTCCAATGGACGTCCTTCACGCCACTCTGTACGAGATCCATGTTCTCCTGGCTGCTGTACACCCAATTCAAAAATTGAATGCCGGCCTCCGGATGCGGAGACGTGGCCGAGATCCCGTTGGAATTCCGGATCGCGTAGGATCTAAATTTCGGCTGGTCCGCCAAATAGTAAATATCCAGCTTCGCGTCCGGGAATGTTTGAAGAATGGCGTCGCTCAAACCGACGTCACCCGGTCGATACAGATAACGCCCGGCCAGCTCCTCCTGATTGATGACCTCCGTCGGTGTCGTAAGCAGATCGCTCATAATCAGCCCGCGCTTGTATGCCTCGTTCATGTACAACACGTCTTTTTTGAACTCCTCGGTTTCAAACCAGGACTTCACGTTCCCCTGCTGATCGATATATATCATGTTGTCCGCCACGGTAAACGGATAGGTGTCGTATGTCGTATGCAGGAAGTAGGCAGGCTCCTCCAGCATCTTGATATACACGTTCTTGTTGTCCTGCGGCCAGTTCTTCTGCAGCGTCTCCGCCGCATCCAGCAGCTCCCCCGGTGATGTCGGTGGCTTCAGACCGTTTTTCTCGAGCAGATCGGTGCGGATCGTGAACATGCCATCGTTATAAGCGGTATCCGCCCAGAAATTCGGCACGTACGTGATCTTGCCGTTGATTTTCGACGACTCCCAGATCCAGTCCGGCATGGAAGCTTTCAGCTCGCTGCCATACTGATCCAGCAGATCGTCGATCGGAATGATTCCGCCGCTGCCGGCAAGCACCGTCGGTCCTTTTGTATCGTGCATGATGGCAATCAGCTCGAACTCCTCGCCCGTCGACATCATGAGGTTGGTCTTCTGATCCCATACGTCCCACGCGATGTAAGTCGGTTCATACGTGAGGTTCAGACCGTCGGCCTCCAGCTTCTCGTTGATCGCTTTAACTGCCGTTTCCAAATCCTGCGGCGCGGAGCCCGGAAGCAGATACCGGACCGGCAGCTTGTCCCCTCCGCCGTTCTCGCCGCTCGCCGATCCGTTCTCGCCGCCGGCATCACCCCCGCCGGAGCAGCCTGCGATTACGGATACCATAAATATCGCGGCTAGCCATAGTGCTAGCGCTTTCCTTTTTTTCATGTGTGTCTCCCCCTGTCTTCATTTGGTTTGCTCATGCGGTACGATTCCTATCTTAAGGAGACATTAGGGATGACGTATACTTCAAAATGATGATTTTCGCCATTTTAAAACGCTTGTAAGAGGTTGTTCAGAAAGTCATCTTTTGATCACGAGGCAGGTCAGGAAGCAGTCTAAGGCGTCGAATCTGAATTCAGCCGGGCCTTCCGTTGCTCACGTAGGTTTGCAAGCTTATGCTTCCGAAGCCGTTTTCTTATGAAAACGTTCAGCTCCGCTACTCAGTCCCTAGCTTCATCCAACCTAAAGCGTTTTGCAAAAACGCACATCGGAAGCAAAGACTTCGGTGCTGAAAAGTCGAATTTCTGAACCCGCACTTTATCTGCCCGTCACTGCGCTTTTTTCGTCTCGATCGCATGCTGGCTTCGGAACTGTGCCGGGGAGATCTGGTAGTGCTTTTTAAACAGCGTATAAAAATAGGTCGTATTCAGAATGCCCACCTGCTCGCTGATCGATTGAACCGACTCCTCGGTGCTTGCGAGGAGCTCTCGGGCCTTTTCCAGTCGAACGGCATTCAGGTAATCGTTGAACGACAGCTCGCAATGCGCCTTGAAGAGCTTGCCGACATAGCTGCGGGACAGCTTCACCTCGCCCGCGACCTGCTCGAGCGACATATCCGGCCTTGCATAATGCTTGCGTACGTACATCTGGATAAAATCAACTACCTCCGCATGCCGGACCGCTCCCGATTCCTCGGACAGGCTGCAGAGCCTAAGGGCAAGATCCTTCAGGGCATCCGCGGTTTCCTGCAGCGTCTGAAAACGGGTAATCCGCCGGGTAAAGTCAAGGAAGAGATCGGCGCTTTCCCGATTTTTCACCGTATGGACATTGAGCTGCTTGTACAGGCCCCCTATGAACTGGTTGATGAAAAACATGACTTCATGATAGTTGTAATCGCGAATTTCCTTAATCCACTGATCGATTTCCTTCTCTGATTTGTCCCGCTGCTGCAGCTTGATGGCCTCGATGATGCGCTTCTCCCGCTTGTCTGGATACTGCGCCTCGGTATGCTCCGACTCCGCGGCGATGACCGGATCGCCATGGAACATCCTGCCCTTGCCTGCGAAGAAGCGCTGCTGGAAGCAGGACTGCGCGCAATCGAACGATTCGCGCAGCTCCTCGTAAGTCTGCGCGGCAGTTCCGATGCCGACGGTGACGGACACGCGGAGCGTGCGGAGCATCTCGCCCTGCAGCTCCTCCAGCATGCCCAATACATGGAGCGGAAGCCGGCTCTGCTTCATGGGGAGAATGATCGCAATGGTCCCGTCCCCCACCGTTGCCACGCTCGCTCCCTCCGGTTCCAGCATCTGCTGGGCCGCCTGGGCGACGGCTGCGCAGGTATAGGACTGCAGCTCCTCGTCCTCGCCCCCGGGCGAGCCGTCTAAGCTGTCGAGCAAAAGGACAGCCGCCAAGAAATAGGGCCCCTTGCCTTCCCGGGCCAAACGGCGGAATGCCGTCTCGTCGCCGCCTTTCAGCAGCTGCAGCACGTGCGCCTGCCTGGCGACGGAAGCCTCGGACTCCATCGACTTCATTTTCTCCGTCATTTCGGCATAGGTTGTATCCAATATGGCAAATTCGTTGATTTGCCGCCGGTTTTCCTTCATTTTCGGTATGGCGCTCATTTTCTCCAGCAGGTGGCGGATCGGGTTGTACGCATGATGCGTCAGCCAGATCGACAAGAACATGCTGACGACGAAGCATGCCAAAGCGAGAACCAGCGCCGACGTTCGGAGGGCCTGCATGTTGAACAACAGATTTTGATATTGGCTTACGCTGATAAACGTCCAGTTCATATCCCTGGATTTGACGTAGGTAACGAGGCTTTTGCGGCCGTCGATGGAGCGGGTGAAGTAACCGCTTTCCGCGTCTGTTTCCAGAATGGACTGGACATAGGATTCCTGCGATACATCCTCCATGAACCGGGACCGATCCGAATGGGTGATGATGGTTCCCTTGTCGTCAATGACGTGCAGTGAATCCACCGCTTCGTTGCGGTAGCCTCCGATCAAATCCTGGATGGTGTCGGTGCTCATATTGATCACGATCGCGCCCTTGGAGCTTAACGGCGAATAATAGCTCGGAAGGAGGACGAAAGTAAGGACATCTTCGCTCCGGTTCGCCGAAGTGGCGGAAGATATCTTGCGCGGAAACAGGTGAAAATAAGATGTATTCTTGCTGTTGATCTCCTCCAGCAGCGCCTTCTCCTGCTCCTTGGTAATCCCCTTCGTATTCAGATACGTGTTATTCGAGCCGTTATAGATCCCGATCGAATGGATGAACGGATAGGTGGACTGAACTCGGTTAAGGGTGCCGAACACTCCATACTGTTTCACCGGATCGGCCTCTTTGTCCAAAAGGGCATTCACGATCTCCTTGTCGCTGAGCAAAAGGTTGCCCACGTTATACACCTGGTCGCGGATGACGCTGGATACGGCGCTGTTCTGCTTCAGCATCGACTCGGATATTTTCCCTACCTCCTTCGCGGTGCTCCAGGAGAACATCATGTACAGGACGACGGTTACGAGGGCAATCATCGCTGCCGTGAGCAAAACAAAGCTGAGAAACATATTTCGATACACTGCATAACGGAATAATCGCTGCCGGATCATATTCTCCCTCCTTATCATTCGGTCTGTATAGTCAACTGAGATCTTATCATTCATGAAAATTACTAACATTATATGTAATATACATGTTAATTTAATAGGGTTGCCTAGCCATCCGATCGCTTGGAACGGATCGATATTTTATTCTCATCTTACATTTGCTCAGGGCATACATCAATATGAAAACGCATTCTTTATTTTCCTCCCCAAACTCCCCTTCATAGACTTCATCGGCTAAACCCCTTATAAAACCAAGCTTTTCTGGTTATTATTCAATCCTGGCGACACTGTGCGAAATACTCAAATTCGAAGTTTTTGCCGTTTTTTAAAGCAGGCGTTCCCCCTTTCAATCCGCTCAAACTCCATTTTCATAGTTTACTGCACGCGGCAACTCTCTTTACACTCGAATCAGAACTGCTACGCTTGCAGCCCCCATCACTTACGAAAGGACGTGCCTACCTATGAAAAAAAGCCGCTCCGGCTTCCTGCGCGAAATCCGTTCGAACGGATCCGCCTATCTGCTCGTCGTACCGGCTGCCATCTATACGCTGGTCTTCGGCTATTTCACGCTTCCGTACATGCTCATTGCGTTTCAGAAATTCAACTTCAAGACAGGACTCTTCAATTCCGCCTGGGTCGGCTTTGACAATTTCAAGTTCTTCTTCTCGTCGCCCCGGGCGTGGGAGGTCACCTTCAACACCTTGAAGCTCAATTTTCTATTCATCATCGTCGGCACGCTCGGAGCCATGGCGCTGGCCATTCTGTTCAATGAACTGCGCAGCCGCTGGTTCTCGAGGGTGACGCAATCCACCATTCTGTTCCCGCATTTCTTGTCATGGGTCATCGTCAGCTACATCATCTATAGCTTGCTGTCGACCGATTACGGCATCCTGAACCGGATCCTGGCGTTCTTCCATATTGATCCCGTCAACTGGTACGCCTCGCCACAGTACTGGACGTGGATCCTTACGACCGCGGCGGTCTGGAAGGACCTCGGGATGAACCTCGTCATCTATCTGGCGGCCATTACGGGGATTGATGACAGTTATTACGAAGCCGGCCGGATCGACGGCGCTACCCGCTGGCAGCTCATCCGCCATATCACCATTCCGCTCATGCTGCCGACCATATCCATCCTGACCCTGCTGGCCTTGGGCAAAATCATGTACGGCAGCTTCGACATGATCTATGCCATCGTGAAGGACAACGGACTGCTGTATCCGACCGTCGACGTTATTGACACGTATGTGTTCCGTTCCCTTCGCACCATCGGGAATCCGGCTCAGGCGATGGCCGTCGGACTGTATCAATCCGTGGTCGGCTTTATTCTCGTATGGGGCAGCAACAAAATCGTGAAAAAGGTGAATCCGGACCATGCCTTGTTCTAAAGCGTGCCGGAACCACTCGGAAAGGAGCCTAACTTAGATGACGTCCAGACCCAAATTTTTCGACGCCGTAAACACCGCCCTGATTGGCATCATCTCCATCCTCTGCATCCTACCGATGCTGCTTGTGCTAATGGTGTCCTTTACCGACGAAGCCAGCATTAAACAATTCGGCTACCAGCTGTTTCCGAGCGAGCTGTCGCTTGATGCTTACAAGCTGCTCCTGTTCGGCAGCACGCCGCTGTACCGGAGTTACATGATCTCGATCATCGTGACGGTCGTCGGCACGATCCTTGCGGTCACAATCACGTCCATGGCCGGATATACGCTGGCCGCCAAGCATATCCGTTACCGCAACGGGCTCGGATTGTTCTTTTTCATTACGATGGTGTTTAACACGGGCCTGGTGCCCTGGTATCTGATCAACCTGAATCTCGGCATGAACAACACCATCTGGGCCCTGATCATACCGTCCCTGGTGTTCAACCCGTTCAACCTGTTTCTTGTACGCAACTACATGTCCCAAATTCCGCCTTCCCTGACGGAGGCGGCCAAGATCGACGGCGCGAGCGACTTCTATATCGCGTTCCGGATCTACTTCCCGCTCTGCATGCCCGTTCTGGCCACGATTACGCTGTTCTACGGCATTGCCTACTGGAACAACTGGTTCAACGCCATCATGCTGGTGGACAACGAGAAGTTGTATCCCCTTCAATACCTGCTGTTTAAGCTGAACTCCGAGATCAGCATGATCCAGCAGATGCAGAGCAGCGGCGCCATCCTCGGCACCCAGACGCTTCCGCAAGAATCGGTGAAGATGGCCACCGCCATTCTGACGATCGGTCCGGTGGTGCTGTTCTATCCGTTCCTGCAGCGATATTTCATAAAAGGGCTGCTGATTGGCTCTTTGAAGGAGTAAAGGTTTTATCCACATGCCATGGCCTCAGGACATGAGTCAGGTAATCAGGTTTTACTGAAATCAAAGAGGCTAACCGCCCTCACGGTTAGCCTCTTTTTTTATATGCTGGATGTCTTTATGGATGCAACCTCTGCCGCTTCGGATGGAACATCATCAACGAGGGTTAGTAAGCGTAACCCTGATGTTGTGCATGGGGTAGTAACGGTAATCCGGTCTTCGAAAAAACAGGATGAATGCTAAAACGCGTGGCTTTTGACTTCCCCTTGATAAGCCAATGCATCCTGGGCCCTTAACCGCTGAACTTCGCTTAGCTCCGACAACTCGGCCCATTTATACTCAGAGTGCTCCGAACTAAGGATAATTTCCTCATGAAGAGGGATCGAACAGCGGAATATGCCGACCTGCGCGTTGATATGACTGTGATAATAAAATCCGGTCAAAACCGCATCTTGCAGGGTAAGGCCCAGTTCTTCGCGGCATTCGCGAAAAATGGCTTCATGAATCGTTTCACCGGGGTCCACCCCGCCTCCGGGCAAACTCCATCCCTTGTTCCCATAGGTCCGTTTTAATAAGAGCAGCTTGCCGTCGGCGTTCGATATGATGGCATGCACACCAAATCTGTATGTATCCTGAAAGCCCAAATTTCATCCTCCCATCCTGACATTAAAATGCCATATCCGCTAACGCAAACGATCCTTCATTTCCTCCAGCACAACTCCCCACCATGAAGAGGAACGGACGGCAGCAAGATCCATGTCTTTCAGCTCCCGCTTCATTTGTTCGAAAGCGCTCTTCCACTCGCGCTGAGTCTGCGAGGCGTCCGGTCGGGTTCTCGGCTTGATCTCCCCTCTCCTGAACTTCTCAAGTTTCAAACGAGATTCTTCTGCCGTCAAGATCATGGGAGGGGGATCGGGCTGCAAGCGCTCCGTTTGCTGTTTGAATCGTAGCACGCGGTCCATAAAGGCGAGCAGGCTCTCGATGGAGGCGTTCATGTAGGTCGGTTTCTGTATACCGCCCTCCGTTACTGCCCATACCGCCCCTGTGTCCCTTTTGATCGCGACATGAAGCCCTTCGCTCCAGATCTCCCTTCCGATCGCAATATAGTCGCCATGAACATCCCGCAGCGGTAACGCTTCATGAAACAGAAGACCCAACGGGGGCTCCTGCGGATCAAAGACCGGCATTCCCCGATGCACAAGCGTTTCCACCGTCTATCGGGCACTCCGAGACGATCCAAACTTTCCCTCATATAAGTCAGCACTCCGTGATCATACAGCGTATGATATTGCGGCTCCATTCTAACCCTCCCCTAAAATCCTAAACCGGTACGCATTCTGTAACCTATAATGATGTAGCGGGGTTTACAGATATTCGCCGAAATAAAACTGCAGCGCCTCCTCGGAATACCCGTCGCTTCCTTGCCACTCCGACATCGAGAAGAAATCGTCGTCCCTCCTCGGACGCGTGCGGGGCGTATCCTTCGGAACCAGCACGCCGGCATATCCAAGAACCTCCATCAGGACGTCTCGTTCATGCTTGCTTGAAGACAGGACATCCTTCAAGCGCTTCTCCAAATGGCGGGGGCTTTCCGATTCGGCGCATTCTTCGACGGCTGTAATCAGCTTCCTCAGAATGGCGATATCCTCATCGTCCACCATCAGGCCCTCCTCATGGCTCAACAACTCCAGATCGAGCCAGCAGTAGAGCAGCTGATTCAAGCGGATGCCTCCCCATTTGACCCGTTCGAAATTCAGCACGTTCAAGTCGGTATTCACATAATCCCGGTCAGACTGCATCCCTGCGTGATTGCAATCCCCGCAGCTGCTATAATTCGGCATGGCCGAGCGTCGTTCTTCGTACGTATGAAGAGGCAGGCGCGAGGTCAGCGCCCAGCTGGAAAGCGCGCTTCGCAGATGCACTTGTCTCGTGGACAGGCTGTGCAGAAAAGCAGCCGCAACCTTTTCTTTTGTCACCGTCTCATGTAAGCTATGAAGCCGCTGAATCAACTCATCATGTCCGATGGTGATAGGATCGAACATCAGCCCCATGCTCTTCGCGTAATCAAAATCCTCGCCAGCGAACGGCAGAGGACTCCTCTTCCAGCCGCTGGATGACCAGAACGTTTGCGATAAAATCTTTTTCGCCTTTTTGTCCACAGCTTCTCACTTCCCATTTATTTCTTTCTCATATCATATCAAAACAAGCAAAAGATTTATTTAAATCCTTCGATAATTTCATTCATTTGTTGAATATGTCTTTGTTCATGCAAGTACAGTGATTTAACCCATTCTATTAATAACATCTCTTTAAAGACGGGGTGGGTGAAATGTCTTCTGCTTAGCACCGACGGGTCTTCTAATGAATGGAGCAGTTCCGTTAGCTTCTCTCTAGAATGATGCAGTTTCTCGACAATTTCTTGATATTCTATAATTTCATCGGTTGGTTTAGCAATGTCAGGAGCTTCTAACTTTCTACTTCTGTCCAGCAGAAATTCCAAAGGTTTATTCTCAATAATTGAATCTTCCTTGCCCTTCAATCCTCTTTTAATAGCAACCACATACAATTCTTCTGTCTT